>NZ_LZLV01000012.1 GCF_001673405.1 Mycobacterium sp. 1245111.1 | reverse complement strand
GGTCGGCAAGCGTCTTTTCGACCTTTTCGACTACGAGGCCCACGAACCGGGGGACCGGCGGCATGCGGTCGTCGACCACCACCGTGGTGTCGCCGCGCACGGTCTGAATCCAGCCGCCGAACTCCTCGGCGTTGCTCACCGTCGCCGACAGGCTGACCAGTCGGACGTCGTCGGGCAGGTGCAGGATGACCTCCTCCCACACCGCGCCGCGCATCCGATCGGCCAGGAAGTGCACCTCGTCCATCACGACATACGAAAGTCCGCGCAGCGCAGGCGAATCCGCATAGAGCATGTTGCGAAGCACTTCGGTGGTCATCACCACCACGGGGGCGTCGGCGTTCACCGACAGGTCGCCGGTGAGCAGCCCGATCCGCTCTTTGCCGTAGCGAGCGACGAAATCGTTGTGCTTCTGGTTGCTCAGCGCCTTGATCGGAGTGGTGTAGAAGCATTTTCCGCCCGACGCGAGCGCCAGATGCACCGCGAATTCACCGACGATCGTTTTGCCGGCGCCGGTCGGGGCACACACCAGGACACCGTGGCCGCCTTCCAGTGCGGCGCAAGCCCGGCGCTGAAAGGGGTCGAGTTCGAACGCCAATTCCGCTGTGAATCGGGCTAATTCGCCGCCGGGCTCAGGTGATGTCGTCATGAGGTCCCGCCATGCTCGACGGCGCGGTGACCGCGGACGGCCGCTCGACCATAGACGGCGGCTCGATGACGGAGGCTTCGTCATCGGCTGGAGCTGCAGCGGCGAGGAGCGCTTCGCGTCGGGCTTTGCGCTTGTCGTGCACGCGGGCGATCTGGATGGCCAGTTCGAGCAGCAGCGTCAGCGCCAGGCCCAGCGCCGTCATGGAGAACGGGTCAGACCCCGGCGTAAAGACGGCCGCGAAGACGAACATCGCGAAGATCAGGCCACGTCGCCACGATTTGAGTCGTTCGTAGGTCAGCACCCCGACGAAGTTGAGCATCACCACCAGCAGCGGAAATTCGAAGCTCACCCCGAACACCAGCAGCAGATTGATCAGGAAACCGAAATACCGATCACCGGACAGCGCCGTCACCTGCACGTCGCTGCCGACCGTCAACAGGAAGTGCAGGGCTTTGGCCAGCACGAGATAGGCCAGCACCGCCCCGGTGACGAACAGCACCGCCGCAGGCACCACGAACGCGACCGCGAAACGCTTTTCCTTCTTGTACAACCCCGGCGTGATGAACGCCCAGAGCTGGTACAGCCACATCGGGCAGGCCAGCACCACACCGGCCGTCAACGCGACTTTGAGCCGCAGCATGAACTGGTCGAACGGCGCGGTTGCCAACAAACGGCACTGACCGTTGGCGATGTCGGCCCGTGCGGACGGCGGCAGCGCGCAGTAGGGATGGCGCAGCCACTCGCCCAGGCTCTCGAGTCCGAACAGCGACTGCGAATACCAGACGAAGCCCACGGCGGTGGTAAGCGCGACCGCCGCCAGCGAGATCAGCAGCCGCGCGCGCAGCTCGGTGAGGTGGGCGACGAGCGACATGGTCGCGTCGGGATTGACGCGGCTGCGACGGGTACGGGGATCTAGCCGCCTGAATAAACCGGTGGTGCGCATAGTGGATTGGCGCTCGGGCGCCGTGGCGGCGGAGCCAGGCTAGACCGAACGACCGTCAGCCGCCGGCGGTTCTACCCGCTCGGAGTGCACCGGCTGAGCCGGTGTGGCTTGGGTGGCGGACGCTTCGGGTTTGTTATCGCTTTGCAGCTCGCGGACCTCAGACTTGAAGATCCGCAACGACTTGCCCAGTGAGCGTGCGGCGTCGGGAAGCCTCTTGGCGCCGAACAAAACAATCACCAGGACCGCGATGATAGCCAGGTGACCCGGAGTCAGAGCATTCACTTTTGTTTACCTCCAGATGTCTCCACGATGCTACCGCAGCCGCGGTTCGATCAGCCGGACCGCGCCGCGGCCTGGTAGGCCTCGAGCGCCGCCGCGGCATCGGTGGCGACCCGCTTGGCCAGCGAATCCGGTCCCAGCACTCGCACCGCCGACCCCAGGCCCAGGACCTGACGTGCCATCCAGTCTTCTGAGGCGTAGGTCATCGCCGCCTCGCAGTAGCCGTCGGGCAGCTTTTGCAATAGCCGCATCGGGTAGTACTCGAACATCCAGGAGGCCTCCGGAGCCAGCCGGAGCCTCGCTGACGGCAGCGACGGGTCGGCGTCGAACAGAGAGGTGTCCGGCGGCGCCTGGACCGCGGGTTCCGGTGGCGCAGAAGGCTCGTCGAGCACGGCGGCTTCGACGATGCGGTCGAAGCGGAACAATCGGACGCCTTCGGCGTCGCGCGACCACGCCTCCAGATAGCTCTGATCGCCGACCAGCACGATCCGGATCGGGTCGACGATCCGGGTGGCCAGCGTGTCGTGCGAGGCGGCGTAGTAGTCGATGCTCAGCGCCTTGTTGTCCCGGACCGCGGCGCGTACCGCGGCGGCCGCCGCGCTCTCCACCGGCGCGGGCTCGTCGACCGCCGTGGCGACGTCGTTGCCGTGTCCGGCCGCTCCAGCCGCGGCTTCGATCTTGGCGATCGCGCTTCGTGCGGCTTCCGGATCGACCACACCCGGGATGTCGGCCAGCGCGCGAAGCGCCACCAGCAACCCGGTCGCCTCCGGCGAGGTCAGCTGCAGCGGGGTGTCCATCCCCGCGGAGAACGTCACCTCGATGGTGTCGCCGGTGAACTCGAAGTCAATCAGATCACCGGGGCCGTAACCGGGTAGGCCGCACAGCCACAGCTGGTCGAGGTCGTCCCCCAGCTGCTTGACCGAAACACCGAGGTCAGCCGCGGCCTGGGCGCGAGTGACGCGAGGGTTCGCCTGGAAGTACGGGACCATGTTCAACAGCCGCACCAGCCGGGTCGACACGGGAGTCATGCGCGGTTCTCCTCGATGTGGGCGCGCAACAAGTCCAATACCTCGTCGCGCAGCGTTGCCGGCTCCAGCACCACGGCGTCGGCGGCGTAGCCGGCGATATCGCGGGCCAGCCGGCCGGTGGCCCCGATGTCAACTTCGATGACCTCGCCGTCGCGGCCGTTGACCTGCCGCGCGCCCAACGAGGTCCCGGCCCGCCGCAGCGCGGTGGCCCGCCCGTCGGCAACCCACACCTGAGCTCTGACACCCGTCGGCGGGTCACCGACGACCTTGGCGACGATGTCGCGCAGGTCGGCATCGGCGGGCACGCTGACGGCGCCGGCCGGGCCGATCGGCGTCACCTCGGCGCCGATCCGGGACAGCCGGAACGTGCGGGTGGCATCACGGTCGCGGTCATGCCCGACGAGGTACCAGCGGCCTTTTTCGGTGACGACGCCCCACGGCTCGACCGTGCGGATGGTGTACGGATCGGTCCACGACGGCCGATGCGGAAACTGCACGGCGCGCCGTGCAGTGATGGCCGACAACAGCGCGTTGAGCACGTCTTCCGAGCCGCGCAGCCCGACGCCGCCCGCCGGCGACGCAATGGCGATCGGCGCGTCCGGATCGACGTCGACGCCCGCGGCGCGCAGCTTCAGCAGCGCGCCCTGCGTCGCGGTGATCAGCTCGGGCGACTCCCACAGCTGAGTGGCCACGGCGACCGCGGCGGCCTCGTCGCCGGTCAACTCGACGGCAGGCAGCGCGTAGGCGTCGCGGTTGATCCGGTAACCCTCCACCGGGTCATAGGACGACACCCGGCCGGTTTCCAGCGGGATGCCCAAGTCGCGCAGTTCGTTCTTGTCGCGCTCGAACATTCGCGAGAACGCTTCGTCGCTGGCGCTGTCCGCATAACCGGCCACGCTGGAGCGGATCTTCTCCGCAGTGATGTAGCTACGGGTGGACAGCAGTGCGATGACCAGATTCATCAACCGCTCGACTTTGGATACCGCCACCCGTAAGAGGTTAGGGCAAGGGGTGACGCTGGATCGTCAACGGACCACAGCACTTCGGCGGAAATTGCGCCCTAGGGGAGGTTCGCCCGGCCCTAGGGTTGACTTCGTGATCAGACCGACGTTCGGCACCCCAAGGGTCGTCGCTGCGTTCGTCGGTGTGCTGGCGTACTGCTTGCAGCCGGGTGCCGGCATCCGGCTCACCGACACCTCGTTTCCGGATCTTTCGGGCTACACCCAAGTCGACAGTCGTGACTACTTCACGATGAACATGCGCCAGTACTTCGGCGGCCCGACGTTCAGTACGCCCGACGGACAACGTTGCTCGTCGAATGCACGCGACTACCTGCACAGGTTGTGGTGCTCCGGTCCACGACCCGACAAAGGCGGATTCTGGCAGGTCAACTTCGCCGCCGGCCTCGCTGCGACGATCCAGGCAGAGCAGCCGCCGGACCCGGACTTCAAACCCGGTCCCGACGAGTTCAAACTCCTGCCGCCGCTGCACAAGATCGTTTTCGACGCCTTCACCTGCGGCGTGGATGATCAGAATATGTTTGCCTGCCGAGCCGGCGACCACGGATTCGTCTTCACGACAGGCTCGACAACGCTGTTCTGACTACATGCTGGCGATCAGCCGCTTTACCCGCTCGTCGACGGCCCGGAACGGGTCCTTGCACAGGACCGTGCGCTGCGCCTGGTCGTTCAGCTTGAGGTGCACCCAGTCGACGGTGAAGTCGCGGCCGGCCGCTTGGGCGGCGCTGATGAACTCACCGCGCAGTCGCGCCCTCGTGGTCTGCGGCGGCTCGTCGACGGCCGCGTCGATCTCCTCGTCGGTGGTGATCCGCGCCGCGAGACCCTTGCGCTGCAGCAGGTCGAAGACACCCCGGCCACGCTTGATGTCGTGGTACGCCAGGTCGAGCTGGGCGATCTTCGGGTCGGACAGCTCCATGTCGTAGCGATCCTGATAGCGCTGGAACAGCTTGCGCTTGATCACCCAGTCGATTTCGGTGTCGACCTTGGCGAAGTCCTGGCTTTCCACCGCGTCGAGCTGGCGCCCCCACAAGTCGACGACCTGCTCGATCTGGGCGTTGGGTTCGCGAGTCTGCAGGTGTTCGACGGCGCGCGCGTAGTACTCCCGCTGGATGTCCAGCGCACTGGCCTGACGCCCGCCGGCCAGCCGCACCGGCCGCCGGCCGGTGACGTCGTGGCTGACTTCGCGGATGGCGCGAATCGGGTTGTCGAGCGAGAAGTCGCGGAAAGCCACTCCGGCTTCGATCATTTCCAGCACCAGCGCCGCGGTGCCCACCTTGAGCATCGTGGTCGACTCGCACATGTTGGAGTCGCCGACGATGACGTGCAGACGCCGGTATTTCTCGGCATCGGCGTGCGGCTCGTCGCGAGTGTTGATGATCGGACGGCTACGGGTGGTGGCCGAGGAGACACCCTCCCAGATGTGTTCGGCGCGCTGCGACAGGCAGAAGGTCGCGGCCTTCGGGGTTTGCAGCACCTTGCCGGCGCCACAGATCAGCTGGCGGGTGACCAGGAACGGCAGCAACACGTCGGAGATCCGGGAGAATTCACCGGCCCGCACGATCAGGTAGTTCTCGTGGCAGCCATAGGAGTTGCCCGCCGAGTCGGTGTTGTTCTTGAACAGGTAGATGTCGCCGCCGATGCCCTCGTCGGCCAGTCGCTGTTCGGCGTCGATCAGCAGGTCTTCGAGCACCCGCTCGCCGGCGCGGTCGTGGGTGACCAGCTGGACGAGGCTGTCGCATTCGGCGGTGGCGTACTCGGGATGGCTACCGACATCGAGGTAGAGCCGGGCGCCGTTGCGCAGGAAAACGTTGGAGCTGCGGCCCCACGAAACCACCCGTCGAAACAGGTAGCGGGCCACTTCGTCGGGCGACAGTCGCCGATGCCCATGAAATGTGCAGGTGACGCCGAATTCGGTCTCGATGCCCATGATTCGCCGCTGCACAATTCGAGCCTACTTGCTGAATCTGCCACAGGTGAGCAACCCCCACCGCGAGTGGCGCATTGCGCGCCGACCTGTGATCGGTTCCCGGCGGGCACCCCTCCGGATTCGCCACCCCGATTCGAAATTCACGCCGTTACCTTATCGGGCATATGTCTATTTTCTAAGCCTGCTCTCGAGAAACAACGCCTCTATGCCTCCGCCGGAGTCGCCCTTCGTCGATTCCATCAACGCGTTGCTCACCAGCCTGCCCGCCTATGACGCGGCGATTATCGCGGATCAGCTCGCGGCCGGTAACTACCTTGACTCGATCCTCGACCCGATGGCCGCCAACACCGCATTGGCGCCTTGCGACCTTCTACTCGGTGTCGCGCCCGCCCTTGCCCCGACTCTGGGCACCGCGGTCAACCTGGCGAACGTGTTCTCCCGACAGCCACGCCGCTGACCCGCCGAAGCGGTTGCCGCACGGCCTAATTCAACGACTCGACGGGCTCGGGCGCCTCGCCGAACCGGCTCAACGCAAGCGCCGCGAGAACCGCGACCACGAAGCCGGTCTCGACCATCCAATCCAGGCCAGGCCGGGTGCGGTCACCCAGCCATGCCACCCCGACCAGGGCGGGGCCCACCGTCTCGCCGACCACCATTCCGGCGACGGCGGTGGTCACCGACCCGCGGCTCAACGCCGAGGTCAGCAGCAGAAAACCGGCCGCCCCGCCGGCGATCAGTGCGTACACGGCGGGATTGGCCCAGAACGTGGCCTCGGTGAAGTCGATCGAATCGGTCAACCGGACCGCGATCTCGACGACACCGAAACCCGCTCCGGCGCCGAACCCCAGCACGAGCGCGCGGGTTCGGTTACCGAGGCGGCCCGCGACCGCGCCGGCCGCGAACACGGCGGCGGCGACCACCAGCAGCCCCCAGCCCAGCCCGGCCGGCCCACGCGAATCGCCCTCGGGCCCGGCGGCAAGACCGAGCATCGCCAGGCTCCCGCACACCACCGCCACGGCGGCCCATTCAGTCGCGGACAAACGCGTGTGCAGCAACCACGCCGCCACGATCGCGGTGACGGCCAACGAGCCGGCGATCGCCGCCGCGACCACATAGATCGGAACCAGCTTCAGCGCCGCGATCTGCAGTAGAAACCCCGCGCCGTCCAACGCGATGCCCAACAGGTAACGCCACTGCCGCAAGGCCCGCAGCAGCAGGGCGGCGTCGACGCCGGAATCGCTGGTGCCGGTGTCCACCGAGCGGGCCGCCGCGGCCTGCAACACCGTCGCCGTGCCGTAGCAGACCGAACAGCCCAGCGCTAGCAGCAAGCCGATCACCACGGGACAGCGCCTATTTCGTCGATTTCTCCGCCGAGTCGTCCGACGACCCAGAGCCGTTTCGCACGGGCGCCAGACGCTCCAGCGCGGCGCCGGTGATGCGGCGGAATGCGCGCCGCGGCCGGTTGGCGTCAAGGATGGCGACTTCCAAGTTCTCCACACTCAAGGGAGGCTGGTCGTTGCTGGAACCCTCCGCGCGGCCCGCCTCGAGAGCCTCCACCGCCACGTGCATCGCATCGGCCAGATTGGCGTTCTCGGCGTAAGACTCCTTGAGCGCGTTGGTGATCGGCTCGGTCGCACCGCCCATCACCACGTAGTGCGGCTCGTCGGCGATCGATCCGTCGTAGGTAATCCGGTACAGCTCAGGCGCTTTGGTCTCGCCGTAATGCGCGACCTCGGCAACGCAGAGTTCGACCTCGTACGGCTTGGCCTGCTCGGTGAAGATCGTGCCCAGCGTCTGCGCATACACGTTGGCCAGCTGGCGGCCCGTCACGTCGCGGCGGTCGTAGGCGTAGCCGCGGGTGTCGGCGAATTGGATGCCGCCGCGGCGCAGGTTGTCGAATTCGTTGAACCGGCCGACCGCGGCAAAGCCCACGCGGTCGTAGAGTTCGCTGATCTTCTGCAGTGAGCGCGACGGGTTCTCGGCCACGAACAGGACTCCCCCGGAGTAGGCCAGCGCGACCACGCTGCGGCCACGCGCGATGCCTTTGCGGGCGAGCTCGCTGCGCTCCCGCATCGCCTGTTCGGGCGAGATGAAATACGGAAAGCTCATGAGTCAATCCCCGGTCGATCGGCGGCGTCAGGGCCGAAAGTGTCAGCGCGGGAACGTCGTTGGATGACTTCCCGGGCCAGCTCGGCGATGCGCTGCTCGGCGACGTTGACGGCGCCGTCGACACCGATCGTGACGGCGGTGGGGAAAATTCCGCGGACCAGGTCGGGCCCACCGGTGGCCGAGTCGTCGTCGGCCGCGTCGTAGAGCGCTTCCACCGCGACGCGCAGGGCCGAATCCGCGTCAGTCGCTTGGGAATACAGCTTCTTAATCGACGACTTGGCGAAGAGCGAACCCGAGCCCACCGACTGGTAGCCCTCTTCCTCGAGGTTCCACCCACCGGCGGCGTCGAAGGAGACGATGCGGCCGGCCTTCTCCGAATCGGGATCGTCGATGTCGAAGCCGACCAGCAGTGGCAGCGCCACCAGACCCTGCATCGCCGCAGCGAGGTTGCCGCGCACCATGATTGCGAGCCGGTTCACCTTGCCCGCGAAGGTCAGTGGTACGCCTTCCAGCTTCTCGTAGTGCTCGAGTTCGACGGCGTACAGGCGGGCGAACTCGACGGCGATCGCTGCGGTGCCGGCGATCCCGGTCGCGGTGTAGTCGTCGGTGATGTAGACCTTCTGCACGTCGCGCCCGGCGATCATGTTGCCCTGGGTCGAACGACGGTCACCGGCGATCAGCACCCCGCCGGGATACTTCAGCGCGACGATCGTTGTGCCGTGCGGCAGCGCGGAACTCGGCGTGATCGCGTCGGTACCGCCGCCCATGCTCGCGGGCAGCAGCTCCGGCGCCGCATGGCGCAGGTAATCGGTGAAAGAGGACAGGCCGCCAGAGGCGGTTCCGGGGAGGGCAGAATTCGTGGCCAGGCGATCGCGGTTAGGCCAGGTCACTGTCCGCCCTTTTGGACGTATGCGCGAACGAAGTCTTCGGCGTTCTCTTCCAGAACATCGTCGATCTCATCGAGCAGATCGTCGGTCTCCTCGGTCAGCTTCTCGCGACGCTCCTGGCCCGCGGCCGTGCTGGCAGTGAGGTCGTCGTCATCGCCACCGCCACCACCGCGCTTGGTCTGCTCCTGGGCCATCGCTGCCTCCTGCATCGTTATCGGGCGTGAAACACGCCCGTCGGTTTCTCCACCCTACCGGTCAATAGCGTTAATGCTCAGGGGAAAGCCCCGTGTCCGGCTCGTCAGGTGGTCAGCTGCTCCACCAATTCGACGGCGCTGTCCACCGAGTCCAATAGCGCCCCGACGTGGGCCTTGCTGCCACGTAGCGGCTCTAGCGTCGGGATGCGCACGAGCGAATCACCACCCAGATCGAAAATCACGGAGTCCCAGCTGGCCGCCGCGATGTCGGCTCCGAATCGGCGCAGACATTCCCCGCGGAAGTACGCCCGGGTGTCGGTCGGCGGGTTGTCGACCGCGTCGATCACCTGCTGTTCGGTGACCAGACGCTTCATCGATCCGCGCGCGACCAGCCGGTTGTACAGGCCCTTGTCCAGTCGGACATCGGAGTACTGCAGGTCGACCAGATGCAGCCGCGGCGCCGACCAGCTCAAGTTCTCGCGGTGCCGGAAACCTTCGAGAAGGCGTAGCTTCGCCGGCCAGTCCAGGAGCTCGGCGCATTCCATCGGGTCGCGCTCGAGCAGATCGAGGACGTGCGCCCAGGTCTCGACGACGTCGGTCGCGCGCGGGTCGGGGTCACGGCTGTCGATCAACTTCGCCACCCGATCCAGGTAAATACGTTGCAGCGCAAGTGCTGTCAGCTCTCGCCCGTCGGCCAGCGCGATGGTGGCGCGCAGCGACGGGTCGCGGCTGATCGCGTGCACGGCGTGCACCGGGCGGGCCAGCGCCAAGTCGCTGAGGTCGATCCCGTGCGCGTGGCCTTCTTCGATCAGATCGAGCGCCAGCGCGGTGGTGCCGAGTTTGAGATAGGTCGACGTCTCGGAGAGGTTGGCGTCGCCGATGATGACGTGCAGCCGCCGGTAGCGATCGGCGTCGGCGTGCGGCTCGTCGCGGGTGTTGATGATGCCGCGCTTGAGTGTGGTCTCAAGTCCGACCTCGACCTCGATGTAGTCGGATCGCTGGGAGAGCTGGAAGCCCGGCTCGTCGCCGGACGGCCCGATCCCGACCCGCCCCGAGCCTGTGACGACCTGGCGGGACACCAAAAATGGGGTCAGCCCGGCGATCACCGAGGAGAACGGCGTCTGGCGGCTCATCAGATAGTTCTCGTGGGATCCGTACGAAGCACCCTTGCCGTCGACGTTGTTCTTGTACAGCTGCAATTTGGCGGCACCGGGAACGCTGGCGACGTGCCGCGCGGCGGCCTCCATCACACGTTCGCCGGCTTTGTCCCAGATCACCGCGTCCAGCGGGTCAGTGCACTCCGGCGCGGAGTATTCCGGGTGGGCGTGGTCGACGTAGAGCCGGGCGCCGTTGGTCAGGATCATGTTGGCCGCGCCGACCTCGTCGGCGTCCACCACGGGGGGCGGACCGGCCGAGCGGCTCAGGTCGAAGCCGCGCGCATCGCGCAACGGTGATTCCACCTCGTAATCCCACCGGGTGCGCTTGGCGCGCTGAATACCGGCGGCGGCCGCGTAGGCCAGCACCGCCTGCGTGGAAGTCAGGATCGGGTTGGCGGTCGGGTCAGACGGCGACGAGATGCCGTATTCGACCTCCGTACCGATAATTCGTTGCATCACCCGAGCTTAGGCGCGACGACGATGCGGCCCGCGAAGCGGGGCGACGCCCGACCGTATAGCGGCGAGGTCGACCCGGCCCGGACAACCGCGGCCGTCCCATTGACGCAGGTGATCCAAGTCATTACCTTCACCCTGGTGTCTGCCGAACCCATCACCGGGCTGTCCGGAAAGCGCTACGGCGAAGTCCTTCTCGTGACGCCGGGCGAGGCTGGACCGCAAGCGGCCGTCTACAACAGCTTCGGACTCAACGATTTGCCCGCCGACCTGTGGGCTGCGCTCGACGCCAAGCAGATCGCAGCCGAAAACGGCGCTGCCGCAGCGTTACTCAACGGGCCGCGGTACTGGCTGATGAACGAGCTGGAGAAGGTGTCTCGGGGACCGCGGATCGTCAAGAATTTCGGCGGCATCGAGATGGCGCTGCAGGCACAGACGTTGCTGTCGGGGATGAACCCGGCGCCCTACACCGCCAACCAGGTCCACCGGCACACGGCCTTCACCTACGACGTGGGCGAAGAGGTCTATGAATTGCACGACCCCGCGTTACGGCGATGGGTGATGCAGACCTGGAGCCAGATCGTCGATCCCAACTTGGCCCGGGCCGACCTGGCCCGCCTCGGCGAGCGACTCAATCTCCCCGAGGGCTGGACTTACCAGACCCGCACCCTGACCAGTCCGTTGCGCATCGACACAACCACGCACGCCGCACAGGTTCTTCAGGACGACCTGACCAACAGTTATTCGCTGCTGGCCGGCTGAGTTCTACAGGTATTGGCCGAGGTTCGACTCGGTGTCGATCGCCCGCGAAGCGCTCGAGCTCTTGCCGGTGACCAGCGTGCGGATGTAGACGATCCGCTCGCCCTTCTTGCCCGAAATCCGTGCCCAGTCATCGGGGTTGGTGGTGTTGGGCAGGTCTTCGTTCTCGGCGAACTCGTCGACGATCGAGTCGAGCAGGTGCTGGATGCGCAGACCCTTTTGACCGCTCTCCAACACCGCCTTGATCGCGTTCTTCTTCGCGCGGTCGACGACGTTCTGAATCATCGCGCCGGAGTTGAAGTCCTTGAAGTACATGACCTCTTTGTCACCGTTGGCGTAGGTGACTTCCAGGAACCGGTTGTCGTCGATTTCGGCGTACATCCGGTCGACGACCTTTTCGATCATCGCCTTGATGCACAGCGAGCGGTCGCCCCCGAACTCGGCGAGATCGTCGGCGTTGACCGGCAATTCGTCGGTCAGGTACTTCGAGAAGATGTCCTGCGCCGATTCGGCGTCCGGGCGCTCGATTTTGATCTTCACGTCCAGACGGCCGGGCCGAAGGATCGCGGGGTCGATCATGTCCTCACGGTTGGAGGCGCCGATCACGATGACGTTCTCCAGACCCTCGACACCGTCGATCTCGCTGAGCAACTGCGGGACGACGGTGGTCTCCACATCGGAGGAAACCCCGGTGCCGCGGGTGCGGAAGATCGAGTCCATCTCGTCGAAGAACACGATCACCGGCGTGCCCTCCGACGCCTTCTCGCGGGCGCGCTGGAAGATCAGCCGGATGTGGCGCTCGGTCTCGCCGACGAACTTGTTCAGCAGCTCGGGGCCCTTGATGTTGAGGAAGTACGACTTGGCCTCGCGCGCGTCGTCGCCGCGGACCTCCGCCATCTTCTTGGCCAGCGAGTTGGCAACGGCCTTGGCAATCAACGTCTTTCCGCATCCGGGTGGACCGTAGAGCAGCACACCCTTGGGTGGACGCAACGCGTACTCGCGGTAGAGCTCCTTGTGCAGGAACGGCAGCTCGACCGCGTCGCGAATCTGCTCGATCTGGCGGCCCAGTCCGCCGATGTCGTTGTAGGTGACGTCGGGAACCTCTTCCAGCACCAGGTCCTCGACCTCGGCCTTGGGGATCCGCTCGAACGCGTAACCCGCCTTGGTGTCGACGAGAAGCGAGTCACCGGGACGCAGCCGGCGCGGCCGGGTGTCGTCGTTGAGCGCGTCGGGGTGGCCCTCCGGCAGGTCCTCGGCGACCAACGGCTCGGCCAGCCACACGATGCGCTCTTCGTCGGCGTGGCCGACCACCAGCGCGCGGTGACCGTCGGCCAACACCTCGCGCAAAGTTGAAATCTCGCCGACGGATTCGTACAGGCCGGCCTCGACGACAGTTAGCGCCTCGTTGAGGCGAACTGTCTGACCTTTGCGCAGCGAGCTCACATCGATGTTCGGTGAGCACGTCAGTCGCATCTTGCGCCCCGAGGTGAAGACGTCGATCGTGTCGTCTTCGTGCGTCGACAACAGCACGCCGTAGCCGCTGGGCGGCTGTCCAAGACGGTCGACCTCTTCGCGCAGCGCCAGCAGCTGCTGACGGGCTTCCTTGAGGGTTTCCATCAGCTTGGAATTGCGTGACGCCAACGAATCGATCCGCGCCTCTAGCTGGTGAATATCGCGTGGACTCCGTCCAGCGCCCTGCGATCCCGCGGCACTGTCGAGCTGCTCGCGCAGAATCGAGGCCTCGCGACGAAGCTCTTCCAACTCGGCGGCGTCCTCGTTGGTGAGATCCGGTTCGCGCGGGCTACCGAACGGTTCACGGTCAAATTCACCCATCGTGCGCTCCTTTCCCGCCCCGGCACGGTGGTGCGGTGGATACCTCAACGCTACCGGCGATTTCCGTTTCATGCGGGAACTCGAAATGGGGCACACTGGCAACAGCGTTAACATCTTGTTTAGTCGGCTTTACCGAGAGGACCTTCGTGACAGTGAAAACCCTAGCCACAGGCATGGCGGCGATGGCCGCCATCGGTGCCGCCGCCGCGGGTGTGACCTGTATTGCACCCGTCACCGCTGTGTCGCCGAGCGTTCAGCCGGTCGTTTTCGGCGCCCCGCTACCCCTGGACCCGATCGCACCGGCCGGGGTCGATGTCCCCAGCGCGGCCCAGCTCACGACCGTCCTCAACGCGCTCCAGGACCCGAGCGTGTCGTTCGCCCAGAAGGGCGATCTCGTCGAGGGCGGCATCCCGGTTCCGATCGGCATCGCCGACCACGAATTGCAGAAGGCCGCTCAAAAAGGCAGCCTGCCGCTGACGTTCAACATCACCAACATCGTGCCCTCCGGTCCGGGTGCCGCCACTGCGACCCTCACCGCGTCGGGCCCACGCCTGGCGCCGACGCCGGAGTACCTCCGGTTCGTCGATCAGGGCGGGTGGAAGCTGTCGCACGACTCCGCGATGACGCTCGTCTCGGCGCTGCGTTCGCGCTGACGGCAACCGGATGCGCCGGGGCCTCGCCGCAGTCTTGAGTACCGCCGCAGCAGCGGCAGCGCTTGGGCTTCCCGGGTGTTCCAGCGACGAGGACCAAGGGTCGCCGGCAAGCGCCCCACCGTCGGCGTCCGCGTCACCGAATCCGACGCTGGGCCCGCAGGCCGCGCCCCTGCCGCCGCCCGAGGCGCTGGCGGGCGTGCTGTCTCGGCTGGCCGATAAGTCGGTGCCAGGCGCGCAGAAGCTGAACCTGGTCGAAGGCGCCACGCCGGAAAGCGCCGGCGTGTTCGACCAATTCGCCGACGCGTTGATCAACGGCGGTTACACCCCGGCGAAATTCGATGTGCGCGATGTCAATTGGTCCGACCGCGATCCGGCCGACGTGGTGGCCAACGTCGACGTCAGCTCCTCCAATCCGAAGGGCCCGCATTTCGCGTTCCCGATGGAATTCAAGCCCTACCAAGGCGGTTGGCAGCTTTCCGCGCGGACCGCAGATGTGCTGTTGGCGTTCCGCGCCGACGCCACCGAGTCGCCGACGACGC
This sequence comes from Mycobacterium sp. 1245111.1, assembly GCF_001673405.1. GTDB lineage: Bacteria > Actinomycetota > Actinomycetes > Mycobacteriales > Mycobacteriaceae > Mycobacterium. The sequence continues at coordinate 86,755 of NZ_LZLV01000012.1, read as the reverse complement.
CTGGGCACTGACCGACGTGTGGATCGGTTGGCTCGAGTTCGACGTGCTGCTCGGTGACGTGCGCTCGCTCAAGCAGAAGCGGTCGGTGGTGCGCCCCGTCGTCGCGGAGCTGCAACGCAAATTCAGCGTCTCGGCCGCCGAGACCGCGTCACAGGAGCTGCATCGACGGGCCGGAATCGGTGTCGCGATCGCGTCGGCGGATCGGCGACATGCCGTCGACGTTCTCGACGCCGCCGAGCGTCTGGTCGCCGCGCATCCGGAGTTCGAATTACTCTCCGTCCGAAGGGATTTGCTCCGCAGCGACGACTGACCCCGGCTCGGTGGGACGCTGCTTTCGACGCAACGGGGTCGGCGTGACAGCGCCGGGGGCCAGCTTGCGCGCGAACACCAAGAACGCGGTGTGCCCGCGCATGTTGTGTTGGGGCCGCACCGCCAGCCCGACGACGTTCCAGCCGCGCTGCATCGTCTCCCAAGCCCGCGGCTCCGTCCAACACTGTTGTGCGCGTAGCGCTTCCACCGCCTTGGACAGCTGTGTCACGGTCGCCACGTAGATCATCAGCACGCCGCCGGCCACCAGCGCGCGCGATACCCGCCCGAGCACGTCCCACGGCGCGAGCATGTCCAACACCGCCCGGTCGACCGAGCCATCGGGCAGGTCGGCGTCCGCGACGTCGCCGATCACCAGCTCCCAGTTCTGCGGGAGACAGCCGAAGAACGTCTCCACGTTGCGGCGTGCGTGTTCGGCGTGGTCGGCGCGTACGTCGTAGGAGATCACCTGCCCGTCCGGCCCGACCGCGCGCAGCAGCGAGCACGTCAGCGCCCCGGATCCGGCCCCCGCCTCCAACACCCGTGCGCCGGGAAAGATGTCGCCCTCGTGCACGATCTGCGCGGCATCCTTCGGATAGACCACCTGTGCACCGCGCGGCATCGACAGCACGTAGTCGACCAGTAGCGGCCGTAGCACCAGGAACTGGTCGCCGTTGGCGGACTTGACCACGCTGCCTTCCGGCTGCCCGATCACCGCGTCGTGCATGATCGCGCCGCGGTGAGTGTGAAACTCGCTACCGGGGCTGAGCACCATCGTGTAGTGCCTCCCCTTGGCGTCGGTGAGCTGCACGCGGTCACCGACGACGAACGGGCCAGTAGCGGACACAGCGGACAAGCCTGCCAGCAGACGCGCCGCCGGAGGTGCGCGGGGTTGTCCGACCTGGCTTCTAGGCTGCGGGTATGGGTGACCACACGGAGAAGCCGGCCAGGCGGCGGCCCGCCCTGTCACCGTCGCGGGCGGCCGATTTCAAGCAGTGCCCACTGCTCTACCGCTTCCGGGCAATCGACCGGCTGCCCGAGCCGCCGTCCACCGCGCAGGTGCGCGGATCGGTGGTCCACGCCGCGTTGGAGCAGCTCTACGGTCTGCCCGCCGCCGAGCGGGGCCCGCAGACCGTCGATGCGTTGGTCGGCCCGGCGTGGGAACAGGTGATCGCCGCCGAACCCGCGCTGGCCGAGCAACTCGGCGCCGAACAGCAGACGCAACTGCTCGACGAGGCCCGCAAGTTGCTGTCCGGCTACTACAGCCTGGAAGACCCGACCCGGTTCGACCCGCAGAGCTGCGAGCAGCGCATCGAGGTCGAGCTGGCTGACGGCACCCTGCTGCGCGGGATCATCGACCGCATCGACGTCGCGCCGACCGGCGAGTTACGGGTGGTGGACTACAAGACCGGCAAAGCCCCGCCGGAAGCGCGAGCGCTTGCCGAGTTCAAGGCCATGTTCCAAATGAAGTTCTACGCGGTTGCCTTGTTGCGGTCACGCGGTGTGCTGCCGACGCGGCTACGGCTGATCTATCTGTCGGACGGCCAGCTGTTGGACTACTCCCCCGACGAAGCAGAACTCGTGCGCTTCGAGAAGACCCTGATGGCGATTTGGCATGCCATCCAGTCTGCCGGTGCCACAGGAGATTTCCGGCCCCGCCCGTCGCGGCTGTGCGACTGGTGCGCCCACCACTCGCACTGTCCGGTGTTCGGCGGCACACCCCCGCCGTATCCCGGCTGGCCGGAACTTCCCGACGACGGCGACGCCGACACCGTCCTGCACGTGGCAGACCCGGCGGCGTGAGCGCCGACTACTGCAGCGGTGACATCTCCTGCAGCATGGTCGGTATCAGCTCACTGACGGTCGGGTGGATGTGCATCGTTCGGGCCAACGTCGTGTAGGGCGCTTTGGCCGACATCGTGTCGAGGATGCCGTGGATGGCCTCGTCGCCGCCCACACCCAAGATCGCCGCCCCGAGGATCTGCTGCGTCTCGGCATCGACGACGACCTTCATAAAGCCTTGTGTCTCACCCTTTTCCACCGCACGGCCGACCCGTGTCATCGGCCGCTGGCCGACCAGCGCGGGGCGGCCCGACGCGCGCACCTGCTCGACGGTCATCCCGGCCCGCCCGAGCGGCGGGTCGATGTAGAGCGCGTATGTGGCGATCCGATCGCTCACCCGCCGAGGGTCGTTGTCGAGCAGGTTGGCGGCGACGATTTCGAAATCGTTGTACGAGGTATGAGTGAAGGCGCCCTTGCCGTTGCAGTCCCCCAGCGCCCAAATGTGCTCGACGCTGGTTCGCAGTTGGTCGTCGACGACGATGTAGCCATGCTCGTCGGTGGCTACCCCCGCCCGGTCCAGGCCGAGATCATCGGTGTTGGGCCGTCGCCCCACCGCAAGTAAGAGGTGACTGCCCGCTATCGGTGCCGCGCCCGGCCGCGGAGTCAGTTCGAACCCGTTGACGCGCTTGGTTATCCGGATATCGTCGGCGGCGACGACGATGTCGATGCCTTCGTTCTCCAGGATCTCCCGGATGGTGTCGGAGACATCGTGGTCTTCGCGGGAGGCCAGCCGCGGGCCCTTTTCGACGACGGTCACGTGAGCGCCGAAGCGGCGGTACATCTGGGCGAATTCGAGTGCGATGTAGCTGCCGCCCACGACGACGAGATGTTCGGGCACCGTGTCGAGTTCGAGAATCGACACGTTGGTCAGGTAATCGACATCGGCCAGCCCGGGAATGTCCGGTACCACCGCGCGTCCGCCGACATTGAGGAAAATCCGGTCGGCGTGCAACGTGTCATCCCCGACCCGCACTGTGTGCGGGTCTTCGAATCGGGCATGGCCGCGAAAGACCGTACAACCGTCCATGCCGTCCAGCCAACCTTCGACGCCGTTGCGGTCGTCGAGCACGATGCCGTCCTTGCGCGCCTTGACTTTGGCCATGTCGACGTCGACCGGGCCGGTGCTGACGCCGAAGTCGGCGCCGCGACGGGCCAGATGCGCGGCGTAGGCGCTGGCCACCAGCGTCTTGGTCGGGATGCATCCGGTGTTGACGCAGGTGCCGCCAAACAGCTTGCGCTCGACCATCGCAACGGTCTGGCCGGCGGCGGTCAGCCGTCCGGCCAGTGGGGGGCCGGCCTGGCCGGCGCCGACGACGATCGCGTCGAAACGCCGTGTCACAGAGCGGTGATGACGGCCGCGAGCGCGAATCCACCGCCGACGGCGACGACGTCCTCGAGCAGCGCCGCCGGCAGGTCACGGCCAAACGACCCGGACAGCCGGGCGCGCGCCTGGTATCCGAGCATCGTCCCGAGCACGGCGCCGACCACGCCGGCGCCGAGTGCGCTGTAGGTGACCGCCCATACCGTGCCGACGAGCGCTCCCACGAACCCACCCGAGATGAGCCGGGCGACGAATGACGGTGGCGCCGTGCGGGGCGGGGTCTTGGGTTGCTTGTCGAGGAACAGCTCCCCGACCGCCAGCAGGCTGAAGATGATCGCGGTGATCAGGTTGCCGACCCAGGACGCCCAGGTGTTGTTGAGGTTGATCCAATGCAGCACGGCCGCCCAACTAAGGACGGCCGGCGCGGTGAAGGTTCGTAAACCGGCGATCACGCCGACTCCGAGAGCAAGCAGCAGAACATAGAAATGGGTCATTGCGACTCTCCTAGCGCTGGAAAACGCGGCTCTAGGCGGACGCTAACACAGCAACGCCGGCGGCACGATGCAAGCGTGATCAGAACCGGCAGAACCGGATGTCCGACGCCAAGATCGCTTTCGCCCCGATGGCCGCCAACTCGTCCATGATCGCGTTGACATCTCGACGCGGCACCAGCGCCCGCACGGCCACCCATCCGGGATCGGCCAAGGGGGCGATCGTGGGTGATTCCAAGCCGGGTGTGATCGACGTGGCTTCGTCGAGAACTGAACGCGGACAGTCGTAATCGAGCATCAGGTACTGCTGGCCGAACACCACGCCCTGGACTCGGGCCACGAGTTGGTCGCGGGCCGCCGCGTCCGGGCCGCCGTCGGCGACGTCGGGGCTCACCTGCTCGATGAGTACTGCCTCTGAGTCGCATAGCGTTTCACCGAAGGCCACCAGGTTGTGCAGGTTCAGGGTGCGGCCGGAGCCCACCACGTCGGCGATCGCATCGGCCACCCCGAGCTGTACCGAGATCTCTACTGCGCCGTCCAGCCGGATGACGGTGGCCTCAATACCGCGGGCCGCCAAGTCTTCTCGCACGATGTTCGGGTATGCCGTGGCGATGCGGCGGCCCGCGAGGTCGTCGATAGTCCAATTGCGTCCGGCCGGTGCGGCATAGCGGAAAGTGGACGAGCCGAAGCCCAGCGCGAGACGTTCGTGCACGGGTGCGCGAGACTCACGGGCCAAGTCCCTTCCGGTGATGCCGAAGTCGAGCTCACCGGAGCCCACGTAAATGGCGATGTCCTTGGGGCGCAGAAAGAAGAACTCGACGTGGTTGTGCGGGTCGATCACGGTCAGGTCTTTGGGATCGGTGCGACGCCGGTAGCCGGCCTCGGACAGGATCTCGACGGCCGACTCGCTCAGCGCCCCCTTGTTGGGAACCGCGACACGGAGATTGGCGGACCCGTTGCGGCTGTGCGGTGTCATCTACAGCTTCCGGTACACGTCGTCGAGCGTGAGCCCGCGGGCGATCATCAGCACCTGGGCCCAATACAGCAACTGGCTGATCTCCTCGGCCAGCGCGTCGTCGGACTCGTGCTCGGCGGCCAGCCACACTTCGCCGGCCTCTTCGAGGATCTTCTTGCCGAGGGTATGCACGCCGCTGTCCAGCGCGGCGACGGTGCCGCTGCCGGGCGGGCGGGTGCGGGCGCGTTCACCGAGTTCGGCGAACAAATCCTCGAAGGTCTTCACGGCCAGCGATTGTTTCATGGGCGACTAAGCAAAGTCACGGCGGTTTCGGGTCACTAATGCGTCGCGACCGCGTCGTCGGGCATGTCCTCCAACGACACCCCGTTGGTTTCGCGCACCCATCGCCAGACGAAAACCAGCGACAGCACCGCGCACAGCGCATAGAAGCAGTAGGCGGCGACGAGCGTGTGACGCAGCGCCGGGAACGTCACCGCGATGGTCCAGTTGGCCATCCACTGCACACCCGATGCCAGACCCAGCGCCGCCGAACGGATCCGGTTGGGGAACATCTCGCCCAGCAGCACCCACAACACCGGCCCCCAGGACACGGCGAACGCGACCACGAACAGGTCGGCCGCCACCAGCGCGACGATCCCGGACGCCCCGTCGAGTTGCGGCTGACCGTTGCGGACGGAGGCGCCGGCGAAAACGACCGTCATCGTGATCAGCATCAGCGACATGCCTGCCGATCCCGCCAGCAGCAGCGGTCTGCGACCGAGCCGGTCGATCAGCGCGATCGCCACCAACGTAATCAGCACATTGACCCCGGTGGTCACCAGTCCGATGGTGAACGACGACTTTTCGCCGAACCCCACTGTCTCCCAGAGCAAATCGGAGTAGTTGAAGATCACGTTGATGCCGACGAACTGCTGAAAGACGGCCAGCCCCAGGCCGACCCAGACGATGCCGTACAGCCCGCCGGTCGGTTTACGCAGATCGCGCCACGACTGCGGCTTCTCTTGATCGAGGGTCTCGGCGATCCGGGCGATGGTGTGCTGGGCGTCGCGTTCACTCAGCAGCGTGGACAGCACCCGACGGGCCTGCGGAACACGTTGCCGGGCAACCAGATAGCGCGGCGACTCGGGAATGGTGAGCAGCAGTGCGAAGTACACCAACGCCAAGAGCAACTCGCTGAGGTAGGTAAACCGCCATGCCGCCAGGCCCAGCCAGAGTGGCTTGCTCGCACCGCCCGCGAGGTGAAATGGCACCCACGTCAACGCCATCGCTCCGAACAGGCCGCACACGATAGCGAGCTGTTGCAGCGAGCCGAGTCGACCGCGGAAGCGCGGAGGTGAGACTTCGGCGATGTAGGCCGGGGCCGCGACCGACGAGAAGCCGATGCCGATACCGCCGACGAGGTGGAAGGCGATGAACATCCAGATGTTGGTCGCCAGCCCGGCACCGAGGCCGCATACGAAAAACGAAGCCGCCGAGAGCTTCATCATCGACAGGCGACCCAACCGGTCGCCGATCCGGCCGGCGAACACCGCACCGAGCGCGGCACCCAGCACGGCCGAGGCCGCGGCGAAGCCCAGGATCCCATTGCCGATTCCAAAGGTGACCTGCAGCGCCTTGACCGCACGGTTGGTCGTCGAGATGTCGAAGCCGAACAGCAGTCCGCCGATCGCGGCCACCGATGCGTACCGGACGGCCGATCGGAACGCGGCCCGCGCGGCGCGAGGATCGACGGGCAGGTCCTCGTGCGGCTCAACCAATTTGGTGCTCAGTCTTCCGGGTTGTAGCCGAGGTTGGGCGCAAGCCAGCGCTCGGCTTCCTGCAAGGTCCAGCCTTTGCGCTTCGCGTAATCGGCGACTTGGTCCTGGGCCATCCGACCCACCACGAAGTATTGCGACTGCGGGTGCGAGAAATACCAGCCGCTGACGGCGGCACCGGGCCACATCGCCATCGACTCGGTCAACTCGATGCCGGTGCGCCGCTGGACGTCCATCAGCTTCCAGAGCGTCACCTTTTCGGTGTGCTCCGGGCAGGCCGGGTAGCCGGGTGCCGGACGGATTCCGCGGTACTTTTCGCCGATGAGTTCCTCGTTGTCCAAATGCTCGTCCGGCTGAAATCCCCAGAACTCCTTGCGGACCCGCTGGTGCATCCGTTCGGCGAAGGCCTCGGCCAGCCTGTCGGCGACGGACTCCAGCAGGATCGCGCTGTAGTCGTCGAGGTCCGCCTTGAACTCGGCGATCTTCTCCTGGCTGCCTAACCCCGCGGTGACAGCGAAGGCGCCGACGTAATCCCGGAGGCCCGTTTCTTTGGGGGCGATGTAGTCGCCCAACGACCGATTCGGGATGCCTTCTCGGTGCTCACCCTGCTGGCGCAGGTTGTGCAATGTGGTGAGCACCTCGGCGCGGGTGTCGTCGGTGTAGACCTCGATGTCGTCGCCGACCGCGTTCGCGGGGAAGAAACCGATCACGCCGTTGGCCGTCAGCCACTTCTCCTTGATCAGGGTGTCGAGCATCTGCTGGGCGTCGTCGTACAGCTTGCGGGCCGCCTCACCCGAGGCCGGGTTGTTGAGGATGTCGGGGAACCTGCCCTTCATCTCCCAGGCGTTGAAGAACGGCTGCCAGTCGATGTACTCCCGCAACTCGGCGAGATCGTAATCCAGGAATTCGCGCACGCCGAGGCCTTGCGCGGGCACCGGCGGCGTGTAGCCGTCCCACTCGATCGGCGTCCGGTTGGCGCGCGCCTTCTCCAGCGTCAGCATCGGCCGCTCGTTCTTCTGCGCGTGCCGTTCCCGAAGGGACGCGTAGTCCTTCGCGGTGGCCTCCAGCAGAGCCGGGCGCTGCTTGTCGTCGAGCAACGCGGCCGCGACCGGCACCGAACGGGAGGCGTCCTTGACCCAGACCACCGGCCCGCTGCGACGCGGCGCCACCTTCACGGCGGTGTGGGCGCGCGAGGTGGTCGCCCCGCCGATCAGCAGCGGGATCTCCAGCCCCTCGCGTTCCATCTCGGCGGCGAAGTTGACCATCTCGTCCAGCGACGGGGTGATCAAGCCGGACAGCCCGATGATGTCGGCGTCGTGCTCCTTCGCCGCGTCCAGGATCTTGCTCGCGGGCACCATCACCCCGAGGTCGATCACCTCGTAGTTGTTGCACTGCAACACGACCCCGACGATGTTCTTGCCGATGTCGTGGACGTCGCCCTTCACCGTCGCCATCACGATCGTGCCGTTGGTGTCCTTGGATGCGTTGCCGGACTCTTCCTTCTCGGCCTCGATGAACGGCAGCAGGTACGCGACGGCCTTCTTCATCACCCGGGCCGACTTCACCACCTGGGGCAGAAACATCTTGCCCGAGCCGAAGAGGTCACCGACGACGTTCATGCCGTCCATCAGCGGGCCCTCGATCACCTCGATCGGGCGACCGCCCGCGTCGGCGATCTCGGCCCGCAACTCCTCGGTGTCGGCATCGACGTGGGCGTCGATGCCCTTGACCAGGGCGTGGGTGATCCGTTCGCGCACCGGGAGGCCGCGCCACTCGGCCGCCGCGGGGTCGTCGGCCTTCTCCGAGCTGTTGAACCGCTCGGCGATCTCCAGCAGCCGTTCGGCCGCATCCTCACGACGGTTCAGCACCACGTCTTCGATGCGCTCCCGCAGCTCGGGATCGATCGAGTCGTAGGGCACCAGCGCGCCGGCGTTGACGATGCCCATGTCCAGGCCGGCCTTGATGGCGTGGAACAGGAACACCGAGTGGATCGCCTCGCGGACGGGGTTGTTGCCCCTAAACGAGAACGACACGTTGGAGATGCCGCCGGAGATGTGCACGCCGGGCAGGTTTTCCTTGATCCAGGCGCAGGCCTCGATGAAGTCGATCCCGTAGGTCGCGTGCTCCTCGATGCCGGTGGCCAGCGCGAAGCAGTTCGGGTCGAAGATGATGTCCTCGGCGGGGAAGCCGACCTCTTCGGTCAGGATCCGGTAGGCGCGCCCGCAGATCTCCTTGCGGCGTTCCAGGTTGTCGGCCTGGCCCTGTTCATCGAACGCCATCACCACGACGGCGGCGCCGTACTTGCGGCACAGCCTGGCCTCGCGGATGAACTTCTCCTCGCCCTCCTTCATGGAGATCGAGTTGACGATCGGCTTGCCCTGCACGTTCTTCAGGCCCGCCTCGATGACGTCCCACTTGGACGAGTCGATCATCACCGGGACGCGGCTGATGTCCGGCTCGGCCGCGATCAGCTTGGTAAACCGGTCCATCGCGGCGACGCCGTCGATCATGCCCTCGTCCATGTTGATGTCGATGACCTGCGCACCGACCTCCACCTGCTGCAGCGCGACCGACAGCGCGGTGTCGTAGTCCTCGGCCTTGATCAAGTTGCGGAACCGGGCGGAGCCGGTGATGTTGGTGCGCTCACCGATGTTGACGAACAGGGAGTCGTCGGTGATGTTGAGCGGCTCCAGGCCCGAGAGCCGGGTGGCCACCTCGATCTCGGGCACCTGGCGTTGCGGCTTGCCCTCGACCACCTTGGCGATCTCGGCGATGTGCGCCGGCGTCGTTCCGCAGCACCCACCGACGAGGTTGACCAGGCCGGCCTCGGCGAAGTCGGCGATGTAGCCGGCCTGACGCTCCGGGGACTCGTCGTATTCGCCAAAGGCGTTGGGCAGACCCGCATTCGGGTAGCAGGAGACGAAGGTGTCCGCGATCCGCGACACTTCCGCGATGTAGGGCCGCATCTCCGGCGCGCCCAGCGCGCAGTTGAGGCCGACCGCGAGTGGCTTCGCGTGCCTGATCGCATTCCAGAATGCTTCGGTGACCTGACCGGACAGTGTGCGGCCGGAGGCGTCGGTGATGGTGCCCGAGATGATCAACGGCCAGCGGCGGCCGCGGTTCTCGAACAGCGTCTCGACGGCGAACACCGCCGCCTTGGCGTTCAGCGAGTCGAAGATCGTCTCGATGATGAGCAGGTCGGCGCCGCCGTCGACCAGGCCGTTGGCGGATTCGAGGTAGGCGGCGACCAGCTGGTCGTAGGAGACGTTGCGAGCCCCGGGATCGTTGACGTCCGGCGAGATCGACGCGGTTCGCGTCGTCGGCCCGAGGGCACCGGCCACGTAGCGCGGCTTCTCCGGGGTGCTGAATTCGTCGGCGGCCTTGCGGGCCAGCGCGGCGCCGGCGTAGTTCAGCTCGTAGCTCAGCTCGGCCATGTCGTAGTCGGAGAGCGAGATCGCGTTCGCATTGAACGTGTTGGTCTCCAGGATGTCGGCGCCCGCCTCGAGGTACTCGCGGTGGATCCCCTCGATGATCTGCGGCTGCGTCAGTGTGAGCAGGTCGTTGTTGCCCACCAGATCGCTCGGCCAGTCCTTGAACCGCTCACCGCGGTAACCGGTCTCGTCCGGCCGGTCCCGCTGGATCGCGGTACCCATCGCCCCGTCGATCACCATGATCCGCTGGCGCAGCGCTGCCGTCAGTTCGTCGGTGCAGTCCGGGCGGATGTTCGGCGCAAAATTCTGCTTTGCGGAGCTCACATGCAGTCCTTCCATAACGGAAGGCGTCCTTGACTCTGCCGAGCGTGGCGGCTACCGGCTTTGACCCGGAACCGTTGCAACGCCTCTCGACCAGAAAAGTCTACGTTGTCACCCGACGTCTGGACGCCCAGCTCGACCCGACCCGCGGATCTTGTCGGCAATGTCGTAATTACCCAGGGTAACGAGATTGCCGCCGAACGTATTTCGTCTTCTGCAAAATGGCCGCTGCTCTGCGCGCCGCGAGCTGCGTCACGCCGTACGCTAATTGCGTGACCTCGCCGGATGTCAGCTCCTCGTTCCCCGACCTGCACAACACGATCGTCGTGGCTGCGTTCGAGGGCTGGAATGACGCCGGCGACGCGGCCAGCGACGCGCTCGAGCACCTGGATGCCATCTGGGAGGCCGATCCAATCCTCGAAATCGACGACGAGGCGTACTACGACTACCAGGTGAACCGCCCGGTCATCCGGCAGGTCGACGGCGTGACGCGGGAGCTGGTGTGGCCGTCGATGCGGATCTCGCACTGCCGCCCGCCGGGCGCCGATCGCGACATCGTGCTGATGCACGGCGTCGAGCCGAACATGCGGTGGCGGACCTTCTGCGCCGAGCTGCTGGCCGTCGCCGACAAGCTCAACGTCGACACCGTGGTGATCCTGGGTGCCCTGCTGGCCGACACGCCGCACACCCGACCGGTGCCGGTGTCCGGGGCCGCCTACTCCCCCGAGTCGGCGCGGCGCTTCGGCCTGCAGGAGACCCGGTACGAGGGACCGACCGGCATCGCCGGGGTGTTCCAGGACGCCTGCGTCGCTGCCGGGATCCCTGCCGTCACGTTCTGGGCGGCGGTCCCGCACTACGTGTCGCAGCCGCCCAACCCGAAGGCGACGGTCGCGCTGCTGCGCCGCGTCGAGGAGGTGCTCGACATCGAGGTTCCGCTGGCCGACCTGCCCGCCCAGGCCGAGGAGTGGGAGCAGGCGGTCACCGAGATGACGACTGACGACGACGAAATCGCTGAATACGTGCAGAGTTTGGAGCAGCGCGGGGACGCCGAGGTCGACATGACCGAGGCGCTGGGCAAGATCGACGGCGACGCGCTGGCCGCGGAGTTCGAGCGCTACCTGCGACGCCGTCGACCGGGCTTCGGGCGCTAGGGCTTATCGAGCTGCTGGGTGTGCGCGCTGACCGACCGGCCGAGCGCGGCAACCTCGGCGTCCATCCGGGCCACCTGCCCACCGGCGGTCTTGAGGATCGGGCCCTCCCCGAACGGTGTCGACAGGAACGGCTTCATCCACCGGAACACCCCCACCCAGCCCGGGCAGTACACGCGTTTCTTGCGGTGCTCGATGCCGTCGACGAACGCCGCGGCGCACTTGTCCACCGACGTCGTCTTGTTCAGCGGCCACGGGAACTTCGCCAGCTGCTCACGGAACACCGGCAGATCCTTCTGGGTGTCGCGGACCAGCGCCGTGTCGATCCAGGACATGTGCGCCGATCCGACCGCAACCCCGAGGTGGGCGACTTCGAGCCGAAGCGCATGCGCGAGATGCTCGTTGCCCGCTTTGGACATGTCGTAGGGCGCCATGCCGGGCGCCGCGGTGAACGCGGCCAGCGACGAGACCACCAACACGTAACCCTTGCGTTCGATGATCGACGGCAAGGCGGCGCGCACGGTGTGAAAAACGCCGAGCAGGTTGACGTCGAGCACCCGCTTGACCGCGTCGGGGTCGACGTGCAGCACCGAGCCGTAGCTGGCGATACCGGCGTTGGCGACGACGGTGTCGATACCGCCGAACCTCTCGACGGCCTGCGCCGCCGCGGCCTGCATGGCCTCGAGATCGCGGACGTCGGCCACGACGGTCAGCACATGCTCGTCGCCGCCGAACTCGGCGGCCCGCTCGGCCAGGGCGCCCGCGTCCAGGTCGGTCAGCACCAGCTTGGCGCCCTTGGCGTGCAGGCGGCGGGCCACCTCGGCCCCGATGCCCTGGCCTCCACCGGTAATGAATACGACTTGCGAGTTCAATGGCGTCATGGCGGGCAACCTACCCGCACCAGCCGCACTCAGGACAATTCCACTCCAAGTAGCGCATCGGCCATGGCCGCCACGACGCGCGGCGCGTCGGCGTCGTGACCGCCGTACTCCACCGCATCAGTTGTCCAACCATCAAGTGCGGCAAGCGCTTTGGGTGTATTAAGATCGTCGGCCAGATACTGGCGAACCCGGGCGACCACGTCGGTGGCGTCCGGGCCGGCCGCCAGGGCGGTCGCTGCTCGCCAGCGCTGCAGCCGGGCCTGAGCGTCGTCGAGCACCTGCGGCGTCCATTCGCGGTCGGCCCGGTAGTGCCCGGCCAGCAGGCCCAGCCGAATCGCGGCGGGCTCGACACCCTCCGCACGCAAACCCGACACCAGGACCAGGTTGCCTCGGCTCTTCGACATCTTGTGGCCGTCCCAGCCGATCATGCCGGCGTGGACGTAGTGTCCGGCGAATCGTCTTTCGCCGCTGACCGATTCGGCGTGCGCGGCGGTGAACTCGTGGTGCGGGAAGATCAGGTCGCTGCCGCCGCCCTGGATGTCGAGACCGCTGCCGATGCGGCTGAGCGCGATCGCGGCGCATTCGACGTGCCAGCCCGGGCGGCCGGCGCCGAACGGCGACTGCCAACTCGGTTCGCCGGGCCGCGCGGCGCGCCACAGCAGCGCGTCGAGCTGATCGGTCTTGCCCGACCGGTCCGGGTCGCCGCCGCGTTCGGCGAACAGGGCAAGCATGGTGTCGCGGTCGTAGCCGGACTCGTAGCCGAACTGCAGGGTGGCGTCGGCGCGGAAGTAGACGTCGGGGAATTCGGCGTCCTCGACTGTGTAGGCGGCCCCCGAGGCCAGCATTTTCTCGACGAGCTCGATGACCTCGGCGACCGAGTCGGTGGCTGCGACGTATTCGCGTGGCGGCAGCACCCGCAGCGCGGTCATGTCCGCGCGATACAGCTCGACCTCGCGGGCGGCCAGGTCGCGCCAGTCGATGCCGTCGCGGTTGGCCCGCTCGAACAGGGGGTCGTCGACATCGGTGACGTTCTGCACGTAGTGCACGTCGTGGCCGAGATCGCGCCAGATCCGGTGGATCAGGTCGAACGCGAGGTAGGTGGCTGCGTGGCCGAGGTGGGTGGCGTCATAGGGCGTGATGCCGCAGACGTACATGCTGGCTGTCGGCCCGGCCGAGACCGGGCGAACCTGGCGGTCGGCGCTGTCGTAGAGCCGCAACTCCGGGCCGCGTCCGGGCAGCTCCGGTAGCGGGGCGGCCTGCCAGGATTGCATAGCGCCAACTTTAGGTGGGCCGACCGTGCAGCCCGTGGAGCGGGCCGCAGAAACCCCAGGCTGCGCGGACGTCAACATGCCATCGGCAACTGCTGGCAGGGGGCTGAAAATTCCTGCGCCGGTTCAACTGGCCAGCCGGATCGCGCCCAGCAACAGATCCGCGAGTTCGGCGCGACACATCAAGAAGTCGGGCAGATACGGGTCGGGCCGGTTGTAGATCATCTCGGAGCCGTCCAGCCGCGACGCGTGCATTCCGGCGGCCAGGATCACGCCCGCCGGGGCCGCCGAATCCCACTCCCACTGCCCGCCGGCGTGGATGTAGGCATCGGCGTCGCCGCGGATCACCGACATCGCTTTGGCGCCGGCCGAGCCGATCCGGACGAACTCCACGTCGAGCTGACGGGCCAGGTAGTACAGCACCGCCGGCGGACGATTGGAGCTGGCGGTGATCCGGATCGGGCCGGAAAGCGTTGTGGTGGGCGCGGTTACGGTGTCGCTGCGATGCAACTCCCCCATCGCCGGCAGGGCGACCGCGGCGTCGGTGATCGCGCCGTTGGGTCCGCCGTTGCGCTGCCACAACGCGACGTGCACGGCCCAGTCGTCGCGGCCCTCCCAGGAGAATTCGCGCGTTCCGTCCAGCGGGTCGACGATCCAGACCCGGTCGGACTGCAGCCGGTTCAGGTCGTCGTACGCCTCTTCGCTGAGCACCGCGTCGCCGGGTCGCTCGGCATGGATTCGCTTGAGCAGTAACGCGTTGGCCTGGCTGTCGCCCTCGTCGCCGAGCAGCCACGGGTGGTGGAAACCGACCCGATCGCGAACCTGCAGTAGCAGCTTTCCCGCCTCTTCGGCAAGGTCGGCGGCCAGCGCCGCGTCGCTGAGAGGCTCGGAGGTCACCGGTCCAGTATCGCTGACGACCTCAGCGGTTCGTCACGATCCAGTCGTTGGTGAAGCGTTGGACCGCCCTGATCTCGTCGCCGAGCCGGCTGACGATGAAGTTCTCCACCTGACCGCCGACAAGCGGGATGCTCACCCGCACCTTGGTGCTGAACTCCATCCGCGATCCCGTTTTTACCGGCACCAAAAACACCTCGCCGGCCGCGGCTACCGGCGCCCCCGGCACCTTTACCGTGATCACACCGCGCGCGGTGCCGTCGCCCGCCGGGCGCCAGGTTTCGGTGCGAGCCATTGTGAAGTCGCCGGGGACCAACGCGGTCACCACTTTCGGCAGTCGACTGGCGAAAAGGTTGACGGTCAACGCCGCCGACACTTTTCCGTCCGGATCGACGGTCAACCCATCCAGGGCGGCGGTGCCGCCGTCGAAGGCGGCCAGCCGCGCCCGCCAGTAGGCCTCATCGGTGAACGTTGCCAGGACTTCGTCGACCGAGACGGGAGCCTCCAGCGACAGCGACAGTGAGCGGGACATCGGCGACTAGAACGCGGGCCATGGAATCGGGCGGTGCCGGTCGGGGGTGGGCATCACCGGGTGCGCCAGCAGCACGCGCGCCCGCAGCCGTAGCGCGGCGATCTCCGCGCTGGTGATGTGCTCGGCGAGGGCGTCCCCGAGCGAGTCGGCCAGCCCGTCGACCAGACAGGACACCGCCTCCAACGTCTTGTCGTCGATTTTCTTGCCGGCCCATCCCCAGAGCACGGTGCGAAGCTTGTCCTCGACGTGCAGGCTCACCCCGTGGTCGACGCCGTAAACCTCGCCGTTGAGGCCGCGCAGCACGTGGCCACCCTTGCGGTCGGCGTTGTTGACCAGCACGTCGAACACCGCCATCCGCCACAGCCGAACGTCGTCGGCGTGCACCAGCTCGACCGGATCGCCGGCGTAGTCGTAGGCCCGCAGCACCGGAAGGTAGCCGGCCGGGCAGTTGTCGGCCGGAACCAGGTCGACCAGATCGAGCTCGGGCCCGGGTTCGGAGTCGGGCGTATCGCCCGGTTGGTCGATCCACAGCTGCAGCATCCCCGGGCCACCCGGACCGTGTCGAATGATGGTGTAGGGCACGATGTTCCAGCCGAGATGCGCTGAGACCAGGTAGGCGCCGAGCTCGCGGCCGGCCAGGGTGCCGTCGGGAAAGTCCCACAGCGGCTGCTCGCCGGCGATCGGCTTGTACACGCAATGCACGGTGTGGCCGCCCAGAGTCGCCTCGCACAGAAAGGTGGCGTTGCTCGCGGAGCGGATGCGTCCCAAGACCGTCAACTCACCGGTGCGCAGGACCTCGCGATCGTCAGGCCTCTGCGTCATCGTCCGGCCCGAGCAGCGCACTGCGCCGGTAGCCGTTCGTTCGCGCACAGATGTGTCCCTCGGCGTCCAGCGGCTCGTCGCACAGCGGGCAGGGCGGGCGGCCGGCGGAGATGACGGCGTTGGAACGGGTGGCGAACTCGCGGGCCGACTGCGGGGTAAGGAACACCCGCACGGCGTCGGGCCCTTCGTCGGTGTCGTCGAGCACCACCGACGCGTCGAACTCGGTGTCGCTGACGGCGAGCAGTTCGACGACCACGGTCTGGGCTTCGGAATCCCAGCCCAATCCCATCGTCCCGACCCGGAATTCCGCGTCGACGGGAGTCACCAGCGGGCTGAGGTCTTCCACCTTGTCGGTCTCGGGCGGAACCGGTGTGCCGAAGCGACGGTTGACCTCGACCAGCAGTGCGTCGATCCGCTCGGCGAGCACCGCGACTTGCTGTTTTTCCAGCACCACCGACACCACCCGGGCGTCGTGCACGGCCTGCAGATAGAACGTGCGGTTTCCGGGCTGCCCGACGGTCCCGGCGACGAATCGGTCGGGTGAGCGGAAGACGTGGATCGCACGAGACATGACACTTCCAAAATACCGGCTGATGCAGCGGAGTCGTAATTCCAGGGCAGGTCTTCGACGGCGACGGCTCAGTCCGTCGAACCGCCGACCACCGCATCGTGGGCTGGCGTGTCGCCCTCGGCAGCCGGTGGCGGCGTCAACGCGGACGTCAGGCTCGCCCCGGTGTGGTTGGAGTGCAGCACAAACGGGCGAAGACGGGTGTAGCGGATCACGCTCACCGACGCCGGGTCGGCCGAGATCCGCTGGAAACCATCCAGATGCACGCCCAGCGCATCGGCGACGACGGCCTTGATGACATCGCCGTGAGTACAAGCCAGCCACAGCACGTCGCCGTCGTTGTGCTCGGCCAGCTTCGCGTCGTGCTCACGGACAGCGGCGACGGCGCGCCTCTGCACCTCGGCCAGCCCCTCGCCGCCGGGGAACACCGCCGCGCTCGGGTGAGCCTGGACCACCGCCCACAGCGGCTCCTTGACCAGCTCGCCGAGTTTGCGCCCGGTCCACTCGCCGTAGTCGACCTCGGCAAGCCGGTCGTCGACGCTCACTTCGACACCCAGCGCAGCGGCCAGCGGCTCGACGGTCTGGCGGCACCGCACCAGCGGCGAGCTCACCACCGCGCGAATCGGCAACCCGTCGAGGCGGTCGACCAGCTCGGCGGCTTGCTGGCGACCCTTGTCGTCGAGCTCGACGCCCTCGGAGCGGCCTGCCAGGGTGTGCGCCGTGTTGGAGGTGGACCGGCCGTGCCTCAGCAGGATCACCGTCATACCGCACTCACCGCCCCGGTGGCCAGCAGGATCATCACGGCGACTCCAGCCACCACCCGATAGCCGACGAACCAATACATGCTGTGGCGCAACAGGAATCGCAAGAACCAGGCGACCGCGGCCAAGCCGACCACGAATGCGATCGCCATCGCCGCCACCAGTTGCGGGCCGGTCGCGCTCATGCCCTCCAGCACCGGGTGAAACGCGTCCGGTACCGAGAACAACCCCGATGCGAACACCGCCGGAATCGCCAGCAGGAAGCCGAACCTGGCGGACAATTCGCGCTCCAGGCCGAGGAACAGGCCTGCGCTGATCGTCGACCCCGACCGAGATACCCCGGGCACCAGCGCCAGCGTTTGGGCGACGCCCACGACGACGGCGTCGCGCCAGGTCAGTCGGTCGACATTGCGGCTCTGCCGCCCGAGACGTTCGGCCAGCGCGATCACCGCCGAGAACAGCACCAACGCCGTCGCGATCACCCACATGTTGCGCACGCCCGAGCGGATCTGGTCCTTGAACAGCAGGCCGAGCACGCAGATCGGGATCGTGCCGATGATGACGTACCAGCCCAGGCGGTAATCGACCCCGCGATGGGCCGGGTTCAGCAAGCCTTTGAACCACGCCGTGACGATTCGCACTATGTCACGGGCGAAGTACACCAAAACCGCTGCCTCAGTGCCCAATTGAGTCACGGCGGTGAACGAAGCACCGGCATCGTCGGCGAAGAAAAGCCGAGAAACAATCGCCAGGTGGCCGGAGGATGACACGGGCAGAAATTCGGTCAGGCCCTGCACCACGGCCAACACGACAACCTGCCACCACGACATCGCCTGCACCGCTTGCACGACGACGACCGTACCGGGTGACCGAAGTCGGGACGCGTAACAGCCCTGCGGTGTCTAGATGGACGCTTCGGCGAGGGCAACCGCGTCGCGGACCGCGGCACCCAGGCTGCGTTCGTCGGCGATGTCGACGTCGACCACATTTCGTCGCGCCGTGGCGACAACGTCCTCAGGTTGTGGAACCGGGCCCTTGAGCCGCGGCCGGTACACCTCGACCAGCAACGTCTGACCCTCGATGCAGAACGCGAAACTTCGGCCGTCGCCTACCTGGCCGAACCCGCTGGCCAGGATTTTGGTGGAAAAGACTCCGAGCCACATGTCCTCGATAGCAAACTCTCCGTCTGAGAATTGGCCATGTTCGGCAACGCTCATACGGTGACCATACCTCGCTGCATTCATTGGGCAACTCCCACAGACCCGAGCCGCGTCGACCAATGATCTCTAGGATCGAACTCCAATTGGACCACCCCTTTTACGCCGGCGAGCCCCCGATAACCTGAGAGTTACCCCGTGCCAGCAAACCGCAAACGCACCGCACATGTGCGTCGGATAGTTGCCATTGGCCTGCTGTTTTCACTCGTTGGCCCGACCGCGTGCTCCAAGAAGACGTTCGACGACCTGCCAGCCGGGGTCGCACCGGCGCAGGCGGCACAGTCTCCGCCGGTGACGCAGGCTCCCGCGGGGGTCGTCCGTGTACTCGAGGCTCGCGCGCAGACCGCGCTGTTCGACGGCCAGACCGGGCAACTGGCGATACTGGCTTTTGGACCTACCCCCGACGGGACGGCGAGCCTCGCCGTGATGGGGCCCCAGCAAACATCTGAGCGGGTGATACAGCTGCCGGGATCGGCAACCGGGATGGCCGGCGACAACGCCGGTTCGGTCTATCTGTCCACCCGAGGCGGCTATTTCGTGGTCGACCTGGCGGGGGGGCAGGCCACTCGGGTGAGCGTTCGTGATGCCGACCACGTCGACTTCAGCGCGATCACCCGTCGCGCGGACGGCACGGTGGTGCTGGGCACGGCCGACGGGACGCTGTATGCGCTGGGACCCGGTGCGACCGAGGCCAGCCGGACGGCCGTGCATGCGCACGTCGATTCGCTTGCCACTCAAGGAAATACCGTCGCAGTGCTGGATCGCGGGCAGACGTCGATTGTCACTGTCGGCGCCGACGGCCGCATCGGGCAGTCGCTGCGGGCCGGCCAGGGCGCGACGACCATGGTGGCCGACCCGGTGGGCCGGTTGCTGGTGGCGGACACCCGGGGCGGTCAACTGCTGGTATTCGGGGTCGATCCGCTGATCCTCCGGCAGGCCTACCCGGTCGCGGAGTCCCCATACGGCGTCGTCGGATCGCACGGCTTGGTCTGGGTGTCGCAGACTTCGGCGAATACTGTTATTGGTTACGATCTGTCAACCGGAATACCACTGGAAAAGGTACGGTACCCATCCGTGCGGCAACCCAACGCGCTGGCCTTCGACGATGCCGCGGGCACGTTATACGTGGTCTCGGGTGCCGGCGCGGGTGTCCAGACCATCGAGCACGCGGCGACGGGCGCGCGTTGACCGCGGCGCGGAACGGCAGAATGCCGGTGGAGTGGAACACCGACCTGTCCGACGAATACGAGTGGGCCCCTTTGCGTCTGCCGCCGGAAGTCACCCGGCTCAGCGCCTCGACCAGGCTGTCCATCGAAGCGGAGTATCGCGGTTGGGAGCTCACTCGGGTGCGGCTCTACACCGACGGAAGCAGACGGGTGTTGTTGCGCCGCAAGAAGTCTCGCGCTGACAACGTAGCCGATCAGCCGGACCTGTGACGGTGGCTTCGGAGACGGCAGCGACGTACGCAACGCTGCGCCAGTTGCTATTCCTGGTGCCCGCCGAACGCATCCACCGCATCGTCTTCGCCGGGCTTCGCGCCGCCACCGACGCCGAGCTGGCGCGGCGCCAACTGAGCCGTCGCCTCGCCCCAACCGACCCGGTGCTGGCGAGCACAGTCTTCGGCGTCCACTTCCCCGGCCCACTCGGTCTGGCCGCCGGCTTCGACAAGGACGGCACCGGCCTCAACGCCTGGGGCACACTGGGTTTCGGCTATGCCGAGGTGGGCACCGTCACCGCCCACGCGCAGCCCGGCAATCCCGCGCCGCGACTGTTCCGGCTACCCGAGGACCGCGCCCTGCTCAACCGAATGGGCTTCAACAACCACGGCGCCGCCGCGCTGGCCGCGAGGCTGGCCGCCCACCGGTCCGACGTCCCGATAGGCGTCAACATCGGCAAGACCAAGATCACCGCTGCCGAGGATGCCGCCGAGGACTATCGGGCCAGCGCGCGACTGGTCGGGCCCCATGCTGCGTACGTGGTGGTCAACGTCAGCTCGCCGAACACTCCGGGACTGCGAGACTTGCAGACAGTAGAGTCGCTGCGGTCGATCCTGTCGGCGGTGCTGGCGGAGACTTCGACACCTGTTCTGGTGAAGATCGCGCCCGACCTGGCCGATACCGACATCGACGACATCGCCGACCTGGCCGTGGAACTCGGCCTCGCAGGCATTGTCGCCACCAACACCACGGTGTCGCGCGACGGCCTGCGCACGCCCGGCGTCGAGCGGCTCGGTAGCGGCGGCATCTCCGGGCCGCCGGTTGCTCAGCGGGCCCGCGAAGTGCTGCGGCGCCTGTACGACCGCGTCGGCGACCGGCTGACCCTGATCAGTGTCGGCGGCATCGAGACCGTCGACGACGCCTGGGACCGGATCACCGCTGGAGCCTCACTGCTGCAGGGCTAC
The DNA here is from genome assembly GCF_001673405.1 of Mycobacterium sp. 1245111.1. Classification (GTDB taxonomy): domain Bacteria; phylum Actinomycetota; class Actinomycetes; order Mycobacteriales; family Mycobacteriaceae; genus Mycobacterium. The sequence goes on along the minus strand of NZ_LZLV01000012.1, from coordinate 65,821 downwards.
ACGGGCTTCATCTACGGCGGCGGCCTGTGGGCCAAGCACATTCACGACGGCCTGGCCTTAAGACTGCGCGACGGCGGATTCAGCTCGTTGAGCGATGCGGTGGGGTCGGCGACTCGCTAGGCGTTACTTCTGCTCGTAGGTCGCGTGGATCACCGCTCGCGCGATCGCGTGCTGAAAAAGGTTGAAGCCCAGGAACGCTGGACTGGCATCCTCCGGGAGGTCGAGCTTGTCGACGCCGACCGCGTGCACGGCGACGTAGTAGCGGTGCGGACCATGGCCCGCGGGCGGTGCCGCGCCGATGTAGCGACGTTGCCCCGCGTCGTTGACCAGCGTCAGGGCGTCGCCCGGCAGGTTGCTGCCGTCGCCCGCACCGGCCGGCAATTCGTGGACCGAGGCGGGCAGATTGGCCACCGCCCAGTGCCAGAAGCCAGACGCCGTCGGAGCATCCGGGTCATAGACGGTCACGGCGAAACTCTTTGTGCCGTCGGGGAATCCCGACCACGACAACTGCGGGCTGACGTCCTCGCCACCGGCTCCCATGATCCCGCTGACTTGCGGCTTGGCCAGCGCCTGCCCATCGGCGAAGGATTCCGACTCCAGCGTGAACGTCGGCAATTTCGGTAGCGCGGCGTATGGGTCGGGCGGTGTGGTCATGGTCGATCCCCTCTCGTGTTGACGGCTAGCAGTGCATCAGGAAATGTGCGAGCACCTCGGTGCCGAACCTCAATGCATCGACGGGTACCCGTTCGTCGATGCCGTGGAACAACGCCGCGAAGTCGAGGTCCGGCGGCAGCCGCAGCGGCGAGAAGCCGAAGCATCGAATACCCAAGCGCTCGAAGGCTTTTGCGTCGGTTCCACCGGACAGCATGTACGGCACGGTTCGGGCGTCGGGGTCGACGGTCAGCAGGGCCGCGTTCATCGCGTCGACGAGGTCGCCGTCGAACGTCGTCTCATACGACGGCAGGCTGGTCACCCACTCACGCGTTACATCGGGCCCGATCAGCTCGTCGACCTCGGCCTCGAAGGCGGCCAAGCGGCCAGGAAGAATCCGGCAATCCACGATCGCCTCTGCGGTGGCCGGCACCACGTTGGTTTTGTATCCGGCCTTGAGCATTGTCGGATTGGCGGTGTCGCGCAGTGTCGCTTTCACAATTCGCGCGATGGGCCCGAGTTTCTCGACAACCCCGTCCAGGTCGGGTGAGTCGACGTCGAAGGTCAATCCGGTTTCTTCGCCGACGGCGGTCAAGAATTGCACGACGCTGTCGGTCGGCACTAACGGAAAAACGTGCCGGCCCAGCCTTGCCACTGCCTCGGCGAGGGTGGTGACCGCGTTATGGTCGTGGACCATCGACCCGTGGCCTGGTCGGCCGTGCGCGGTCAGCCGCATCCAATGCATGCTCTTCTCGGCGGTCTCGATCAGGTAGAGCCGTCGTTCGCCGCCGTCGCGCCGCGGAATGGTCAGCGAGAAGCCCCCGACCTCGCCGACCGCCTCGGTGATGCCCTCGAACAGGTCGGGCCGATTGTCCACCAGCCACTGCGACCCCCACTTGCCGCCGTTCTCCTCGTCGGCCACGAACGCGAACACCAGGTCGCGCGGCGGGACGATGCCGTTGCGCCGGAAATGCCTGGCCAGCACCAGCATCATGCCGACCATGTCCTTCATGTCGACCGCGCCGCGGCCCCACACGTAGCCGTCCTCGACGGCGCCGGAGAACGGGTGCACGCTCCACTCGGCAGGCTCGGCGGGCACCACGTCGAGGTGCCCGTGGATCAGCAGCGCGCCGCGTGAGCTGTCCGCGCCCTCCAGGCGGGCGAACACGTTGCCCCGGCCCGGTGCGCCCGATTCCAGGTATTCGGTCTGGTAGCCGACCTCCTCGAGCTGCGCGGCCACCCAGTGGGCGCATTCGGCTTCGCCCTTGGTGGTGTCGAGGTCGCCGGTGTTGGTGGTGTCGAACCGGATCAGCTTGCTGACCACGTCCACGACGTCGTCGATCGGAGTCTCGGCGGGCACCGTCACAGTCACTTTCCTACCATCGCCGTCGACGCCGCCGCGCGCCACACGGCTCGCCGGGCTGGTTTGGGCGCGGGGAGGAGATCCGATAGCCTTAGCTGCCAATTCATTGGCGTCGGTCCGAGTGGCGGAATGGCAGACGCGCTAGCTTGAGGTGCTAGTGCCCTACTAATGGGCGTGGGGGTTCAAGTCCCCCCTCGGACACATCCGGCGACACGACTCAGGTCGGCTGTCGCCGTGACTCGCCGCAGGTGCGGATCGTAATCTAGACGCAGACCCAAGCTTGCGTACACCTGAGCGCGTTCCGCCCCGGTTGCCGCACCGAGGATGGCCGACAGCCCGCCCAATTCTTCGACCAGCTGGCTGATCTGTGCGGCAGACATGACATGGGGCCGCTCCGTGCGCTCAAGACGTGCCCTCAGCTCGTCGCGCTCGGCCGTGCGACGACGCAACGCAGCAGTCAAGTCCTCAACGGCCACACCAGACTCCACGGCCGCGACCAAGGCGGCAACCTTGCTATTGACCTCGCTCAGCTCGCGCTGCAAGGCGGCGTGGCCAGTTCTCGCCGAGGGGTCCATCTCCTGCCCGCGGGCGAGGTCTTCTGGATCGGCCAGGGTGGCGATCCATTCGTCCAGTCGTGCGGTCACCTCGTCTTCCCGAAGATAGACGGTGCGCGGATGGTCACTCAGGTCCACAGGTACGGAACGCGACTTGCCCAGCTCACATCGGTAGAGGATGCGCGTTGTTTGCTTCCCTGGTCGGGCGGCACCCTGCATGCGGCGTCCACATGCGGCACAGAACAGCAGCCCGCGCAGCGCATATGGCACCGTCGATTCTCTGCTACACACAAGACCCGGACCCCGCCGCGCCTGCATCCGAAGTCGGACAGCCCGCGCCAGCTCGTCAGTGATCAGCGCTTCGTGCGTTCGCCGGTCAGGTGCGATCCAGTCGACCTCGTCACGCCACCGCATGCGAGTCTCGTACCCGGCAGCGACATCGTCGGGGTTGACCAAGACCTCGTATTTCTCCTGCTTGCCCCACACACGAATACCGCGGTACGCCGGGTTGTCGAGGATTGCGCGGATCGCCGAATGGGACCATCCGCGCGGATCACGGTGCCGGTTCCGCGCCGGGTCATATTGGCTTGGTGATGGCACTCCATCGTCGGTGAGCTGCTGTGCGATGAAGCGCAAGCCAGCACCATCGGCGTACATGCGGTAGATCCGCTCGACGACCGAACATGTCGCGGGGTCGGGTTCGAGACGATGGAGCCGCTGCCCAAGACTTGCCTTGGCAGGGTTGGGATGCGGGCCGGCATCGACGAGTCGATACCCGTACGGTGGGCGACCGCCGAGGTATCTGGTTGTGTCCTGCGCGAGTGCCGACATCGCGGTACGGACGCGCATCTGGATTCGTGCGCGTTCTCCCTTGCTCATACCGCCGAAGAGCGTCATCACGAGGTCGTGTGCCTCGGATCCGGGATCAACCGCTCCGCCGACTTCAGGCACCCATAGGCCAACCCCGTAGTGCGTGAGCACCGGGAAAGTGAGCGCAAATTGCGGTCCGTAGAACGCGCGAGCAGGTTCCCCGATCACCACGGCATCGAAGCCACGGTCACGAGAAGTGACATCTGCAAGCAGACGTGAAGCCTCCGGTCTGCGTTTCCAGGGAAGCGAACGGCTTTGACCTATATCGAAGTAGTCGACAGCGAGGACTCCGCCATGCGGAGTGATCAGATCGATGGCACGACGTTTCTGCCAGCTGCGGCTCGCCTCGGGATCTTGAGCGTCCTCGGTACTCACTCGGCCATAGAAAGCGAACCTGAGGCTCATGCCACTTCCCTTCGTGATCCGCGGGTCCGGTCCCGCACAGCCAGTATGACGTTTACCAGCGCGCGGTTGGCCTCGCGCGGAAGCCGATTCCGGTTCGGCAGGTCAATTTGAACACCTCCCTCTGACATGCTCGGTGCATTAATTCGAGCGTCACATTCGGAGCGAGCATGTGGGGTTGGGCATCGTTCAGCCATCGCTTGCCCCTGGTGGATCCCAATGCTGGCTGCGTGTGTGGCGACGGGCTTCCACTAGTCCGATGCGGCGGATGTGAATACGTTGGAGGGCCGCGGAATAGACGAGACTGCGATCGCCGAGGCTGCCGGGGCCGGCACGGTCAAACTCCCACGCCACCAGATCATCGCCACCGGCGAAGTCACAGTCGGGATCGTATTGGTATGCAGTGCTTTTCGAGCTTTCCTCACGCGTCCAAATGGCGCGCTGTTCGCGCAGCACGGTCATGGTAGTCGAATAACGGCGGGATTTGCTGGTGATGTGGCCGCGGAATCCGAGGGTGTGCAACCACCGCCCGATGCCGGACAGTCCTTTGTCCGCGAGATCGCTGATGGTGGTCAGGATGGTCCGCACATGCTCGGACACGTCCAGGTCGGGTATGGCTTCCGTAGATAGGCGGCGTGCGCTGATTCCGAGGGCCGCCAAGGATTTGGTGACATACTTGGCGAGATAGCGCGCCACCAGCCGGCTAGACATGGACCGGCCTGAGCCTGAATTGTGCTCATTTGGCGGCGGATCCACCGATGCGGTTAGCGGTTGGGTGTCGATCTGTGTGCCGAACCGTATCGTCTGCCCACCGCCATCGGCTGTCGGGTCGTTGACGGTGAGTGTGACGGTGCGGATGGCGTACTGGATGACCCTAGCGAGTTCGACTGCACCGATAGGTGATTCCCACCCGGGGCGGTCAAGGTCGTCGTGGGGATCCAGGCGGATCAGTGCGTGGATGTGTGGGATAGCGCGGGCTTGCAGTTCGACGATCTTGATGAAGCTCACTCGCACCGTATCCGGGTCAACTCCGGCGGCTTTCAGGCTTTTGCGTAGGGCGCGCCGCAGGGTGATGGTGAAGCGTCGCCACAGTTCGGGCAGGTGCCACGTGAACAGCACATGCCCGGCATAGTCGTAGCACTCCGGACACAGCGGCTGGCCGACCCGCTCGTCGCCATGATCATGGGACATGCTGCACCACAATTGTTTTCCATGCGGGCAGCGTCGGTAGCCGCCGACCCGGTGCTGGTCGCGGCACACCTGCGCTGCCTTCTCCCGTGACTTCGTGGCGGTGTGGACGGCCCCGAAGCTCGGTGCGGTGAGAGTGACAAACACTTGCGGATGATCGGCCACCGTGGTGGGCATGCCGTGGTGACCGCCAGCGGCACCGGAGTGCACGAGTTGCCAGGTGTCGCGGGCGTAGAGATCCGAGCAGGAGGGGCAGATGTGGGCGCGACGGTTGTTGCAGCGCGTCCATACCACCCGCTGACGCCCGTACTCATCGGCACCGATCAGCTGGATGGGGTGGGCGCAGAATCCGACGGATTCTGCTCGTCGCCACCAGGATTCGTATCCCATCGAGGCGGCGCGCCGCACCATCTGCTCGACCACCCGGGCGGTGTCAGCTGTATCCGGAACACCCGGTAGGACAAGCTGCGCCGATGTCGTGGAGCTATTCACCGCTGCCCTCACTCGCGGTGTGGCCGGTATCGGTGTTGTGTGGCTGGTGGGGCTTGTTCGGTCGCCTCGCGGTTCGGCGGAACCGGCTGGCCAGGGCGGTAATGTCGTGGTCGGTGACGTGAAAGGCCCGCACCCGCTGGGCGTGGGCGGTGCCGTCAACCATCATGTAGCCCACCCCGGGGGTGGTGTCGGGGATGCGGTCGCATTCTGCCCCGGCATCGCGCGCCCCTTGGCCGAGGACCATGGTGGTTTGGGTGGCTTCGGTCAGCCGCAACCCGATCCGCACCGTGAACAGCTGCCGTACCGGCAGGGTGTCTTTGGCCGGGTCTTGGACCGCGGCGACCACGCTGATGCCGACTGCGCGGCCTTGGGAGAGCAGCAGGCCCAGGAGTTGTTCGATTTCGGTGCGGACCTTGCGGTCGGTCACGTATGCGGTCAGTGCGGCGATCTCATCGATCACCGCAACGAACAACGGCTCCGACGTCGTGGGGGTGTGTAGGCGGGTGTGGCCGCGCAGACGATTCGCCCGGGCGTGCATCACCGTGACGAGCTGGCGTAGCAAGTCCAGGGTGGTGTCGGTGGCGTCGTGGGTGAACACGGTGAACAGGGGTGCTCCGGCACCGAGTTCCATGCCGCCTTTGGGGTCGATGACACACAACCGGACCAGCCCGGTCTTCACCGCGGGGGCAATGCCGGCGATCAACGACCACAGCACTGAGCCTTTGCCTGCGCCGGTTGCCCCGGCGATCAGCACGTGGTGACCGAGCAGCGGCACCTGCCACCAATGTCGCGTTTCGGTGATCCCGACCCGCACCGACACCAGATCGACCGGGGTGGCCGGGGTTGGCATGGGCAGGGCGATCGGTTCAGCCAGCACGTCTGCGCGCATTAACGTGATGCGCAGTTCGCCGGGCGAGATGGCGGTGATGCTGATGCGGCCGGCGCGCCACGCGGCGGCCAGCGCGTCGGACTGTTTATGCCAATCTGCCACGGACTGGCCGGTGACGATCCGCACCACGAGCACATCGGTGGTTTTACCGATCGTCACCGTGCGCAGGGTGGGAGTGAGAGTGCGTCCGCCGAGGGTGGCGGTCAGGCCGTGCAAGGTGCAGGTCGATTCCCAGGTGCGGGTGTAGCGCGACCACGTGAGCCAGCGCCGCCGTACCGGTTCGGTCACCCAGGCGCGAAATGACCCCGGTTGGAGCCAGGCCCAGCCCGCATACCCGGCACTGCACACGATCGCGCAGATCAGGCCCACGCGTGGGCCGTGGCTGATAGCAAGGACGAGGCTGGCGATGATGGGCACGCTGATCGCCGGGAACAGCACCGCCCACCACAGCACATACCCGGATGCGGTGAACAGCGACATGACCAGTTCTCCGAACCAGTCGTCATCGCCTGATCCACTGTTGGTGGTGTTCTTCTTGTTCGATGTCATGAGAGATGCCCTCCGTGAGCGTGTGGTCAACAGCAATGCCCGGGGTGTCGGGGTGGCGGGGTGCGATGATCTGCTCACCGCACCCCACACCCGCTTGGGGGTTGTTACTTCTGCGGGCGTGTCTGCTCACTCGGCGCAGCACCACTGGCGGTGGCGGCGGTGAGGGCATCAGCACGGAACGCCACCCCGCTGCGATCACCTTGGGCCCACGGGATGGCCACCAGACCAACTACCGAAACAGGCTGCGTGACTGTCACTTTGGGGTCTCCTGCCACAGTGACAATGAGCACTTCGCCGCCGGAGTCATCCAGCGCGAGGACCTGGGTGGCGTACATCGGCATCCCGGTGGCGGTGTCGACTTTCGGGGCGCCGGTTTCGAAGTTCAGCCGTGGCTCAGGAGCACGGGTGACGATAAAACGAGTCCCAGACGTATCGATTCTCAAACGCATTGTCCTACTGGTCCTTTCGTGAGCTGTTGACGCCGGTCCGGCGCTGGACTCAGTTCACGTGGACATCACGGACGTTGCGAGAGACATATGCCGACATTTCCGACACATCCACGGGCATTTCGGACACGGCCCGGACATACCCACGGACATCACACCGGCACTATCGCCGCCGGGTGGCGGCAGTCGCATGGCAAACTAGACACCACGCGCTGAGGGATGGATACGGACGACACGGGAAGATGTGCGCTGGCACGATGGACGAGCAGGACGGCACCGAGGCCGCCATCACTCCCAACGATCGCCTCGTGCACCGGCTACACGCCAAAGGTCTGTCCTCGCAGCGGTTCGCCACCGCGGTGGGTGTCGATATCAAGTCGGTGCGACGCTGGCTGGCCGATAGCGACTACAGAATTCGCGAACACAACGCCCACAGAGCCAGCGAGGTGCTCGACTGCACCCCGCATGACCTGTGGCCCAACCAGTACCCACCCTCCACCGCGAGCGCAGTGGCAACAGCGTCTGCGGGTGGGCCGTTCACCGCGACCCTGTATGCCAGCCGCACCCAGCTACCCATCACCATGTGGCAGCAGCATTTCGCCGACGCCACCACCGGCATCGACATCCTCGTCCTGGCGGCCACGTTCCTGTTCGACACCCTCGACGGATTCCTCGACACCCTGCTCGCCGCCGCCGCCCGCGGTGTGACGGTGCGGTTTCTCGTCGGGGACCCCGACACCCCCACCACGATCCTGCGCGGCGAGGAGGAAGGGATCGGCGAGGCCGTCATCGCCCGCTGCCGCACGTCCGTGGAACTGCTCGCCCCTCACGCCGGCACCCCGGGGCTGGACATCCGCACCCACGACACCGCGCTCTACACGTCGATCTTTCGGGTCGATGACGCCATGATCGTCAACTTCCACATCTACGGCTCAGCCGGGCGCAACAACCCTGTGCTGGTTCTGTCACGTCACCACGAGCCACGGCTCTGGGCCACCCTTGAAGACGCTTTCACCCAGGTCTGGGACCATGCCAGACCGCTGACCTCGAAAGGCTGACCCCGATGCGCACCGACTACTACAACGACCCCAACGCCCCGGCGCCCAACAGTGTCGTTCCGTCGGCCTCGGCCATCGTCACCGACGAACACGGTCGCATTCTGCTGATCAAACGCCGCGACAACACCCTGTGGGCGCTACCGGGCGGCGGCCACGACATCGGCGAAACTATCGCCGACACCGCCGTGCGGGAAGTCAAAGAGGAAACCGGGCTTGACGTCAAAGTCACGGGTCTGGTCGGTGTCTACACCAATCCCCGCCACGTGGTCGCGTTCACCGATGGCGAAGTCCGCCAGCAATTCTCGCTCCTGTTCACCACCACGGTGCTCGGCGGCACCCTTGCCATCGACCACGAAAGCACGGACATCGCCTGGACTGCACCCGACGAGATCCCTAACCTGGATATGCATCCGTCGATGAGGCTGCGCATCGAGCACTACCTGCAACACCGCGACGGCCCCTACCTCGGCTAACCGGCTGGGTTTATAGCCAGTCGCGTACTCGCCGGACGGCCGCCAACAATTCGTCGCGGCCCGCGTCGACCGCCCGGTGCACCGGGTCCTCGGATCCATAACGCGACAGCACGTCGCGTAACCGATCGCGCGGTGATATCGGCGCCCCGTCAGGTCCGGTCGTCAGATCGCAAAAAGTCAGCACATCAAGGAAATCGCTGGGCGGATCACTGAACGCGGATAAGCCTGACAAGCCCCGCTCGGCAGCCTCCGCGTGCGCTCCGGTATGAAAGGCCACCAAGGAGGCGGCCAGCTCCCCGAAGCCGGCCGCTCGCACGTACTCCGCTCCATCGAGCGGATGAAACCCGGTCCGGCGCAACGACGATGCGTAACCGATATCGTGCAGCCACGCCGCTGCGACCAGACAGTCCGCTGTCTGGGGATCGAAACGCCGACTCAACCGCTCGGCAGTCGCCGCGACGCCCCGGACATGCGCCAACCGCCGCGGCTGCTCAGCCAGCCGCATCTCGGTCTCGCGCCGTGCACGCTGCGTCAGAACCCCGCTCACAGCCGCCAGCTTACGAGCCACAGCACCATGACGCAGCCCCCTCGCAGCTTATGACGTAGATCCTGGAGGCCAGGATCTGCGAGGAACGGCGGCTACCTGCAGGCTTCGCTACGCTCGCTCTGCTCCCGTCCGCTGGCGCTCCCGTCCGCGCCGCTCCCTGCGCTTCGCCCTCCGTCCGCCGCCACGCACACATGCACCCACGACCGGCGCCGGAACTAAGTCGCAGGCCACCACAGCTCTGGCATCACGACGAAGCGCAGCTGCCCTCGCTCCTCGCCGCATCGAGACGCCGCGAGCGGCAGGCTGGACCAACAGCCGCCTGACCGTCGTTGACCTGCGATGTGAGAACTTTCTTTACTGGTATCAAGAACTAGAGTCCGATACGTTTGGCAATGATCTCATTCATGATTTCGTTGGTGCCGCCGCCTATTCCGAGAATCCGGCAGTCTCGATAGTGTCTCTCGATCTCAGACTCACGCATGTAGCCCATCCCACCGAAGATCTGAACCGCCTCGTTGACCACGTAGTCGCACGCATACACAGCGGTGTTCTTGGCCATCGACACCTCGGCAACGACATCCTCCCCCGCTAGCCACCTCTGCATGACCGCACGGGTGTAGGTGCACGCCACGTCGACCTGTCGAGCCATCTCCGCAAGCTTATGGCGAATCACCTGGCGCCCCGTCAAGGGTCTACCGAACGTTTCACGCTCCCGCGCCCAACTCTTGGCAAGATCGAGAGCCCTACCCGCCGTCGCGTACGCCTGGACGGCGATGCCGAGCCGTTCAGCCTGAAACTGCTGCATGATCTGCAAAAACCCGCTGTTCTCTGCCCCCACCAGGTTCTCAGCCGGTACGCGAACGTCGACGAAAGTCAACTCGGCGGTGTCGCTACATCGCCATCCCATCTTGTCCAACCGGCGGGACACTTCGAATCCAGGCGAATTCTTGTCGATCACGAGCAATGAAACTCCACCGTAACCCGGTCCGCCGGTGCGTACCGCCGTCGTAACGAAGTCCGCCCGAACTCCGCTGGTGATGAACGTCTTTGCTCCGTTGACCACGTAGGTGTCCCCTTCGCGCACCGCGCGTGTGCGCAAATTCGCGACATCTGAGCCTGCCCCAGGCTCGGTAACGCCCAGCGAGCCGATCATCTTTCCTGCGAGCGTAGGACGGACATATCGTTCAATCAGGGCGTCGGAGCCATTGGCGGCAATGTGGGGAAGGGCAATGCCATGGGTGAACAAGGCGGCGCAGACGCCAGTGGACCCGCCTGCGGCCAGGATGGCCTCAGTGACCAGTGCAGAGTCAATCGCATTGCCGCCGCTGCCGCCGACTTCTTCCGGGAACCCGATTCCGAGAAGCCCCACCTCGGCAGCATTGAGATGCAGGTCGCGCGGAATCTCACCCACGTGCTCCCATTCCGCTAGCTTCGGCGCGATTTCACGTTCCACGAAAGACCGCGCCATTTGGCTCAGCGCTCGTCGCTCCGGCGTGGTCCACACCTCCGGGGCGATAGCGAAACGAGCAGCCCCATCCCCGCTTGCCGTGGTCGTGCCAGCGTCCGTCATCTCAGCCTCCAGAGAATGTGATAAATGATCTATGAGGTGTCTGATGCTTGCCGTCCTCACGACGGGAAAGAAGGACGCGACGCCAACCACCCAAGCGGCCCGGCCGCATGATCTGCAGCGACGCAAGGACATGAAGACCAGCAGTGGGCATGATGCTCTTCAGAACCGGACCAGCCCTCGGATGTTTTTTCCTGAACGCATATCCTCGTAGCCCTCATTGATTTGGTCGAGGGAGTATTCGCGGGTGACCAACTCATCGAGCTTCAACAACCCAGCGGAGTACAGCTCGACCAGTCGCGGAATATCGTGCGGCGCATTGGATGAGCCATACAAAGCGCCACGAATCTGCTTCTCGTAAAGCGTCATTTCAAGCAGTGATCCTGAGATCGATGAGTCGTCGGGGTGCCCGATGGCCGTGACCACGACGCGCCCGCGCTTTCCGACCAAGGCCAGCGCTTCCGCGGTGTAGGAGGCCTCAGCCACATCGGTGGTGAGGATGCAGACATCAGCCAGCTTGCCCAGCGTCATATCGCTGACCAGCGACCAAGCTTCATCCATCGAGGCCGCGGTGTGCGTCGCACCGAACCCGCTCGCTTGCTCTCGCTTGAACTTCACCGGATCGACCGCCACAATCGCCAGCGCTCCCGCGATTCGCGCGCCCTGAATCGCATTCATTCCGATTCCGCCCGCTCCCACTACCACGACGGTGTCCCCGGCGCGCACCTCCCCAGTCCGCACCGCAGATCCGTAACCGGTCGTGACGCCGCAACCGATCAAGGCTGCCCGATCCAGGGGGATTCCGCCGTCAATCTTGACCACGGACGCCTGCGGCACCACTGTGTACTCGGAAAACGTCCCGAGCAAACACATCTGCCCGACGTCCTCGCCTCGTGCGTGAAAGCGATAGGTGCCGTCGATCTGCGGTCCCATCATGAGCGCCGCTCCCAACTCACAGAGATTGCCCATGCCGCGCGCGCAGTACGAGCAGCGCCCACACGAGGGAAGGAAGGTCAAGATGACAGAATCACCTTCGGACAGTTCCTCAACCCCTTCGCCGCACTCCACGACTGTGCCAGCACCCTCATGACCCCCCACTACCGGCAATGGGATCGGGAGGTCGCCGGTCACCAGATGTTCGTCGGAATGGCACAAGCCGGTGGCCGCCAGCCGCACGAGGACCTCCCCGGGACCTGGCGGATCCAAATCGACTTCTTCGACCTCCCACTTCTGCTCCAAGCCCCACAAAACAGCCGCACGTGTCTTCATGTTGAAGTCCCTTCTATCGAATTACGCTTCTCGAGTAGTTATCCCGACCGCGCACGGTGGTCGCGCGAACTGTCCTGGATGATCTCCGGGCACATCGCCCAGAGGCCCGCGCCGCTCACCCGGGCCCGGGCGCGGTACCGCACCGACATCACACATTGAGCAGGTCGTGACGCTTGTCGGCCTCAAGGATTGCCCGGTATTCCGGAAAGAGGTTCTTTGCCTGCGGTATGAGCTTGATCAGTTTGGTGACAGGACCTTTCGCTCGTACAGTTCCTTTCGCCATCGCCATGGTCAAGTTCACCTTCCCCAACCAGAACCTGTTGCCGGTATCCGCGGACATGAACAATTCGACATTCGGTGTAACGCCACTGTCCGCGCCGGTCTCTACGACCTTCTCCGGCATATCCACGGTTACTACCGCATCCGGATCGGTGTAGTGGATCCGTAACACCACCCCGGACCCGGCAAGTCTGTTCGCAAGGTCTTCGTTCTCCAAACCTCGTCGAAAGATGCCGGCGAGGTAGCGGTAAACCTCTTCCGCATCAGCGAAGACAGCCATCGTGAATCTCCATTCTGTTGACGCATTCCAAGCACTCACAAAGAAATCCGTTAGGTCGCACCCGGGTTGGTTTCCTCCACAGGCAATCAGGACTCACAGCAGTAGACCTGCCTCCCTCAGCGCCTGCGCGAGTCGACGTTCGGCTTGCGGCAACTGCGCAGCGAGGGACGCCGCGCCAGTCGCTCGCGAGCGCGGATCTGCACCGCGTTCGTAAGCGGTGTGCGCAACAGCGGTCCACAACTCAGATGCGGTCTTCGCAGCCTCCGCTGCTCGGAACGCAGGTTCGAAACTCAACTCTTCAGCGATGCGCCGACATCCACGTGCTTGCAGATCTCGGAACAGACCGCCTCCGGTTCCGGCTTTTTCGATGAAGGCGCTCAGCGCAAACAAGGCTCCGTCGAGGGTATCGTCGTCAAAGATCTTCGGCCACCGCTTGAGATCCTCCACAAAAGTCGATACCCCTGGTAGCCCACGCACCTGAATTTCACAATCGGAGTCCTCGGTGATCGGCGCGCTCACACACGAACCCTGCATCGCGTCCGCGGACCTACGGAAGGCCGACCGGGCAGCATTGCCGAGATCTGGTGCCGCGCCGGGCCACTCGACTACGTAGGTGGTGTGCCGCGTGGGGACGGGAAATCCCGTCGATGCCCGCGCCTTCCGTAGATTCTCGTAAGGCACGGCTTGAGGTGTATCGCGATCGTTATCGACCACGAAGGCGAGTTCCTCGTCGTCGTCGTACCCTACGATCACGACATCGTGCCGGCTCATACTCAGACGCGTTCTCAGATAGGGCAATTCGGCGATGTCAGTCCACACCATGACCGGCGTACCGGCATCGATCTGTTCGGTCACCCATTTCCACCCGAGATCGGGGTCGTCTGTCGAACGACACTCGAAGCGCGCGCCCAACCGGGTCAAGTATTCGTCTTCGAGGTCCGCGCTGCGTCCAACGAGGTAGATCGGTGGACGTAGGTGGGCCGAGCGAACATACGAGAAGTCGAGGGCCCCGCCGAGAGCAAACACGATGCCTTCGTCCGGGGTGTCATCACCCCAACGGATCCCGGCCCATTCGGTCAAATCCCGAAGAGCCCCCGATCCGCAGTGGCCGCCCATGTCGTGGCGATACGGCACCACCATCGATGCCATCAGTCCTCCTCCTCTAGATGACTAACGTGCGGGCGGCAACTCCTCTGAGTCATAGGGAACGCGAGATGATTTCCTTCATCACCTCGTTCGTGCCGGCATAGATTTTTTGCACGCGCTGATCCACCCACAACCTCGAGATGGGGTACTCGGTCATGTAGCCATATCCGCCGTGAAGCTGCATACAGTCATCGAGTACCTTCATCGCTCGCTCAGTGGTCCACCACTTCGCCATGGCGACGGTCTGCACGTCGAGTTGACCCGCAAGGTGCAGGTCGATGCAGTAGTCGAGGAACACTCGTGCGATGCGCGTTTCTGTCGCGGCTTCAGCCAGCGTGAACTTGGTGTTCTGAAAGCCAAAGACGGGCCGACCGAACGCCTCCCGCTCACGCGTGTACTTGAGCGTCTGCTCCAGGGCAAGTTCCATCGCTGCGACAGCCCCCACCGCGACGATGAGTCGCTCTTGTGGCAGCTGCGTCATCAGCTGAATGAAGCCCTGTCCCTCAGACTGGCCCAGTAGATGCGAGCGCGGAACTCTCACTTCATCGAAGAACAACTCGGAGGTGTCCTGGCCGCGCTGGCCGATTTTGTCGAGAACCTTGCCGCGCCGGAATCCCGCCCGGTCAGCCTCGACAACGATCAAAGAGATGCCCGCAGCGCCCTGGCTCGGATCTGTCTTGGCAACAACGATGATGAGGTCGGCCTGTTGGCCGTTGGTGATGAAAGTCTTGGAGCCGGTGATCACGTACTCGTCACCGTCCAGGAGGGCTTTTGTCTTGACGCTCTGCAGATCGGACCCGGTCCCCGGTTCTGTCATGGCGATCGCGCCGATCATTTCACCGGACGCCATCTTGGGAAGCCACTGCGCGCGCAGCTCTTCAGTCGCGTACTGCAGGATGTAGTGGGCGACGATTCCGCTGTGCAGTCCCGCGCCCCATGAGCTGTCACCTATGCGGGCCTGCTCTTCAAGCACGACCGCTTCGTGCGCGAAAGTGCCACCGCCTCCGCCGTATTCCTCAGGTATAGACATGCAGAGCAGGCCCAGCTCGCCTGCTCGGTTCCACAGTTCTCGGTCGACGTGGTGCTGGTCTGCAAAGCGGTTCGCATGCGGCGCCAATTCGGCCGAGAAGAACTTCGCAGCGAGGTCACGAAGCTCGAGTAATTCGGCATTCATCCAGGGAGAGATTGGTGAGGACATGATTACCTTCCGACTGTTGGAATTCCAGGGATTTGACGTTATGACGTTTCGATTTCGATGAGGTATTCGCCGGCAGAGTGGCGCGCACGGATGGCCTTTTTGTCGTACTTTCCGACGCTCGTCCTCGGAATATCGGACACGAAGCTCCATCGCTCGGGAATCCACCATTTGGCGACTTTGTCCGCAAGGAACGATCGGAGTTGGTCAATGTCAACGTCGGTTCCGGGGTGGACGACGACAAGCGCCAACGGCCTTTCCTGCCATTTATCGTCCGCGACGCCGACTACCGCCGCTTCGTACACGGCAGGGTGGCCGATCAGCGTGTTTTCCAGCTCCACCGAGGAGATCCATTCGCCACCTGACTTGATGACGTCTTTCGAGCGGTCGGTCAGTGTCAGATAGCCCTCGGCGTCGATCTTGCCCACATCACCGGTACGCAGCCATCCTTCGTCGAACTTCTCCGTATCGTTGTTTCCGAAATAGGACCCGGTGATCCAGGGACCGCGCGCCTGGATCTCCCCAACTGATTGCCCGTCCCACGGCACGTCTTTCCCGTCGTCGTCCCGCAACCGGATTTCGACACCGCAGATCGGTCGGCCCTGGGATGCGCGCAGCTCCCAGCGCCGCGTCGCGTCGGCTCTGTGAACCGGACGTGCAACGGTCGCCAACGGAGAGGTTTCGGTCATACCCCAGGCCTGCACAATGGGCACGTCGTACTTCTCTTCGAATGCCCGCATCAACGAAAGCGGAACAGCAGACCCCCCGCACGCGACCAGCCGTAACGAAGAAATGTCCCGCTCAGGGTGCGAATCCAGATATCGGTGAACATCGTTCCAGATCGTCGGCACTGCACCGGCCAAGGTCGGTCTGGTGTCTTCGATGATCGACACCAACGGTTCGGCTTGGAGATACCGGTCAGGCAGTACGAGATCCGCACCGGACATCAACGCTGCGTAAATAAGCCCCCACGCATTGGCGTGAAACATTGGGACGATGGCCAGAACACGGTCGGCCTCGCTGACTGACAAAGCGTTAGCTGTGCAGGCGGTCAGGGAGTGAAGGTACGTCGAACGGTGGCTGTAGACGACGCCTTTGGGATCTCCGGTGGTACCGCTCGTATAACACATGGCCGCGGCGGACAGCTCGTCGAGCTCAGGCCAGTCAAATGATTCTTCTTGGCCGGCAAGCACTTCCTCGTAACGCAGAACGGTCTTCCCGCATCCCTGTAGCGGGGCAAGGTCGCCCTCTCCGGTGACGATGACGGTGTGCACCGACGCCATCCCTGGGAGCGCGCGCGCCAACAACGGGGCAACCGAAGCGTCGACTAGGACGATCTGATCGCTCGCGTGGTTGGCGATGTACGCGAGTTGCTCCGGGGCCAAACGAATGTTGAGCGTGTGCAGGACCGCGCCCATGGAGGGAATCGCACAGTAGGCCTCCAGATGTTCCTGGTTGCTCCACTGGAAGGTGGCAACGCGTTGGTCTGCCGTGATGCCAAGGCTGCGCAGCGCATTGGCAAGGCGAGCCACTCGCGCCAGCACACCGCGGTAAGGCGTTCTCCGATATCCATTTCCGGTCGGAGTGACGACCTCGCTGTCACCGTGTATGGCTGCCGCATGCTGAACGATCGCCGAAACCGACAGGGGAACATTTTGCATTGTGCTTTGCATCGTGCAGGGCGCTTTCAGGCGAAAAGGTCGGGACGGCTGTTCGGCTGGTCGATGAATGTGCCGTAATGCGTTCTCAGTGCTCGCAGGATGTCTGCTAGGGGTAGATCGTCGTAGGCTCCCCGGTCGCGCAGATACTCCATGTGCTGGGTGCCGTCAGCGGTGAAACCATGGAGTAGCGCGTCGCTACAGCCGTCGAATTCGATCGGCGAGACACCGAAACGTGCGCACAGCTCGCGATTGAACGCCGGGGTGGCCTTTACCCACGCACCGTTGAGGAGCATGAGACTGTAGCCGTGGTAGACGAAAACGTCGGCACCAC
This sequence comes from Mycobacterium sp. 1245111.1, assembly GCF_001673405.1. GTDB lineage: Bacteria > Actinomycetota > Actinomycetes > Mycobacteriales > Mycobacteriaceae > Mycobacterium. Next base: position 48,611 of record NZ_LZLV01000012.1, on the reverse strand, counting down.
CCATCCGCTCGCGCAATGTCTTGGTCTGGAGGTGGTTTCGGACGTCGGCGAACCCCAGCCGCGCCGGGATTCCCGCCGCTCGGCATGCTGCAGTCAACAGCACGGCCTTCGGGACGCAGTAGGCCCGTTCTGCGGTCGCGACGGTGCTGGCGCGATACGCGTGTGGGTTGTCGGTCACCGTGTACGGGTCGTACCAAATGGAGTCACGGACCGCGGTGAAGATGGCGATGGCCTTCTCGGTGTCGCCGCAGGCACCACGGATCGCCGATGACACGAAGTCACGTACCGAATCTTGTTGCCAGTCAAGAAACTCCGTGGGTTCGAGGTAGGGCCTGTGGTCGACGGTCATCGGCGCTTCATCTCCAACGGAAGTCCGTCCACCGGAATGGGCAGCGAGGTGTTGTCCCATCGGACGTGATAGTTCTCCGGAACCTTCCAAGTGAACGAACGCAGCATCCTGTGCAGGATTGCTTTGACCTCGAGCGTCCCGAATTGCATGCCGATGCACTTGTGCGCTCCACCTCCGAACGGAACCCAGGCGAATCGGTGGTGTTGGTCTTCGCGCCGAGGCTCGTCGAAACGTGAGGGATCGAACCGCTCCGGATCACTCCAGATCGTTCGATCGAAGTGATTCACGGCAGGCGTTATGGCGCACAACGTGTTCGCGGGGACGTGATATCCGTCGATGGCGACATCTCGAACCGTCTTGCGCGTCACCAGCGGAACAGGTGCAAGCAGTCTGAGCGCTTCCTTGATCACGAGGTCGATGACCGTCATCTTCTCCAGGACATCGATATCGGGCAACCCGTCACCGATGGCCGCGGCTTCCGCAGCCGCAGCCTCCTGCCACTGCGGATACTTGGCAAGGAAATAGGTGACCGCTGTGGTGGTGATCGTCGAGGTGTCGTGGGCCGCCATCATCAAAAAGATCATGTGATTCACCACATCCTCGTCGGAAAACCGCTCCCCGTCTTCGGTCGTGGCTTGACAGAGAGCAGCGAACAGATCCTCCGTTTCACCCGCTCGCGCGGCAGGCAGATGCCGGAAGAAGTAGTCCTCCAAGACGCGCCGGCCTCGCACACCAGCGCGGAATCTGGTTCCCGGAAGCGGAACACGCACAAGGGAACTCGCCGCCCGGACCGTAGCGACGAACGCCTTGTTGACAGCATCGCTCTCGTCCTTGCCACGGCCGCCCATGAAGACGTCGGTAGCTATGTCGAGGGTGAGTTCCTTCAACAGTGGGTAGATTCGAACCGACGGGCCCACCGGCCACGCAGGCACTGCCGAGCGAACGCATGGGGTCACCTGTTCGACGTATCCGGTCAGGCGCGGACGCGTAAACGCCTCCTGCATGATGCGCCGGTGCATCAAGTGCTCGTCGAAGCTCATGAGCATCAAACCGCGATGGAAGAAGGCGTCGATCAGGAAGGACCAGCCATCCTGAGAGAATGCCTTCGCTTCGCTCGTAAACGCCTCTCGAGTGGCGTCAGGGCCGGCGATGACCACCATCTTGGTGCCGAACGCGCCCATCCACGACACCGAACCCAGACGGTCGTAGCGCTCTCGACTGAAATCCGAGCCGAATCGTATGTAGTCGAGCGTGTGACCCACCAAGGGCAGTCCGGCATCCCCCCGCACGGCTTTCAATCCACTGCCCGCGGGTGCCGGTGCCAGTTCACGAACCGGCCAGTCCCGGCTCCATCGACGCCATCTGTCGTCGACGGCGTGAGGCGCGGGGACCATGATCACAGAGGACAACCGCTCCTTCACGTGGTGCGCAGGTGCGAGAAGGTGATTCGTCATGGTTCCTCCTGGACGCTGGGCCGCTCTGACGGCGTCTCCACCAGTCTTTACAAACATGCACTCGATGTCAATATCTGGACATTATTGGACTAGGGGTTAAGTGCGCGTCTCGCACCCATGGCCGGCCCAGGACCCGGCAGACTCGGTGCAGCGGGGCCTCCGACCTTTAGACGCCCGACCTTTCTCAAGACGTAATCGCCGCTGCGCGGCTTCCGCGTGAGAAGTCGATAAACCAAGGTCGGCCCCGGCCAGTTCGTCGGGATTTCCCCACTCGAGGTTCGATACCAGCTCGCACACAGCGCCCACACCGACCTCCGTAGTCGCCTTCTCAAGCGCGTGTTGTAACGTTGCGCGATCTCTGACTTGACCTCGACCGCATGACCCGGATGAGCAGCCACGACCTTGATGAGCGTTGTGATGTGACGGACTTGTGACTCGATCATGTAGAGGATCGACCCCGAGCCCACATTCGTGTTGGGACCATAAAGCAGGAACAGGTTCGGGAACATGGGGACAGTGATGCCCAGATATGCGTATGCCTGGGTCTTCCACACCTCGGCCAAGAAGACTCCGCGAGAGCCGCGCACGGACATCGGGGCGAGAAAATCGGTGGCGCGAAAACCGGTTCCGTAGATCACGACATCTGCAGGACGAAACTCTCCATCCACGGTCTTGACACCCTTGTCGCAGAGCTCTGCGATAGCCTTCGGCACCAACGACACGCGATCACTCGCGATTGCTGGATAGTAATCATTCGAGAACAGCACTCGCTTGCACCCTGGCGCGTCGGAAGGCGTCAATTGCTCGCGCAAAGATGGGCTGCCAACCTGCCGATGTAGGTGGCGGCGCGCGATCGCACCGAGGACGCGTGAGAGGGGCTTCGCGTCGACTAGCGTCACAGCGAGCAACTCGAAAAGTAGCCATACCGCGAAACGCTCGAGGCGCTGCGCCATCGGCAATAATCCGCTCACCCTGTGGTGAAGGACTCCATACCTGCTGTCCCACTTCGGCAAGATCCACGGAGCCGTGCGCTGATATAGCGTGACATGCTCTGCCTCGCGGGGCTATGTGCGGCACGAATTGGATCGCACTAGCTCCTGTGCCGATGACGGCTACTTGCTTGCCGCGAAGCGAAACCGACCGGTCCCAACGCGCCGAGTGAAAGCGCGGCCCCTGAAAGGTGTCTGCGTCGGCGATATCAGGTATGTGGGGTAAGGACAGCTGACCCACGGCCGAGACGACGACATCGCAGCATATCGTCTCGTTCGAGCTCGTGGACAGTGTCCAACGCCCGGACTGTTCGTCGAAGGTCAGGTCGACAACTTCGGTCTGCGTGCGCAGATGTGCGTCCAGTCCGCCACTCTCCACGAGTCGTTGGAGGTACTCAAGTATCTCGGGTTGCTCGGCATACCGCCGTGACCAGTGTCAACAACTTGCTAAAAGTAACCCCGAGTCAACTTCTGAATTTTGACCCCCTAGAAGTCGTCTGACTTAGGGACTCGGCGGGTGCTCGTGCGCGAGGTGTAATCCGGCAGTGAGGGCGACGTAGACGGAGACGGCGATCAGTGCGACGGCGAAGCTTCGGGTGAGCTTGGCACCGGAGATGCGTTCGCTGATAGCGGTGCCGCTCAGAGATCCCGCGATGGCGGCCGCAGTGAACGACGCGACCAGTGTCCAGGGGATGTGAGCGGCGGGCAGACGTGCCGCGAAGGCGCCCGCGCTGGTGATGGCGATGATGACCAGGGATGTGCCCACCGCGATGGGCATCGAATAGTCCATGGCCAGTACCAGGGCGGGCACGATGAGGAACCCGCCGCCGACGCCGAGGAATCCGGTCAGAAATCCCACCATGAGCGCCGCCGCGACGAACTTGCCGGCCCAAGCAACGCGGGTCTGTGGTCGCGCCGCGGGGGCCGCGGCCATCGTCGCGGCCGGCACCGCGACGGGGTGGCCGGTCTCGGCGGCGGGCGGGTCCGGTTGGTGTCGGGGTTGTGTGGTGCGGCGCAGCATCCCGATCGCGGCGGCCACCATGAGCACGGAGAACGCGATCATCAGGAGTTGAGGGTTGACGGCACGGTTGAGCATCGACCCCGCGAATGCGGTGGTTGAGCCGATCACCCCGAACGCCGTGGCGGCTTTCCACCGCACCCGGCCACCGCGGGCATGAGCGATCGCGGCGACGGCGGAGGTCAGCCCGACGATGATCAGTGAGGCGCTGGTCGCTGGTCGTGGCCCCACATTGAGGGCTGATACGAGGATGGGCACGGCGAGAATGGAGCCGCCACCACCGAGAGTGCCCAGGCACAGTCCCAGCAGGACTCCGCTGATGACAGCAATACCAATGGCGCTCATCTCACCTGATCGCTTGTGTGTGAGTCGGGTTCACGGTCGGGCCAGCCCGTAGATGATGATCGCGGCACCGATGGTCATCAGGGTCACCGCGGTGGTTTCGTGTTGGCGTGCAGCAATCACGCCCCGGACGCGTTCGAGTCGGTGGTCGATGCGCGCTCCGGCGAGCAGATAGATCAGCACGGGTGCGGCGACGGTCGAGGTTGCCACTGCGACGTAACACCCCAGCGCTGTGATGATCGCCGCAGGCGAGCCTAGGGCGGTGATCTGGGTTCCCGCGGCCGCGCTGGCGGCCAGCACTTTGGGGTTGAGCAGTGGCGGCAGCAGACCGATCGCCGCGGAGGTAGGCGGTCGGATGCCGCCGAGGTGGCGATGCCAGCCCGGATCGGTAGTCGACGCGCGGCGTCGTCGCCGCCAGGTGCGGAACCCGGCGACAATCATCGCGGCCCCGATCGTGGCAGCGCCGAACTTTGTCCACGACGGCAGGTGTCGGTGCGTTGCCCCCGCGAGGAGAGATGATGCGCCGGTGACTGCCAGCGCGGATGCTGTCAGCGCGGTGGCTCGACCGGCCAGGTAGGCGATGCTGGATGCGCGGGGGCGGTCGTTGTGGATCAAGATCACGAGGGCGATGACGACGGGGATCGGCGAGAGCGCCATGGCCAGTGCTGGACCCATCAGCGTGGCCAGTAGCGCAGCCGTAACCTCATGCACGACAGCGGCTCTAAAGCCGGGGCAGTGTGCAGCTGGTGTGGCGGCCTGGGTGGCTCACGGAGCTGCCGGTGCGGTGTGTTCCCAGATCGCGCGCCAGTCGTGTTCTTCGCCGTGTTTGTCGTGGTGCAGCTGTTCTGAGGGCGGGCTGAGGTGGATCGCGGGGTGGGGCATGGTGAAGAAATTTCCCTGTCCCAGCGCGGATTGGCCGCTGCCGGTGTCGACGAAGCAGTATCCCTCTCCCGACAGTGCGGTGTCGGTGTCGGTTTTGCCGAGGTAGTGCAAGGCGTTGGCTGCGGCGGCTTTGGCCCCGTTTTTGGCGAAGATGGCCGCTTTGGGCAGCGGACGCCCCGACGGAGAGGTGATGACGGTGGTGTCACCTATGGCGTAGATCCCCGGGTACTGGGTTTGCATGGTGGTCGCATCCACGCTGATCCAGCCACCGCCGTCGATGCTCACGGCGGGTTCGTGCGGCGGAATGAACACCAGCAGATCAAACGCGGCGTCACCGCCGTGTTGGAAGTGGATGGTGTTGGCGTCGGCATCGATGTGGTCGACGGCGTGCTCCCCGAAGAACGCGATGCCGTTGGCGTTGAGCAGCTCGACGAGCTCGGGGCCGGCGAAAGGGCCCGCGGAGGGCATGGGGTGCTTTTCGGGACTGAACACCGATATCGAGGTAGCAGAGCGTGTTCCGTTCTCGCGCAGCAGGTCTGCGGCCAACAGTGATCCCTCATAGGGTGCGACCGGGCAGCGGTAGGGCTGCGCGGTCACCAAGAACACCAGGTTGCCGCCGGTGAATCCGCGCAATGCCTGATGGGCCCGGGAGGCGGCGTCCGCGCTGTAGTAGTGCACGGCCGTCCCACGCTCGACGGCGTCACGCAGCCCGGGAGTCTTGTCGATGGCGTTGCGGGCGCCGGTGGCGATCACCAGGGCGTCGAATCCGATGTCGGTGCCATCGGTCAGGGTGACGGTGTGGGTCTGCGGGTCGACGGCGCTCACCGTGCCGGTCACCTGGTGAACGCCGGCCAGTGTGTCGGCGGCGGGCCGGATTGGCACGCTGTCGGGGCCGCGCCAGCCCCGCATCACCCAGGGCAACGTAAACCCCAGGAAGTGGGAGAAGTCGTCGTCGACCACGGTGATGTCGAGATCGCCCAGATCGATCCCCGATTCGAACAACTCTTTGATCACGCTCAGGCCGCCGATTCCGGCACCGAGAACGAGAAGTTTCTGTGTCATGCCCTGTTACCTCCTATATCACTGCGGTGGTGGTTGCGTTGTGTGCCTGCCGCATTCGCGTTTGCGCTCGGCGTGCGCAGGGTGGTGGTGTTAGGGGTGGTTGCGGGGTCGGCTGAGTTCGCTGAATTGCGGTGCGCCCACCAGAACGCAGATCGCGGCGAGGAGGTCGGGCCCGTCGTCGGGTTCGGGGACACCGGTCAGTACCGGCCCGAAAACGGTGCGGTCATTGATAGTGAGCAGCGGGCTGCCGGCGGGGTCACCGTGCGCGTGTTGGCTGGCCTGGTGTGATGTCGCTACTGCGGCGTCGTGTGAGGTGTCAGCCAACGCGGCCGCGGTGGTGCGCGCAGCACCCACGGCGTGCAGCACGTGATCGGCCAGCGTGTCGCTGACTTCTGTTGACTGGTCGAAGTATTGGTCGGCGAAGGCGAAGTACGCGTCCCGCAGCGCCTGTGGGCCTAGTTCGTCGGCCAGTGCCGCCATGAGTCGACCGATCCGTCGTGAATCGTTCATGCGGGCCCGCTGAGGTGGGGGTAGCTCGCGGCCTTCGTTGAGCACCGCCAAACTCATCAACCGCAGATCGAAGGCATCGGTGGCTGAGGCCAGCCACCGCGCGGTGTTCCACGAGAACGGACACACCGGATCCAGCCACAGCGTGATCGCAGCGGAACGCTGACTCCCACCAGATGCGACAACCATGATTCGCTTCCTTTCTGGCTCCGGCCGAGTTCGTCAGCGTCACACCATGATCGGCGTCAATGGTCATCATGCGTGATGCCTACAGCTGCGTGGTGTTTGCAACCTGCCGGCACTGTGTCATCATGCTACATACCCATACCCCTACCGGTAAAGCGAGGCAGAGTGTGACGGCAAGCCGTCCGGGCGTCCATGGCAACAGGCACACCCCGCTGAGCAGTGACGCCACCGCGACACTGGCAAGCAGCTAAAAATTGGCTACCAAAATCCCTGCGGCGCCTCGCTCGAGTGACCGGTCCGAGAAAAGGAGCGGTGTCATCGTTGCGACGCTGGCGAGATCGTGGGTGGCCATGGTCGTAGTCGCTGCTGTTGTTCTGGGCGGGATCGCGGTAAGCGAGCTGCGCGGCGTATTCGGCTCCGAGGCGATTTTCTCGGCGACCGGCAGCAGCGCTGAGCCGCTGCCGCAGTCGACAGTCAAGCACGTGACGTACGAGATTGTCGGGGCCAGGGATGCCCGCGGCAGCCTGAGCTATCTCAACGCCCACGCCGTACCCGAGCAGGTGACGTTTGAGCATTTGCCCTGGACGTACACGATCTCGACGACGCTGCCCAGCGTGATCGCCAACGTGGTGGCCCAGGGCGACAGCGACACCCTGGGGTGCCGCATCACTGTCAACGGGCAGCTCACCGCCCAGCAGTCCTCCTCTGGGCATCACGCGCAGGTGTCGTGTCTGGTGAAAGCCGCATGACCGCCGACGACCGCGCGCGGCCGCGCCTGGCACGGTTCGTGCGCCGCTTCGCGGTGCCGATCATCGGGGTCTGGCTTCTGCTGACCGTCGTGGTCAATGTGTTGTGGCCGCCGATCGAGTCGGTCGCGCGTAACCATGCGGTGACGATGTCGCCGAAGGATGCGCCGGCGATGATCGCTTCGACACGCATCGGTGCGGTGTTTCACGAGTTCGACTCCGACAGCGTCGCGATGGTGGTCCTGGAAAGCGACACCCCACTCGGCGAGCAGGCCCACCACTACTACGACGACCTGGTCCGCGAGCTGGCCGCCGACCGCAAGCACGTCCAGCACGTCCAAAACGTGTGGGGAGACCCGCTGACCGCAGCGGGGGCGCAAAGCCGTGACGGCAAAGCCGCCTACGTACAACTGAACCTGGCCGGCAATCAGGGCAGCACGCTGGGCAACGAATCAGTCAAAGCAGTCCGTGTCGCCCTCGACCGACTTATCCCACCCCGGGGCCTACATGTCTATCTGACCGGGCCAGCACCGCTGACCACCGACATGAATGACGCCGCCGACAAAAGCATGCTCACCATGATGGGCGTGACCGGGCTGGTCATCATGATCATGCTGTTTGTGACCTACCGCTTGGTGAGCACAGTGCTGCTGGTGCTGGCCATGGTGGGTTTGGAAATGGGTACCGCCCGCGGCATTGTCGCAATCCTCGGCAACTACGACCTGCTGGGCTTTTCCACCTTTGTGGTGGCGATGTTGTCCTCGCTGGCCATCGCGGCCGGCACCGACTATGCAATCTTTCTCATCGGCCGCTACCAGGAAGCCCGCCAGGCCGGCGAAGACCGGGAAACGGCTTACTACAGCATGTTTCGCGGCACCTCCCACATCATCCTGGGCTCGGGGCTGACCATCGCCGGCGCCACCTTCTGCCTGCACCTGGCCCGCCTGGCCTACTTCAAGGCACTGGGAATCCCCTCCGCACTGGGATTGCTCGTCGTGGTCGCCGGCGCCCTGACCGCCGCACCGGCCATCGTCGCCGTCGCATCCCGCTTCGGGCTCCTGGAGGCCAAACATCCCATCAACGTCCGCCGCTGGCGCCACATCGGTACCGCCACCGTCCGCTGGCCTGCACCAGTATTCGCCGCCGCACTCGCGCTCGCCCTAGTCGGTGTCGCGATCATGCCCAGCATGAAAACCAGCTACGACGACCGCTTCTACATACCCCCAGATTTACCGTCGAACGTCGGCTACACCGCCGCCGAACGCCACTTCAGCCCAGCCACCATGAACCCCGACATCCTCATGGTCGAAGGCGATCACGACATGCGCAATCCCGCCGACATGATCATCCTGAATCGCATCGCCAAAGACGTCTTCAACACCCCCGGTATCGCGATGGTGCAAAGCATCACCCGCCCACTGGGCGGCCCGGTCGAGCACACCTCGATCCCATTTCAGATCAGCGCCCAATCCATCCCCATCCGCGAAAATCTGCAGTTCATGAAAGACCGGGCCGCGGACATGCTCACGATGGGCGACGACCTCGCCGACATGATCGCCTCGATGCAGCGCATGTACAGCCTGGTCCAACAGATGAGTGGAACGACCCATCGGATGCTCGGCGACATGACCGACATGAAGGCCACCCTCGATGACATCCGCGATCATCTCGCGGACTTCGACGACGTCGCCCGACCCATCCGAAGCTACCTCTACGCCGAGCAACACTGCGTCAACATCCCGGTCTGTCAGGCCACCAAATCGGTGTTCGAGTCGATCGACGGCGTCGATAAGTTCAGCGAGAACATGAAGGCACTGCTCGGCGATGTCGGCGACATCACCACACTGATTCCGCAGATGGCCCAACAATTCCCGCCGATCATCGCTGTCGCGCAAGCCATGCGGGCATCGCTGTTGACCATGCACAGCAGCTTCGCCGGACTTGTTGATCAGATCGCGCAGATGACCGACACCGCCAGCGCGATGGGCCAAGCCTTCGACGCCTCCAAAAGCGGCGACTACTTCTACCTACCGCCAGAAGCGTTCCAAAACGCAGACTTTCAGCGTGGACTAAAGCTGTTCCTCTCACCAGACGGACACGCGGCGCGGTTCATCATCACCCACGACACCGACCCCGCCACCCCCGCCGGCATTTCGGCGGTCCTGCCCGAACTCACAGCCGCCCACCACGCCGTCAAAGGCACCAGCCTGACCGACGCGCACTTCTACCTCGCCGGCACCGCCGCGGTCTATCGGGACATCCAAGCCGGCTCACAGTATGACCTGATGATCGTCGGAATCGCCGCGCTCACACTGATATTCGCGGTCATGCTGATCATCACCCGCGCCGCCATCGCATCCATCGCCATCGTCGGCACCGTGCTGCTGTCCCTGGGTGCGGCGTTCGGACTGTCAGTGTTGGTGTGGCAACATATCTTCGGGCTGGAACTGAACTGGATCGCACCCGTGTTTGGGCTGATCATCCTGCTCGCGGTGGGCTCGGACTACAACCTGCTACTGGTCTCCCGATTCCAAGAAGAAATCCACGCCGGCCTCAAAACCGGCATCATCCGCTCCATGGGCAGCACCGGCGGCGTCGTCACCGCCGCCGGCCTCGTCTTCGCCTTCACCATGATGTCCATGGTCGCCAGCGACCTACGCTCCATCGGCCAAGCCGGCACCACCATCGGCCTGGGCTTGCTCTTTGACACCCTCATCGTGCGCTCACTGATGACACCATCCATCGCAGCACTGCTCGGACGCTGGTTCTGGTGGCCCCAACAACCATCACGGACGGTGTATTCCTCGTCTCACCCCGACGGCGTCGACCACTTCAACCGGCACGCCGACAGCGCTTTACCCGTAGGCCGGCCGGACTACCGATCATGACGATCACAACCCTGCGCGCCAGCCAGGACCAGCGGCGACCCCGCAACCGCGCAGCCCACCACATGGTCGACGAATCCCGGATTCATACCCCCCCGGGTAGACTGCACAGCGAGACAACCGATGGAGGACACGTGATAGACGACACCGAACGCATGAACGAGGTGCTCGCCCGACTGCGCCGCGCCCAAGGCCAACTCGCCGGCGTGATCTCCATGATCGAACAAGGACGCGACTGCAAAGACGTCGTCACCCAACTCGCTGCGGTCTCCCGGGCTCTCGATCGCGCCGGATTCAAAATCGTGGCATCTGGCATGCGGCACTGCATCACCAGCGACCACGCCGGCACACCACCGCGACTCACCGAAGACGAGCTAGAGAAGCTATTCCTATCGCTGGCATAACAACGAGGAGTTTTGCGCCGCACTAGGATTCGAATGGATGGCTACCAGCCAGTGTTCGACAGCAGCAGGCGGCCCACACGACTCCACATGCGGCGGGCCACCAGCCCAGCCTCAGTCGGCAAGTTTCGCGAAGCGATCGAGGAGGTCGCCGCATTAACATGTGGACGAGCACAACGCCCCTGCCGACACCGTGACCAGTTCTGTCATCCCGTAGCTGGTGGGGAATGATTACGATGATGACGCGGCGTAGAGTTCCCTCACCGTGAGCAACTTTTTTGGCGAGTCTGCGGCCAGGGAACCAGCGTCATGGTCGAAGAGTAATCGGCCGCGCTTGCAAGCCTGAAGGAGATAGTCGTGGTTGTCTCGGTCGCACACCGCACCGAAAGCGATCGAGCAGAGCTGCGCCAACTAGCCGAGAGGCACGGGTGGGACCGCACTGAGGACGGCGCAGATTTCTTCGCGCGCAACGCAACTCAGGTGGAAGTGCATTATTGCAACGACGCCGCCGTCGCGGTCAGACGTTTACAAGATCGACGACCGGTGACTTACTACAGCACCGAAACTGACGCAAAAGCGTCAGCCGTCCACTGGCTGACAGCTCCGCGCACCGACACATAACGCTCTTGCGCCAGTCTTGCTCTACAACCGGTCGAGCAACCCATTGCTTTTCAGGTCCGCCAGAACCATCGCCGTTAGCTCGGCAAAAAGCGGATCATCGCAGCCGCGAGGAAGGGCCAGGTCGTCCTCAACCCGAGCCGCTAACAAATAACCAGCCTTGATCTGAAAAACATCCGAAAACCTATCGTCGGGCCACAACGCCGCGACCAGGCTTTCAACGTCGGCGTCGGGGTAGCTGCGACATTCCGGCCGCGCCCACCGTTCCATCCAGGGTCGCGTGCCGAAATCAATATGCTGGCCCTCCATCACAAGACATCTTCTCATGTCCGCTGCAGGAAGACTCTTGCGATCAGGCAGACACCAGCAGATGATCGGCAGGAATTGGCATTCCGCAAGGCCGCGTTGCACGAATGGAGCCGTGCCCTGCCAGTCAATCGTCTGCGGCGCGGTTCTCTTTTGCAAGCAGCTGGCGGCGTTGGCGGGTGCGGTAGGAGTCACCAGTGAGGGTAAGGACTTCAGCATGGTGTACGAGTCGGTCGATCATGGCCGCAGCGACGACGTCGTCGGAGAAGGTCTCTCCCCAGCGCCCGAACGGCAAATTTGAGGTGACCATGATCGAGCCCTGCTCATAGCGAGATGCCACCAATTGGAAGAAGAGATTCGCGGCGTCTTGGTCGAAGGGTATGTATCCGACCTCGTCGATAATGATGAGTTTGTAGCGGCGAATCTTCTTCAACTCGACTTCCAGGCGGTTGGCCTGGTGGGCTGCCGACAGGCGAGCGATCCAGTTGCTGGCGGTATCGAACAGGACGCTGTAACCAGCATGTGCAGCCTTGACCCCGAGTCCGATGGCAATATGCGTTTTTCCAATACCGGGTGGGCCGAGCAGAATGACGTTCTCGGCCTTCGGTACGAAGGTGCCGGTCGCCAAGTGCGCCAGCACATCCCGGCGCAGCGAGGGCAGGTGATCGAGATTGAACTCCTCCAGTGTTTTGATCTGCGGAAAGTGAGCGGTGCGGATTCGCATGACAGTTCCAGCGGATTCACGGTCAGCGACCTGGCGCTGCAGCAACGCCGCCAGATACTCTTCGTGCGACCAGTTTTCATCGCGGGCCTGACCGGCTAGATCCTCCCAGCAGCGCCCGATCGTCGGTGTTTTGAGCACCCGGGTCAAATAAGCCAGCATCGAGGGCAACCCGTCGGCCGGTGCTGTGGCCGCCGGGGCGAGTTTCTGTTTCGTGGCTGTCATCGTCAACTCGTTTCTGTAGCGGGAACGGTGAAATCAACGCCGAACAAAGCGTCGTAGTCCGGCAGGGCACGCAGTGCGACAGGGTGGCCATCGGCGTGACGTCGCGCGGTCTCGCGTCGGTGGCGATCGGCGGCGAATCCAGCCCGCAAATGAGCAGCCAACGCCGAATGCTGAGGATCGGTGACGGTGTCATGTTTAGCCCAAGACCGTAGGTGGCGAGCAACGATCTGACCTTGACACAGCGCGGAGACATCGGTGGGTGACGCGGTGATGTCGACGAAGCGGCCGATCACGCGGGGATCCACGGAATAATCGACGGTGTCGATTCGTACGTAATAGTCGCGCGCCAGCCGAACGCGCTGAGTAAGTCCGGTCGATGGGGCAACACGTGGCAGCGGAATCATGGACCTGCAATCGGTCTCGAGCAGGTCGGATGGCCGACCCTGAATCGAGCGCACCACTCGGCTGTTCGCACGTTCAAGCCAGCTGCTGAGTTGGATATTGAAATCATCAGGCGAAGCAAATACTCTGCCCGGCAGAAATGACGTTTCCAAAAACCCGTTTACCCGCTCGACGAGTCCTTTGAATTCCGGATCGCGCGGTGGGGCGAGCTGGATTCTGGTCGCCAGTGTCCCTGCGAACCCCGCCGCAGGAACGCTCACCTTGCCGGAACCGCCGATCGCGGCTTCCCGGTCCCAGACAAGGGTTTTCGTCACCCGCCCCATCTGTCTGATCAGCGTCCACATCCCCGAGAGCAGATCGCCGGCTTGCCGGGAGGGCAGCATCGTGGCGGCGATATAGCGAGAAAAGCCGAGCACCATCACCAAGACCGGCAACACTCGCGCCTGCCCGCGCCCGACCGGAATCTGGGTCGCTGGGAACCACAGGTCGCACTGCGTAATCACGCCCGGTTCGTAGACAAAGCGGTCCACCGGGTCCAAACCCGCATACTCAGGACGGATTTCACGCAGCCGAACACGCAGCGGGTTCATCGTGTAGGGCCACCCGATGCGCTCGGCGATCACCGTTGCCGGCATCCGCGGATACTCCCTTAACAGCAACCGGATCTGAGCCTCGAATCCATCCGCGACACTGCCACGCGACGCACGCTCATACCGTGGTGGCCGATCAGAACTCAGAGCAGCACGCACGGTGTTACGTGCAACTCCCAGCCGCCGCGCAATCTCCCTAATCGGTATGTTCTCGGCACGATACAGCCGGCGAATCTCCGCCCAGTCCTCAATAGCAATCACCCCGCCAGCCTCAACCCTCAACGGGGTCAAAGTTCGAAAGTTGCGACGGGATCAGTTTTCAGGAGTTGCCGACAACCAGCGAGGATTGGGCGTGTATGAGAATGAATACAACGCTGACGGCACGTCGCAGGCCGCTCCCGGATAGATGTTGTCACGCCACACACCCCCGATGTCTGCAGCCTTTTCCAGGAGCGTGAAGTTCGTGAAACCGTCCTTCTTCAGCCGGTGGGCCATCGCAACCCCGGCGAAACCGGCCCCGATGATCACGATCGACGGATCGTATGCGCGACAGGCCGTCGCGAAGTTGCTGCTCATGAGGCAGAGACGACTGACTTCACGCTGCGGCGGTGTAGCTGGTGTAGGTGTAGGAGCATTGCCTGTTCGGACACTTTCACCTGACTCCCGAGGCTTCAAGGAAGCGTCCCGCTCGATGAATCGCGTCGCGGGCTTCGGGAAGAATCCGGAACATAGCCTGGAATACGTGGATCTGTCCCCGGTATACCTGGATCTCGACGTGGGATCCAGCCGATTGAAGTCGCTCGGCGAGACGGCGCGAGTCATCGATCAACATTTCCCTCCCGCCCACCTGAATGAGGATCGGCGGCATCGAGGTGAGGTCCGCGTCAAGCACGCTGAGGCGCGGATCGTCGCGATCTGCACCCCCTACGTAGAGGTCAAGAGCGCGCGCCGCTGATTGAGCGGAGGCAAAAGGATCCCGGCGGCGAAGTTCACGCGCCCTGGCGAGTTCGCACCTGAGATCCAGGACGGGAGACATCAGCAGCATCGCATCAGGGAGCGGCAATCCAGCTGCACGCGCGCCCAAGGCCGTGGCCATCGTGAGCTGACCGCCCGCTGAATCTCCGGCAACCGCGACGGTGCGCTGGCAAGAACCCGGGGACCCTCCGCTGGTAAGCCAGCGATACGCGTTCAGTGCATCGTCCGCGGCTGCGGGATAGGGATATCGTGGCGCAAGTCGATACTTGACGGCGAAGATTGGGCGTCCGCTTGCAAAGGCGAGTTCGCCGAGAAGACCGCGGTGCGTATCCGGCGAGCACATAGAATATGCACCGCCGTGTATGTATAGCAATGGGTTCGCATGCGGATTAATGACAGGCGTGGTGATCCAGTTCCCACGAATCGGGTTTCCGGCGAATACAGTGTCAACCTTGCGGACTGTGACGCCGCGCCGAGGCCGTGATGCGACGAGCGCTGTTCGAAGCACGCGATCCATCACCGCAAGTCCGTAGCCGTTTGATGGCATGAGCTGCGCCAGAGGGCGCAGCGTGGTCCGCGAAGACATCGCGACGAGATGACTGGCAATGCTGGGCTGCCAGTCAGGGGCATCCATTCTGGTCACCGGGGACATACCTCCTCGGGCCGATTCTCGAATCGGTAGTCCGAGAGGCGAAAGGTGCGGCTCCGCCAATAGGTCTCCAGAGTCGTTGATGGACGGAGTGGAACGTCACCGTGCCTGTCGAAGTAGTAGCTGTTGGCATTGGAACAGCTCGGCTGCCAGAAAACCTGCGTGTGACGCCGCCTTAGCACTTCGGCGAAATAACGGTCGTTCGCCTCCTTCTTGACCTCCACGCAGTTAGCACCCAGCGCCCGCGCGCGACGAAGACACCGGACGATGTGCCGACTCTGCGCCTCGATGAGCGTGAAGTACGAGGAACCGTTGTAGCCGTACGGGCCGAAGATGTTGAAATGATTCGGAAATCCCGGGACGCTCACCCCTTCGAAGGCCTGCAGTCGATGCTCGTCCCACCATGTAGCCTGCTCCAGCCCGCCGCGTCCCTTCAACACGTAAGTTGGCATGTTGCCCGACTCCATCACTTTGAAGCCGGTGGCCAGGATCAAGACGTCAATGGGATGAGCTTTGCCGTCTCGAGTATGGACGGATGCATGGTCGATATGGGTTATGCCGCTCGTCTCGAGCGAAACGTTGGACCGGTTGTACGTTGCGAGATAGGAATTGTGGAAGCTGGGTCGTTTACAGCCCAACGAGTAGCGCGGAATGAGTTGTTCTCTCGTCGTCGGGTCATGGACCTCACGCCGCATGTACCGCTTTGCGGCGCTCTCCATGACATCGGCGAACGGTATCACCGTATGAAAGTGAGCGGCTATTGGGAAAGTGATTTCCACGAACGCCTGGCTCGCGGTCCGGGTCACCAATTGTGCCCCCGGCAGGAAATGTAGAAGCCTTCCACCCCACGTCGGTATGGGGAAGTCTGGCTTCGGCAGACAATAAATTGGAGTTCGCTGAAAGACCGTCAGACTCTCCGCTTTTTTTGCGACTTCGGGTATCAGTTGCACCGCCGATGCACCGGTACCGATTACTGCAACCCTCTTCCCGCTGAGATCTTCGGAGTCGTCCCACCTAGCCGTATGCAGAGTAACGCCGGCGAAATCTCGCACCCCCTGGATTTCAGGCCATTTCGGCCGACTGAGAACGCCGGAGCAATTGACCACGAAGCGTGCGGTGATCTCCTCACCTTTTGCGGTCGTCAGACGCCAAAATGTTGCATTTTCGTCAAAGCAAGCTGCAGTGATGGTTGTATTGAAATGAATATGGTCTCCAAGCTTGTACTTTTCAACGCATTGCTCCGCATAGCCTTTGAGCTCGTTGCCGTGGGCGTATGTACGCGACCAGTCGGGGCGCATTTCATATGAAAATTGATAACTATACGACGGTATGTCGACAGCGATACCGGGATAGGTGTTCCAGTGCCACGTACCTCCGACGCCGTCGGCGTCGTCAACCATCAAAAAATCGGTAAAACCCGCCTTTAGTAAACTAATGCCGCAACCGATGCCAGAAAATCCAGCTCCAATGATGATAATTTCGTGATCTGGGTCAAACTTACGATCCATTGCTCAATTTCACCGTTCTGACGGTCAGCCTTCTCAGTTCAGATTCAGAGTTATTGCGTCAGCCGGAGGTGTGTATCATCGCGCCGGGTGATCACATAATCACGAGGATCCAAGCGGGAAAGTTCTCTCATAAACTGGGTCGCAAAACCCGGGTACATCGTGCCGTTGTAGCCGTCCTCGGTCAGATACCAACTGCTGCACCCCGAATTCCATGTCGTTCGTCGAAGGCGGCGCTGAATTTCGGAGTGATAGCGGCCCTGGCGATCCTCCCTCACATCCAAAGTACCGATGTCATTTTGCTGAAGGAGTTTGATCGCCTTGACTATGTAGTCAATTGCTGCCTCCATATATACGAGCGCCGAGTTGTGGCCTGGCCCGGAATTCGGTCCGAAAGTGAAGAACAAGTTCGGATAGCCGGCCACGCTCACGCTCTTGAAGGCGTATCTCCCCTGAGACCATTCGTCCCCAAGCTTCCGACCACCGAGGCCGCTAATCGGGAACGGGGTGCCACGTTTGCACACATCGAAGCCGGTGGCAAAAACGATGCAGTCCACCTCGTGCTCGACACCGTCGGCGGTTCGAACACCGTTGGGTGACAGTGTGGCGATGGGCCAGCTGATCAGCTTACAGTTATCCGACTGTAGCGCAGGGTAATAATCGCTGGTCATGAGCATACGTTTGCAGCCAGGTCTGAAATGGGGCGTCAACTGACGTCTCAACCAGGGGTCTTTCACCTGCCGACGGAGATGAGCCTTCGCCGCCAGTTGTATCGCTGACGTCGCAGCGGTGTTCCAGACCATACCCACTGCCATCACTTCGTGAGCCCAGAACCAGGCGTCACGGAGCGCCTGTTCGCTCACCGGCAATTGTTTGAAGGTCGAACGCGCCCAAGCCGGATGCTTGAGGTTCACCCTGGGCAACACCCAGCCGGGCGTTCTTTGGAAGACTTTGACCGACGCAGCCGACTTCACGAGCTCAGGAATGATCTGCACCGCGCTCGCGCCTGTCCCAATGACTGCAACCCTCTTATCGCCGAGATCGTAGCCCTGGTCCCATCGAGCGCTGTGGATCTTCTTTCCCTCGTACGAGTCAATACCCCGAATATCCGGAAAGCTGGCGTCGGCAAGTGGTCCACTGGCCATCACGACTGAACGAGCTTGATAACGCTTTCCCTCAGCCGTGTCGGCCACCCAGATGCCGGCACCCTCATCGAATTCCAAGGCGGTTACATCGGTATCGAACTGGATGAACCGGGCAAGGTCGTACTTGGTGACGATCTCGTCGATATATTCGAGGATCTCGGCGCTCCCCGAGTAGGTACGAGTCCAGCCTGGGTTCGGCTCGAAGGAATAGGAGTAGAGAACTGAGGGAATATCGCACGCCGCACCGGGATAGGTATTGTCTCGCCACGTGCCTCCGACGCGATTTGACCGTTCCACGATGACGAAGTCATCTGTGCCCTCTTGCAGCAGCCGAATCGCCGTACCGATACCTGCGAACCCGGCGCCGACGATCAACGTCGTCGTCGTGCCTGTCATTTGGCCACCGGTTCGTAGGTCAGTTCGTCCGTCCAGGATGGCGGCCGACCGAAAATCTGAACAGGGAAAACATCGATCGCATTGCCAAGGCGCTGAGACACGAAGTGCAGAGGCTGGGACCGCTTGATGGACGACGACATGTGCGCCTTCAAGATGTGATAGCCGGGCACCCTCCGCGTGTGCTCACTCCGGTCGCCGACATTGGCATACCGCGTCACCGCGTTGTACAACTTTTCCTCGGACAGGCCCATAGCGTTGAGATTCATCAACATGCGCGTCAGGAGCGGGATATACAGCAACGCGCCGGTGAGAATGCGCGGATCCACCAGAGCGCCCGCAGTTTGAATTGCGTGGATTCGCAAGGGGCTGGCGCCCAGGTCATTCAAAACCTGGAAGCCAACCGCGAGATGTCGCGATTCGTCGCTATTGACCTTGTTGAAAACCTCCCCGCACACAGGGTCGTCAACCTCATCGAGGAGAAACTTCAGCAGCGCTCCGTCGAGCGCGGTCTCCAGTGCCGGAATCGCGGCCCCAATGACGGTCAGGGGAAGGGCTTCGGCGTACCGGTCCAGCCATTCGATAACCAGCCGAATATTCTTGTTCGGGACCGGCTTCTCGCCTTCCTCAATCATGCCCCAGCGACGCATCAGGGCAAGTTCGGCATTGGCGTGACGCTGCTCCTCGGCGTGAAAGTAACGGTAAATGTCTCCGAGTCCTTCAAAGGGTGCCTTCGGAGCCATCGCGGCGAAGGCACGTGCTCCGACATGCTCAATCCACACCACGTCGGACATGAATTGCTTGAGTTTGGGACGCTGTTCGTCGGTGATCAGTTCCGCGCCAGGGGCGTCCCAATCGATATCGGCGAGAGCCCATTGCTTGTTTTTGATTGTCTCGAGCATGTCGCTATATGCGAAAGGCATTTTCCCTGCTCCTCTACTCGGCTGAATCGTGCCATGAGGCCATGCGCTCCACCAGGCCCAGCGTGCGTGTAAAGGGGCCGGGTAGGGCTCTCTTGAGTTGCCACAAAACTTTGGCATCGAGTTGGGGTACTACATAAATTTGTCCGCGATCGTGCGCGTTCAACGTCGTTCGAGCAACGTGCTGTGGCGAAATGCCGGTCCATTTCATCAGGTTGGTCGCGAGTCGTGCAGCCGCCTCGTCGATTTGAGGATTATTGGCGATGTTCGTCTTCACGAAGGTGGGGCAAAGCACTGTGACGTTGACGTCAGTACCGCTCAGTTCGGCCGCCAATGTCTCCGATAGAGCGAGCACTCCGGCCTTGCTCACGTTGTAAGCCGCCATCCGAGGGGCCGAGCCGAAGCTCGCTGCGGACGCCACATTGATGACTCCGCCATGCCCATTGCTCCGGAGCCGAGGCACGAAAGTCTCGCACCCATAGATAACGCCCCAGAGGTTGACAGAAATCGCCGCGTTCCAGTGCTCGATCGACGTCGCGCCGATACGGTTGCCGCCCGCACCGATTCCGGCGTTGTTGATGACGAGGCTTGCAGCCTTCCCAAACCAGTCTTCGCTCGCGTCAGCGAGGTTACGGATCTGCTCAAGATCGGTGACGTCGCATGCGATGTCGAATCCCTCGCCGCCAGCCTGCCTCACCAACTCTGCCGACTCTTTTGCGGTTATGGGATCTCTGTCGGCGCAAACCACGCGTCCACTTCGGCGTGCAAGCTCCACGGCGAATGCGCGGCCGATGCCGCTTCCTGCGCCTGTGACGACTGCATCGGCTCGGTACGTTCTGCCTGGTGAGCCGCCGAATGGCACCAATCTCATCCGTCTGCCTTTCGGGTCGCGACATGGACGTCTACTGTGAGGGAACTCTCATCTGAGGGCACCGGCCACCATTGGTGTCAGCTGCCACCAGTTTTGTCGTGGACCGAGCCCTTTGTCAAGATGGATAGGTGCGGTCGAGAAATAAGCGCTGGGGTGGTCGGACCGGCGCCGAGCGTCGTGCAGAACGTCGGCAGCAATTGATCGAGGCCGCAACCGAGATTTGGAGTGAGAGCGGTTGGGCCGCGGTCACTATGCGCGGCGTATGCGCCCGCACGAGGCTGAACGATCGATACTTCTACGAGGATTTCAAGACGCGCGATGAGCTGCTCGTCGCAGCGTGGGATGGCGTCCGCAATGACATGCTCGGCGAGGTCGCTGCGCTCTTCGACGAGCGTGTGAATCGGCCGCCGATCGAAACCATCACCGCGGTGATCGCCATCGTGGTCGACCGGATCGCACGCGATCCCGGTCGAGCGCACATCCTCCTCGCTCAGCATGTTGGTAGCTCACCGCTACAAGACCGCCGCGCCGTGGCGCTACAGGAAGCAACGCAGTTGGTCGTTGAGGCAAGCCGGCCACACCTCCGACAAGATGCCGACGAGATAGCCCTTCGCATGGACACTCTGATCGCAGTCGGGGGGTTCGTCGAAGTCATGACGGCCTGGCACTCGGGTCTGCTTGCGGTCACCGAGAAGGAAATGGTCGCGCACACGAGCAGACTGGCTGAAACCCTGGCTCAACGCTATATCGTCAGCGACTGACCCAGGCTCACAGGCCAGCCAGCTCCGTGACGATCGCTGCCGAACCGCATTCTTGGTCCGACCGCCGCCTTCACCGGCCACCGAGCACCGCACCCATGAGTCGACCGGCGCGCACCCTCTTCGGAAGGAGCGACCCAGGAACGGTGCTCCTGCTTCGCCAAACTTCCGCACCTTTGCTATCCCGACTGAGCGATAACTCGCTGTGAACCGTCTCGGTCGAACAGTTCCTTGCTCCAACGCTCCAGGACTCCAGCACTGTCCCAATCATCAGGGTGGAAACCCGGGCGGTTGTACGAACGGAAACGCCGCAGCGCATCAGCGGTGAACATCGGGGTGCGACTGAAGCGGTACAGACTGCGCACCAACGTGACCGGGTTATACGAGGCCTTGTCAGACGCCAGGGACAAGGCGGTCTGCAGAATGAGTTCGCCGAACAAAATTACTGAAGCGATCCGCATGCCCAGTACACGGGTGCGCTCGGTTCCTCCAATCAGCCGATAGACATCGAAGGCGACCGCTTTGTGCTCCGACTCCTCGAACGCATGCCACAGCAGAATCGGTCGAACCTCTGTCTGTCCAATGAGCTTCTGGGCGTCTTCGCTGGTAAGAATGATTTCCGCCAGCGTAGCGGTGTAGTGCTCCAATGCGGAAGTCATGGACAGCCGCATTTCCGGCGAAAAGCGCCGTTCCAATCGCTTGATCAAGCGTGCGACGTGACGATCGATTCGCGCGGTCGGATAACCCATGGCCTGGAGTCGTTCGTTGAGGAGCCGATGCTGGTGTCGGTGCGTGGCCTCTTGTCCGATGAAACCCTTGACCGCTGTCTCCAATTGGGGATCGTCGATGGAACTTTGGAAGTTCCTGACCGAGCGGATGAAGAAATCCTCGCCTTCCGGGAACGTCGCAGAAAGCGTCGAGATGAAATGGCTCATCACCAGGTCGCCATCTACGAAGTGTTGCCGCTTCGTGGAGGTCGGCATCGGAAACCGAACACGCCTGGGTTTTGGCAGCACCCGGGTCCTAGTCGGGGCTTGATCGTCCGACATTTGAGGTCCTTCCTCGAAGTTTGATCTGACTTTATGCCTTGTCAGATAAGACTGCCAGACTGTAGGACATGAGTCCAGCACGTGTTTATGGCGGGCTGTCCGCAACTCAACGCGATGAGCAGCGCCGCGTGATGTTGATCGATGCCGCGGTCTCAATCATGGGCACCCACGGAGCTGCCGCGTGCACCGTGACCGCGGTGTGTGCGAAATCAGGAGTGACGAGCCGGTACTTCTACCAACAGTTTCGCGACCGAGACGCGCTCCTGCGTGCGGTATTTACCAAGATCTCCACTACCTTCCAAGCGGTGATAACCAGCGCCATTCCGGACGACACGGTCGCTCCTCAAGAACTCGCTTACGCTCCGATCAAGGCCCTGGTTCAGCTGATCGAGAACGATCCCAACATGGCCCGCATACTGTTTGTCGAATCGGGCGCAGAACCCCTCCTTCGGCAGCTGCGAAGCGAGCTGATGACCGATTTTGCGGAGCTGGTGCTCAGAGAGGCCCGCTTGCACCTCGATATACCCAGCGATGTGCTCCAAGTCGCAGATCTCGCCGCTACCTACGGTGTCGGGGGCCTGTTCGAGATACTCCGTCGCTGGATAGACGGACAACTGAACCTCTCGACTGAAATGCTTATCGAGCACGGTGCGGGTTTTCTTGGCATTCTCGGCCTATATACCCTCGGGCAGGTGCCTGATCAGGCCGTTCCGCGGCTGGCCGCAGCTGAGGAATATTCTGACCGACCCCGCGTTAGGCGCGACTCGGTTGGCTGAAGGGCATGGCGCACGCTGACAATCACTGCGAGCGTTCATCTGAGATCGCGACCGTAGAGGCTCATCGCTCCAGTCGAGGAACTCGGTACGACCTCGCAAGGTCCCTGTGTGCCGTCCCACCCCGGTCAATTCTTTCGATCTCGATCTGCAGCGAAACGCACCGCTTCGATCCCTCGCCATTCGACGGAACCACGGCGCGGAACAAATCCGACGCCCGCCCCGCACCGTTGTCACCTGATGTTAATTGCGGCTAACATCAGCGCCTAGTAGATCGACGTCGATGCTCGCTCGGAAGGAAAACTTTTGGTACAGGTCCTGCCCGATCGGGTCGACGACACCGCGCCCGGCTATCTCAAGAACCGCGAAGGACTGAGCGCGCAACTCGACACCATCGCGGAGCAACTGGCGCTGGTCAACGGCGGCGGCGGCGCGAAATACGTTGCGCGCCACCGTAAGCGGGGCAAGCTGCTTGTCCGCGAGCGCATCGAGCTGATGCTCGACCCCGACACGGCGTTCCTCGAACTATGCCCCTTTGCCGCCTGGGGCAGTAAGTTCCCCGTCGGCGGTAGCGTGGTGGTAGGCATCGGCGTGGTCGAGGGCATCGAGTCGATGATCATCGCCCACGACCCCACCGTCCGCGGCGGCGCATCGAACCCCTATACCTTCCGCAAGGTGTTCCGCGGCATGGCCATCGCGCGGGAGAACCGACTGCCCATCATCAACATCGTCGAGTCTGGCGGCGCCGACCTGCCCACACAGGCAGAGATCTTCGTGCCCGGCGGACAGCTGTTCCACGACTTGACACAGCACAGCGCAGCGGGGCTGCCGACACTGGCCTTGGTCTTCGGCAACTCGACCGCGGGAGGTGCGTACGTCCCGGGCATGTGCGACTACGTCGTGATGGTTCGCAACCGTTCCAAGGTGTTCCTCGGGGGTCCGCCGCTGGTCAAGATGGCCACAGGCGAGGTCTCCGATGACGAGTCGCTCGGCGGCGCCGAGATGCACGCCCGCACCTCGGGGCTGGCCGATTACATGGCCGAGGACGAGCAGGATGCGATCCGCATCGGCCGTCGCATCATGGCGCGGCTCAACTGGCGGAAGAACGGCCCCGGACCCACGACGCCGCCGCACCCGCCGGTGCACGACCCCGATCAGCTGCTCGGCATCGCGTCGGTCGATCCGAAGGTGCCCTTCGACCCCCGCGACGTCATCGCCCGAGTGGTCGACGGCTCGGCCTTCGACGAGTTCAAACCTCTCTACGGCACGTCACTCGTCACCGGCTGGGCCGCGATCCACGGCTTCCCGGTCGGCATCCTCGCCAACGCACGGGGCATCCTGTTCAGTGAGGAGGCCGAGAAGGGTTCGCAGTTCATCCAACTGGCGAATCAGATCGACACCCCCCTCATCTTCCTGCAGAACACCACCGGTTTCATGGTCGGTGCCGAGTACGAGCAGGGCGGCATCATCAAGGACGGCGCCAAGATGATCAACGCCGTGTCCAACAGCACAGTTCCGCATGTGACCATCACGATGGGTGCGTCCTACGGCGCCGGGAACTACGGCATGTGCGGGCGGTCGTACTCGCCGCGTTTTCTATTCGCTTGGCCTAACTCGAAGTCGGCCGTGATGGGTCCGGCGCAACTGGCCGGAGTGCTGTCCATCGTGGCGCGCGAGTCCGCCGCCGACCGCGGGCTGCCCTTCGACGAGGAGGCCGACGCCCAGATGCGCGCCGCCGTCGAGGAACAGATCGAGCGCGAATCCGTCGCACTGGCCAACAGCGGCCGCCTGTACGACGACGGGATCATCGATCCCCGCGACACGCGGACCGTTCTCGGGTTCTGCCTGTCGGTGATCCACAACGGCGAAGTCCGTGGCCAGCGTGGCTACGGCGTGTTCCGGATGTGATGGCGATGCCCAAGATCCGCAAGGTCCTGGTCGCCAACCGTGGCGAGATCGCGCGGCGGGTGTTCCGCAGTTGCCGCGACCTCGGGATCGCCACCGTCGCGGTCTATTCCGACGCCGACGCCGACGCGTGGCACGTCGCCGACGCCGACGAGGCCGTGCACCTTCCCGGCTCGTCTGCCGCCGAGACTTACCTCGACATCCAACGGATCATCGCCGCTGCCACGCTCACCGGCGCGGATGCAGTACACCCCGGCTACGGCTTCCTTTCGGAAAACGCCGGGTTCGCGCGTGCCTGTGCCGCCGCCGACCTCGTCTTCATCGGTCCGCCGCCCGAGGCGATCGACGCGATGGGCTCGAAGCTGCAGGCCAAGAAGATGATGTCCGACGCGGGGGTGCCTGTGCTGCCCGGTGGCGACACGACGGGGCTGGCGGCCGAGCAGCTGGCGAAGCTGGCCGCCGACGTCGGCTACCCGCTGCTGGTCAAGGCGAGCGCCGGCGGGGGTGGCCGAGGCATGCGCGTTGTCGCGTCGCCGGACGAGCTCGACGAAGCGGTCGCCTCCGCTTCGCGTGAGGCCGCCGCCGCGTTCGCCGACGGCACCGTCTTCCTCGAGCGTTACGTCCAGCGCCCACGCCATGTCGAGATCCAGGTCATGGCCGACACGCACGGAAACGTCGTGTCTCTGTTCGAGCGCGAGTGCTCCGTGCAACGTCGACACCAGAAGGTGATCGAGGAGGCGCCGTCACCGGTCGTCGACGACGCGTTGCGCGCTCGGATGAGCGACGCCGCCATCGCCGCCGCGCGCGCCGTCGATTACGTGGGCGCCGGGACGGTCGAGTTCGTCTACGACGCCGGCCAGGACGGCAAGGGCGGCTCCTTTGCCTTCCTCGAGATGAACACCCGGCTGCAGGTCGAGCACCCGGTTACCGAGCTGATCACCGGCCTCGACCTGGTGCGTGCCCAGCTGCTCATAGCCATGGGCCGCCCGCTGCCTGAGGAGATGCACAACCCGCGAATTCGCGGTCACGCGGTCGAGGCCCGTCTGTGCGCCGAGGATCCGGCCGACGACTACCGGCCCCACACCGGCACCCTGCGCACCATGGATGTCCCGGCGATCGCCGGCGTGCGGGTTGACTCGGGTTTTCGTGCCGGTTCGGTCATCAGTCATTACTACGATTCGCTGCTGGCCAAGGTCATCGCGTGGGCACCAACGCGCGACGAGGCACTTGCCAGCCTCTCGGCGGCGCTGGCCGGCGCCCGTATTCACGGCGTGACCACCAATCGCAACCTGCTTGTTCGCGTCCTGCGCCATGACGAGTTCGCCGGGCGGGGCACCGACACTGGGTTCCTTGACCGACACGACGTCGCCCAACTCGGCGCTGCCCTCCCAGAGTCCGAGCGCCTGCACGCCGTCGCGGCGACCGTGGCCGGGGTGGCCGCGCGGCGTGCCGTCGCAACTCTGCAGGCCACGTTGCCCGCCGGCTGGCGCAACAACCCTTCGCAGCCGCAGACCACAACCTGGCAGACCCAGGGTGGGCGCGAAGTGCGCGTCGGGTACACGTTAGGTTCGACAGGGACCTGCCTGCAGGTCGACGACGAGCCGTTGGCCGACGTCGAGGTTGTCGAGGGCAGTAGCGAGCGGGTGGTGCTGCGCGTCGACGGGGTGCGCCGCACTTATGATGTCGTCCTCGACGGCGATGTTGCCCACCTCGACTCGGTCGCCGGCTACTCCGCCCTGCGGCTGGCGCCACGCTTCGTCGACCCGAGCACTCTGAACCCGCCCGGGTCGCTCACCGCGCCGATGCCGGGTTCGGTGGTCCGACTGCCAGTCGCCGAGGGCGAGACGGTCTCGGCGGGCCAAACCCTTGTCGTCCTGGAGGCGATGAAGATGGAGCACACCGTCGCGAGCCCGATTGACGGGGTGCTGAGCGCCCTGCCAGTCCAGGTCGGCCATCAGGTCTCGAGCGGTGACGTCCTCGCCGTGGTCGAGGCGGTGGACGGCGGTGAAGTGGCGTCGGACGCCACCGAGCTCTAATGAACCCGGCGCGCTCCCGATCGGTGGCGCGTCGATACCGATGTGAGGAGTGTCATGGAATTGCACGAGACAGAGGAACGTCAGGACCTGCGCAAGGCGGTCGCCGAGATCGCCAAGGACTTCGGACACGAGTACTACCTGGAAAAGTCGCTGGCCGGCGCGAAGAGCACCGAGCTGTGGCAGGCCGTGGGCAAACAGGGCTTCCTCGGGGTGAACCTTTCCGAGCAGTACGGCGGCGGCGGCGGCGGCATCTACGACATGCAGATCGTCGGTGAGGAGCTCGCCGCGGCGGGCTGCCCGCTGCTGATGACCGTCGTCTCGCCGACCATCTGCGGCACGATCATCCAGGCATTCGGCAGTGAGGAACTCAAGCAGCAGTGGCTGCCGGGCATCGCCAGCGGCGAGACGATCATGGCATTCGCGATCACCGAGCCGGACGCGGGCTCGAACTCGCACAACATCTCCACGACCGCGAAACGCGACGGCGACGACTGGGTCATCAACGGCACCAAGTACTACATTTCTGGTGTCGACGAAGCCGAAGCGATCCTGGTCGTCACCCGAACGTCTACCAACGACAGTGGTCGCGGACTACTCAGCTTGCTCGCCGTGCCCACCGATGTCCGCGGGCTCACCAAGTCACTCATCCCGGTGCAGGCGGTCACTCCAGAGAAGCAGTTCACTCTATTCTTCGATGACGTCCGCGTGCCGGCCGCCAACCTTATCGGCGCGGAGAACGAGGGCCTGCGCCAGGTCTTCATGGGCCTGAACCCGGAGCGAATCATGGGGGCGGCGCTCGGCAACGGCATCGGTCGCTACGCGCTGGATAAAGCCGCCGATTACGCCCGCAACCGCCACGTGTGGGGAGCGCCGATCGGCTCGCACCAGGGCGTATCGCACCCGCTCGCCCACGCCAAGATCCAGGTTGAGCTGGCCCGGTTGATGACTCAGCGTGCCGCCGCCCTGCACGACGCCGGCGATCCGGGGTCGGGTGAGGCGTCGAACATGGCGAAATATGCCGCAGCCGAGGCGGGCATCCTGGCGCTCGACCAGGCGATTCAGACCCACGGCGGCAACGGCATGGCCACCGAGTACGGCCTCGCCACGTTGTGGGGTCCGGCCCGGCTCATGCGCACCGCGCCGATCAGCCGCGAAATGATCCTCAACTTCGTGGCGCAGCACAGCCTGAAACTGCCCGCGTCCTACTGAGTCGCCGCGGAATGAAAGGGAATCGCATGCAACTCGGCATCGGTCAGTGGGTGACCCGGCGCGCCTTCCTCAACGGCGGGCGCACCGCGTTGATCAGCAACGGCGCGCACATCACCTACGCCGACCTCGATCGGCGCACCAACCAGGTCGCCGCCGCACTCATCGCCCTCGGCGTGCGCAAGGGCGATCGGGTCGCGATGCTGCTGGTCAATTCGACCGAGTTCATCGAGGTGCTGCTGGGCTGCGCCAAAATGGGCGCACTTGCAGTTCCGCTCAACGTGCGCCTTGCCGGACCCGAGATCGGCTACATCCTGGCCGACTCAGGCGCCGATGTTCTGGTCTTCCACGAGCCGTTCGCCGCGCAGGCCAGGAGCGCCGTCACCGAGTCCGGAGTCCGCGTGCGCCATGTCGTGCGCGCCGGTGGGGTGCCGGCGCCGGGC
The DNA here is from genome assembly GCF_001673405.1 of Mycobacterium sp. 1245111.1. Lineage (GTDB taxonomy): Bacteria > Actinomycetota > Actinomycetes > Mycobacteriales > Mycobacteriaceae > Mycobacterium. Next base: position 20,300 of record NZ_LZLV01000012.1, on the reverse strand, counting down.
GAGCTCGGCTACGAAGACGTCGTCTCGGGCGCCGCGCTCGAACCGCTCAACGGTGACGTCGACGGCAGCGACCCCGCGTTCATCATGTACACGTCGGGGACGACGGGCCGACCCAAGGGCGCGATCCTCACCCACGACAACCTGCTATGGAACGCGATCAACGTCCTCGGCACCGACATCGGCCTGCGGGGCGAGGACGTCACCGTCGCGGTGGCGCCGATGTTCCACATCGGCGGGCTGGGAGTACACACCCTGCCGCTGCTCTACGTCGGCGGCACCAGCGTCATCATGCCGTCCTTCGAGCCGCGAGCTACGCTGCAGGCGATGGCCGACCACCACGTCACGGTTCAGTTCATGGTGCCGGCCATGTGGACCGCTCTCACACAGGTGTCCGACTTCGACTCCTTCAACCTGTCTGCGCTGCGTTTCGCCATGGGCGGCGGGTCGCCCGTCCCTCTCACGGTCATCGACTTCATGCGCGAGCGAGGCGTGCCCTTCACCGAGGGCTTCGGCATGACCGAGACCGCTCCCCTGGTGACCGTCCTAGACGCCGAGAACATCAGCAAGCGGGCCGGGTCGATCGGCCGCGTCGCAATGCATGTCGACGCCCGCATCGTCGACGACGACGACCGCGACGTCGCGACCGACACCGTGGGCGAACTAATCGTGCGCGGCCCGAATGTGTTCACCGGCTACTGGATGAAGGCCGAGGCGAGCGCCGAGGCGTTACGCGGGGGCTGGTTCCACACGGGCGACCTCGGGCGCATGGACGCCGAGGGCTTCATCACCCTCGTCGACCGCAAGAAGGACATGATCATCTCCGGCGGCGAGAACGTCTACCCGATCGAGGTCGAGCAAGTTCTCTTCCGCCACCCGGCGGTACTCGACGCCGCCGTGATCGGCGGCAAGGACTCAAAGTGGGGCGAACGCGTCGTCGCGATCGTCGTCGCCGACCCGGCAACACAGGCACCGAGCGCCGAGGAGATCGTGGCGTGGTGCCGGGAGCGGCTGGCGCACTTCAAGTGTCCGCGTGACGTGCACTTCGTCGCCGAACTGCCGCGCAACGCCACCGGCAAGCTGCTCAAGACCGAGCTGCGCGCGCAGTTCACGGGCATCGAGGGCGGAGTCGTTTTGCGCTGAGTCGTGCCGCTGCACATCGCGGGTTCGAAGCAGGGCCCCTAAATCATGAACTGAGAAGAGGATGCGACAGCATCGGCGGGGGCTAGCGGTTTCGTTCACCTCCCTTGATTTGGTGCGGCGGGTGCCGACGCAGGCAACCCCAGCGCCGGTAGGATCCCAGCCCGGCCCAGCGGATCGGACGGCGAACAACGTAACCACAAATCGACAGGAGGCCTGAAAGTGGCCGGTTTGCGCCGCAAACTGCTCCTCGAGGCCGCCGCCGACCTGTTCGCGCGGCAAGGCTTTCACGCCGTGGGCATCGACGACATCGGTGCCGCAGCAGGGGTGAGCGGGCCGGCCGTCTACCGGCACTTTCAGAACAAGGACGCGATCCTGCGCGAGTTATGCGACGCCGCCATGACTGAGCTGCTGGCCGGCGCCCGGCGCGCCACCAACGCCGGCACACCGACGGAGGTCCTGCACGCCCTTGTCGACCTACACGCGGCCTTCGGCGCGCGACGACGCGGCCTGTTGGCCGTCTACGCCCGCGAGCACCGCTCGCTGTCGCCGCTGGCGACCCGTGCCCTGCGACGCCGACAGCACAGGTACGAGTCCTTCTGGGTCGACGCGCTCGTACGAGCACGGGGCGATCTGGACCGTGAGCGCGCACAGGGCCTGGTCGCCGCCGTGCTGTCATTGCTCAACGCGTCCGCGTACATGCCGGCGTCGCTGGACGACGCGACGATTGAGGCGATGCTGGCCGCCGCGGCCGTTGCGGCGCTGTTCAGCCGCGCGGTTACACAGCAGGTAGACGGCGCCCCGCACCGGATTTAGTGTGTGTCGAGCAGCGACTGGGGAATGTCCACCATGCGGGACCGCACGTATTCCCCGAGCCCCTTGGCCTGCGCGTCCGGCCGGGTCGACGAGGCCACCCCGTCACCGAGCAAGCCGTGCACCACCACGTTGAGCGCGCGCAGGTTCGGCAGTTCGAAGCGCTCGATGGGCAGGTGCGCCGTCTCCGGCCCGAGCAGTGTGCGCAGCCGCTCGACGCTGAAGTAGTCGCACGCCCACGCGTACCCAGGGTCATCCTGTGCCCACAGGCCGAGGTTAGCGTTGCCGCCCTTGTCTCCGGACCGCGCGCCGAGTACCGACCCGAGCGGCGCGCGACGTGTCGGCCCGGACGGCACCGGCAGCTTCGCGGGCGGGGCGATCCCAGCCGGCGGGACCGCACCGGTCGGCGGGTCAGGGATCTCGTGCCGTGTGCCGTCGGCGTCGACGAGTACGTGCGTGAGGGCCGAGCGCGCTACGTAGGCCGGCCGGTAGACGCCGAAGGCGGTCTCCGAGGACGGTGGCGTGGTGGTGTGGAAGCCGGCGAAACCAGCCAGGGCGATCTCCATGACCCCCCCGGAGAATGCTCGGCCCACCTTGCGCGGGTCGGCGTCCTTCACCGTCACACGCAGGTGCGCGCAGGCTTGCTCGTTCGTCGGTGCATCGGAGACGTCGAAACGCAACAGCCTCACGTCGACTTCGTCGAAGGCGTCGCGTCCGCCGAGAACGTCGAAGAGCTGCTGTTCGGCGCAGGCCGCCTTGGCCTCGATGTCGAGGCCGGTGAGCACCATGGTCATCGTGTTACGGAAGCCGCCCACCTCATTCAACGCCACCTTCAACGTGTCCGGCGGCGGACTGCCTTTCGTACCGCTGATCGCGACGCGGTGCTCATCCTGTTGAGCCAGCCGGATGGTGTCGAAGTGGGCGACGACGTCGGGGCCGAGGTAGGCAGGTTCAGCGATCTCGTAGAGCAGCTGGGCGGTGACCGTGCCGACTGAGACCAATCCCCCCGTGCCGGGATGCTTCGTGATCACCGAAGAGCCGTCCTCGGCGACCTCGGCGATCGGAAACCCCGGGTAGCGGCGGTCGGTGATCTCGTCGAGGAACGCGTAGTTGCCGCCTGTCGCCTGAGGGCCGCACTCGATCACGTGCCCGGCGACGACCGCGCCCGCGAGCCGATCCCAGTCCTCGGGCGCCCAGCTGTGCCACCAGGCAGCTGGACCGACCACCAGGGATGCGTCGGTGACCCGGCCGGTCACGACGACGTCGGCGCCCGAACGCAGCGCCTCGGTGATGCCCCAGGCGCCGAGGTAGGCGTTGGCCGATACCGGTTTGATGTCGCCGACGGGCGGCGTGATTGCGTGGAGGTCGCCACGTAGGTCGTCGCCCTCGACGTGCGCGACGCGCGCGGTGAGGCCGAGACGTGCGGACAGCTCGCGCAACGCGGCGGCCAAGCCGGCGGGATTCAGCCCGCCCGCGTTCGCGACGACCTTGATGCCACGATCGAGACAGGTGCCCAGCACCTGTTCCATTTGGGTGAGGAAAGTCCGCGCGTACCCGCCGGACGGGTCTTTGGCCTGGGCCTTGGCCAGGATGAGCATGGTCAGCTCGGCCAGATAGTCACCGCACAGGACGTCGATCGGTCCGCCCTCGACCATCTCGCGGGCTGCGGCGATGCGGTCGCCGTAAAAGCCGGAGCAGTTGCCGATGCGAACCGGGACGCTCACCGCTGACCCCCTGCGAACTGGCCCGCCACGCGCCCGCCGCCAGGGGGCCCCGCGAAGGCCTGGGCGATCGCGAGCCACTGGTCGGCCAGCGGTCCGTCGGCGACCAAAGCGGTGTCGTCGCGGTGGCGGCGTTGGGTCACCAACAGGCAAAAGTCCAGCGCCGGCCCGCTCACGCGGTTGGCGGCGTCGGCTGGCCCCCACGTCCAGACGCTGCCGTCCGGAGCGGTCAGCTCGACGCGTACCGGGTCCGCGGGGAGGTCCCGACCGTTGGCCAGGTAGCTGAAAGCGCGCGCACCCACCCCGATGTGGGCCACGTGCCGCAGCCGTGCCGTGGCCTCGCGGGTCGCGCCGAGCGCGTCGACGATGTCCTGGCCGTGCGCCCAGGTCTCCATGAGTCGCGCTGTCAGCGACGAGACCGCGCTCATCGGCGGCCCGAACCACGGCAGGCGGGTCGCCGGGGCAATGTCCGCGAACGCCGCAACGAGGGCTGCACGCGACGTGTCGAACCACGCGAGCAGGTCGGCAGCCGGCATTTGACGGCAGCGCTCAGCGATGACGTCGGGTGAGATGCTTCCGTCGGCCATCATCGGCAGGTAGTCGCTGCTGAAACCGTCGGGGTCGGTGGCCGAGCGCACCGCCACGTCGTCGAAGAACGCCAGATGGCTGATCTGGTCGCGGATCGCCCAGCCCACGGCCGGAGTCGGCGCGTCCCAGCCGCGCGGACCTTCGGGCAGCGGTGCGATGAGTTCGCGCAACGCGGCCGTTTCGGCTTCGATGTCGGCGATTACCGACTGCATGGTCACCGCCATGTCAGCGTCCCTTCCACTGTGGTGCGCGCTTCTCGCGGAACGCCGTCGGGCCTTCCTGCGCGTCGTCGCTCAGATAGACCGGCTCCCATATCTCGTCGGCCAGGTCGTAGGCGGCGGCGAGGTGGTGCTGTGCCGAGAGGTACACGGTGCGCTTGGACGCAAGCACCGATAGCGGTGCGTTCGCGGCGATGCTGAGCGCCAACTGCTGGGTACGCTCGCGCAACTGATCGGCCGGCACCACCTCATTGACTAAGCCGACCTGGTGGGCGCGCTCGGCGGTGATCGGGTCGCCGGTCAGCAGGATCTGCATGGCAACGCGTGGGGGCACCAGCCACGATAGCGGTGCCGCCCACGGCGACCCGCGGCCGACTTTGACCTCGCTGACGGCGAAGGTCGCGTGTTCGGCAGCCACGACCAGGTCGCACTGCTGCGCGAGCAGGAAGCCCCCGGCGAACGCGACACCGTTGACGGCCGCGATCGTCGGCTTCGCGACATCGATGTTGCGGCCGAACTGCGGAGCGAAGTCCTTCGGGGGCACCTTGAGCGCGTTCTGCGCCATCTCCTTCAAGTCCCCGCCGGCGCAGAACGCCTTATCGCCCACGCCGGTGAGGACGAGCACCTTCGCCGCGTCGTCGTCATTGAAGCGGCGTACCGCGTCGAAAAGCCCCGTGCGCACAGCGTTGTTCAGCGCGTTGCGCGCCTCGGGCCGGTTGATCGTCAGCCAGGCCACGCCGTCGAAGACCTCGTAGCGAATCGGTTGCTCGGCCACCGAGCCTCCGTCCCTCACCGTCGCCTCGCATGTGAGTGGCAGTTCACCCCGGCACCTCGACAAACGGGTCGGCCAGCTCAACGGTGGCTTCACTCGGCACGCACGGACCATCTTCGCTCGAGACGAGCAACTCGAGGTCGACGAGGCGCCGTCCGCCATCGTCGCGTTTGGCCACGACCTTGCCGCTCAGGGTCGCGGTCTGGCCCGGGTAGATCGACCGGATCATTGAGATTCTGCGGCGCCGGATGAGCGCGTCGGGTCCGGCCCATTCGTTGAGGCCGCGGTCGATGAAGCCATGGAAGAAGAGGGTTGACAGGTAGATCGTGCGCTGGCCCTGGCTGCGCGCGTAGTCGGGGTCGTGGTGACCGGGGAACCAGTCCCATGTCGAAGCCGCGTTCATGCAGATGCGCTTGTAGCTGATCTCGATCGAGACGGGCGTCAGGGTGTCGCCGACGGCGATGTCCTCGAACCGCACGGGGACGCGGACCATGCTGTGCTCGGTGGAGTCGTTCATGATGCGCCTTCACTATCGGCGGTGTCGTATCGGAAGAGCACGTTGGTGTTGCGCCCGATGATCTCGCCGTGCTGATCGGAGAACGTACTCACCGTGGTGATGAACACGCCGGTGCCCACCCGCGTCGTCTTCGGTTCGGAGATCGAGGCCACCTCCTCCACGATCGACACGTGATCGCCCACCCGGGGCCGGCGTTCGAACTCCGTCGTCGTCGAGGCGTTGATGATGTGGTGGCCCGGCAGCGGCACGCTGAGGGCCAGCAGCATGTCCGTGCGTGTGAGGTGCTCCGGCGCCCACTGCGGCGCGAAGCCAAGGGTCATCAACAGCCCGGGCGGGCAGTCCTCACCCTCCCAGTAGCTGGGATTGGCATCCTCGACGAGCGAACAGTAGTACAACACCATCGAGCCGTCGATCGGGAACCACGCACGCCGCGGTTCCGTGCGATGGCCGACCCACGCCCGGCCCTCGTCGAAGGTCCCGAATGTCATCCCGAGGCCGGTGACGTCGCTCGTTGGCGCGCTCACCGGGCCACCTGCACGACGGCGCTCCCCTTTATCGCGGGTTCGCCGGACTGGCGCGTGACCACGAGTTCGAGGTCTGCCACCTGCTGCCCTCCGGCCTCGCGCACGCCGGTGACCCTGCCGCCGAAGCTGAGCAGGTCACCGGGCCATACCTGACCGGTGAACCGGATGCGGAACGAGCGGATGTTGGCCAGCCCCACCCAGGCGGTCAGCCGCTGGGCGAGCACACCGCCGTGCAGCAGTCCCATACCGAACACACCGGGCATGCCGGCCGCGCGGGCGAACTCCTCGTCATGGTGGATCGGGTTGAAGTCGCCGCCGGAGCCGGCGTAGCGGACGATGTGCGAGCGCGTCAGCGGGCCGAACTGTGAGCTCGGCATCTCGTCGCCGGCGGCCAACGCCACCGGCGCGGGGGATGTCGTCATTGGGTGGAGCCTCCGGTTTCGATCAAGACGTCGGTCTGGCGCACGACGAGTTCGTCGCGCTGGTTGGTGAAGTCGGTCTCGATCGTCACGATTGTCATGGTGCCGCCGCGCTTGCCCTCGCGGCTGGTCACGTTCGACACCCGACGCGTCTCGGTGAGCTCGTCGCCGACGAACACCGGCGCGAAATACTCCCAGCCGCACTCACCGTGCAGTACGCGTCGCAGGTCGAGCCCGAGGGCGCCGAACATGTCGTCGTCGGCGCGCCAGTGAGCCGAGGAGACGACGAAGGTCGGAGGAGCGGGGATCGCGCCGAAGCCGGCGGCGCGGGCGGCCGCGACGTCCTGGTAGATCGGGTCGCGGTCGCCGAGCGAAAGTGCGAACTCGCGCACTTTGGACCGGTCGACGGGAAACGTGGTCCTCCCGAGTTGCGTCCCGATGAGCGATGCGTCAGCCACTCTGGTCACCTTTCCCGCCGGCGAAGGCCGGCGCACAATCGCGAATGAGGCTGCCGAGGTTCTCGGCGATGCGCTCGGGCGCGAGGCCAATCGAGGGTGAGTAGAGAACGATGTCGTCCAGCACGCCCTCGTAGCGGCGCAGCCCTTCTCGGACCTCGGCGGCGGTGCCGGCCACCGCCATCGCGTCGATCATGTCGTCGGTGACCGCGGCGAACATGGCCGGCAGGTCACGCCGCGCGAACGCGTCGCGGATGGCCGCTCCCTGCCTGGCGAAACCGCTGACGTCGAGCACGTGCTCGTAGGTCTTCACCGAGGAGTAGAACGCGATCTGCTGCGCGGCCTCACGACGTGCGATCTGTGGGTCGTCGTGCACCGCGCAGATGACCATCGAGACGATCTCAATGTCGGCGGGATCGCGTCCGGCCCGCTCCGCACCGCGCACGACGGCTGGGCGGGCGACCTCCTCGACGTAAGCCGTGGTGAACAGCGGATGACCAGCCAACCCGTCGGCCACGCGCCCTGCCACCTCGCACATCCGCGGACGCACGCCCGCGGTGATGATCGGGATCGCTCGCTTCGGCGGCGCGACGTCGCCGGTTGGGACGAGATTCATCCGGTAGAAGCGCCCCTCATGGCGCACGGGGCCCTCGTGCAGGTTCCAGATCCGACGCACGAGCGGGACCAGCTCCTCCATGCGCAGAGCGGGAGCGGAGGTGTCCTCCACGCCGTGCCAGTCGCTCATCATGCGGCGTGTGCCGTTGCCGAGCCCGAGCACGACGCGCCCGCCTGAAAGCTCGTCGAGGTCACGCGCCTCGGTGGCGAGCACGAGCGGGCTGCGCCCGACGCCATACAGGATCGACGACCCGATGCGGCAGCGCTTTGTGCGCGCGGCCATCGCGGCCATCGAGATCGAGCCGGAGCGCGAGTAGAACTCCGAGGCCCAGGCGGCGTCGAAGCCGGCGAGGTCGGTAGCCTCGGCGGTCTCGACAAGGGTGGCCAAGTCCGCGCCGAGCACCGAGACCCCGTACGTGCTCACGACGCCGCCGGCCTGAATCGGACCAGCCCAAGGTCCTCGTTCACCCGCTCGAACACTGCGCGCACTCTTGCGCCGATCGCAACTTCATCGGGGGCCACGCCCTCGAGACTGGCCAACAACTGCGGCCCCTCGTCCAGACGAACGAGCACGACGACGTACGGCTCGCTGCGCGGGAACGAGTCCCACGGGGGGCGGTACACCGGCGCGAAACTGACGATCTCACCAGTACCCGCCGCGGTCTCCCAGGCCAACTCACCGTCATGGCAGACGGGACACACCAGCCGCGGGTAGAGGAACGGGTGGCCGTTCGCGCACCGCTGGAAGACGAGTACGCCGCGGGCCGCTGCTGCGAAGTAGGGACGGTTGACATCGGTCAGCGGCGGCAGCGCCTCAGGATCGTGCAGACCGTCGAGGGAACTCGAAGCTGCGGTCATGACGCTCCCTCCATCACCATGCTGACGTGACTGCACAGCATCGAGCCGTAGCTGTGCACGAACGCGGTGTCCGCCCCGAAGACCTGACGGCCCTCGGCGCGACCGGACAACTGCCAATAACCCTCGAGGATCTGCGAAATGCCAGAGGAGGTCCCGGTGTGCCCGAACCGGATCAGGCCGCCGTCGGTGTTCACCGGAAGGTCGCCCCCCGGATCGGCGCGGCCGTCACGGTAGAAATCGCCTGCCCCGCCGGGCTTCACGAAGCCCGCCTCCTCCAGGATCATCGCCGGGTTTGAGGCGAAGGCGTCGTAGAGCAAGGCGATGTCGATGTCGGCCGGCGCCCGTCCGGAGCGCTCGAAGGCCATCGGACCCGAACGGGCGGCCCCGGTACGACCCGGGCGGGCCAGCGAGGTCAGAAAACCGTGGGTGTGACCCTCTCCAAACCCGAGCAGGTGTACCGGCCGGTGTTTGCCCGCGCGAGCCCGGCGGGCCGAGCCCAGCACGAGCGCGCCACCGCCCTCGCAGGGAATCGAGCAGTGGTAGAAGTGGAACGGCCCGGCGATCGGGCGGGACGCCAGCACGTCCTCCACAGTCAGGCGTTGTGAGCGGTGCGCGATCGCCGCGGGATTCAGCGCGGCCCACCGGTCCTGCGACGCGGTGACCTCGGCGATGTCCGCCTTGCCCTGTCCCGTCTCGTGCATCCAGGCCTGCGCGATCAAACCGTACAGCGCCGGCACGGAGGGTCCGTAGGGCATCTCGAACGCGTGGTCACACACCAGCGCCATCAGTTCGCGCCCGCCATCGCGGATCGGTGGAAACTTGCCCGCCGACACGACCAGCACCGTCTCGGCCTCGCCCCGGGCGATGACGTTACTCGCCATGCGCGTCATGGCCAGATGGGTCCCGCCGCCAAGCTGACAGGTCATCTGAAGTTTCAGGTTGTGCAGCCCGAGATAGTCCATGAGGTCCTCGGACAGGAAGATCGAACCCTCGTTGGTCATCGGCCCGGCGCACACGAGACCGTCGACCTCGTCTGGGACCACCCCTGCGTCGGCGAGAGCCGCGACCGCGGCGCGCACATGCAATTCAGTGGAGGTGTACGGAACGTTTCTTCCTGGAGCGAGTTCGGCGGCACCGATGATGGCCGGCTGGTCGTGTGGCATCCGGACTCCTTCCGACCACGCGTTCAACGCCGGTCCCGACGTGAACGACGGTTAGCATAGCGTGACTAGGGGGTCCGCGTCACCCCCGGCCCGCACCCGCCGCCAGCGCGGTATGGATTCTCTGGATGTCGTTGCGCCTCTTCCCAAGAGGGTGCTGCGATGACCGAAACCCGCGCCGATCGTGTCGTTTCTCGACGATGTCCAGGTGACAGATGAGGCCGATCGCGAAGCCCGCTGGTTCCGGTGGACGCCCGGCACGCGCCCGGGCGGAACTTTGCGCGCTCAGTCGCGCGTTTTTCTGAAGTGGCGCGGTGACCGACCGGTCCACCGTTTGAAGGCATGTGTGAAGTTCGTGAGGTCCGCGTACCCGAGTTCTGCCGCGATCTCGCTTACAGACACCGATCTGTCGAGAAGTCGCAGAATTGCTCGCTCCTGCAAGAACGACTGACGTAATTCTCGAAAGGTGGTCCCCTCTTCGCTGAGGCGCCGCTTCAACGTGCTCGGGGATATCGAGAGCTCGCCCGCCGTCCGGCTGATGTTCGTTTTTCCGGGATCTTTCTCGAGCAGGTCCCTTACTTTTTCGGAGACCGACGTGTCACGTCGTTGATCGAGAGTTCGCTGCAAATCGGTGACGGCAATCCGGTACGCCACAGGATCGGAGAATTGACAGACCTCCTCCAGCGTAGCCGCGGGAACGTGGACGAACGAGCTGGGGGCGTCGAAGAAGATCCGACCCGCCAACACTTCGTCATGAAGAACCCACGACTCCGGCGCTGAATGACTCAGATGCAGTTCAATATTCGGTACGGCACCCGCGAGCATGTCGAGCAGACGCAACAGCGCCAGCCCACCGTAGGTGACGGCCAGGCAGTTCAGGCCCGCGTCACCGGTGCGACCGGTGAGCCCGATCGTGAGGCCGCGTTCCGTCGAATGGAACGACGGGCTGAGGGCTGTGGTGATCACCGGCAGATAAGCAAGCAACTCGACAACCTCGGCTACCGAGCCCGCGCTGACCAAGGGAACACTGAGTGCCCCAAAGGACGTCAGTTTGGCGTGTTCAGCGAACGCGAAACCCAGACGGGTTCCCTGATCACAATCGAAATCGGAATATATCTCCCTGAACCACCGTAAGGGGACCTGCGCGTCGCGGCCCACCAACATCGACTCGGTGACGTGCTCGCGAACCATGATGCTGCGCAGCGCAATGCTGGCGTCATGCCCCAGCGCCTCACTGTCCAGCATCTGCAGGAAAGCCAGCGCTGGCATACCCGAGTCGTCGAGTTTCACGTGCCTCCCTGCGCGTGAGCTAAAAACACAACTCTTTGACTCCTGCGAGCCTAGCGACGCTGGTCACGCGCGACAACACTAAAAAGATGAAGTTCCAGATTGAGGAGAGTTAGTCATGGCAGTCGTCACCTTCGTCTCTCATGACGGCGAGAAGTACGAAGCCCCCTTGGCCGAAGGGCAGTCCTTGATGCAGATTGCGGTCAACAACGCGGTGCCCGGCATCGACGGCGATTGTGGAGGGGAAGCCGCATGCGGAACGTGCCACGTGATCGTCGCTCCCGAGTGGTCGGACACGGTGGGACTCTGCGGCGCCAACGAAGAGGAGATGCTCGCGATGAACCCCGAGCGTCAGCGGACGTCGAGGCTGTCCTGCCAGATGGCCGCCTCCGAGGCATGGGATGGCTTGACGGTCGAGCTACCTGAGTTCCAGCTCTGAAACAACGCCATGGATTTGGAGGAAACAATAATGAGTATTCCCGCGGCAGTGGCCGCCAAAGCCCAGACTGCCGTGCCTCTGGAGCTGCAAATCCGCGGCGCACACCTCTACGACAAGACACGCCGGTGGGTAACCGGAACCAATGGTAAGAAGATCTTCACCGAGACGCCCATTCCTCCGGTCGAGGACATCGATATCGCCGACATCGATCTCAGCAACCCGTTCCTCTACCGCCAAGGCCGCTGGAAGTCCTACTTCGAACGCGTGCGCAACGAGGCGCCGGTGCACTACCAGGCTCACAGTCCGTTCGGCCCGTTCTGGTCGGTGACCCGCCACGCGGACATCATCGCCGTCGACAAGAACCACGAGGCTTTCTCCGCAGAGCCGTTCATCATCATCGGGAGACCGCCTCGCTTTATGGACATCGCCATGTTCATCGCGATGGATCCGCCACAACACGACTTGCAGCGCGCTTCCGTCCAAGGGGTTGTCGCGCCGAAGAACCTGCGCGAGATGGAGGGGCTGATCCGCTCGCGTGTCCAGGAAGTGCTGGACGATCTACCGGTGGATCAGCCGTTCAATTGGGTGCACCACGTCTCCATCGAACTGACAGCGCGCATGCTCGCGACCCTGCTGGACTTCCCGTACGAGCAGCGGCACAAGCTCGTGGAATGGTCGGACCTCGCCACCTCCATGGAGCAAGCCAATGGTGGTCCTTCCGACAACGACAGAGTGTTTCGTGGCATGGTCGACATGGCGAAGGGGCTCAGCGCTCTCTGGCATGACAAGGCGGCCCGTACCGCCAACGGGGAGCGACCGGGCTTCGATCTGATCACGATGCTGCAGGCCAACGAGGACACTAAGGATCTCATCGACCGCCCGATGGAATTCCTCGGCAATTTGGTACTGCTGATCGTCGGGGGAAACGACACGACTCGCAACTCGATGAGCGGAGGGGTTCTCGCCTTGAACCAGTTCCCCGATCAGTTCGAGAAGTTGAAGGCGAACCCTGACCTGATTCCCAACATGGTATCCGAGATCATTCGCTGGCAGACCCCGTTGGCGTACATGCGCCGAGTCGCGAAAAAAGACATCATGTTGAACGGGCAATTCATCCGCAAGGGCGACAAGGTCGTGATGTGGTACGCCTCTGGTAACCGCGATGAGCGTGTCTTCGAGCGGGCCGATGAGTTGATCATCGATAGGAGCAACGCCCGCAATCACATCTCGTTCGGGTTCGGCGTGCACAGGTGCATGGGAAACCGACTTGCTGAGTTGCAGCTTCGAATCCTGTGGGAGGAATTGCTCCCTCGCTTTGAGAACATCGAGGTGGTCGGCGAACCCGAGTATGTGCAATCGAATTTCGTCAGGGGTATCAGCAAGCTGATGGTTCGCCTCACTCCCAGGCCAAGTGCGTGACTCCCGAACGAGCGGTGATCGTCGGCGCGAGCCACGCCGGCGCGCAGTTGGCAGCTAATCTTCGAAGGGAGGGGTGGTCTGGGGAGGTCGTGCTCATCGGCGACGAGGGGGGACTGCCCTACCACCGGCCTCCGTTGTCGAAGGGATACCTGGCCGGCAAGAACGGCCTCGACGACCTCCTGATTCGCGGCGCTGATTTCTACGAAAAGCAGCACATTCGACTCTTGAATGCGACCGTGGAGGCGATCCACCGGAGTGCCAAGCGTGTGTCTCTGAGCACCGGCGACACGCTGACGTACACCAAGCTCGCGTTGTGCACCGGTGCAAGGGCCAGACGACTCCCCACACCAGGGGTGGATCTTCCCGGAATTCACTACCTGCGTACCGCTGCAGACGTCGAGTTGATCCGTGCCGCCGCTACACCGGGTCGGAGGGTTGTGATCGTGGGCGGCGGTTACATCGGGTTGGAAACGGCGGCCTCGCTGTGTTCGCTCGGCATGAACGTCACCGTCCTCGAGGCAACCGAGCGTGTACTCGAACGGGTCACCGCGCCGGAGGTTTCCGCGTTTTACACCCGAATCCACAACGGCGAGGGAGTGGAGATCCGAACACACGCTCTCGTCGAAGCCTTCTTCGGTAACGGTGGGGTGCAGGAGGTGGTGCTGGCTGACGGCGAACCGATCCCCGCCGACTTGGTCATCGTCGGCGTCGGTGTGGTGCCGAACACCGAGCTCGCCTCGGCCGCAGGATTATCCGTCGACAACGGCATCGTGATCGACGACCAGGCCCGCACCAGCGACCCCGACATCGTGGCCGCCGGCGACTGCACCAGCCACACCATGGCTCGATACGGCTCGCGTATTCGTTTGGAATCCGTATCGAGCGCCGGCGAGCAGGCCAAGATCGCTGCGGCGACAATCTGCGGAAAACACAGCGCAATCGCTGCGCTTCCGTGGTTCTGGTCCGACCAGTACGATCTCAAACTCCAGATTGCAGGTCTCAACGCCGGGTACGACGAAGTGTTGCTCAGTGGTGACCCGTCGCGTGAGCGTGACTTCAGCTGCTTCTACTTCCGCGAGGGCGAACTCATCGCCGCCGACTGCGTCAATCGTCCTCGCGATTTCATGTCCAGTAAGCGGGCCATCAGCCAGCAGCTCCGAGTTGACCGCTCAGAGCTCCTCGCCGGCTCGATCTGACACGAGAGCTTGCTAGTTACAAACTGTGGACAACTCCCAGGTACCTGAGTGCTACGCGGGAGATCCGCTCACCGGTGGTGGCGATGTCCGCGGCTGGGAGTACAACATGACTCACTGTCAGTCGCACCAGAACATCTGCGACGTCCTCGACGTCTTCGGGGTTGAGATCGTCGAAGTGGTCGTTAAACCACGTGATCAGAGCCGCGGAGCAGAGCTGAAGCAGGGAAGCCGATGTCGGCAGAAGAGGTAGGACTCCAGTAGACGACGAGCCACCGCGATCATTCCCCGAGGGGTTGGACGTCAGAACTGCCTTGAGGAGCGGGCTGTTTTCTGCTTCACAGAGGGTGAATTGCACCGCTGCGGTGATGCCGCCCTGCACGTCGTCCACGTGTTCGGCAAGGACGGCAAGAATGCCTTCCATAAAGCGCTCGCCCTCTGACACCACAAGCGCGTCGCCGAGCCCCTGTTTGTCGCCGAACTCTTTGTACAACGTCGGGCGGGAGACGCCGACCGATTCGGCAACCTCGCTCATCCGGACCTGATCCCAGCCCTTCTCGATGGCGAGTTCTCGTGTCGCCCTCAAAACCTGTTCGCGCACATGCCGGCGGAAAGACATCCGCGCTGGTTCAGTTGGCATAGGAGCAGGATAGGCGCCAGCCCTACATGGGCAGTCGACCGACAGCAGGGTTCATGTGGTCCTGTCGAGGAATTCGACGACCGCCGTCGAGAATGCGTCGTTGTTGTCGCCGGCAATCATGTGTCCCGCGCCCGACACGTCAACGGTTTGCGCGTGCGGAACGACGGTGAGGAAATGCTTTACTGTCTCTTCGGAGACCATGTCAGATAGTAGGCCCCGGACCAGCAGCGTTGGCGCGGTTACCCGGCGGGCGCCATCGAGAAGGAAGGCGCTCATCATGTCGAAATCCTCAGCGCCTTCGTCCGGATCACCTTGGAGGAACTGGAAATTCGACGTCACGAAAGCTGGATCCCATCGCCAGGCCCAGCGACCGTCTTCGCGACGGGCGAGGACTTTTCGGAGGCCGTTGAGGTTTTCCGGGCGAGGGCGGTGCGGGTTGTAGGCGGCGATCACGTCAGCGGCCGACTCGAGGCTGTCGAAACCTTCGGGGTGTGCCGACATGAACGCTACGACTCGTCGGGCGCCGTCCATCTCCATTCGCGGGGTGACGTCAACCAGGACGACGGCCTGCCATAGGTCCGGCGGGGCGAGCAAGTGTGTTCCGAGAATGGTCAAGCCGCCCAGAGAGGCGCCGATCGCGGCGACGGGGCGGCCGGAATCGGCGTATGAGCGCACGGCCAGCAGGTCGGACCCGAGTCGGTCCCCGTCGTAGCGTCCGTCGGGGTCCCAGTCGCTGTCCCCGTGTCCCCTGGTGTCGTACGCGGCCACCGTGTAGCCGCGCTGGTGCAGGCGTTGGGCGGTGACGTCCCAGGCGTGTCGGCTTTGACCTCCGCCGTGAAGGAGCACCACGACCGCCCGCGGCGCGTCACAGCGGTAGAGGTCGACGGCCAGCGTCAGCCCGTCCGCCGTGGGCACGCGCTCGACGACAGGGACCGACGAATCGCCTGTTCTCTTTGCCGACATCAGGAGTTCGTCTTCGGTGCGACGACGGTGACGGTTCCCTGGGCCGCACACACCGCTCTGCCGTCGTTGCTGATGTCGATACGCGCCACACCGCTGGTTCTGCCCAGCGAGATGATCTCAGCCATGGCTACGCACGTGCCACTGGAGACCGGACGAAGTAGATTCAGTTTGAACTCCGTTGTCGCGACCCAAGATCCCAGTGGAATCACGGGATAAAACACCACTCCGAGGCAGTGGTCGACCATGGCCGATAAGCAGCCCCCATGCAGGTTGCCGAAAGGCGTCTTCAGGTCGTCGCGTGCGTCCATCTCCGCGACGAGCCGTCCCGCAGTGAATTCGGTGTGCCGGAAGCCGAGGTAACCGGCCAACCCGCCCGTGGTTTCTGCTGCGCTCTTTAGTTGCTCAGCGACCTGTTCGTTGAACGTGGTGAATTGCACAGACACTTCTGGACTCCTACTTCAGCTGCTGTTGAGACATTAC
This sequence comes from Mycobacterium sp. 1245111.1, assembly GCF_001673405.1. Lineage (GTDB taxonomy): Bacteria > Actinomycetota > Actinomycetes > Mycobacteriales > Mycobacteriaceae > Mycobacterium. The sequence goes on along the minus strand of NZ_LZLV01000012.1, from coordinate 4,082 downwards.
GCCATAGTTGTCACACCGGTCGAGCGTGGTCACCGGCCAGGATCGCGGGAAGGAGAAACCTCGACAGAAACGCCCGGAGTCCGTCACGACTGCGCTTCCGCGGCCCTCGAACAGTCAGCAGGCTCAATATCGTGCGGACAACCCACTCGGCGGCGTCGTCGACGGAGACGCCCGGTTCCACGCAACTCCAGTGTCTGGTGAAGATGGGACGCAGAAATTCGGTGACGATTTCGAAGAGGGACGTCGAGGTGCCCGCCGCGAGACCCACGCCGGCGAGTTCCTCGTCGCTGCCGAACAACAATCCGATGATCTCTTCGCGGCGCGCGGCCTCAACCGTGTATTCCACGAAATCGACGAGCGCGGAGCCCAGGTCGGCGTGCGCGGCGATCCGCGGGCTGATGCGGTCGAGATAGCGCTCGGCGGCGCGAATGATGACACCCGACATCACCGCCTCCCGACTGGGGAAGTAGCGATACACCGTTGCCCTGGACACACCCGCTGTTCTGCCGATGTCCTCCATGGTCGTGCCCACCACACCGCAACTCTCGAGGCACCGCTCGGCAGCATCGAGCAACCGGTCGCGAGCGGACCCACGATCTGTCGGCGCGGCGGCACCCCATCTCAACAACCTCGTCGACACACAGCCAGTATGCCGCGAGCGCACACCATTGTGACTTGCCCACGCACATGACACCATCGCAGTTATGTCTCAAGTCAGCCCCGTGGCCCTGAGCGGATGCCGATGCCGATGTTGGTAGAAGCGCGTACCCCGGTTGTCGTCGGCGTGGGCGAAGTTACCCATCGCGGGAACGACTTCGTGGACCCGATCGACTTGGCGGTAGAAGCCGCACGCCGCGCGGTCAAAGACGCAAGTCGCCCGGTCGAGCGGCGCATCGACACCGTCGCGACTCCGGGCATCCTGGTCATACCGCGCGACAATCCCGCCAGCAGGATCGCCGAAGCGATGCACATCAGTCCCGCCCGCCGCATCAGCTGTCCCGTCGGCGGAAACACCCCGCAGTATCTCGTCGAAGTGTTGGGTGGCGAAATAGGCGAAGGCCGTGCAGATGTCGTCCTGGTCGTCGGGGCGGAGAGCGGGCATTCCGCACGCAAGCTTCAGGGCGGGGCACTTCTCGACTCGCCGCCCCCACCCCGCTCCGACGACGAATCCCTGGGCGACGCCCGCCCCGGGCTGAGTCAAGCCGAATTGTCGGTGGGTCTGAGTTGGCCGCACGAGGTGTATCCCATCTTCGAGTCCGCGATCGCCGCGCGCCACGGCCGCGACTTCGATGCTCAACGGGAGTGGCTGGGCACGCTGATGGCCCCGTTCACAGCCGAGGCGGCACGCCATCCGGAACAGGCCTGGTTCCCACGCGCACGAAGTGCCACCGAACTCAGCGAAGTCACCGCGGAAAACCGCATGGTCTGCTTGCCCTATCCCAAGCTGCTCAACAGCATCATGTCCGTCGACATGGCTGCCGCCTTCATTCTCATGGCCGCCGAGGTGGCGGACGAATTAGGCGTCGCGCGCGATCGTTGGGTCTTTCCCTGGTCAGCAGCGACTTGCAACGACGTGTACTTCCCCGTGGAACGGCCGGACCTCAGCCGCTCATCGGGTATCGAGGTAGCGGCACGGAAGGCTCTCGATGCGGGCCGGTTGACCACCGACGACATCCGGTGGTTCGACCTCTACTCCTGCTTCCCGTCGGCAATTGAGATGGCTGCCGAGGCTCTCGACTTGGACCCCCTCGACGACAGAGGCCTCACAGTAACCGGAGGCCTGCCTTATCACGGCGGTCCCGGAAACAATTACGTCAGCCACTCGATCGTGGAGATGGTCCGACGGTGCCGACGCGACCCAACCGATGCCGGACTCGTCACCGGCCTCGGGTGGTATTCGACGAAGCATTCGGTCGGTGTGTGGTCGGCCACCCCGCCACCAGCCGGGTGGCGACTGCTCGACACGGCGGTCGAACAAGCTCAAATCGATTCATCGCGGCTGGCTGTCGCAGGCGCCGACGAGGCGACCGGTTGCGCGACAGTCGACGGATACACCGTCGTCTACGACCGAGACGGCCAACCTCGATGGACTCCGATCATCGCGCACCTGTCCGACGGGCAAAGAGTCGTCGCACGCAGCGACGATCCGCAGATCGCCGAGGCGATGGGCGCGGAAATGTACGTAGGTAAAACGGTGTGCCTCCGAAACACAGGGTCGTTCACCGGGTTCGAGCTTCCATGATCGCCGAGGCGATGGTGCTGACCGGACCGCGGAGTCTGCAGCGGCGCCAGATGACCATCCCCGACGTCGGCGACCGGGGTGCGATCCTGCGAGTTGAAGCATGCGGTCTGTGCGGAACAGATCACGAACAATTCACCGGACACCTGCCTGCCGGCTTCTCATTCGTTCCAGGGCACGAAATCGTCGGCATCGTCGAACATGTTGGCGCTGCGGCCGGCCAACGCTGGGGTGTACAAGCCGGCCAGCGCGTGGCCGTTGAGGTGTTCCGGTCCTGCCGAGACTGCCCCGAGTGCCGCCGCGGCGAATACCGGCGGTGCGCGGTGAACGGCATCGCCACCATGTTCGGGTTCGTCGACGTGGAGGTCGGCGCGGGCTTATGGGGCGGATACGCCACCCATGTGGAGCTTCCGTGGGACGCGATGCTGCTCCCGATTGCCGAAGACATGGACCCCGTTCTCGCCACGTTGTTCAACCCTCTCGGGGCCGGTATCCAGTGGGGGGCGACTCTTCCCGACACCAAGGCCGGGGACGTCGTAGCGATCCTGGGGCCCGGCATCCGCGGAATCTGTGCGGCGGTGGCGGCCAAAGAGGCGGGAGCCGCGTTCGTCGCGATGACCGGCGTAGGCCCACGCGACGAACAACGACTGGCCATAGCCAGATCATTCGGTGTCGACCTGCCCATCGATGTATCGCAGGACGATGCAGTGACCGCGCTCCAGCGTGAGACAGGCGGACGGCTTGCCGACGTGGTCGTCGACGTCACCGCTAAAGCACCCTCCGCGTTCGCCGATGCCGTCGGCCTTGCCAGGCCCGGCGGCACAATTGTGGTGGCCGGCACCCGCGGAGGAGGCGGCGCGCCCCGGTTTGAACCAGACTTGTTGGTCTATAAAGAATTACACGTCGTAGGCGCACTCGGCGTGGAGTATCCCGCCCACCGGGCAGCCCTCGAGATTCTCGCCATGGGCCGCTGGCCGTTCGACCGGATCACCAGAGAATCAACCGGATTCGCTGGGCTCGCGCAGCTGCTCACTTCGCTTGCAGATGAAAGTGCCCGATCAAGTGGGGCGCTGCACAACGTCTTTTTGCCCACGCCCTAACGGCGTGGGCAGAGGTTCAACAGAGAGGGCCACCCGTGACCATGGCGGAACGCGTACCGATGCTCGACCGTGAGCAGGCCCAGCTGCGAGCTGCCGAATGTGGGTTGCCCGAAGAGTTGGCAGACCTGTCGGTATTCCGCGTGGCACTTCATCAGCCGCGTGTGGCGGTTGCGCTGTATGGGCTGCTAGACGCGTTACTCTTCCGCGGTTCCCTTGACGCGCGGCTACGCGAGCTGGTCATCATGCGCATCGGCTGGATTACTGGCTCCGAATACGAATGGACTCAACATTGGCGAATCGCCACACTGCTCGGCGTGCCTGAGCATGATCTCCTGGCGGTGCGCGACTGGCAGAATTCCGAAAGCCTCGGGCCAGTCGAGCGTGCGGTCCTCGCAGCGACCGATGATGTGGTACGCGACGGGGTCATCTCCGAGGAAAACTGGGCTGGGTGCCAGAAGGCATTCAATAGCGATCACGCCGTTTTGGTCGAACTTGTCGGAGCAATCGCCAATTGGCGGCTCTTTTCGATCCTGCTTCGATCTCTGAATATTCCGCTTGAGTCCGGTACCGACGGCTGGCCGCCCGATGGGCGAGCTCCTCAGCGTTGCGATTGAGCGAAAAACGTGGACCGGTGCTTGACCGAAGCGGTCAGCGCCCCAATCGCCAGACCACGACCCGTGTCGTAGACGGACAAGTCCCCCCTCGGACACCGGATTGAGGCGAGCGAAACGAGAGTGAACTCT
>NZ_LZLV01000011.1 GCF_001673405.1 Mycobacterium sp. 1245111.1 | reverse complement strand
CAACGGGCACGCCGTCCGGTTGATCATCTCGCACGAGGGCGACCCCGCCACCCCCGAGGGCATCAGCCACATCGCGCCGATCAAGAAAGCCGTGCACGAGGCGATCAAGGGCACGCCCTGGGAGGGCGCCAAGGTCTATCTCGGCGGCACCGCAGCCACCTTCAAAGACTGGAAGGACGGCTCCAAGTACGACCTGATGATCGCCGGAATCGGTTCGCTCTGCCTGATTTTCATCATCATGCTGATCATTACCCGCAGTCTGATCGCGGCGGCGGTGATCGTCGGGACGGTCGCGCTGTCGTTGGGGGCATCGTTCGGCATGTCGGTGCTCGTCTGGCAATACTTCCTCGGTATCAAACTGCACTGGATGGTGCTCGCGATGTCGGTGATCGTGCTGCTTGCCGTCGGTTCGGACTACAACCTGTTGTTGATATCCCGCTTGAAAGAGGAGATACCCGCCGGGCTGAAGACCGGGATCATCCGCGCGATGGGCAGCACCGGCAAGGTGGTGACCAACGCCGGTCTGGTGTTCGCGTTCACGATGGCCTCAATGGTGGTCAGCGACCTGCGCATCATCGGCCAGGTGGGCACCACCATCGGTCTCGGCCTGCTGTTCGACACGTTGGTGGTGCGCTCGTTCATGACGCCGTCCATCGCCTCGCTTCTGGGGCGCTGGTTCTGGTGGCCGATCAAGGTGCGACCACGGCCGGCCAGCGCGATGCTGCGACCATACGGGCCGCGTCCCGCTGTGCGCGAGCTGATTCACCGCGACGTCGAAGACGAGACCGAAGCCGGAGTTGTGCAGAAGGTCTAGTCACCCTGCGCGGCAAGCTGATTCGCTGGCTGCATGTGCACGGCGATTGCCTTCTTTCACATCGAGATCGACGTTGTGCTGGCGCGCTCTCGCACTTTCCTTTCGCTGCTTAACGTCGATCTCGGTGCGTGGAAACCGAATAAGCCTGTCAGGCAGTCGATTTCGGCAACGGCCCGGTGGGGGCGTCCTGGGGTTCGCCGAAGCTCGTGCCGAGCAGCGACCGCACGGCCGGGCGCGGCCCGGTGGGTCGCAGCATC
>NZ_LZLV01000010.1 GCF_001673405.1 Mycobacterium sp. 1245111.1 | reverse complement strand
CTGGCCGGTCGTGGGCGGACATGTTGCGGCCACCAGAACCAACGTCCGAGCAGTGTGGCCAGCGACGGCGTCATGAAAGACCGGACGATCAGGGTGTCGAACAGCAGACCCAGCGCGATCGTCGTACCGACCTGACCCATCACCTTCAACGGGCTGAAGGCGAACGTGGCCATGGTGGCGGCGAACACCAGCCCGGCCGAGGTCACCACCGACCCGGAACCGGCCATCGCGCGGATCGTGCCCGTCTTGAGCCCGGCGTGGATCTCTTCTTTGAACCGGGATATCAAGAGCAGGTTGTAGTCCGAGCCGACCGCCAGCAGCAGGATGATCGCCATTGCCAAGACCATCCAGTGCAGGTTCATGCCGAGGATGTACTGCCAGAGCAGTACCGAGAGCCCGAACGACGCGCCCAGCGAGAGCAGCACCGTGCCGACAATCACGACGGCCGCCACCACGCTTCGGGTGATCACCAGCATGATGACGAAAATCAAGGTGGCCGCCGCAATCCCGGCGATCAACAGGTCGATGTTGGAGCCGTCGTGCATGTCCTTATAGGTCGCGGCTGTGCCGCCGAGATAGACCTTGGCGCCCTCCCAGGGCGTGCCCTTGAGCGACTCCTCGGCGGCCTCGCGGATTTTATCGACGCGCGCGATGCCTTCCGGCGACGCGGGATCGCCACGGTGCGAGATGATCAGCCGCACCGCCTTGCCGTCCGGCGAGAAGAAGTTGTTCAACGCGCGCTTGAAGTCCTTGTTCTGGAACACTTCTGGCGGCAGATAGAACGAATCGTCGTTCTTGGCCTGGTCGAACGCGTGACCCATCGCATTCGCATTGGAGCTCATGTCGTCCATCTGATTGAAGATCCCGGACATGGTGCTGTGCATCGTCAGCATCATCGTCCGCATGTTCTCCATGCTGTCGATCATCGGCGGGAAGTCCGTGAGCAACTGGGGCATCAGCGCATCCAGCTGACTGAAGTCGTTGATCAGTATCTGGAACTTGTCGTCGATCTCGTCAATGCCGTCGACCGCGTCGAAGATGGACCGGAACGAAAAACAGATCGGGATGTCGTAGCAGTGCTTCTCCCAGTAGAAGTAGCTGCGGATCGGCCG
>NZ_LZLV01000009.1 GCF_001673405.1 Mycobacterium sp. 1245111.1 | reverse complement strand
CCGAGTCCGGGAGCGCCGCACGACGGCGCCGCCGCCGCCGCTGAGCTCCCAGCTGCCTTCGTCGAGCGCGATTCCGCCTCCACCTCCACCACCGCCGCCTGCGCCTGCGCCGCCGGTCGAACATCGCTGGCCGCCGCAGTCACCGCCCCAGCCGCCACCGCCCCCATTGCCGCAGCCACCTCGGCCGGAGGCGCCGACCGACTTGACGCCGGCGAGCAAGCCGGACGTGACAGCCCGGCTCGCCGTCGCAGCGCAGAACCTGCAGAAACTGAAGCCGCGGCTCCCGAAGCGTCAAGCGAAGGAGGCCACACCGGCCGCTGAGCCACAGCAACCGAGCGCAGAGCCGACCGAGACACCGAAGCCAACACCGAGCACCATCGCCGGCCCGCTGGAGGCACGTCGGGTGCGACTCAGCGTCGACGGCGAGCAGGCCCTTGCAGACCTGTCCTTTACCGCGTCGCCCGGGACGGTCACCTCGGTCGTCGGGCTGTCCGAAGCGAGCACCTCCGCTCTGGTCGACGTGCTTGCCGGCACGGTGCAGCCGAGCATGGGCGAGGTCGACTTCGACGGCCACGACGTGGCGGCCGATGACGTGCGGCCGCATGTCGGGGTGGTGCCGCGCCACGATTTGCTGCATCCGCAACTGACCGTCGAGCAGGGATTGCTGTACGCCGCCGAATTGCGTTTGCCGCCAAGTGCTTCCATGGACCAGCGGCGAGAGGCCGTGCGCTCGGTACTCGACAAGCTGGGCATGACCGAGTTGCGCACCGCCAAGGCGGGCAACCTGACCGTCGAACAGCGTAAGCGCGCGTCGCTCGCCACCGAACTGCTGACCGATCCGGCGCTGGTCGTTCTCGACGAGCCGACGGCCGGCCTCGACCCTGAAGCGGCGCAACGGATCACGGCAACGCTCCGACAACTCGCCGACGAGGGACGCGTCGTGCTGGAGGCCACGACGGAGCCTACCGAGCTGGACGTGTGCGACCAGGTAGTGCTGCTCACCCCGACCGGCATTCCGATCTTTGCCGGTCCACCCTCGCAGATCGGTTCGCAGCTGGGCACGACCAACTGGCCCGAGATCGTCCGTCGCGCCCGCACCGATCCCTACGGCGCGCACGACGAATACCTGGCCCGCCGACAAGAGCCACCACCGCCGGAGCCGCCGCCGGCACCGTCCGAAGCGCCGCGTGCCCCGGGGGCGCGGCGAGATGTGTTGCGTCAGATTGCCGTTTCGACTCGTCGCCAGGCCTGGCTGATGATCGGCGATCAACGCTACTTCACCTTCCTGGTGATCCTTCCGGTGTTCTTCGGTGCGGTGGCACTGCTGATCCCCGGGGACTCCGGTCTGGGCCCGGCAAGCCGGTATGGGAGCAACCCCGATCAGGCCCTCGCGATTCTCACCGTGCTCACCTTCGGCGCCATCGTCATGGGCACCGCGCTGGGTGTCCGCGACCTCTTCACCGAGCAGCGCATCTTCCGGCGCGAACAAGCCCACGGCCTGTCGGCGTCGGCGTTCCTAACCGGCAAGGTGATCGTCTACAGCCTGATCGCGACCGTCCAGACCGCCTTCGTCACCATCGTCGCGACCGTCGGCCATCAGGCACCCGTCTACGGGGCGGTCCTGTTGGGCCACAACAAGCTTGCGGCCAGTGTCGAGTTGTTCATCGCGCTGGCCGTCACCGCCATCGTGACAGCGGTGGTGGCGCTGGCACTCTCGTCACCGGCGAGGTTCTACGAGCAGATCTTGTTGACGGCGGTATTGGTCGTCCTGGTGTCGATCGTGTTCGCCGGGGCGCTGTTCCCGGTCTCCGGCCGGTTCCCGTTGGAGCAGCTGGCCTGGCTGGTGCCGTCGCGGTGGGGTTTCGCCGCGGCGGCATCCACCGTGGACGTGCATGCCGTCAATCCCCTTGCCGAGGCTGATGACTCGTGGAAGCACACATCCGAACAGTGGCTGCTCGATATGGCCCTGCTGATCGGTTACGGCCTCGTTGCCACCGCGGGACTGCGCTGGCGACTACGACGACCATCGCGGCGGCACACGACTACCTGAGTTCGTCGCGGAGAATCTCCGACCACAGCGCCTTGTAACAGAACGCTGCGGGACTATGCGGTGCCGCCGCGGTCACCGGCGCACGATGCTCGGCCATCTGCTCGATGATCGACAACGCGGGAATGGACGTGGTCAAAATGCCCTCGCGTTCCGACGATAGGTTTTGTACCAGGTCGCAGTGCAACCGCTTTCGCTTGTCCACCATCGAGAAGAAGGCACGCACCTTGGGCCGGCGACCTTCGAAATCGTTGACGAAACCGCTCAATTGGTCGAACGTGCGGACCGACAGGGTGGCCGGGATCATCGGGACCAGCAGCGTGTCGACGGCGTGCAGCACGTTTTCCGACAACAGTGAAATGCTCGGCGGGCAGTCGAGAAAGACCATGTCGTATTGAGTTTCGAGTGGGCGCAACAGTTCTCGGATCCGGCGCGTCGGGCGCTTCATGTCGTCGAGTTGCACGTCCAGATTGCGGTACCGAAAATCCGCCGGCACCAAGTCGAGCCCGTCGAAATCGGTGGCCTTGATCGCGTCGTCGAGCGTTCTTGACCCCTCGACCAAAGCCCGGCCGCCGCCCTTGACCTTCGGCCGCACCCGGAACATGTACGTCGCGGCGCCCTGGGGGTCGAGATCCCACAGCAGCACGTTGTGCCCGTCGAGCGCTGCCAGATGCGCCAAATTCACGGCGGTCGACGTCTTTCCGACGCCACCTTTGATGTTGTACGTCGCGTAGACCTTCATCACCGCACCAGTTCCTTGACTCGGGCGCGATTCTCCTCGGCCAGGAAAGGCCGCAGTCGGCCCGCCAGCGCCGCGCGTGCAGTGACTTGATGCGCATCGAGCTGCGCGGCCATCTCCCCCATCGCCAGCACCGTCGCGGGCGGCGCCGCCCCCTGCTCCATCATCGCCGCGGCGAACTCGCGGACCGCCTCGCGCTGCACCTCGCCGTCCTGAAAGTCACCGAGCGTGTCCTGCAGCGACTTGAGCTCCTTGAGCAGCGCGCGGTGTGCCGAGTTGTCGCACACCGGCTTGAACACCTCGAGCAGGTAGCGCAGTTCCTTGCAGCGCTTGCGCAGCGCGTGCACGTCGTCGCTCGGCGAATCCGCGTTGATCTGTGCACCGCGCCGGGCCGCTTTCCGGTACGCCTGCTGCAGGCGCCGGCGCGCCAGCACCGCCACCGTCGTCCCTCCCGACGCGTCGGCCGTCACTTCGACCAGCTCCGCGCGCCAGTCGCCGAGCAAATTCTGGAAACGCTTCGAGCGCAGCCCCCGCACCAGTTTCCGTCGCTCGGCGGTACGGTGCTTGACCAAAAATGACCGGAACGGAGCGAGGTCACCGGGAGCGGCCGACGACAGGCGCGCCGCCATGGAGTCGAGTTCGAGCAGGTAGACGTCGAGGTCGCGGACCGGGGTCGTCAGATCGCCCAGCCACTTGAAATCCGGAGCGAACCGGTCGGCCAGCCGATCGGGCAACACGTCACCGACGAGCTTGAGGATCGAGCGCGTGCGGCGCACCGCGACCCGGAGGTCGTGGAGAAATTCGGTGTCGATCGACGCGATCGTTCCCGGCACGTTCTCCTCGATGACGTCCGCGAATCCCGTCAGTATCTGCGAAATAGCCACGGCTGCAGGAGTTTCTGGTCGCAGTTTCGGCAAGCTACTCCCAATGCCGGGTTTGCGGTCGGCGTGGATCAGCGCCAGGTCGTACGACGTCGTCGAGACCGCCTTGAACCCGTCGACCCGGGACAGCAGGCGAGCGATCCGGTCGCCGTCGGAGTCGTAGCCCCGCAGCGGCTGGATTCGAAGCTGGCTGGTGCCGTCGTCGACGCTCTCGGTCAGCAGCCGGGCGACGGTCTTTTCGTCGGCATCGAGCACCCGGGCTTCCTGTGTGGCGGCGTGCACGGTGACGACCGGCATCAGCGCCCGCGGCTCGATCAGCGGTGTCAGCGCATCGCGCATCGGCCCGGCCGGCAGACCGTGCACCTCTGCGGGCCACCTCACCCCGGCCAGCGGGGCCTGCAACCGGGCGCCGTCGGGAAACTGCATCACCAGCGGCCCGCCGTCGGCGTACTGCAGGGAGATCCCCGCCGAGTGCAGCCGCCAATCGAAGGTGTCTAGCCAGGTGCGTGCGACGGTGGTCTTCTCGCCGGCGGTCACCGTGAACCGTGGTTGCAGGGCCGCCGCCACGACATCGACGTCGACCGCGCCCTCCCTGCTGAAAGCGCGGGGTACCCCGCTCATGGCGCACCTTTCTTTGACCGCGTGGACGCGACCGCGCGACGAACTATAAACACCGTTGATTAACGGAGCGTCCAGTTCGGCGTAGATCTCGGCGCCTCAATTCTGATCGGTTACCGTCGGGTATGACCACCATTGCGGAACATTTGCGCAACTCCCTCGACGGACGCTTTCGCGACGTGAAGAACGAGATGCGCCAGCGACTGACCGACGACATCTTCCGCCCTCACTACACCCCGAACACGGTGATCGCGCGGACCAAGGTGGCCGAGCAGATGAGCATCATGGCCGCCGAGGGTGCAGCCGAGGACAGCTTTCGCAAGGAGCACGGCGGCAACGGCAACGTCGGGGCGGCGATCACCATGATCGAGATGCTGGCCATGTCCGATCTGTCGCTGATGGTCAAGGCCGGCGTGCAGTGGGGCCTGTTCGGCGGGGCGGTGGAGAACCTCGGCACCGAACGCCACCACGAGAGCTACGTCAAGAAGATCATCAACCTCGAGTTGCGCGGTTGCTTCGCGATGACCGAGACCGGTCACGGCAGCGACGTCCAGTCACTGGAGACGACGGCGACCTACGACGCTGAGACCGAAGAATTCATTATCCATTCCACCACGCCGAACGCACGCAAGGACTACATCGGCGGGGCGGCCGAAACCGCCTCCATCGCTGCCGTTTTCGCGCAACTCATTACCACCGAGAACGGTGAGCAGGTCAACCACGGCGTGCACTGCGTGCTGGTTCCGATTCGCGATGCCGACGGCAACGATCTGCCCGGCATAACGACATCGGACTGTCAATACAAGGGCGGGCTGCCGGGAGTCGACAACGGGCGCATCATGTTCGACAACGTCCGCGTGCCACGCGTCAACCTGTTGAACAAGTACGGCAACGTCGAACCCGACGGCACCTACACATCGCCGATCGAGGATCCCAACCGCCGCTTCTTCACCATGATCGGGACGTTGATCCGTGGTCGCATCACCGTCGGCGGCAGCGCGGGAGCAGCGGCCCGGGTCGCTCTGGACATCGCGACCCGATATGCGTTGCAGCGCAGGCAGTTCACTGCACCAGACGACGACGGCGAGGTGTTGATCATGGACTACCTGGTGCATCAGCGCCGGTTGTTCCCGCTGATCGCGAAGTCGTACGCGTTGCAGTTCGCGCAGAACGAGCTGGTGTCGAAATGCCACGATCTGCAGACGGCCGACTCCCCCGACGCCGAGGAGCAACGGGAATTGGAGGCGCGGGCCGCCGGTTTGAAGGCCGCCAACACCTGGCATGCGTCCACCGCTATCCAGGAAGCCCGCGAAGCATGCGGAGGCGCCGGCTACATGGCCGACAACCGGCTGATCGCGCTGCGTGCCGACACCGACGTGTTCACCACCTTCGAAGGTGACAACCACGTGCTGACCCAGCTGGTGGCCAAGGAGCTGCTGACCGCCTACGCCGACGACATCAAGAGCATGAGCCCGGTCGAATGGGTCCGTTTCGCCGCCAACTTCGCCGGTGAGCGGGTGCTCAAACGCACTGCGGCCGAGACGATCATGCAAACCATCATCGACGCCCGGCAGGACAACGAAGAAGAAGGCAGCCTGTTCAACCGCGGCACCCAGGTCAAGATGTTCGAGGACCGCGAGGAATACATCATCGCGTCGGTCGCCCGCCGGCTGCAGGCGAAGTCGAAGGAGATGTCGGCGTTCGATGCGTTCAACGCGGTGCAGGACCACGTGCTGCACGCCGCTCAAGCCCACATCGACCGGGTGGTGCTCGAGGCGTTCGTTGCCGGGATCGACGCCTGCGAAAACGACGACGCCCGTGAGGTTCTCGAGCTTATCTGCGACCTCTACGCGTTGACGGTGATCGAGGAAGACAAGGCGTGGTACATCGAACACCGGTTCCTGTCCATGGAGCGGGCCAAGGCGGTCACCCGCGGCATTAACGACCGGTGCCGGCTACTGCGCCCCCACGCGCAGCTCCTGGTCGACGGATTCGGAATCCCGGAGTCGTTGCGCTACGCGGAGATGCTGCATCCGGAGAAGCTGCCTCAGCCCGGCGCCGACGACGGCGACGAGACGGGCGCCACCGACTCGGCCCTGCTCAACGAGCGACAGCATCCCGGCGTCCATCCTTAAAATCAGCGCAAGTTTTGCCTGGACCACCAGGTAGAGCGGGTTCGGCAGGTAACCAACGCCCTAGCGAGATAGGCTCAACGGCATGAATCCGAACCCGGACTACGACGCCAGCGACGAGCTCGAGTACGGGATCGCGGCATTCGCGTGGCTACTGCGTGGCAACTACCCGCCCCCTTACTACGGGCCCGACCTGGGCAACGCCAGCACCGGCAACTAGTTCACTGCGGCGGCGGCACGTAGCCGCCCGCCGAATTGCGTAACTGCCACAACTGGGCCGGGCAGTAGATGTTGACCGCATTTGAGATCAGGTAGTTGGCCGAATACTCGTCGTTGGGTAGCACGTCGCGTTTGACGTCACCGATGACCTGGCCGTAGCTGGCGCCTCCGGTGATTTTGTCGCAGATGCCGTGCGCGTAACTGATCGCATCCGCCGTGTTCGCGAAGCTGTATTGCTTGCGCACGGTCGTGTCGTAGATGAACTCGATGTCGGGCGCCGGCACGGCATGCGCCGCCGGCGCTACACCTGCAAACGACGTGGCGACGATCGCGCCGGCCAACCACATACCGCGCTTCATCGGTCCGGCTGCCCGTAGACCGCGACCAGAACACTGCGGTCGACACTGTTCTCCGACCACACCCCGATTTGGGTGTTGGCGCAATTCGACATGATCGCCATGTAATCGGGGCGGTAATACCAATTCCCAATCACATCAAGGTCATTGATGGCCAGTGAGTTGTTGATCGCCACCGTCTCGGCGACGACGCCGCGATATCCCGCGCCGCGAGCCCGGTCGGCCACCGACGATCCGTCGGAACCGACGTCGGCGTCGAGGTTGCGGTTGTTGAGCACATCGACTGTGTGGCGCTGCGCGGCGGCCTCCAATTGCGGGTTCTTCTTCAGCTTGGTGGTGCAACCCGCCTGCGCCTTGATGGTGTCGACGTTCACCACGATGCCGTTGTTGAGGCGGTCGTTGTTTCCCGGGACGCCGGGAGCCGCCATCGCGAAGGCGTTCGGAACGACGAATACCAACGGGGCCCAGAGCAGCAGTGCAACTCGGCGAATCCGCTTGTCAGACATAGCTATCTCCTAGCGGATGTTGGCCGCGAGATCGGCGGACATCGCACTGAGCTGCCTCGACCAGGTCGGCCAGTCGTTGCCGCCGCCGCGACCAAGGTCGAAGTGGGCATTGGTACCGCCGACGTCTCGGTAGTGCGAGTAGAACTGGGCGTTGGTGCCCTGGGAAATGTCGCCGGTGTCGCCCATGGCACCCGGATCGGTCGGAGCGCCACTGCCCGGGCTGAAAATCCACAGTCGGGCATCGTCGTCGACCAGCTGCTGGACGTTTTGGTTGGGCGAATGCCACTTCCACCGACCGAGCTGCGGCGCGCCCCACATTGCCCCGCTGTCGGCGCCGCCTTGCAGCAGGGCAGCCCTGATCGCGCCGTCCACGCCGGTGCGTTCCGGGGTCAGGAAGCCGGAAAACGAACCGGCGTAACGGAATCGGTCAGGGTGAAAGGTCACCAGCGCCGTGGCCGCATACCCGCCCTGCGAGACGCCGACGACGCCGTGCCCGCCGGGCGCGAGGCCCTTGTTGGCGGCGAGCCAGTCCGGCAACTCAGTGGACAAGAATGTGTCCCACTGCTTGCTGCCGTCCTGCTCCCAGTTCGTGTACATGCTGTAGGCACCACCCGCGGGTGCCACCACCGAAATCCCTTTGCCGGCAAGGGTGTTGAACCCGTTGCCCGCGGTCGCCCAGTTGCTGACGTCCGGGGCGGCGTTGAAACCGTCGAGCAGGTACGCCGCGTGCGGGCCGCCGGCCAGGAATTGCACCGGAATGTTGCGGCCCATCGACGCCGACGGCACCTGCAGAGTCTCGAAGCCGGCCGCCTTCGCGGGCGCCACCGGACCCGAAATCACGGTTGCCGCAGACCATCCGATGCTCAGCGCGACGACGGACAGCCGTCGCGCGACCGTCGACACTCGTTTCATGTCTACCTCACCTACACCGGGTCGAACTGAGAGATGAGCCACTTGCCGTCAATCTTGTCGAGAGTGACGCGCACGCTCGACGTGCTCTGCGTGGGCGGATCGCTGCCGATGGTGGTGATCTGGTCGACGAAAACCAGTACCACAGCTTGCTTTCCGGTCGCGATGACCGACGCCGCAGCGGGCACGGTCGCCACCGCCGTGATGTGCTGCTGTTTGGCCCCCGGCGCAACAACGTCGGTGACGAGTTGGGTGTATTGCTGGCGGAATCCGGCGGTCAGGCGATCCGCCGCCGCCTTCAGATCTTGGTCCACCGTCTCGGGCTTGTACGACAGGATCGCGATCGTGCTTTCCGAGGCCGCCTTCACCGATTGCTCAGCGGCGATGCGGGATTCGCGTTCCTTGCCATCGAGCCACTTCAGGTAACCGACGCCGAGCGCCAGGATCAACGCCACGGTGGGCAGTGCCGCGACCAGCAGACGGCCCCACCTGATCCGAACGCGCTCTTTGGCGGTCGCGTCGTCGGCGTCGACCAGGTCTGCCTCGTCGGCGGCCTCCGCCGCGTCGGCCAAGTCGTCCCACTCGTGGGAGGCCGAGTCGTTGTCATCGGACATCGCGGAGTCCTCCTCTCGCGTGGTCAATGCGGTCCGACTACTCACGGCACGAACTCCACATTCGACACCTTGGCGCTATCGCCAACTTTGTCCACGGTAAGCCGCATCCGCCACCGGCGAGGCTCTTGGTCGGCCGGAGCCGTGCCCATCGACGTCTTGACCGATATCGCGACCAACACCTGCGCTTGCTCTTTCGTGTAGGACAGCAGGCCCGCCTCGGCGATGGTGCCTTCGGTCTTCGACTGCACCTTCTTCACGACCTCGACGAAGGGTTGTGACCGGTTTTGGAATTCGTCGTGGAAGCCGCCGGTGGCCGAATCCAACACCCGCTTGATGTCGGTATCGACCTCGGCGTAGTTGATCGTCGTCAGGTTGATCGCGGTCTGGCGCGCAACCTGCACGTAAAGACTGCGCTGGTCCTGCACCTGGTGATCCTGGTGCAGTCGGAGACCGAGCCAGCCTCCCACGCCGAGTAGCGCCACGACAGCGCCGGCGCCGACCGCGATCGGCGTCGGAGTCCGCAACAACCATTGCGGCACACGCTTTTTAGTGCCCGTCGCCTTCTCGTCCGGTGAGGCTTCGTCGACGGCGCTTTCGGCATCGAAGTCCGCCGTGTCGATCTCCTCAGCGGCGCTGTCGACGTCGGCGAGTTCGTCCGGGTCTACGGGTTCGGCTTTGTCGGTGGCACCAGCATGCTTTGCCATGTCTTGCCTTTCGAGGTGAATGCCAGGTCGGAATCGCTGTAGTGCTTGCCATCCGGCCCGACGTAGTTCCCGGTCATGGGGTCGTAGGGAATGGCGGTCACCGGCTTGGGCGCCGCCGGGTCAACGGGAGGGTGCCAGTGCTCGCCCGGCGAATACGGCGCCCCACCCTTCGGATACTGCGGCACGCTCTGGCCGCTCAACGTCGCGTTCGGATCGCCCTTCCAGAACAGGCCATCGTTCAGCGGGACGTACTGCTCGTCGCTTTCGCACATTTCGACCGTCGGTGCGCGCTTGCCCGGTTTGGTCTCACAGGGGACGTTACGAACGCCGCGGACGTTCATGTCGGAGTCCTGTGGGATCCGGCAATACAACTCACCGTTGGTGCGGTCGGGATAGTCCTCCCGCACCGGGATGCGCTGCTGCTGCACAGGCAAGAAACCGGCATTGCACGGGGGCGGTGAGTTGAGGTTCAGATTGAAGTCGAGATAGATGCCCTTGTAGTCCATCTTGGCAACCCGGTCCGGCACGATGATGGACGACATGACCGCGGTCCCCTGCGGGAACATCACCAGTAGCTGTTCTAGGTCGTTTCGGTAGTTCACCGCAATAGTGCCCAGGCTGACCAGGTTCGACAGCAGCACCGGCAACGTCGGCGCCAGCCGATCGAACAGCGCAGTGCCTTCGCCGAGGGCCGGGCCGGCGGTGTTGAGCAGATCCGCGAGCCTGCTGTCTTGGTCCTTCACCTGGCTGGTGATCGCGTTCACCCGTCGCGCCCACGTCGCGATCGAATCCGAGGTTCGCACTTGCGAATTGGCGACCGGTACGAACTCGTCGATCAGCCGGGAGAACGAGTCGGTGGTTTTACCGGCGTCGATCGCCAGCGCGGTTCCGCCATCGACGAGGCGAGACAATTCCGGGCCGAGGCCCGCCACAGCCTTGGAGGCTTCTTCGACGACGGTGTGCAGGTTGTCCTGCGGGATGGCCGCGAGCGCCTTGTTGGTGGTGTCGAGCAGCGAACCGATATCGACTGGGATTTGCGTTCTGCCAAGGGCGATGACGTCACCGTCGCGCAACTTCGGGCCGATGTCCTGGGCGGTGCCCGACCGCGGGGTGAGCTCGAGGAATTGCTCTCCAACCGCGGATCGGCTGTGCACCGCGGCGGTCACGTCGCGGGGAATCGCGATCTCGGATTTCAGCGAGAGGACAGCCTGAACTCCGCTTTGAGTGACGTCGACCGACTTGACGCTGCCGATCTCGCTGCCGCGGTAATTCACCACCGACGTCGGGTACAGTCCGCCCGATGCGGGCAGGTCGACCTTGACCGTGTACCGCCCGATGCCAAGCAGCGCAGGCACTTTGATGAAGCCGAAGGCCATCACCGCGATGGAGATCACGGTGACCGACGCCAGGATCGCCAACTGGGTCCACACCCCGCGAGACAGCCGCAGCGAGCTCGAACGCGCCATGCTAGTAACCACCCCAGTGGTAGGGCGCGATCAACGGATTGACCGCGGTGTAGGGGCTGGGCATCTGGCCGATCGTTCGACCCCACTGCATCTCGAGTTCGGTGAGGTTCCCCTCCCACCGCGACCCGGTGAAGAAGCCGCTGTCCAATCGGCTCAAGGTCAGGTCGACGACAAGCGAGATGTTGGCGAAGTCACCCCTAAACCAGTTGGGCACCGTGCTTTTCACCCACGGGAGCGTGGAGAGGAAGTCTAGGCCGCGGGTGAGCGCCGGCCCGGCGTTGGCCAGTTCTCGCAGCGCTGGCGCCAAGTTGCGGAAGTTGTCGACGAGCGACTTCTTGGACTGCTGGATCGTGGAAGCCGAGACCGCGCTGAACTGACCCACCCTGTCGATCGCGTCGACGAGCACCTTCCGCGTGTCTGACAGGACTCCGAGCGCTTGCGGGATTGTCGTAAGCGCCTTATCGACCGTTTCATCCTTGTCCGCGACCTGACCGACGAGTTGGTTGACGCTGTCGATGGCCGTGATGATGTCGTCGGTTTGCTTCTTCGTCTCGGTGACGAAGGTGTCCAGCTGGGTCAACAGGCTGCGCATCTCTTTCTCCCGGCCGCTCAAGGCCGTTGCGAAAGTCCTTGTGAGTTCTTGGATATGGCCCAGACCGCCGCCGTTGAGCAAAATTGCTACCGACGCAAGGGTCTGCTCAGTAGTCGGGTAGGTGGCGGCCCTCGCCAACGGGATCACCGAGCCGTTCTTCAGCTGACCTCTCGGCGCTTCGTCAGTAGGCGGAGCCAGTTCGATGTGCATCGAGCCCAGCAGGCTGGTCTGCCCGACTTTGGCGGTGCTGTTCTCGGGCAATTGAACACTGCCGTCGATCCGCATGGTCACCAGCGCGTGCCAGTCCTGGACTTCGATTTTGGTGACGTTGCCGATGTTCACGTCGGCAACCCGCACCCGGGTATTCGGTTGAATGACAACGACATCAGGTAGTTGAGCCTGAATGGTGTAGGCGCCCTTACCGTCACCCGCGGTGCCGGGCAGCGGCAGCGAATTGAGACCTCGCCAGCCGCCACAGGACGTCAGCAGGCACAGGGTTGAGATGGCAAGCGCCGCACATAGTATGCGCCTCACGGCGTGCCCCCTGGCGGCGCAGGCACCATCATGCCGGTCAACCCTGCGTGTGGGTCGGTGGCCCGAACCGCCGTCGGTGCGGGCGGCACGGCGCCTCCCGGCAATGCCTGCGGCGACACCGGAGGCGGCGCGTCGGCCGGTGGTGCGCCGGGGGGTGCTCCCGGCGGCGGGATGTGCGGGTTGAGCTTGTCCTCGCTGTAGGTGATCTCGTTGGGACGCGCCGCAGCGCCGACGAACGGGTTGAGGCCGATCGGAAGGAAGTTGTACTGCCGGTTCTTGATGATCGGCGACAGATACTGCTCGCACAGTCGCGCCGACTGCTTCGCCCCGACCCGGCCGTCGGATTCGATTGACCCGCAGATGGATTGGACGGTGTCGGCAAAGTTCGACAGCGCCAAGATTCCGGTGACCGCGCTCTGCGCCGGCTGGTAGATGTTCAGGAAGTTCTGGAAGACGTTCGGCGCGACGTGCAGGGTTTGCTTGATGTCGCGACGGCTGTCGTTCAACGCCGTGGTGATCTCGTTGAGGTGGTCGAATGTGGTGCCGATGGCCTCGCGGTTCTCGGCGACGAACGGACGCAGATCGTTGACGGCGGCGTCCAATCCCGCGATCGCCTGACCCCACTCGTTGGGGGTATTGGACATCACCGTGGTGATGGTGGCCAGGTTCTTGTTGAACGACGCCAGCAGCTCGCTGCTCGAGGTCAGCGCGGAGACGAACGTCTGCAGGTTGCGCAGCGTGCTGAAGATGTCCGTGCTGTGGTCACCAAGCGCCGAAACCGCCTGCGACAGCTTGACGAGGGTGTCGCGCGCGGTGTCGCCCTCTCCGCGCAGATTCGCCGCAGAGGTGTTGACGAATTGCCCGAGCGCGCTGGTCCCGCCCTCGGTCGTCGGCTGCAGGGAGTCGGTCAGCTTCTCCAATTGCTTGCGCAGGTCGTCCCACTCCACCGGCACCGCGGTCCGTTCTAAAGGAATCGTCGCGCCGTCAGCCAGTTTCGGGCCGCCGGAATACACGGGGACGAGTTGAATCGCCCGCGAGGTGACCAGCGACGGCGACAGGATCGCTGCCTTGACGTCGGCGGGCAACGAGTACTGCGAGTCGACTGTGAACGTGACCTTCGCCGCTTGGGGTTGCGGCTCAATCTTCTCGATCGTTCCGACCGCCACGCCCAGGATGCGGATTTCGTCGCCGGTGTAGACACCGTTGGTGTTCGGGAAGTAGGCGATGTAGGTGTTGCGCGTCACCTGCTTCCACCACGGTGACACGATCATGCTTATCCCGACCGCGAGGATCACCAGCAGGCTGGTCGCTGTCCCCACCTTGGTGACGCGTCGATGGTTCTCAATCCAGGCTGCGCCTTTGTCAAGTCGCGCACGGGCTTTCGCGAAGGCCATCACCGGCCTCCGTTCGCAGGCACTTCATTGGGCGCGGGCACATACACCGGCGTCTGTGTCGGTGGTGGCTTGAGGTCTGCCGGCGGCCCGGGCGGTGGCCCACCGGGCGGCGGCGCCGGTGGTTCCGGCCGCAGCGGGTAGCAGCCGCGGGCGCCCGGCCTGCCCGGCACACTGCACGGCTGGTCGCCAGGGTTGCCGGTGATGGCGTCCGGGATGTTGCGTCGCGGCTCGCCGCCCTGGCCGGTTCGCGGATAGGGCACCGGGAGGTACGGCAGCCCGGGTTGGCCGTTGCCGGGATCGACGAGTTGCGATGGCAGCAGCGTGGCGGGGTCGAGCCCGAGGTCGGAGAACGCGGCGTCGGTGAACGGCTGCACCCACTGGCCCAGGGTCAGGTTCGGCAGCGAGGCTTTGAAGAACGGTCCCGATCCCAGCACCTCACCAAATGACATGGCGTACTTGGGGATCAGATACAGCGTGCGCTGAAGTTCCTTTTTTCGGTCGTCCAGCACCCCGAGCACGCTGTTGAGCTTGTCCAGTGCGGGCTTGAGTTGCGTCCGGTTGTCGCCGACCACCGCGGAGATCTCGCGGGACGCCGCGCCGACATTGGTCATCAGTGCGTCAATCGCATTGCGTTGGGTCAGCAACTCGGCCAGCAGCGCGTTGGCGTTGGTGACCAGACCGGCGATCTGGTCGCTGCGCTTGGCGAGCACGCCGACGACCTTGTTCGCATTGCTCAGCAGGCTGCGCAGTTTCGCGTCGCGGTTGTCCAGCGTGCTGGAGAACTGCGCGACACCGTCCAGTGCGGCCTTCACGTCGGGCGGCGTGTCTTTGAACGTATTGGCCAAGGTTGTCAGCGCCTCGGACAGCTTCGTCGTGTCCAAGGCGCTGACCGTGCTCGTCAAATCGCCTAGGGCGTCCGGTAAGTCGTAGGGCGCGCGAGTGCGCTCGACCGGGATCGGCCCCTGGAGCTTGCCGTCTCCTCGCGGGGTGATCTCGAGCATCTTGGTGCCGAGCACGGTCTCGGTCTTGATCGACGCCTCGGTGCGGTTGCCCAGCGCCACGTCGTCGTCGACGGTGAAATTGACCAGCACTGTGGTGCCGTCCAGTTTGACGCTGGACACCCGGCCGACCGAGAGCCCTGACACCCGCACATCACTGTCCGGCTTGATGCCGCCTGCCTCGGTGAAATACGCGGAGTAGCCGGACTTTCCGGTGAGGAATGGGATTTTCTCGTAGGAGAAGACGGCGGCGACCAGCGCGACGACGATGCCGATGCCGACCAGGCCGACGGTGACCCGGTTGCGGTCGGCGAGCGGCTTGATGTCGGGTCGCTTGATCTTCTTCTTCAACGCGCTGAAGCGGCTTGTGAATGAGGTCATTTTTTCGGCAAGCACCGCCCCGTTACCTGGCTCGCCAGCTTGACGAACGTGGGTTGCCCGTTGCGGCCGTTGAGCTTGATGACGATGTCGCAGATGAAGAATCCGAAGTAGTCGCCGTAGAGGCCCTGACGGGACAGCACCTGATAGACGTCGGGAAGCGTCTTGACGAGGTCGTCGAAGTAGGTGTGGTCGGACTCGATCTGCCCCGAGAACCGATCCGTCTGCGCTATCACGTCTTTGATCGGTTGACGGGCCTGGGTCAACAGGTCGGCGACCGATCCGGTGGCGGCGTTGATGTACGCGACATCCTTGGTGATGTCGTTCTTGCGTTCGGACAGCGCGCCGACGAGCTGGGACAGTTTGTCCAGGCCGTCCGAGAATTGCTTGTCACGCGTGCCGAAGGTGTGCAGCACCACGTTCAGATTGTTGATCACGTCACCGATCAGCTTGTCCCGGTTGGCCAGTGTGGTGGTCAGCGCGGAGGTCTCGCCGAGCACCGACGAGATGGTTGCGCCCTCACCCTGGAACACCCTCAACAGTTGACCGGACAGTGCATTGACCTGATCAGGGTCCAGCGCTCGGAACAGCGGTCGGAAGCCGCCGATGAGCGCGTCGACGTCGAGGGCCGGAGAGGTGCGGGCCAACGGGATCGTCGCCTTCTCCTGCAGCCGCCTGGGCGGACCGGGTCCATCCTCGAGCGCGAGATACCGGTCACCGATGAGGTTTTCATACCGCACTGAAGCCTTGGTACCTTCGGTGAGCCGCAGTCCTTGGTCGATCGCGAAGTCGACCCGAACCGTGCCGTCCTTCTGCAGCTTGAGGTCACTGACCTTTCCGACCTCGACGCCAGCGATGCGAACGAAGTTGCCGCCCTTGAGCCCCGAGACATTCGAGAACACTGCGCTGTAGGACGTGCGTGAATCGAAGCGGAACTGGCCGAAGACCGTGACCAGGATGAAGACGAAGGCGAGGGACACAACGGTGAACGCCACCACGCGCGCGATGGCGCCGGCGTTGGTTCTCATTGCATCTCCTTACTTCTCGTCTTGGACAGGGTGACCTAGGATCCGGGCGGTGCCGGTGGCGTGGCGGCACCCGCGTAATCTGGTGCACCAGAAGGCGGTTGGCCGGGGTAAGCGGGCGGCAGGCCCGGCGCCGGACCGCCAGGGTAACGGATCAGAGGCGGCTGCGGCGTTCCCTTGGTAACCGGGAAGTAGTTCACGTAACCCGGGAAACCGATACCCGAGTTCGGTCGAATGTCGAGCCCAGTGCCGAATCCGGTGTCGGTGACGAGGTATTTGACCGGGAAGTTCGCGCTGGCGTCAGGCAACGACCCACAACTCGGCTTTCCGCCGGGGCCACCCTTGGCCTGCACACGGGGCAGGTTGTCGGGATAGCGGTACGGGTCGTCGCCGAAGAGCAGGCCACCATCGATGTTGAGCGACTTGCCATTACCGCCCATCGCGGCTCGGCCACCGTTCTCCAAATACCAGACCGCGCCCTCGAAGGTGCACTTGTAGGTCGGTGAGTATTTGTTCAGCAACTCAAACGTCGGCGCCACCAGATTGACCGCATCGACGAGGTTCTTCTCGTTGCGGCCGATCGTGTTGATCCCGGCGTTCGAAAAGCCGATCGCATCCAGCAGCACGTCGTTGAGTGCCTTTTTGTTCTTGGTGATCGTGACGCTCGTCGCCGAGAAAGAATCAAGCGTCGACAAAATATCTTGCGCGGCAACCGAATAGGCTGCGGCGGTCTTACCGAACAGCTGCCAGTCCTTGCGGATGGTCGCCTGCTTCGGGTTGACGGCAGTAAGGAACTGGTTGCCGCCGCTGATGGCCTCGCCGATGCGCTCACCCTTGCCGCGGAACCCTTCGGCCAGTGCCGAAAGCACTCCATTGAGTTTCGCGGGGTCGATCGCGTGCACGATCGACTGCAGGTTCTGGAATACGGTGTTGACCTCGACGGTCACATTACGGCTATGCAGTACAGCACCTTTGGCCAATTCTCGTCGGCTCGGACCCGAGTCGGGGACGATGAGGTCGACGTACTTGGCTCCGAACGCGGTGCTGGACTTGATCTCGGCCTCGATGTTGCTAGGCAGATACCGAAATTCGTTGGGATAGATCTTCAACTTCAGCTTCGACAGGTTGGTGCCGGCCGAATCCGCATAGGACTCGACTTTGGACACTTCCCCGATCTGGACACCGCGCAACTTCACCTTGGCGTCGTCCTCCATCACCAAGCCGGCCCGGTCGGAAATGACGGTAAGCGGCACGGTCGACCTCAGCGTTCCCTCGAACGCCATCGCTGTCAGCGTGCTGACCGTGACGACGAACAGCACAAGCACGGGCGCCCACCAAATAGGGTCAATTCCCCTGCGCCGCCGGGCCTCTTGGCTCATGCGATCACCCCGACAGATGGAAATTGCCGGACTGCCCGTACACCGACAGTGTGATGGTCAACAGAATAAAAACCCCGGCGGTAATCGACGACCGCACGGCGCGACCCACCGCCTCGCCGACTCCCGCCGGTCCGCCGGTCGCGTTGTAGCCGTAATAGGTGTGAATCGCCATCACCGCTGCCGCCATCGACAACGCCTCGGTGAACGACCAAACCAGATCGGTCGGGTGCAAGAACGATGAGAAGTAGTGGTCGTAGACACCGCGGGACTGGCCATAGATGACGGTTGTCCCGAACCGGGTCGCTAGAAAGCCCATCAGCATCGCGATGGTGTAGATCGGGATCACCGCCACCACCCCGGCCACGATGCGGGTGGACGCCAGGTAAGTGATCGGCCGGATGGCCATCGCCTCCAGCGCGTCGACCTCCTCGTTGATGCGCATCGCCCCCAGTTGCGCGGTCGCGCCGGCACCGATGGTCGCTGCGAGCGCGACGCCAGCGGTTGCCGGCACGATGAAGCGAACGTTGAGGAATGCGCCCAAAAATCCTGTGAGAGCTTCGATTCCAACATTGGACAGGGTGTTGTAGCCCTGCACGGCGATCAGCGCACCCGTGGTCAGCGTCAAGAACCCGACGATGACCACCGTGCCGCCGATGACGGCGAGCGCTCCGGTTCCCATACCCAACACGGCGATCAACCGCAGAACTTCACCTGGATATCGCCTGACGGCATCGACGGTGGAGCCCAACGCGCTACCGATGAACGCCGTCTGCTCTCCCAGACTCCGGATTGAGTCGACCAGCGTGTCGAAAGTCTGCCCGAGGCGCGACGGATCGACTTCCGGTTCAGCCCAATTTCCCGTCCGCGACGCATATTTCCGCAGCGTCGCGCCGCCCTGCTCGGCCGTGGCGTACTGCCGTTCTCGGCGCCACTTGCGTTCGGCGCGCATCACGGCGACACCTTCACGCCGAAGGCGGTCGCCAAGATGTTGATCAAAAACAGCGCCATGAATGCGAAGACCACTGTCTCGTTGACCGCGTTTCCCACGGCTGTCGGGCCACCACCGACGGAAAGTCCTTTGTAGCAAGCGATCAGACCTGCCGACAGCCCGAAAAGAAGCGCTTTGACCAGGGACACGATCACCTGCGGAAGGCCGGTCAGAATGGTCATCCCGAAGATGAAGGCGCCCGGCGTGACGTGCTGGACGTACACCACGAAGAAATAGCTGCCGGTGAGTCCAACCACAGCGACTGCCGAATATAGCAACAGCGCAACGAAAGTCGCCGCGATCACTCGCGGCACCACGAGCGCTTGAATGGGATTGATGCCGATGACCTTCATCGCGTCGATCTCCTCGCGGATCGTCCGTGCACCCAGATCCGCGCAGATCGCGGTGGCGCCGGCGCCCGATACCACGATCGCCGTGACAACCGGTCCGACCTGGGTCACCGACGCCAGCGCAGCGCCCGCACCAGACAGATCTCCGGCGCCCACCTCAATGAGGACGATGTTGAGCGTGAAGACGATGAGAATCGTGTAGGGAATCGAGAGCACCAGTGTCGGGACAATCGACACCCTCGCGACGAACCAGATCTGGTCGATCAGTTCGCGAACCGCCAAAGGTCGGCGTACGGCGACAGAGAACGTCTCGCCGGCCAGTACAACGAAGTCACCTATTGCGGCCGCGGGCTTGGACCAATCGATCCCCGATTGTGTCGGACGCAGGGAAGTTTGCGGCACCGCCCTACCCACTCTTACGAAGGCCGGGCCGGTGTGACGGATGCCATGACGTTAAACCTGGATGACTTTGCTCAGTGCACCGCAGCCGGGCTGCTGGACGGAGACTCCGGCAGCTCAGACGGCCAGTTTGGCTGGCGACGACGGCGTTCACTGAGTTTGCTCGATTCGCTGGCTCGTGATGCACGTCATCGCGCTCCTCTGACTCTGGGGAAGGTCCGGGGTCACCCGGCTGTCCGTGGGTCTCCACACGCGCAGGCATGCGACATCGACGCCGCTGCTCGCCTGCACACACAGACCACGTCGGAAACTTACGGACGCATGGGCGCCAACGGCAGGGTTCTAATCAGTCAGAAGAAATGTGAGACCGGGTCACGACGGGAGGCTTCAGCCGACGTTCGTCCCGCCTTCGGCGATGCGCCGCACCGCGCGCAGGAAGACGTCGATCTCCTCGTGGGTGTTGTAGAAGGAGAACGACGGGCGCACCGTCGCCTCCAACCCCAATCGCCGCAGCGCCGGTTGCGCGCAGTGATGACCCGCACGCACGGCGATCCCCTCGGCGTTCAGCGCCTTGCCCACCTCGAGCGGCTCGTGGCCGGCCAGCACGAACGACAGCACGCTGGCCTTCTCTTCCGCGGTGCCCACCAACCGAACCCCGGGGATGTCCGCCAACCGCGGCGTCGCGTATTCGAGCAGGGTGTGCTCGTAGGCCGCGATGCGTTCGATGCCCAGCCGCTGCACGTAACGCAGCGCCTCGGTCAGCCCGACTGCATCGGCGATGTTGCCGGTGCCGGCCTCGAATTTGGTCGGCGGTCCTTGATACAGCGAACGCTCGAGGGTGACATCGGCGATCATGTGCCCGCCGCCCTGCCACGGTGGTGTCTCGGTGAGGGCTTCTTCGGTGCCGTACAGCGCGCCAATTCCGGTGGGGCCGTAGATTTTGTGCCCCGAGAACACGTAGAAGTCCGCGCCGAGCTCGGCGACGTCGGTGGGTATGTGCTGGATCGACTGCGCGCCGTCGATCAGCACCCGGGCGCCATAGCGGTGGCCCAGTTCGACGATGTTGTCGACCGGGACCACCGTGCCGAGAGCGTTCGAAACATGGCTGGCGGCAACCAGCTTCGTGCGCGGACCCAGCAGCTGTTCGAACTCGTTCAGCAGCAGGTTGCCCGCGTCGTCGATCGGAGCCACTTTGAGAATGGCTCCGGTCTTCTGCGAAATAAGTTGCCATGGAACGATATTCGCGTGATGTTCCAGGTGCGTGATGACGATCTCGTCGCCGGGCTGCAGGTGTTTATTCCCCCACGCGTGTGCGACAAGGTTGATCGCCTCGGTGGTGCCGCGGACGAACACGATGTTCTCCGAGCTTGGCGCACCGATGAATTCGGCGACGGTGTCCCGCGCCTCCTCGTAGGCATCGGTGGCCCTGGCCGCCAATTCGTGTGCGGCGCGGTGAATGTTGGAGTTCTCGTGCGAATAGAACTGCACCAGCCGGTCGATCACCACCTGCGGCTTCTGCGTGGTCGCAGCGTTGTCGAACCAGATCAGCGGCTTTCCGTTGACGACCTCTTTGAGGATCGGAAAGTCCGCTCGCACCGCGTTGACGTCGAAGATCTCGTGCGCCCCGTTTTGCAGGCCAGGTGCGGCTACCGGGTCTTGGGCGGTGAGGAAGTGGTAGTTGCCCTCGTCTCCGATCGGGGCGTCCGGTGCCACCGGCACCGTGCCCGTCCACCCCAGGTCGGGAACCGACGGTGCGCCCGTCGGCCACGACGGCGCCGAGCCGCGTGGCGCGACCGGAACCGTCGTCACCCCGCCGGCCAGCACTCCCGGCACCGTCGGCACGATGCCTTCGGTCGGCACGGCAAACGCGCTGAGGTCGGCCGGCACGAACGGATCGGCGATACCGCCGGACGTCGCCGCGGCCGACGGCCCTGCCGTCGTATCCGGCACGCTGCCGCGCGGGGCGACCGGAACCGCCTGGGGCGGCGGCTCCGGTTCCGGGGACGTCGGAGCAGGAACGTAGACGTCGGAGACGCCGAGAAGCGGGACCGGCACCGGGTACTGATCGGCCGAGCCTGCCACGGTCTGACCTGCTGAGGCGGCCGTCGTCGTGTCGGGCGCGTTGCCTCGCGGGGCAACGGGCGCCGACTGCGGCGGACTGTCGAAACCGGGCCGGATGCTGGCCGCGTAGAGCTGGCTGGCCAGCGCCGAGAGTTCCGCGGAGCTCAGTGGCAAGTCGCTTTCGGCATCTACCGCGCGGTGCTCACTTGTACTCATGGAATCGGTCCACGGCAACGCCATCGAGAACGGCGAGCGCATCGTCGGTGAGCACGGCCAACGAGGTGTACAGCGTCACCAGGTAGCGGGCGATCGCCGACTCGTTGATGCCGGTGAACCGCACCGACAACCCGGGCGCCTGCTCCCCGACCAGGCCGGGCTGGAACAGCCCCACCACACCCTGACGCTCTTCACCGGTACGGACGAGGATGAACTTGGTCTTGCTCTTGTCCACCGGAACCTTGTCCGACGGGATGATCGGAATGCCGCGCCAGGTGATGAACTGGGCACCGAACAGGCTCACGACCACCGGCGGGACTCCGCGACGGGTGGCTTCGCGACCGAACGCCGCGACACCGAGCGGATGGGTCAGGAAGAAGCTCGGCGTCTTCCACACCTTGGTGATCAGGGCGTCGAGGTCGTCGGGCGTGGGCGGGCCGGTCAGCGTCTGGATCGTCTGCTCGGGGGTGGCCTGGGCAAGCAGACCGTATTCCGGGCTGTTGACCAGCTCGGACTCCTGGCGCTCCTTGATCGTCTCGATGGTCAGCCGCAACTGCTGGGCGACCTGGTCGTGAGGACTGGAGTACAGGTCGGACACCCGGGTGTGGACGTCGAGCAGCGTGGAGATCGTCCGCAGCGTGTATTCCCGCGGGCTGGTCTCGTAGTCGACGTAGGTCTCGGGAAGCGGCCCTTCAATGCCCGCACCATCCTCGGCATGGATTGCGACCTGCTCGGGATTGACGACACGGTTGACGCGGTAGATGCCCGCCTCCACCGGCACCCAGCTGAGCAGGTGAAGCAGCCAACGCGGGGTGATCGTGGAAAGCTGGGGAACAGTCTTGGTCGCGTTCGCTAGCTGCCTGGCTCCAAGGTCGCCAAGTGCCTGTGACTCGTTCTGAGCCGACGTCATCGTGATCCTTCCGCGTCGAGTGCTGATCGGTGTGGGGCCGCAGGCCAGCCAACCAAATGCGACTCCGCGCTGAGCCGAGGCAAGTCTAAGACTCAGCGTGATTTTTATCTCGGCAAAGATGCGGGTCCAGCGGTCGACGAGCCCGCGTCAAATCATGCCCTATAGTGGCGATATGCAACACGCCGCTCAGCCGCGCCATGCCAGCCCGCGCTGCCTCGCCGCGATCTGTTGTTGCTGTTGTTGTCGTTGATTTCCTGACGCCCTTCTGACGCTGTAGAAATCTTCGCGCTTCCCCTTCAGGGCGATCACCTCCGCATGGCCGGAGTGATCGAAATGCGCACCGCTCCAAAGTCTTTCAGGAAGCTCAAACAACAATGACGATTCTGTTCTCACACCACCGCACGACGGGACGGATAGCGACCGATCGCCGCGTTTCGGTCCGTCCGGCGACCGAACTGTCGCGCATGACGCGCTATCGCGGCGGGACTTATTCGCACACGGTGGAAAAAGTCTTCTTCACCGACGGCAGCTCGGCGCGCACCGACCTGATTCGGCTCAATCCCAACGTGCCGGCCTACTCGCTGGACTTCACCGGCGTCGCGCCGCGCCACCCGTCGCGTTATCAACCGGGCACCTGGTCGGAGCTCCCGCACCTGCACGCGTCGGGCAACGAGGCCCAGGTCGACTGGATCCTGCGCCATTCGTACCCGCTGCTGCCCGCCGCCGAGCTGAGCCGACGCGTGCGCCAGGCCGGCTACCCGATCGGCACGGCCAACATCAGCGAGCACGAAGCGATCGCCGCTACCCAGGCTGCGATCTGGTACCTGACCAACGGGCTAGCCCTCGACACGCGGCCGCTCAACGTCCCGATCGGCGTGCATAACGCCCGCGGAGCGGTCACCACGTTCGAGTTCGACGGTGAACCTCAGCTGGGCGGCTACTCGGTGTGGTCCCGGTCGAGTGCGGAGCTGCGGCTGCAGAAATCATCGAATGGCGTTGTCTGGCATGATGTTTCGGGCTCACTGCTGACCACGGGAGTCGAGGCGGGCCGCTATCAGCGCACGCTCGGCGAGGGCAGCACGCTGTCGACGAGCAGTCACGGTCGCGGCGGACGCGGTTATCGCTTCTACCGATTGATCGCGACGTCCGAGAACGGGACGCCGAGAATCGAGCACGTGAACTTCTGGCTGACCGGCGCGCGGCACTACCGCAACTCGGACAAGGTTGTGCACCTGTACAACTACCTGTTGGCCGGGGCCGCGGCGGCCGGTCGCGCAACCCAAAAGGGCTCCGCTGAGCCAGCACTCGTCGACACCGACGCCGTCGGGGATGCCGACCTGGTCGGTCCTTTTCGGGTCACGACGCCGCTCGTGATCACCGCATCGGATGGGCACACCCTGGTCGACGCCGACGGCTTCCCGGTCGAGTCGGTCGAGCCGCGCACCGATTTCTATCTGCGCCGGGCGCCGGGCTCGGCGGCCGCAACACTGACCGCGAAAACTCCGCGCGATCTGCACGGACGCGTGTTGACCGGGGTGGCGTTGGACCCCGCGGCGCAGCGCTTTACCCCCGTGGCGCTAGCCATCCCCACCGAGACACACCTAGAGTTCGACATAAGCTGGGAGGGCGACGAACTTTGATCCGCGACCGTGGGAGCGAATCTAAATGAGCATTGCCGAAGACGTCACACAACTGGTCGGGAACACACCGCTGGTCCGGCTGCGCCGAGTCACCGAAGGCGCCGTGGCCGATGTGGTGGCCAAGTTGGAGTACTTCAATCCCGGCGGCAGCGTCAAGGACCGCATCGGGGTCGCGATGCTCGACGCCGCCGAAGAAGCGGGGCTGATCAAGCCCGACACCATCATTCTCGAGCCGACGAGCGGCAACACCGGCATCGCGCTGGCGATGGTGGCGGCGGCACGCGGCTACAAGCTTGTGCTGACCATGCCGGACACCATGAGCAACGAACGCCGAATTCTGTTGCGCGCGTATGGCGCCGAGATCGTTCTGACGCCAGGGAAAGACGGCATGCCGGGTGCGATCGCCAAAGCCGAGGAGTTGGCCAAGAGCGACCAGCGCTACTTCATCCCCCAGCAGTTCGAGAACCCGGCGAACCCGGCGATCCACCGCGCTACCACTGCCGAAGAGGTGTGGAAGCAAACCGACGGAAAGGTAGACATTTTCGTCGCCGGCGTCGGCACCGGTGGCACGATTACCGGTGTCGCGCAAGTGATCAAAGAACGCAAGCCCGAAGCCAAATTCATCGCCGTCGAGCCGTCGGCTTCGCCGGTGCTGTCCGGCGGGCAGAAGGGGCCACACCCGATTCAGGGCATCGGCGCCGGATTCGTCCCGCCCGTCTACGACGAAGACATTGTCGACGAGGTCATCCAGGTCGGCAACGAGGAGTCGCTCGAGCTCGCCCGCCGCCTGGCGTCCGAAGAAGGCCTGCTGGTCGGGATTTCGTCAGGGGCTGCGGTATCCGCAGCGCTGCAAGTCGCGCGCCGACCGGAAAACAAGGGCAAGCTCGTCGTCGTCGTCCTACCGTCCAACGGTGAACGATATTTGAGCACCGTGTTGTACTCCGATCTGGCGGACTAGCGATGCTCGACGCGTTCCGGGACGACATACGGGCGGCTAAGGAGCGCGACCCCGCCGTCCCCAGCACGCTGCAGGTCGTCTTCGCCTACCCAGGCGTGCACGCGATCTGGGGTCACCGGCTGAGCCATTGGCTGTGGGGCCGTGGGGCAAAGGTGGCCGCCCGCACGCTCGGTGAAGTCACCCGGATCCTCACCGGCGTCGACATTCACCCGGGTGCCACGTTGGGCAGCGGTTTGTTCATCGACCACGCCACCGGTGTGGTGATCGGCGAAACCGCCGAAATCGGCGACGACGTCACGATTTATCACGGCGTCACGCTGGGCGGCAGCGGCAAAGACAGCGGAAAGCGGCATCCGACCATCGGCGACCGGGTGACCATTGGCGCGGGCGCCAAAATCCTCGGCGCGATCAAAGTCGGTGACGATAGCCGCATCGGCGCGAATGCCGTTGTGGTCAAAGAAGTTCCGTCGTGTGCGGTGGTGGTCGGGGTGCCCGGGCAGGCTATCAGCCGCGCCCAGCCGGGTACCGGCGACGACACGATGATGCCCGACCTGGTCGGGGTAAGCCTGCAGTCGCTACTCACTCGAGTCGCCAAGCTCGAAGACCAGGCCCACACACCGCAGACCGAAGGCGTCATCCGGCCACCGGAGGCCGGCGTATGGCACGGCGAGGACTTCTCGATCTAAAGCGCGTCGAACGAGCTGATCCAGCGATGCGGCGGGCGAGGCGAATTCGGTTCGCCCGGTCGGACGACGCCGACCGCCGACCAGCCGGCGGCAACAGCGGCGTCGAGTTCATCGGGGTGGTCGGACAGAAACACAATTTGGTCGGGTGCCACGTCGATCGCGGCGGCAATGGCGTCGTACGAGGAGCTATCCCACTTGGCGCCGGCGTTGGCCAGATCGAACCAGCCGCTGATCAACGACGACAGCTCGCCGCCGCGGGCGAAGGCAAACCAATCCTGTTGGTTGCGAACCGAACCCGACGAGTAGACGTACAGCCGGATACCATCGGCGTGCCAAGCCGCGAGCGCCGGTGGCACGTCGTCGAAGAACTCGCCGTGCAGTTCGCCGCTGCGAAAACCTTCGGCGCACACCAGACCTTGCGCGGCCTTCAGCGGCGCGGCCTTGACGTCGGAATTCAGCCAACCGCAGAGGATCTCCGCTACTTCGGTCGGGCCGGCGTCCGCCTGGCCGGATAACTCCCGGGTTTCCACAATCACCGGATCCGCGGCACCACCCAGATTGGCGGACAACCACTGCCCGAGGTTCCGGCGGGTGTAGTCGTAGAGCTTCTCGCGGACCGAGTCGGTCGGGCTGGTGGTGCCCTCGATGTCGACGACGATCGCGGCGATCACGTCGCGGCGAGTTGGTCGAGCGTCGGAAAGCGTTGTCCGATGGTGTCGCCGGTGAAATCCCCAATCCAGCCGTCCACGCCCTCGAAGAACCGGATCGCGGCGAAGTCGGGCTCCGAACCCATGTCGAACCAGTGCCGCGTACCTGCGGGGACCGTGAGTAGGTCGCCGGTTTCGCACACCACCGCAAGCACTTCAGGCTCCAGATGCAGATAGAAGCAGGCGCGTCCGGCCACGAAGAAACGCACTTCGTCTTCGGCGTGGCGATGCTCGTCGAGAAATTTCGAGCGTGCGACGGCCGCGTTGGCGCGCCAGTCGGGATCGTCGGGGTCGGGGTGCAGGGCGGCCACATCGATGTGTTGGTAGCGGCCGTCGGCGTTGATCGCGGCGATCTGGTCGGCGTGCCGGGCCAGGATCCGTTCGGCGGGCTGGTTCAGGTCGAGATCCGCCGCAACCGAGCTGCGTGCGAAAGCGATTCCGCGCGTGGCAAGTTCGTCACGAATCGTGGTGGCGTCGTCGGTGCGCAGCCGCACCTCGTCGGCGTCGTCGTCGGACATCACCTGTAGAAGTGTCATTCGATCCCTATCTCGCGGCGTCCGGTCAGCGTCACCAATTCGCACATGGCTTCCAGACATTCGACGCGGTCGCGGGCCTGTGCGAGGTGGGCGCCCCAGCCGGTGATGCCATGGCCGGCGATGAACAACACCGGCGGGCTGTCGGGATGCTCGGTGAGATGCCGCTCGATGTCGGCACCGATGCGTGCCACGTCGGGATGGTTTCTGACGACCGGGATGGTGATGATCTCGGCGGTGCCGAGGCCCTTGATCAGCTCGTAGCCCTGGTACGTCAGAGACATTGCAACGGTCGCGGTTTGAGCGGTCGCATGCGGGGCGTGCACGTGCACCACGGCACCGGCGTCGGTGGCCCGGTAGATCGCGGTGTGGATGGCGGTCTCGGCCGACGGGCGGCGGCTACCCGACACCGGGTGGGAGTCGGCGACGCTGACGGTCACCATGTCGGCGGCGGTCAGCTCACCCTTGGACAGCCCGCTGCCGGTGATGACCGCCGTCGCTCCGGTGCGCACCGAGATGTTGCCTGCGGTGCCCGGCATCCAGCCGCGCGCATACAAGCCACGGGCAATCTCGGCGATCTGTTGTCCGACAGCGGTATTCGCCTCGCCGATCACACCGTTCTCGGTGACGACCGCGGTGACCAGCTCCGGGGGTGTGACGTCGAAGGCGGGGTTGAACGCCGCCGTCCACTCTGGGGCGGTGGCGACCCCGCCGACGTGGGTGATCTCGTCGGCGGCCCGCTGCTCGACGACGATTTCGCTTCCCGTCGCGGTGTCCAGATCGCGGGTCGACTCGGGCGCGACCACGATGAACGGAATGCCGTGTCGGTGCGCGGCGACCGCGAGCGCGTACGTGCCGATCTTGTTGGCGACCGAGCCGTCGGCGGTGATCCGGTCGGCGCCCACCATGACGCAGTCGACCTGTCCGGTGGCCATCGCCCACGCCGCAGCGGAGTCGATGGTCAGCCGGTGCGGGATCCCGGCCTCGGCCAACTCCCAGGTGGTCAGTCGGGCGCCCTGCAACAGCGGGCGCGTCTCGTCGACCAGCACTTCGGCCACCCGGCCACGGGCATGCAGCTCGATCACCGCACCCAACGCGGTTCCGACGGCGGTGGTGGCCAGCCGACCGGTGTTGCAGTGCGTGAGCACCCGCAGCGGCCGGTCGGGGCACAACCGCGTCACCAGGTCGGCCGCGTGGGCGGCGGATCGCCGGTTGGCCTCGCCGTCCTCGGCCAGCATCCGGCGGGCCTCGGCCAGCACGGCATCGGGACCGCTCGGCAACACGGCCATGGCCCGGCGCACACCCCAGGCCAGATTCACCGCGGTGGGCCGGGCCGACGCGATCCGCTGCGCCTCCGAGATGGCCTTCTCGTCGTCGCCGACATGGGCATACGCCGCCAGCGCCACCCCGAAGGCGCCGGCCACCCCGAGGGCCGGGGCCCCGCGGATGGCCAGCGTCTGGATCGCGTCGACCAGGTCATCGACCGTGGTTAGGCGCAGCCAGCGGAGCTCGTGCGGCAGCACCCGCTGATCGATGGCCAGGACCGCGCCATCGGCCCAGCCGACCGTGGTCTCAGCTGTCGTCACTTGATCCATCCAACTCCGTGTACGGCGTTGCTGCCAGGACCCTTAACAGGACAACCGCGCTGATCTGGAGAACAATGGTCCGATGCGACTGCTTTTAACACTTGCCGGCGCCGCCATCGCCGTTGGCCTGGCCGGCCCGGCGCTCGCCGATCCGCCGCCACCGAGCGTGCCGGACAACCCGGCCGCCGATGCGACGTTCTTGGACTCCCTGAACAAGGCCGGCATGACCTACAACAACGGCCCGAGCGCGATCAAGGCGGGCAAATTCGCGTGCGACATGATGAATGCCGGAGCGGCAGAGAAGGACGTCATCGACAAGCTGAGCATGCTCAATCCCGGCTTGAACTCCGGCGGTGCGATGAAATTCGCCGCACTCGCGTCGAGCGCTTACTGTCCGGATTACCTGAATAAGTCGAGCGCGCCCGACAAGCCGCAGAATCAGGGGCCGTTCGGCGGGATGGGCCGATAGAAGGACTTGCTCCCCCGGGTGGACTCGAACCACCAACCCTCCGGTTAACAGCCGAATGCTCTGCCAATTGAGCTACAGGGGACTGCTTGGTGCCCGCGAACACGGCGCGGACCGAGTGATGACTCTAGCGTACCGGCGTCCGCGCGCCCAACCAGACCGTTCGCCCGCCGGGGGGCGCGTGCTCGTCGTCATGGGGCAGGATGGACGCACACGCGCCACACCTCGGAAAGGACCGTTTTGATCCGCTACGTCGTCGTGTTGGGACTGGGCTATGTGTTGGGCACAAAGGCCGGTCGGCGTCGTTACGAGCAGATCGTCGGCACCTACCGGGCACTGACCAGCAGCCCCGCCGCCAAATCGGTGATCGACGGGAGTCGGCGCCGGATCGCGAACCGGGTGTCGCCCGACGCGCGGATGGTGACTCTCGCCGAGATCGACGACGCGACCTCCGTGGTCGAGCCGCAGCGGCCTACCGCGCCCTAGACGGTCAGGTCGTCGCCGGTGGCCTGTTCTTTGAGGCTGCGCCGATAGGCCTCCATCGCGACCAGGTCGCCGAACAGCGCGTGGTAGTCGTCGCCCTGTTCCACCGGTGACATCCGCTGCAGTTTGGACTTGACCTCGGCGATCTGCCGGCCGATCCAGACCTCTTGCAGGCGGGCCAGCACGCCGGCGATGGAACGCGGCAGCTTGTCTTCGTCATCGACCTGGATCGATTCCACGCTGAGCTCGTTGGTCAACGCCTCGACCGCCGGCGTCGCCGCACCTTCGCGCACCACCTCGATCCAGCGTGCCCCGGTGATACCGGCGGCGATGCCGCCGGCCGCCGTGATCGCCGCCCGTACGGCCGCGTAGCCGGGGTGGGTGAAGCTTTCCACGGTCAGCGTGTCGAACACCGGCCCGGCCAGCGCGGGGTACTGCAACGCGGCCTTGAGCGCCTCGCGTTGTGGCCGCAGCGTCGGGTCGCTGGGGTCGGGCCGGGGCACCGCTGGTTTCGCATCGGGCTGCGCGGTGGGGCGACGGGTTTTGTTGCGGCCTTGCGCGGTCGGGCTTTTCGCCTCTTCGCGGACCCGGCCGATCACCTGAGCCACGTCGGCCCAGCCGACCCAGCCTGCCAGCTGCCGCGCGTATTCGTCGCGCAGCGTCGGATCTTTGATCTGGGCGACGATCGGCACGCAGCGTCGCAGCGCCGACACTCGGCCTTCGGCGTTGTCGAGGTCGATGTCGTTGAGCGTGGTGCGAATGGCGAACTCGAACAACGGAGTTCGTCGTGCCACCAGATCGCGCAGCGCGCCGTCGCCGGACTTCAACCGCAGGTCGCACGGATCCATCCCGTCGTCTGCGACCGCGACGAACGATTGGCCGGCCAAGTGCTGCTCACCGGAGAACGCCTTGAGCGCCGCGGCCCGGCCGGCCTCGTCGCCGTCGAACACGTAGATGAGCTCACCGCGAAAGAAGTTGTCGTCCATCATGAGTCGGCGCAGCATCGAGAGGTGCTCGTCACCGAATGCGGTGCCGCAGGAGGCGACCGCGGTGGTGACCCCGGCCAGATGCATCGCCATCACGTCGGTGTAGCCCTCGACGACCACGGCCTGATGCCCCTTGGCGATGTCGCGCTTGGCCAGGTCGATGCCGAACAGCACCGACGACTTCTTGTACAGCAACGTCTCTGGCGTGTTGACGTACTTGGCTTCCATCGGGTCGTCGTCGAACAGCCGTCGCGCACCGAACCCGATCACCTCGCCGGCCGACGAGCGGATCGGCCACAGCAGCCGGCGGTGGAATCGATCCATCGGCCCGCGGCGGCCCTCCCGCGACAGGCCCGCGGCCTCGAGCTCCTTGAATTCAAAACCCTTGCGCAGCAAGTGCTTTGTCAACGTCTCCCACCCCGATGGGGCAAACCCGCAACCGAAATGGCGGGCCGCGTCGCCGTCGAAATTCCGCTCGGTCAGGTATTTGCGCGCCAACTGCGCCTCGGGGGACTCCAGAGCCGCCGCATAGAACGCCTGCGCCTCGGCATTGGCGGCGATCAGCCGGCTGCGACTCCCGCGGTCGCGCTGCACATTGGTGGCCGCCGCTCCGGTGTAGGTGATGGTGTGCCCGATCCGGTCGGCCAGCACTTCGACGGCCTCGACGAAGCTGATGTGCTCGATCTTCTGGACGAACGCATACACGTCGCCGCCCTCGCCGCAGCCGAAGCAGTGGAAGTGGCCGTGGTTGGGCCGCACATGGAACGACGGCGACTTCTCGTCGTGGAACGGGCACAGGCCCTTCATCGAATCCGCGCCGGCCCTGCGCAGTTGGACGTAGTCGCCGACGACGTCCTCGATGCGGACCCGTTCGCGGATGGCGGCGATATCGCGATCAGAGATGCGGCCGGCCATCGGGCCAGTGTAGAGCGATTAGCTGGTGCCGATGACTCCGCAGGCGAATCGCTTCTCCGCGTCGGGGCTGCCGTCGGCCTCGTGCAGCAGGATCGCGGTTTTGCTGCCGGCCAGCAGGTCGTCGCGGGTGAACGCGTCGGTGGTGGTCACCAGGTAGGCCGCGCCGTCCTGGCGCACCTCCAGCGGGTCGAGGTCCCCGCTCATCGGCTCACCGGTGTGCCCGGGCGCCTGGAAGTGCATGCCGGCCGACAGGAAGTCGCCGGTCTTGCCGGGCTCCATCGGGTCGACCGAGTTGGGCTCGCACTTGCCGACGGCGTGGATGTGCATCTTGTGAAATCCCGGGGTCAGGATGTGGTCGGCGGTGGTCTTCACCGTGACAGTGGCGTAGCCGTTGGCGAACGCGAAGGTGGCGGTGGCCACCGAGCGGCCGTCGGCGGTGTGTAACTGTGCGCTGAGGGTTTGGCCGCTGGGCGACGGCGCGCCCGACGCCGGCGTGCCCGACGCCTGCGTAAGTGGCGTTGGCGTGTTGGACGAGGTCGCGGTGGATGCGTCCTGATGGGGGCTACACGCGCTGAGCGTGACGACGGAGAGGGCGGCGACGATTACCGAAGACTTGACCATGGCCACGACCCTAGTCGGGCGGCCTACGCCTGCGCGTCCGCGATGCGTTCGAGGCGTCCTTCGGTGTACGAGGCGATCTGATCGACGATCACGCGTAACCGGCCGGCGTCGTCGTCGGCGGCGTTGAAGGCCGGCACGTAGATCGGGTCGAGGGTGCCGGGCGCTCCGGCCAGCAGCGCCTGCGCCACCCGACGAATGCTTTCCCGTTGTCGTGCCTGGATTTCCTGATGCCGCGGGTCCGACATGATGAATTGCAGCGCAAGCGTTTTCAGCAGGGCGACCTCGGCGCGCACGACCTCGGGCACCGACAACTCGGCCTGGTAGCGGGCCAGCGGGCCGGGGCCGGCGTCGGCCCGGGTGGCCGCGATCGCGGCCGACGCGAACCGGCCGACCAGTTCGCTGGTCATCTGCTTGAGCGACACCGCGGCCGACAGCGTGGCGTCGTACTTGCCGACCGCGGCGACCACCGGAAGCTCCGCCAGTCGATGCGCGGCCGCGCTCAAGTCGTCGGCTCTGATCCCGGCGAAGTCGCGCTCACCGAGCTCGGCCAACGCGGCGGCCTCGTCCTCGTCGGCAAGTACACGAAGGTCGATCCGGCCAGACACCACGCCGTCCTCGACGTCGTGCACCGAGTAGGCGACGTCGTCGGCCCAGTCCATCACCTGGGCCTCCAGGCAGGCGCGATCCGCAGGGGCGCGGTCGCGCATCCAGTCGGCTTTGGCGCGGTCGACGTCGTAAAAGCCGAACTTGCGCCGATGCTGGTCGCGCGACCACGGATACTTGGTGACCGCGTCGAGTGCCGCCCGGGTCAAGTTGAGCCCCGCGCTACGGCCTTGCCGGTCAAGGACTTTGGGCTCCAGACTGGTCAGGATCCGGAAGTTCTGCGCGTTTCCCTCGAAACCTCCGTACGCGGCGGCGAATTCGTCGAGAGCCTGCTCGCCGTTGTGTCCGTAGGGCGGATGCCCGATGTCGTGGGCCAGCCCGGCCATGTCGACCAGGTCTGGATCGCAGCCCAATCCGATCGCCATCCCCCGGCCGATCTGGGCAACCTCCAGCGAATGGGTCAAGCGCGTGCGCGGGGTGTCCCCTTGTCGCGGCCCGACCACCTGCGTCTTGTCCGCGAGGCGACGCAATGCGGCGCAATGCAGCACCCGGGCGCGGTCGCGGGCGAAGTCGGTGCGAGTCTGCCCCTCGGTACCCGGCAAGCCCGCCGTCTTCGGCGCCTCGGGCACAACCCGCTGGCGGTCGAAATCGTCGTAGGGGTCTTGCTGCGTCATCGATCCACAGTCTGCCAGCCAGACCGATAGCGCTGGGACCCGCTTCGTCGCGAGGCTAGATTGTCGATCATGAGCACCCTCCGCCGCTCGGTCGCCGTGTTCATGGCGATGCTGATCACCGCCCTCACGGTCGCACCGTCGGCCGCCGCCGAGCCCCCGTTCCGGTTGCCCGGCTACCTCACCGACCACGCCGGCGTCCTCGATGACGCTGGCCGCTCGGCGATCAAGGCGGCCACCGGAAAGCTCTACTCCGACCGGCGCATTCAGCTGTGGGTGGTGTTCGTCGACGACTTCTCCGGTCAACCGGCCCAAAGCTGGGCCGAAAACACCGTGGGCCTCAGCGATCTCGGCGACTTCGGCGCGGTGCTCGCGGTCGCGACCGTCGACCATTCCTACGCGTTCCTGGTTCCGCGCCGGGTCAAGACGATCGATGCCACCCAGGTCGACAATCTGCGGCGCGACCAGATCGAGCCGGCGCTGCGCCGCGGCGACTGGAGCGGCGCGGCGGTCGCGGCGGCCAACGGCCTGAACCGGGACCAGCAGTCGGGAAGCTCGGCGCCGTTGTTGGTCGGCCTGGGCGTCATCCTGGTCGCGGTGCTGGCGCTGTACGTGTTCACCCGCTGGCGGCGCCGTCGACGGCGGGCCGCCGAGCTGGCCGCGGCCAAGCGGATCGACGCCACCGACCCCGATGCGTTGGCGAGCCTGTCGTTAGGCGCCCTCGACGACCTCTCGCGGTGGAAGGTCGTCGACGTCGACAACGCCGTACGCACCAGCGCCAATGAGCTCGCCTTGACGATCGAGGAGTTCGGCGAGCAACGAACCGCGCCCTTCACCCACGCGGTCGACGCCGCCAAAGCTGCTCTGGCCCAGGCGTTCACCGTGCGTCAACAACTCGACGACGCGATCCCCGAAACCCGTGCACAGCGTCGTCAGCTGCTGACCGAGGTGATCGTCGCCGCGGCACGGGCCGACCGCGAGCTGGAGTCGCAGCGGGAAGCCTTCGAGGAGATGCGTGACCTGGTGGTCAACGCCCCGACCCGCCTGGACGGTTTGACCCAGCAGGTGGTCGACCTGACCGCCCGCATCGGGCCGGCCGAACAGCGAATGAGCGAGCTGCACAACGAATTCGATTCGTCCGCGCTGGCGTCGGTGGCCACCAACGTCGCGACCGCCAAGGATCGGCTGGCCTTCGCCGAGCAGAATCTCGGCCAGGCCCGCGAGAAGGCGGCCAAGCCGGTCAGCGGTGAGCAAAGCGCCCTCGTCGACGCCGTCCATGCCGCGGAATCGTCACTGGGACAAGCCCGTTCGTTGCTCGACGCGGTCGATAGCGCCGCCAGCGACATTCGGCACGCGGTGGCCACGCTGCCGTCGTTGATCGCCGACATCCAGTCCGGTATCGAGCAGGCCGAAACCGCGCTGCGCAGCGCCGAGAAGACGAAGGCACCGCACCTGCGCGATCTGGCCAGCGCCCGCGAGGCGGCTTCGCGCGCGCTCGACGCGGCGCACGCCACCGGTTCCGCCGACCCGCTCAGCGCGTTCACCGCGCTCACCAAGGCCGACGCCGACCTGAATCGACTGCAAGCCGCCGTCGCCGAGGAGCAGGCGACCGCCGAACGCCTCACCCGGACGCTGGAACAGGCGATGTTCACCGCGCAGTCTCGGGTGCATGCGGTGTCGGAGTACATCGACAATCGTCGCGGGAGCGTCGGACCCGAGGCGCGGACGCGGCTGGCCGAGGCCAGCCGTCAAATCGACGCCGCGCAGGACCAGAAGGCGAACGACCTGAACGCGGCGATCGCTCTCGCCAACAAGGCCGCGGCGCTGGCCGCGGAGGCGCAGTCGCTGGCGGAGTCGGATGTGCAGTCGGCCCAGATGGCGTACACGTCGCGGTACGGCAGCGGCGACCACACCGGCGCGATGATGGGCGGCATCATCATCGGCGACATGCTCGGCGATGCGATGCGCGGCGGCTTCGGGGGCGGCTGGGGCGGCGGAGGCTGGGGCCCGACGTCCTTCGGTGGTTCGGGCTCGTCCGACGGCGGCTTCATGGGTGGCGGCGGCCGCTTCTGAGCAGGGCTTCTGCCAAAATGGTGGACGCGGCAGCTCACCACGCCCTAGTGAGCCGCCGCGTCGACTTACCGATGATATTAAACGGATGATCAATAAGCGAGAAAATCGCGAGATTTATTTGCCACGTGTCGCATCGGCCCCCCGGCGGGCCGGTTAGCAGCCCCGCAGTCGCGAACCCAGGTAGTCGACCACCGCGTCGATCGACACCCGCTCCTGCGTCATCGCGTCACGTTCGCGGATCGTCACCGCGTGGTCCTCGAGCGAGTCGAAGTCCAACGTCACGCAGAACGGCGTGCCGATCTCGTCCTGGCGCCGGTAACGGCGGCCGATCGCGCCGGCGTCGTCGAAGTCGACGTTCCAGCACTTGCGCAACTCGGCGGCCA
Organism: Mycobacterium sp. 1245111.1; assembly: GCF_001673405.1. Classification (GTDB taxonomy): domain Bacteria; phylum Actinomycetota; class Actinomycetes; order Mycobacteriales; family Mycobacteriaceae; genus Mycobacterium. The sequence continues at coordinate 30,756 of NZ_LZLV01000009.1, read as the reverse complement.
GATCGCGCGCCTGGGGGCTCAGGTCGGCGTGCCGGGACAGCGGCAGCACCGCGGCCTTCACCGGCGCCAGCCGCGGGTCGAGCCGCAACACGGTCCGCTTATCCACTCCGCCTTTGGCATTGGGCGCTTCGTCCTCGTGGTACGCGTCGATCAAAAACGCCATGAAAGACCGGGTGAGGCCCGCTGCCGGCTCGATGACATACGGCGTGTACCGGGTGTCGCCGGCCTGGTCGTAGTACGACAGGTCGACCCCGGAATGCTTTGCGTGCGTGGACAGGTCGAAGTCGGTGCGGTTGGCCACACCTTCGAGCTCACCCCACGGGTTACCCGAGAAGCCGAACTTGTACTCGATGTCGACCGTGCGATCCGAGTAGTGCGACAGCTTCTCCTTCGGGTGCTCGTAGAGCCGCAGGTTCTCGGGGTTGATGCCGAGGTCGATGTACCACTGCCGCCGGGTGTCGATCCAGTACTGGTGCCAGTCGGCCGCGGTCGACGGTTCGACGAAGAACTCCATCTCCATCTGCTCAAACTCGCGGGTGCGAAAGATGAAGTTGCCCGGGGTGATTTCGTTGCGGAAGCTCTTGCCGATCTGACCGATACCGAACGGTGGTTTGCGGCGCGACGTGGTGACCACGTTGGCGAAGTTGACGAAGATGCCCTGCGCGGTCTCGGGCCGCAGGTAGTGCAGACCCTCCTCGGACTCGATTGGGCCGAGATACGTCTTGAGCATCATGTTGAATTCGCGCGGCTCGGTCCACTGACCCTTGGTGCCACAGTCCGGGCAGACGATCTCGCTCATCGGCACTGAGTCTGGATCGCCGCCCTTCTTGAGGACGTAGGCCTCCTGCATGTGGTCCTGGCGGTGTCGGTGGTGACAGCTCAGGCATTCGACGAGCGGGTCGTTGAAGACCTCGACGTGGCCGGAGGCCACCCACACCTCGCGCGGCAGGATGATCGACGAGTCCAGGCCGACGACGTCGTCGCGGCCGGTCACCACCGAGCGCCACCACTGCCGCTTGACGTTCTCCTTGAGCTCGACGCCCAGCGGCCCGTAGTCCCACGCCGATTTGGTGCCGCCGTAGATCTCGCCGGCGGGATAGACCAGGCCACGCCGTTTGGCGAGGTTGACGACGGTGTCGATGACGGACGCCACTAGCTGCGCACTCCTGTTGTTGTAAAACGCGGACGATCCGTCATCGTAGCGATCCACCCGGCGTTCTTTGACATGCGTGGTTGTGCATGTGACAGTGGAGGCAGCATGTCTCTCTCATCCTCCACCGCAGCAGACGGCGACGAGCTGGTCGGCGAGCACCAACACGGCGACTCCGCTGCACTGCCGGCGCCGCCGCCGCGCGAGATCCTCGACGCCGCCGGCGAGCTGCTGCGCGCGCTGGCCGCGCCGGTGCGGATCGCAATCGTGCTGCAGCTGAACGTCTCTGAACGCTGCGTGCATGAGCTGGTCGACGCGCTCGGCGTGCCGCAGCCGCTGGTCAGCCAGCACCTGAAGATCCTGAAGGCCGCGGGCGTCGTCGCCGGTGAGCGGTCCGGACGCGAGGTGCTCTACCGGCTGGTCGATCACCACCTGGCGCACATCGTCGTCGACGCCGTCGCCCATGCCGGGGAGGACAAGCAGTGAGTGCCGCGGCGGGCGAGGTCAAAGCCGGCGTGCGGGCCACGCGGCAGCGGGCCGCTATCGCGGGTCTGCTGGATACCCTCGACGAATTCCGCTCCGCTCAGGAGTTGCACGACGAGCTGCGACAGCGTGGCGAGAACATCGGGCTCACCACGGTCTATCGGACATTGCAGTCGATGGCTGCCGCGGGCCTGCTCGACACGCTGCGCAACGACACCGGCGAATCGGTGTATCGCCGTTGCTCCGATCATCACCACCACCACCTGGTATGCCGCAGTTGCGGGTCGACCGTCGAAGTCGGCGATCGCGAGGTCGAAGAGTGGGCGGCGGAAGTGGCGGCCAAATACGGCTACTCCGATGTCAGTCACACCATCGAGATCTACGGCACCTGCTCGGACTGCGGCTGAGGAATACGCGCTTACAGACGGTCCAACAACGTGGCACGGATCTCGGCGCCCTTGTCGAGCACCATCAAGATCAGCGTGCGCAGCGCTTCATCGTTGAGGCCGTTGCCCGGAAAGTTGTAGCGCAACAGCACGTCGGCGGACTTGCCTTTCTCGGTCAGTGTCACCGATCCCAGCAACGTCGAGTGCACCTGCTCGGCGACACTGTCGCGAATCTTCTTGGTAAGTACCAGATCCCACGCCACCATCTGGGTCAGCGACACCAGGTCGAGGTCCTCGGTGATCGACACCCCGCGCAGCGACGCGATCGTTCCACCATGGTGGACGGTCAACGCCCCGTCGGATTCCTCCTCGACGGGCAGCACCTCGGCGAGCACCGTGAGCAACCGCTCTTGCAACGTCGGCATCACGCCGTTCCAAATCGCCGGTGCCGCAATGCATACTCCTCGCAGGCCGCCCACAGATCGCGGCGGTCGTAGTCGGGCCACAGGGTGTCTTGAAAGACGTACTCCGCGTACGCCGCTTGCCAGAGCATGAAGTTGCTGGTGCGCTGCTCCCCCGAGGTGCGCAGCAGCAGGTCCACGTCGGGGATGTCCGGGCGCTGCAGATGCCGCGCGATCGTCGTCTCGTTGACCCGGTCGGGGTTCAGCCTGCCTGCGGCTGCCTCGCGCGCGATTTCCCTTGCTGCCTCGGCGATTTCGGTGCGACCGCCGTAGTTGACGCAGTAGTTGACCGTGATCACGTCGTTGTTGAGAGTTAACTCTTCGGCGACCGCGAGCTCGTTGATGACACTGCGCCACAGGCGAGGACGCGACCCCACCCAGCGGATCTTCACGCCCATCTCGTTGAGATTGATCCGGCGCCGGCGCACCACGTCGCGGTTGAACCCCATCAGGAAGCGGACTTCGTCGGGCGAACGCTTCCAGTTCTCCGTCGAGAACGCGTAGAGGCTCAGCCATTTGATGCCCAGTTCGATTGCACCGCAGACGATGTCGATGACGACCGCCTCGCCCATCTTGTGGCCCTCGACCCGGGGCAGACCACGCTGGGTTGCCCAGCGGCCGTTGCCGTCCATCACGATCGCCACGTGGTTGGGCAACTGGTCCACCGGAATCGACGGGGCGGCCGCCTTGGAGATGTGCTGCGGCGGGCGGCGGGGGCCACCGTCCGGCGACGGCGGCAACGACGGGAAAACCACTGGCCACGTCGAAGTATCGGGGAAGACCGGATAGTCGGCAGGAGCCGGGGCGAGCTGCGGGAAGTCGGACTTCCGTGTGCGCTCAGCCCTCATGGGCCACATCCTGCCTGACCAGCGCGACCCGGCGGTCGAGCAGGCTCTGATCGATCGGGTCAACCCGTCGCATCCGCTCGACCAACGGCAGCGTTCGCAACTGCCGCTCCAGATGCCATTGCAGGTGGGCCGCCACCAATCCGCTGACCTGGCTGCGGGCCGATTGCGGCGCACCCTCGGCGGCCTCCCACTCGCCGTCGCGCAGCGCTGCCATCAGATCCAGCACGCCCAGCGTCGGTGTCGTCGCGCCGGCCGGACGGCAATAGCTGCAGACGCTGCCACCCGCCGCGACATGAAATGCCCGGTGCGGGCCCGGCGTGGCGCAGCGCGCGCATTCGGTCAGCGCGGGGGCCCAACCGGCAATGCCCATGGCCCGCAGCAGATACGCGTCCAGCACCAGCTCACGCGGCCGGCTGCCGTCGGCCACCGCCCGCAGCGCACTGACCGTGAGGCGGTGCAGTTCAGGCGCCGGCGCCCGCTCCTCACCGGCGAGGCGCTCGGCGGTTTCCAGCATCGCGCATGCGCTGGTGTAGCGGCCGTAGTCACTGACGATGTCGGTGGCGAACGCGTCGAGTGAGACGACCTGCGTGACGATGTCGAGGTTGCGGCCCGGGTGCAACTGGACGTCGATATGCGCGAACGGTTCCAGTCGTGCACCGAACTTGCTGCGGGTGCGGCGCACACCCTTGGCCACCGCGCGGACCAGTCCATGGTCGCGGGTGAGCAGGGTGACGATCCGGTCGGCTTCGCCGAGCTTGTGCTGGCGCAGCACCACCGCACGATCCCGGTACAGCCGCATAGATATCAGTTTGTCACCTGGTTACGACGGCACCCGGCGCACGCGCCGATAATGTCGATACCGATGAGTAACGCCCCCGACCGCCGTTTTCCGACGCTGACCGACCAGCTGTACCAACTGGCCAGCGGCGAGGTGACCTCCGACGAACTGGTCCGCCGCTCGCTGCATGCCATCGAGCTGAGCCAGTCGACTCTGAATGCCTTCCGCGTCGTGCTCACCGAGACCGCGCTGGCCGATGCCGCCGCGGCCGACCGGCGGCGCGCCGACGGCGACCAGGCACCGTTGCTGGGCGTGCCGATCGCGGTCAAAGACGACGTCGATATCGCTGGCCTGCCCACGTATTTCGGCACGTCTGGATATGTGCAGCCGGCGGCCCAGGACGCAGAAGTGGTACGACGTCTCAAAGCCGCGGGTGCGGTGATCGTCGGCAAGACCAACACCTGCGAGCTGGGCCAGTGGCCGTTCACCAGCGGGCCTGCGTTCGGGCATACCCGCAACCCCTGGTCGCAGCGTCATACGCCGGGCGGCTCCTCTGGCGGCAGCGCGGCAGCGGTGGCCGCCGGCTTGGTCACCGCCGCGATCGGTTCGGACGGGGCGGGCAGCGTCCGCATTCCGGCCGCCTGGACTCATTTGGTCGGCATCAAGCCTCAGCGAGGCCGCATCTCGACGTGGCCACTGCGCGAGGCGTTCAACGGGATCACGGTCAACGGGGTGCTGGCTCGCACCGTCGCCGATGCTGCGCTGGTGCTCGACGCGGCGTCCGGCAACGTGGAAGGCGACCTGCACAAGCCGCGACCGGTGACGGTATCCGACCACGTCGGGCGCGCCCCTGGCTCGCTGCGCATCGCACTGTCCACGCGATTCCCGTTCACCGCGTTTCCGGCCCGACTCGACCCCGAGATCGAGGCCGCGCTGGACGCGGTCGGCGATCAGCTGCGACTGCTGGGGCACACCGTGGTCGAGGGCAATCCCGACTACGGGCTGCGGTTGTCGTGGAACTTCTTGGCACGGTCCACATCCGGGCTGCTCGATTGGGCCGAGCGCCTTGGCCCCGGAGTCGAGTTCGACCGCCGGACGATGTCCAACATGCGGATGGGCCGATTTCTCTCGCAGCAGATCCTGCGCGCCGCCAGGGCCGGGGAAGCCGCTAACCAGCGTCGGGTCGGCTCGATCTTCCGCATCGTGGATGTGGTGCTGGCTCCGACCACCGCGTTGCCGCCACCGGTCGCCGAGGCCTTCGACGAGCTCAGCGGGATGGCCACCGATCGCGCGATGATCGCCGCCTGCCCGGTGACGTGGCCGTGGAATGTGTTGGGATGGCCGTCGATCAATGTTCCGGCCGGCTTCAACTCCGAGGGTTTGCCGATCGGCGTGCAGCTGATGGGGCCGGCCGACAGCGAGCCGCTGCTGGTGTCGCTGGCCGCCGAACTCGAGGCGCTGGGCGGCTGGGCGTCCAAGCAGCCCGAGGTGTGGTGGAACACGGAGACCCAGGCGGTGCGCTAAAAGCCCAGTCGGCCAAGCTGTTTCGGGTCACGCTGCCAGTTCTTGGCGACCTTGACGCGCAGGTCGAGATACACCTTGGTGCCGAGCAGTTTCTCGATCTGACCCCGGGCGGCGGTACCCACTTCGCGTAACCGGTCGCCGCCTTTGCCGATCACGATGCCCTTCTGGCTGTCGCGTTCGACGTAGAGCAGCGCGTGCACGTCGATCAGGTCGTCACGACCCTCGCGCGGGTTGACCTCGTCGATCACCACCGCCAGCGAGTGCGGCAATTCGTCGCGCACGCCTTCCAGAGCCGCTTCCCGGATGAATTCGGCCATCAGGACTTCTTCGGGCTCGTCGGTGAGCTCGCCGTCCGGGTAATACGGCGGTCCGGGCGGCAGCGCGGCGGCCAGCACTCCGATCAGCACGTCGACCTGCTCGCCGGTGGTAGCCGACACCGGGACCACCTCGGCATCGGCGCCGACCAGTTCGCTGACCGCGACGAGCTGCGCGGCGAGTTTGTCCTTGGACACGGTGTCGATCTTGGTGACGATGGCCACCAAAGTCGTTCGGGGCGCGGTGGTTCGGATCTGCTCGACGATCCACCGGTCCCCCGGGCCGATCGCCTCGTCGGCGGGGATGCACAAGCCGATGGCGTCGACCTCGCTGTAGGTGTCGCGGACCAGATCGTTGAGCCGCTTGCCGAGCAGAGTCCGCGGCCGGTGCAGCCCCGGGGTGTCGACGAGGATGATCTGGAACTCGTCGCGATGCACGATGCCGCGGATGGTGTGGCGGGTGGTCTGCGGGCGGTTCGACGTGATCGCGACCTTCGAGCCGACCAAGGCGTTGGTCAAGGTCGACTTGCCGGTGTTCGGTCGGCCGACGAAACAGACGAAGCCGGAATGGAATTCAGTCACTGGCCGCGCCGTTTCCGTCGACGGGGCTCAGCAGAACCGTGCCGATGCGGACCCGTCCGCGATGGTCCGGTCCGCCCTCGGCGTGCAACCGCAAACCGTGCGACACCACCTCCGACCCGGGCAGCGGGACCCTGCCCAGTTCCAGCGCCAGCAGTCCGCCGACGGTGTCCACGTCGAGATCCTCCTCGAACTCCAGGCCGTAGAGCTCACCGACATCCTCGATCGGCAGCCGCGCCGACACCCGGAAACGGTTGTCGCCCAAGTCTTCCACCGGCGCCACCTCGGCGGCGTCGTACTCGTCGGCGATCTCCCCGACGATCTCCTCCAGCACGTCCTCGATCGTCACCAGGCCGGCTATCGCGCCGTATTCGTCGACCAACAGCGTCATGTGGTTGCGATCGCGCTGCATCTCGCGCAGCAGGGCGTCCAGCGGTTTGGAGTCCGGCACGAATACCGCCGGGCGCATCACCTCGGTCACCGGGATCTCCCGGCCGTTCGTCGAAGAGTAATACGCCTGCTGCACACAATCTTTCAGGTAAACCACCCCGACGATGTCGTCGACGTTCTCGCCGATGACCGGAATGCGGGAGTGACCGCTGCGCACGGCCAGCGACGTCGCGGCGGCCGCTGACTCGTCGCTCTCGATCCAGATCATCTCGGTGCGCGGCACCATCACCTCGCGGGCCGGGGTGTCGCCGAGCTCGAACACCGACTGAATCATCCGCCGCTCGTCGTCGGCCACCACACCGCGCTGCTGCGCCAGATCGACGACTTCGCGCAACTCGATCTCGGAGGCGAACGGGCCGTTGCGGAATCCGCGACCGGGCGTCAGCATGTTTCCCAGCACCACCAGCACTCGGCTGATCGGAGTGAGCAGCACCGAAATCACTTGCAGCGGAAGCGCCGAGACCAGGGCGATCGAGTAGGCATTCTGCCGGCCCAGCGTCCTGGGACCCACGCCGATGACGACGAAGCTGATCACCACCATGACGACCGCCGCGATGAAAAGTCCCCAGTCGCGGCTGACCTGCCGGTAGAAGAACTGGGCCAGCAGCACCGTCGCGCTGATTTCGCAGACGATCCGCAGCAGCACCACCAGATTGATGTACCGCGGGCGGTCGGTCATGATGTTGGCCAGCCGTACCGCGCCCGGTCGTTCGTCGCGGACCATTTCGTGCACGCGCGCCATCGACACCGTGCTGATCGCCGCGTCGATGGCCGCGAATACGCTGCCCAGAGAGATCAGCACGATCGCGCCGAACAGCGAAGCGGAGTGGTTCAATTGTCGAAATACCTTGATTTGTCCAGCAATCGCTGATCGCGATCCTGCTGACGTTGCTCGCGATAGAACTGCACCTGGTCGGCGACCCACTCCTCGAGCAGGCGATGCTGCAGGCCGAACATCTCTTTTTCTTCGTCCGGCTCGGCGTGGTCGTAGCCGAGCAGGTGCAGCACACCGTGAATTGTCAACAGCGCCAACTCATGTCCCAACGAGTGGCCTGCCGCAGCCGCCTGCTCGGCGGCGAATTCGGGACACAGCACGATGTCACCGAGCATCGCCGGACCCGGTTCGGGCGCGTCCGGGCGACCACCGGGCTCGAGCTCATCCATCGGGAAACTCATCACATCGGTCGGTCCGGGTAGATCCATCCACCGCATGTGCAGGTCGGCCATGGCCGCGGTGTCCAGCAACACCATCGACAGCTCCGCCGCCGGATTGACGTCCATCTGGGTGATCACAAACTTTGCGACGCTGATCAATTCGGATTCGGCAACGTCGAATCCGGATTCGTTGGCGACCTCGATCGTCATAAGGTCACCGGCGACCCGAGCCGCGGCGCGCGGCCCGGTTCATCGTCAGCCCGGGCTGCTCGTGGCGCGCGTAGGCGTCCACGATTTCGGAGACCAGCCGGTGGCGAACCACGTCGGCGCTGGTGAGTTCCGAGATGTGGATGTCGTCGATTCCGTCGAGGATGTCGACCGCCGCGCGTAAGCCCGATCGACTGTTACCCGGCAGGTCGATCTGCGTAACATCGCCGGTGACAACGACTTTGGAACTGAAGCCGAGCCGGGTGAGGAACATCTTCATCTGCTCGGCGGTGGTGTTCTGAGCCTCGTCGAGGATGATGAACGCATCGTTGAGCGTTCTACCGCGCATGTATGCCAGTGGCGCAACCTCGATTACGCCCGACGACATCAGCTTCGGGATCAGCTCGGGGTCCATCATGTCGTGCAGCGCGTCGTAGAGCGGACGAAGATACGGATCGATCTTCTCACTCAGCGAGCCTGGCAGAAAGCCAAGGCGCTCACCGGCTTCCACCGCCGGCCGGGTCAAGATGATGCGGGTGACCTGCTTGGTCTGCAGCGCGTTGACCGCCTTGGCCATGGCCAGATAGGTCTTGCCGGTGCCGGCCGGGCCGATCCCGAACACGATGGTGTGATCGTCGATCGCGTCGACGTAGCGCTTCTGGTTGAGGGTCTTGGGACGAATCGTCTTGCCGCGGCGGGACAGGATGTCCAGCGTCAGCACCTCGGCCGGTGACTCGTTGCCGGTTCCGACCATCATCGCGACGCTGTGCCGCACCCCTTCCGTCGTGAGCTGCTGGCCACCGGCGACGATCGCGACAAGCTCGGCGAGCACCCGTTCGGCGAGCGCGACGTCGGCGGGCTCACCGGAGATCGTCACCGCGTTGCCGCGCACATGCAGATCCGCGGCCAGGACGCGTTCGAGTGCGCGGAGATTTTCGTCGGCGGAACCGAGCAGGCCCATGACGAGGTCGGGCGGAACGTCGATGCTGCTGCGAACCGAGGATGTGGACGGGCCAGCAGCGTTGGTTTCGCGAGGCGTCACGTGTGTTCTAAAGCCTGCTTTCTGTGGTGTATGCAGCGGGTTAGCGTTTCGATTCTACCGCCGCCCGGTCGACGAGCCCAATGCTTAGCCGTGCCGAGCAACGGACTGCATGCCCGCGAGCAGCAGCGTCGAGATCGACAACAGCGTGGGGAAAGTCGAGAACAAGTCACGCTCACGTCGATCTCGGCGCGCAAAAACGCCATCAGTCAGGCTGCGACCAGCGCGGTGTCAGCACACCCAGCGCGCCCAACGCGACGGCCGCCGCGGTCGAGGTGCGCAACACGGTCGGGCCCAGTCGTACGGACGTCGCCCCGGCGTCGACGATCGCGGTCAACTCGTCGCCAGCGATGCCACCCTCGGGACCGACTACCAACATCACCGACTTCGCCTGCGCCAGGCTCAGATCCGTCAGCGGCCCGGCGGCCTCGGCGTCCAGCGCCAGGACGATGCCACCCGTTGCCACCACCTCGCCGATCCGGGTGACCAACGTCGTGGTGGACCACACGCCGTCCACGGCGGGCAGGTAGGCCCGCCGCGACTGCTGCGCGGCGGCCCGCGCTACCGCTCGCCAGCGCCGCAAACCTTTGTCGGCGCGGGCGCCGTCCCAGCGAGCCACGCAACGCGCGGCCTGCCAGGCCACCAGCGCGTCCGCGCCGGCTTCGGTGGCCAGCTCGATCGCCAGCTCGGAGCGCTCGGATTTGGGCAACGCCTGAACCACTGTCACCGGCGGCGAGGCGGCCGGCACCTGCCGCCGCTCTAGCACCCTGGCCCTAAGCCCGTCTCGCGCGGTTTCCTCGACGACGCAGCGGGCCACCCCGCCGTCTCCGTCGCCGAGAACCAACTCCTCGCCGACCCGGATGCGTCGCACCGTGGCGGCATGGAAGCCTTCGTCGCCGTCGACGACGGCAAGCTCACCGCTGTCGGGCAGCGAGTCGATGTAAAACAGGCCGGCCAATTAGCGGCCGGTGAACGTTTCGCGCAGCCGGCTGAACAACCCGCCGTTGGTCGCGGAGGCGTGGGTCGACTTGACCTCGGCGACGTCGCGGGTGCGCCGACTCTTGAACTCGCGCAGCACCTCGGCGTCCTGGTTATCGAGCCGCTCGGGCACCACCACGTCGACGTGCACGTGCAGATCGCCGCGCGCCCCGGAACGCAGATGCGGCATGCCGTGACCGCGACGGGTGGTCACCGAATTGGGTTGTGTCCCAGGAGGAATGGTGATCTCGGTCAGGCCGTCGAGGATCGCGTCGATGGTCACCGTGGTGCCCAGCGCGGCGTCGACCATCGGCACCGAGATCGTGCAGTGCAGGTCGTCGCCGTCGCGCACGAAGATGTCGTGCGGCTGCTCGTGGATCTCGACGTACAGGTCACCGGCCGGTCCCCCACCGGGGCCCACTTCACCCTGAGCGGCGAGCCGGACCCGCATGCCGTCGCCGACGCCGGCGGGAATCTTGACGGTTATCTCGCGGCGGGCCTGCACCCGTCCGTCGCCGCCGCACTGATGGCACGGGTCGGGGATGACCTCGCCGACGCCGCGGCAGGTCGGGCAGGGACGCGCTGTCATCACCTGGCCGAGCAGCGACCGCTGGACGGTTTGCACTTCGCCGCGACCGCCGCAGGTGTCGCACGACACGGGCTGCGAGTTGCCGTTGGTGCCGCGGCCCTGGCATCGGTCGCAGAGCACCGCGGTGTCGACGGTGACCTGCTTGCTCACACCGGTCGCGCATTCGGTGAGGTCGAGCCGCATCCGCAGCAGCGAGTCCGAACCCGGCCGGACCCGGCCGACCGGACCGCGCGAGGTCGCGCCGCCGCCGAAGAACGCTTCGAAGACGTCACCCAGACCGCCAAAGCCCCCGAAGCCGCCACCACCCGCGGCCGCCGCGTTCTCCAGCGGGTCGCCGCCCAGGTCGACGATGCGCCGCTTCTCCGGGTCAGACAGCACCTCGTAGGCGACGCTGATCTCCTTGAACTTCGCCTGCGCGGCTTCGTCGGGGTTGACGTCGGGGTGCAGTTCGCGGGCCAGCTTGCGATACGCGCGCTTGAGCTCCGTATCGCTCGCGTTCTTGCCCACGCCGAGCAGACCGTAATAGTCGCGTGCCACGCTTGACCTTCCTGGGCCCTTAGGCCTTACTCAGCCGTGAATCGACGGCCATCCATGAATTGTGCCTGCAAAGTGGAGTCACCGTGTACCCAGCACTTCGCCGATGTAGAGAGCAACCGCAGCGACACTAGCGATAGTTCCCGGGTAGTCCATTCGAGTGGGCCCGAGCACACCCATGCCGCCGTAGACAGTGTCGAGGGTGCCATAGGTGGTGGACACCACCGATGTGCCCGCCATCTGCTCGGCCTCCGTCTCGTGTCCGATGCGGACGGTGACCTTGCCGGCCTCCTGCTGGGCGGCCAGCAACTTCAAGACGACGACCTGCTCCTCGAGTGCCTCCAGGATCGAGCGCAGCGAGCCGCCGAAGTCGGCGGTGTTGCGGGTCAGGTTGGCGGTGCCGCCCAGCAGCAGCCGCTCCTCGGTGTGCTCGACCAGCGACTCCAGCAGCACGGTGGCCGACCGGCCGACCGCGTCGCTGAGGCTCTTGGACTGGCCGCCACGACCGTCGAGTTGAGCGGCCAGGTCGGCCACCGCGACCGATGCCGCCGACAGCTTCTTGCCTTCCAGCGCCTGCCCGAGCATCTCCCGCAGCTGCGACAGCTGGTGGTCGTCGATGACGTCGCCGAGTTCGACCACGCGCTGGTCCACCCGGCCGGTGTCGGTGATCACCACCATCAGCAGCCGCGCCGGGGTCAGCGCGATCACTTCCAAGTGCCGCACGGTCGACGTCGACAGCGTCGGGTACTGCACGACGGCGACCTGACGGGTCAGCTGGGCCAGCAGCCGGACAGCGCGCCGCAGAACGTCGTCGAGGTCGACGCCGGATTCCAAGAAGCTCTGGATGGCACGGCGTTCGGCCACCGACAGCGGCTTGACGCCGTCGAGCCGGTCGACGAACTCGCGGTAACCCTTCTCCGTCGGCACCCGGCCGGAGCTTGTGTGCGGCTGGGTGATGTAGCCCTCGGCTTCGAGGACGGCCATGTCGTTACGCACGGTCGCCGACGAGACGCCGAGGTTGTGGCGGTCGACCAGCGACTTGGAGCCGATCGGCTCCTTGGTCGCGACGAAGTCGGCGACGATCGCTTGCAGCACCTGAAAGCGACGCTCATCGGCAGTGCTCATCTTCGCTTGGCCCTCCTAACCTCCGCCCAGTTTACGGGGACCACCAGCGACTACCCTGTCCTGCATGGCCGCATCGGGGAGGCAGCGCCGGAGATGATCTTCAAAGGCGTGCGCGACGGCAAACCGTACCCAGACCACAACCTGTCCTACCGGGACTGGTCGCGGATTCCGCCGCGACAGATCCGGCTCGATGAGATCGTCACCACGACAACAGTGCTGGCGCTGGACCGCCTGCTGTCAGAGGACTCCACCTTCTACGGTGACCTCTTCCCCCACGCCGTGCTGTGGAAAGGCGTCATCTACCTCGAGGACGGCCTGCACCGCGCGGTGCGGTCGGCGTTGCGGAATCGCACCGTCCTGCACGCGCGGCTGCTCGATCTGGACGCGGTCAGCCAGCAGGCCGATCAGGCCTAGCCCGCCGTTCAGTTGACGGCGGTGGCCGCCTGCACCAGCGCAAGTGCGGAGTCGTGCTGCAGCATCCACGTGCCGCCCTGGTCGACGAACACGAGGGTCTTTTCGACCGGCCCGGCAAACTTGGGGCCCGTAATGCCGACGTCGGCTTTGACCCCGTTGCCCGGGATCGGCTGGATGTTGGTGACGTTGAACTGTTCCGGGAAGTTTCCGTTGCGGTAGGCCTTGCGCAGGTCGTGGTCGGCCACGTGGCCCTCGCCCGACGTTATGCCGTTTTCCACCAGGCCCACTTTGGTCTCGTAGTTCACGCCGGGGTCGGTGACGCGGGTGCACAGGTCGGCCAGCTGCTCGGGGGCCGGAAGCGGTGGCTGGCCGGGCGCCGGCGGCGGCGGGTCGAGCGGTGCGTTGTGCACGACGGGCACGATCTGGGGCGCGACGCCGACGGTCAGTGCCGTCGCGCCGGCCGCGGCGGCACCAATGGTGGCGACGGCGGCCACCCCGGTGGCGAAGAATTTCATGGTCATCGTTGTCCCTTCGATTTGGACGTGATCATCGGGTGTCATTCTGCTGGTCGTTGCGCGGTCTGCCGCGACCCTGATGCTGGCGTGTCGTATTACCCGTTGTCGCCCATCAAAACCACTGGTGAGCGTGTGGCTGCGACTAGTTGACGTGGATCCGCCAGTCGGCGGCGTCACGTTGCTGGCGCCAGAAATCGTCGAAACGACCGCCCGCGGTGAGCAGTTCGTCGACCGTGCCGTCCTCGACGATCGTGCCCGCGTCGAGGAACAACACCCGGTCGGCGTGCCGGATGCTGGCCAATCGGTGGGCGACGATCACCCGGGTCCGTGGCCGCGGGTCGGCCGTGAGCGCGTCGACCACCGCGGCCTCGTTCTCGGTGTCCAGCGCGCTGGTCGCCTCGTCGACGAGCAGGATCGGGGCCGGCTTGAGCAGAGCGCGCGCGATGCTGACCCGCTGGCGCTCGCCACCGGACAGCGCTGTACCCGCCTCGCCGACGATGGTGTCGGCGCCGGCGGGCAGCCTGCTGGTGAGTTCGTCGACGCGGGCCAGCGCGACGGCCCTGCTGAACTGCGCGTCGCCTGCGGCGGGGTCACCGGCTGCGACGTTGTCCCGGATCGTCCCATGGAACAGATAGGGATGCTGGAACACCACGCTGCTGACGGCCCGGCGGGCGTCGGCGTCCAATGTGGCGACGTCGACGCCGTCGACCAGAACGCGGCCCTCGACGGGCTGATACAGCCCGGCGATGAGCGCCAGAATCGTGCTCTTGCCCGATCCGGACGGTCCGACGATCGCCGTGGTGGTGCCCGGTTGCAGCGTGAAGCTGACTCGGTCCAGCACCGGTGCGCTCGCGCCGTCGTAACTGAACGTGACGTCGTCGAATTCGATCAGCGGTGCGCGGTCATCCGCACGGCGGCGTTGAGTTCCGGCGGCCATGACGGGTGCACCGAGTACCGCGCGGATCCGCTCGAGGGTGGCGCGGGTGCTTTCCAGGGCCGGGCCCAGCTCGCTGATCGACGTGAACGGCTCCAGGTAGCGGGCGATCACCACGATCAGCGCGATCGCCTCCGGCACGCTCAGCGTGTGGGCGATGGTCAAAGCCGTTGTCGCGCCGGCGAACAGGATCAGCGCGAGCTGGCTGGCCAGGCTGAACAGCAGCTGGCCGGGAACCTGCATGGTCAGCAGCCGCATCGTGGCGCCGTGCTGGGCGGCCAGCGCGTCGCCGACCATGCTGCGGGCCGGCTCGACGCGGCGCGCCGCGCGCAATGCCTGCTGGGTGCGGGCGAACTCGATGATGCGCTCGGTGAGCGACGTATTCGCTTCGGCGGCAGCCTGATCCGCGCGACGGGCCAGCCGGGCCGAGGCCCACAGCGCTCCGAGCAACAGTGGCACACCGCCCATCGCAGCGACACCGAGCTGCCACGACACCGGCAGCAGCGCCACCCCGATGGCGGCCGGCAGCAACACGGCGGTGACCAACGGCGTGAGCAGGTTGACGGCGAGTCCGACCAGTTCTGGGCCGGTCGCGGCGATCGCCTGCCGTGCCGTCGCGGTGTTCTCCGCACCGAACCATTCCAGGCGCACATCGGGCAACCGGTCTGCGACGTCGTGCTGGGTATGGTCGAGGACAGCGAAGCCGAGATCGAAACCGATTCGCGCAGTGGCGGTGTCGACGATCCAGCCGGCCGCGGTCGCGGCGGTGAGCCAGCCCAGCCAGATCAACGCCCGCTGCGGAGCGTCGCTGAACAGCGCTCCCACCAACGGCACGAGCAACACGGCGCCGACGGCCCGCACGATCACCGAGACCAGGGCGAGCACGGTGTACACGATCACCCTGCCCCGGCGTTCCGGCGGGACGAGGCCGATCCAGGTGCGGATCATCGGGTGGCCTCCTGAGTGCTCGTCGCGCTGACCGGTTCGCGGCGGCCGCTGTCCCACAAGCGTCGATAGCGTCCGTCGGCGGCCAGCAGTTCGTCGTGGGTGCCCTGCTCGGCGATGCGGCCGTGGTCGAGCACGACAATCTGATCGGCCCCGGCGATGGTGTGTAGGCGGTGCGCGATCACCAAGACCGTGCGCTCCCGAGTCAGCCGGTTGAGTGCCTGCTGCACAAGGTATTCCGATTCGGGGTCGGCGAATGCGGTCGCCTCGTCGAGGATTAGGACCGGCGTGTCGGCGAGGATCGCCCGGGCAATCGTGAGTCGTTGACGTTCCCCGCCGGACAGCCCGCTCGCCGCGCCGAGCACGGTGTCGTAGCCGTTCGGCAGTCGCAGGATGCGCTCGTGGATTTGGGCCTCGCGGGCGGCTGCCTCGATCTGCGCGGGGGTCGCGTCGGGGACGGCCAGGGCGATGTTCTCGGCGACGGTGCCGTGGACGAGCTGGGTTTCCTGCAGCACGAATCCGACTCGGGTGTAGAGCTCGTCGGCGGTCAGCGACCGAATATCGTGGCCGCCAACCGTGATCGCGCCCTGTTGCACGTCGTAGAAGCGGGCCAGCAGAGCGGCCAGCGTGGACTTGCCCGACCCCGAGGGGCCGACCAGTGCGGTGACCGTGCCGGGCCGCAGCGTTAACGAGACGTCGTGCACTACCGGCACATCGGGCCGGTAGCCAAAGGTGACCCGGTCGAACACCACGCAGTCGTCAGGGCCGTTGCGCGGCTCTTCGCGCACCGAGAGTTCCGGCTCGTCGAGCGCGATCTGCAGCCTGCGAGCGGCCAGCAGCCCGGCGCGGATCCCGCCCAGTCCGTAGGCGATGTTGAGCAGCCGAGCGCCGAAGGTGGTGCCCAGCAACAGGAACGGCAACAGGTCGACCGGATTCATGTCGCCGCCGATGACCAACAGCGTGCCGGTCGCGGCGATCAGCCACAGGAATGTGGTGGGCCGGGTGACGAGATCCATCAACGTCTTCTTGCCGGCCAATGGACGCTGCCACTCGGTGAGGAACCCGACGTACTCGTCGAGCCTGCGCCGGAAGCTGGATGCAGCGGCACCACCGAAGACCCGGATCACCGGCTGGCCTTCGAGATACGCGCCGGCCTCGCCGCCCATCCGCTCCGCCCAGCGTTGTGACTGCGGGATTTTCGGGCCGGATTGAATCGTCATCGACGACGTCAGCACCAGATAGACCAACACGGGAAGGAACAACACCAGCGCGACCCGCCAGTCGACCACGAACAGGTAGACCAACACCGCCAGCGGTGCGACTACCGCCGCGACCGCGTCCGGAATGGCGTGGGTGACCAGGTAGTGCAGCGACAGGGTGTCGTCGGCGACCAGTTGTTTGATCGACCCCGATCCGCGAGCGGTGAACCAGCCCAACGGGACTCGCGACAATTTGCTCAGCAGCCGCGAACGCAGGTCACTGGCGAACCGCGCGTCGACGACATGTAGCCACAGCGTCAGCGCGGCGCCCAGCAAGGTGCCGGTCCCGAGCAGCACCACGGCGGCCAAGCCGATCTGTTTCAGTTGCGAAGCCTCGGCGCCGGACACCAGTTGCCGGGCGAGTTCGACGAGCAGCACGAACGGCGCCAACTGGACCAGCGTAATGATGGCCTGCAAGACGCCCGAGGCGATCAACGCCGAGCGCAGCGGCGCGAGCAGCCGGCCTGCGGCCTGGGTGCGCCAACTCCCCTGGACTGCCGTCGGTACATCCTGGGCGACAACGCTTTCCGGCTCGGCGGTGATCGCCGGCTCTTGGTCGCCGCGCCGCGTACCCATCGCGCGCCCGGCGCTCCAGTAGGCCTGCGCGTGGATCTCGGACTTAGGGAAGCCGAAGTCGTCGCGTAGCCGGGTCCGGACGTGCTTGAGCGTGCCGGCTTCCGGTGTGGCCCAGCAATACCAGTCGGACCAGTCGCGGGTTTCGATAGCGCCCGCAAGGGATTTCTCGTCGCGTCGGTCGACCCAGTGCAGCCGCAACCGCGGATGCTGCGCGATCGGGATCTGCCGGTCGTTGTCGTCGTGCTGCTCGAGGTAGACCTCGATCGGCACGTCGTCGGGGACGATGCCGATGATCCCGTTGATGCCCGGTATGGACGCCGAGTCACCGATCAACAGGTAGCCGGCCGGGTGCTCGTCGGGTGTGTCGAATCGCGACGAGCCCATCAACGACATCACCGCGATGGTCGCGCCGGGTTCGACCGTTCGGGCCCACGTCGAGGCCGGGCCGGCCGGGTCGTGCAGCACCACGTCGACCGCGAACCGCCCGGCCGCCACGTCGGCCTCGGAAATCGTGTACGCGCGTTGGAATTCGGTGGTCGACCCGTCGGGGTCGGGAAACCAGAACCTGAGCCAGGCCGCGGGCTCGGCCTGGGCGTCGGAGAACAGCGTGGGCGACTCCATCCGGATACGCACGAAATGCGGTGCTATCCGGATGGTTTCGAGCACGGTCGCGGTGTGGTCGCGGGCGCCGAAGCCCCGCAGCATCGCACCTTGAAAACCGCGGGCCATCAGCTGTCCATCGCCTCGCGCAGGCTTCGGGGCCGCATGTCGGTCCAGTTCTCCTCGACATAGGCCAGGCATTCCGCGCGTCCAGCCTCCCCGAAGACCTTGCGCCAGCCCACCGGGATGTCGGCGAACGTCGGCCACAGACTGTGCTGGTCTTCGTCGTTGACGAGGACGACGAAGGTGCCGTTCTCGTCATCGAAGGGATTGGTGCTCATCATCTCTCCTGATCGAGGGGCCGGTGCTGACACCCAGATCGGCGCCCAGCACCCGATCGGACAACAGCCCCAGACAACTGAGGTTGGGAAAACCGGGTCCCTGGTTGAGCCCGGCGAGGTTGGGTAGGAACAACTTCGGTGCGACATCGACGACGGCGAGGTCGTGCCCGATGGCTTCCTGGACGCGGTCCCCGGTCAGCGGACCACCCAGGCCCAGCTCCAGCAGGTCGAGCGCGTCCTGGCTGAACAACGAGGTGAACCACAGCGGGTCGGCGCCCGACCCGTCGATGACCAAGTCGAAACCGTGCACCGTTTCCAGGTTTTCGCTGCCCCGGTTGGTCGACAGCGTCAGCCTGATCTGCTCGTCGCGACCCACTGCGTGCGCCACCCGCCCGCGCAGATGACGGATGCGGTCGTCGGCCAACAGGGCGTCCTGGACGTTGGCCGAGAACACCCCGCGGTCGGTGCGCGCGATCGCGTCGCGCCGCTCCTCCACCGTCAGCGCGGTCCAGTCACTGGGGTCGGAGAACAGCGCGTTCTCGAAAAAGCTCTCACCGCGGGTGAAGAGCGTGACCTGCGGCGAGATCACCGTGATGGTCGAAACGCGGTGCCGGAACAGCTCATTCAGCATCGCCGCGGCGGTCTCGCCGCCACCGATCACCGCGACCCGTTCGGCGTTGATGCGGTCGTGCTGTCCGGCGCGATGCCAGAACTGCGCGATCGACATCACCCGCGGGTTGCCCGGCAGCAGCGAGCGTTCCGCTTGTCCGGGTCCGGTGATCATCAAACCGTCGGCGTGCACACATGTTTCGTCGGTGTGCAACGCCCACTGGTCGCCGTCGACGGCCAGCCGGTCGACCTCTCCGTACACCACCGTCATGCCGATTTCGTCGGCCACCCAGCGCAGGTACTGGCTCCATTGTCGGTGGGTCGGCGCCGGCCGGCCACGGTCGATCCATTGCGCGAATTGGGTGGTGGCAATCAGATATGCCTGCCAGCTGTGCCGGGTCATCCGCTCGTCGAGTTCGGCATTGCGGCGTGGGACCAGGGAGGAGCGATAAGGAAATCCGACGTCTTTTTCCGGGCTGGTGCCCAGTCGTTGGGCGCCGTCGGTCCAGCCGCCGCTGGCCTGCCAGTTGGCGCCCACCCCGGTGCGTTCGATGGCGACCACCTTGGGTGCCTCGACACCCATTTCGCTCAGCACGTGCGCCTTGGCGGCAACCGCCACCGCCTTCACACCGGCACCCAGGACGGCAAGCGTGGTCATGACACCATCTCCTCGAGCGACTGCGTCCAAAGCTGCTGCAGGGCAGCGATGTCCGACTCACTGAGGATGTCGGGCAGTGCCCGCCACTGCGTCACCAGCACCTGATGCTCGCCGCTGCCGAGCACGGTCGCGACCAGGCTCAGCTCGTAACGGACCGCGAGGTCAGGCTCCGGCAGCGGTGAAACACCGTTCAGCAGCCCGCGATCCAGCCACAGTCCGCTGGTGCCGCCCACTTCGGCGCGACCCAGGTAGTTCAGCAACACCTGCGGCCCGTCGAAGGCGGCGAGGCGACCGGCGGTGTCGCCGCGCAGATACCGCAGCAGCCCGTAGTCGACACCGTCGCCGGGGATGGCCGCCAGCAGTTCCCGCACGCGTCGCGGGTCGTCGGTGTCGACGCGGAGCGGATAGATCGCGCTCAACAGCCCAACGGTCTCGCTCGTATCGACGGTGGTGTCGAACAGCGAATCGGCCCGGCCGTGGGTCTCCAACGCCAGTAGCGGCGGCGGTGTCGGTTGCCCGCGCTGTCGCCGCCACCGGGTGATCATCCGCGACGCGGCGGCGATCAGGACGTCGAACACCGGCAGCCCGGACTTCAGCAGCCGGGCGGTGGCGTCCACGTCGAGCATCGCCGTCCGCACCAACAGCCCGGCGGCGCGGTCGCTGGCCGGCGCCAAGCGCCGCTGTCCGAGCTCGGGGTCGTCGCCGGCCAGCTGCGTCGTCCAATACGGCTCGCTGTCAAGGGATTCCGCGCGTATCGTCATCGCCCGCACCCAGCGCCGATAGCTGGTGTGCTCGCGAACCGGGGCCGGGGTGTTGCCAGCCATCAGAGCGTGCATGGTGGCGTCGAGTTCGCCGAGCACCACCTGCCACGACACCGGGTCCAAAGCCAGCACGTGGGCGGCCAGCACCAGCACGCTCTGGCCGGTCTGCGGTCGCAGCCACACGGCTGTCATCAGCTTCCCGTGTTCAGGATCGAGTCCGTCGATCGCCTGCGCGGTCTGGGTGGCAACGGCGTCCCGCAGATCACCGGACACCGTTGTCTCGGTGAGGATGTCGACAGACTGAGCGGCGTGCAAGGACATCGTCGCGCGGTCCAGTCGGCTGCGCAGCACTTCGTGACCGGCGACGATGGTCGCCAGCGCCGTCCGCAATTGCTCGCCGGTGACGCCGTCGGGCAGGCGAATCGCTTCGGCCTGCGCCAGCCGGCGGGGCTCACCGAATTCGTAGAGCCAGTGCGCGTTAGCCAGCAAGGGGATGGGCCCGCTGCCCGTTTCGGTGTCTGCGATGGGCTTGCCGGCGGCGGCTTCGGCGTCGATGGCCGCAGCAAGCTCGCGGACGCTTGCGCACTCCAGGATCAGCCTGGCACGCAGTGCGATACCGCGCCGTCGGGCCGCCTGTACGACCGACAGCGCCACGATGCTGTCCAGTCCCAGCTCGAGGAAGTCCGCGTTCGGGTCGACGCGGCCGACGCGCAGGATCTCGGTCAGCACCTCGGCCAGCACCGACTCCGTCTCGGTTTCGGGCTCGGCCCCGCCCGACTCGGTCAGCGCCGTCGAATCGGTTGCCACCAAGGCGGCTTCATCCAGCTTGCCGTTGGAGGTCAGCGGGATCTCGTCGACGGCGACGATGCGCTGCGGCACCATGTACCGCGGCAGCCTAGCCGCCAGCATGCCGCGCAGCTCGATCACCGATGACGAATCCGTAAGCGCCACATAGGCAATCAACCGCGGCACGCCCTGATGCTCGCGCACCACCACACCGGCATGCCGGACGTCGGGGTGTGATTCGAGCACGACCGCGATCTCGCCGGGCTCCACCCGGTGGCCGCGAATCTTGACCTGCGCGTCCGCGCGGCCCACGTATTGCAGCGATCCGTCAGGTTGGCGCCGCACCAAATCCCCCGTGCGATACATGCGTTCGCCCGCGGCGAAGGGATCGGCGACGAAACGCCCGACGGTTTCGCCTGCACGGTTCAGGTACCCGCGGGCCAGTTGGGCGCCACCGAGGTACAACTCGCCCGCGACACCGTCGGGCACCGGGCGCAGCGCGGAATCCAGCACGTAGCCGCGGGTGTGGCCGGTCGGATGCCCGATCGACGGCTCGTCGTAGTGGTCGATGGCGGCCACCACCGCTTCGACCGTGGTCTCGGTGGGTCCGTAGCAGTTGAAGGCCGTCATCCCGGTCTGCGCGCACCGGCGTCGGATGAACTCCCAGGAGCCGCGGCCGAGTGCTTCGCCGCCGAGCGCGAGCACGGCCAGTGGCACCCGGGCCAGCAAACCTGCCGAGCGCAGCTGGGCAAACATCGACGGGGTGGTGTCGATCATGTCGACACCGTGCTCGGCGATGGCCGCGACCAAGGCCTCGGCGTCGGTCTGGGTGTGCTCGTCGACGACGTGGACCGTGTGGCCGTCGAGCAATCCGACCAGTGGCTGCCAGGCCGCGTCGAACGCGAACGACCAGGCGTGCGCGATGCACAGCGGCCGGCCGACTCGGGCCGCGGCCGGTCGCAGCACATGCTCGAGATGGTCATCGGCGTAGGCGCCGACCGCTGCGTGAGTTCCGATGACGCCCTTGGGCTCTCCGGTGGTACCCGACGTGAAGACCACGTAGGCGGCCTGACGGGAATCGACGTCTGCTGGGCGGAAGTCGCCGTGACCGTCGGCGGTGAAGTTGTCGTCGACGACGATGGTCGCACCGCTTTGCCGCAGAATCGAATTCACCCGCTCGGCCGGCATTGCGGGCTCCAGCGGGACGTATGTCGCTCCGGCTTTCAGCGCGGCGAGGATGGCGACGATGTACTGCGGACCGCGGGGGAGCTGGATGGCAACCGGGGTCTCGGCGCCGGCGCCGTGGGCCGCGAGCGCGCCGGCCAGACGATTGGCCGCCTCGTCGAGTTCGCGGTAGCTCAGGACGCCGCCCGACCACGTCACCGCCGGATGGTCGGGCACGCGGGCGACGACTTCCGCGAATCGGGTGTGAATGCCGTGCGGCGTGGCTGGTTTCGCCGCACTCCTGCCGACCGGTGCCGCCTCGCCGGCCAGCAGCACGCTGACGTCGCGCAGCGGGCTGTCCCAGTGATCCAGCATCCGATCCGCGGTGGTCAGCAGCCGCTGGCCGAGGTTTTCCGCGGTGGTGTTTCCGATCGCGCCGTCGACGACTTCGACCATCAGGACCAGTCGCTGGTCGGCCATGTGCGCCGCGAGCACGATCGGGAAATGCGTCAGGCTTTCCACGGCGGCTGGCCGGAACGTGAGGCCGGTGCCGGCCAACTGGTCGCCCGCGGCCATCCCGCCCGTCGGGAAGTTCTCGTAGACCAGCAGGGTGTCGTACATTTCGCCGACGCCGCCCATGGCCCGGAGCTGCGCATGCCCCAGGTAGCTGTGATCGCGCAGCATTGCCGAATCCCGTTGTACGGCACGGCATTGCTCGCCGACCGGCGCGGCGGCATCGAGCCGCACGCGTAGCGGCACGGTGTTGATGAACAAGCCGACCATCGTCTCGACGCCGGCCAACTCGGCGGGGCGGCCGGACACGGTGACCCCGAAAACCACGTCGTCACGATCGGTCAGCCGGGACACGATCGTCGCCCACGCGGTCTGCAGCAGGGTGTTGAGCGTGACCCCGTGGGCGCGGGCACCCGTGACCAGTCGCTCGGTGGCCTCGGCATCCAGCTGCAGCTCGGTCCGCTGAGGCAGACGCGTCGAGGTTCGCGCGGCATCAGCACCGCCGAACGCGGCCGCGAGCAGCGTAGGACCGGGCAGGCCGGCAAGGTGCTCACGCCAAACCCGTTGACTGGCTTGTTGATCCCGGCCGGCGAGCCAGCCGATGTAGTCGCGGTACGGCCGAGGGGCAACCGGTAGCGCGTCGAGATCGCCGCCGGCGCGATACAGGATCATCATCTCGGCGACGAACACCGGCAGCGACCAGCCGTCGATCACGATGTGGTGCGCGGTGATCACCAAACGCCATCGCGCATCGGGCAATTCGATGAGCAGAAACCGAATAGCCGGATGCCGCTCGAGATCGAACGGCCGCCGACGCTCGTCGAGTTCGATCGCCTCGATGTCTGCTTCAACAGCGGTGACGTCGCGCCATGGCAGGTCGACTCGCGACGGCACGATCTGCACCGGGCGGGGAATTCCGCGGCTGAAGAAGCTTGCTCGCAAATTCGGGTGCCGGACCAACATCTTCGCCGCGCAGTCGCGGAGCAACGCGGCATCCAGGGCGCCGAAGATGTCGGCGGCCATACCGATCACGTACGGGTCGTCGGCGGGCTGGCCTTCGGCGAATTCGGCCAGTGCGGTCAGCGAATACAGGCCCTCCTGAAGAGGACTCAGCGCCATCACGTCCTCGATGTCGGGTGTCGTGACGTCATCGCAGGCTTGGGCTTCGGTCGCGGTCATGACGTCCCGTCCCGCGACTTCGACCACAGCTGCGTCACCGCCGCCAAGTCGGTCGCCGACAAGCCCGAGGTCGTCATCGGCTCGAACCGGGTGGTGTCTTCCACGGGGCCCACCTCACTGTCTGTCGGCAGCGCATCGACCGCGGCGGCCAGCTGCTCCACGGTGGGGTTCTCGAAAACCATTCGCGGGTTGACCGATAGCCCGACCGCCCGTGCCCGCGAGGCCAACTGGACCGACAGGATGCTGTCTCCGCCGAGCGCGAAGAAATCGTCGAAGCGGCCGACCTCCTGTGTGGACAGCAGGTCGGCGAAGACGGCGGCCAGCGCGCGTTCGGTGTCGGTGCGGGCCGGCTCCGTGTGGCCGCTGGTGCTCACCGCGGGCCGTGGCAACCCGGGCCGATTCAGCTTGCCCGACTCCGTCTTCGGCAGCGCGTCCAGCACCGTCAGCGACGACGGCACCATGTAGCCGGGCAATGTCGCACTGATCGCGGCGCGCACCGATACCGCGAAATCCGCCTCGTCAGTGATGGGGTGCTGCGGCACAACGTAACCGGCCAGGCTCGTACCGTCGTGCACCTCCCAGGTGCGGGCGGCGGCCGCTGCGACACCGTCTGCGGCGGCCAGCGCGGCCTCAACCTCGGCGAGCTCGACCCGGAATCCGCGCACCTGTACCTGGTGGTCGGCGCGTCCGGCGAACTCCAATTCGCCGTCGTCGGTCCAGCGCGCCAGATCGCCGCTGCGGTACAACCGGCTACCGGGTTCGTCGGCGAACGGATTCGCGATGAACCGCGTCGACGTCAGCGCCGACCGCTTCCAATACCCGCGGGCCAACTGGTCACCGGCGTAGTACAACTCGCCCACCACCCCCACCGGCACCGGCCGCAATCCGTCGTCGAGCAGGTAGGCCTGCGCCCCGGCCACGGGTGAGCCGACCCGCGGGCTCGGCAGGCTCAGCCGTCCGCGCGACACCGCGCCGCAGGTTTCGGTGGAGCCGATGTTGTTCAACAACTGCGGACCCTGGTCGCCCGCGTCTGCACGCACGGCCGTCAGTCGCTGCAGCAGCGAATTGCTCACCGGCTCACCGCCACACACCAACCGGGCCAGTGACCGCACCGCGTCCGGCGCGCTGTCCACCAATGCGGACACCAGGCTGGGCACCGCGGTGATCTGAGCGACAGACTCGCGATTCATCAGCGCGCCAAGCGCTTCCGCGTCACGATGCTCGATGTCGTCGGCCAGGATCATCGTGGCGCCGGCTGCCAGGCCGGCCAACAGCTCCATGCCACCTTCGAGGAACGTCATCGACGCCTGTGACAGCCGAATGTCGTCCCCTCTCGGGGGATAGTGCCGCAGCTGCCAATCCAGCCGGGCGGCCATAGCGCGTTGAGTTCCTACGGCGCCCTTGGGTTTTCCGGTGGATCCGGAGGTGAACACCAGATACATCGGGTCGTCGGGGTGCGGCAACCGCGGTAGCGCGGACAATGGCTCCGGGGCCTCGATCGCGGATCGCACTTCGGCGTCATCGAGCAACACGGTGGTACCCGCAAAATCATCCGGCATGGTGTTGAGCGCTTCGACGGTCGCGACCACCACCGGTGGTTGCACGTCATCGAGCATGAACTGCTTGCGCGCCAACGGATATGCCGGGTCGATCGGGAAATAGGCCGCACCGGCTTTCACGATGCCGACAAGCGCCACCACCATGTCGATCCCGCGACGTGTCGAGAGGCCCACGAAGGAACCCGGACACACACCCCGGTCGGCGAGCATCGTGGCTAGATTGTCCGAACGTCGATGCAGCGCAGCGTAATCGAGATCCTCTCCGGCGCAGCGCACCGCGACCCGGCCGGCATCGCACTGTCGGCTGGCTTCGAGCAGTTCCGGCACGGTCCGCGGCCGGTCGGGCGGTGGCTGCTCGCCGCGGCTCCACTGGGCGAGGATGCGCTGCTGTTCGTGCGCATCGGCAAGCACCACGTCCCGCAAACTCTGGTCGATGTCGTCAGCAAACTCAGTGACGACTCGGGTCAGCCACCCGGCCAACCGCTCGATGGTGTTGCGGTGGTAGAGCTCGGTGCGGAAGATGAGGTTGCCGTTGTAGCCGACATCGCCGGATCCGTCGGTGCCGAAGAAGTTCACGCTGAGGTCGGCGTGCGCCATGTCGAACACGGGATCCAGCGAGGTGCACACGGTGTCACCGTCCGGCCCCGACTCGATGACCCGCGTCGCGGGAAGGTGATCGCGGACGTGCACGATCACCTGGAACAGCGGGTTGCGCGACAGCGATCGCACCGGGCTGACGCTGTCGACCACCCGGTCGAATGGCAGGTCTTGGTTGGCGTAGGCAGCCAGCGCGGTCTCACGCGACCGGGTCAACACCTCGCGGAGCGTGGGGTTGCCCCGTAAGTCGTTGCGCAGCACCAAGATATTGACGAAGAACCCGATCAGTTGATCGAGCTCGGCTTCGGTGCGGCCGGCGACCGGCGTACCGAGCGGAATGTCGACCCCGCTGCCCGCCTTGTGCAGCACCACGGCGACAGCGGCCTGCAGTGCCATGAATTCGGTGACGCCCAACTCACGGCACCGGTCGGCGAGTTTGGCGCGGGTGGCCGCGTCGATGCTGAAAATGACCGATTCACCGTCGCCGCTGGGCAGCGGCGGGCGCGGAAAGTCGGGGCGCAGACCGCTGTCCTCCGGCAGACCGGCCAGCTGGCTCGTCCAGTAGTCCCGTTGCTCGGTGGCAACCGCGGTCTCTTGTCCGCCCGGCTCCCCCAGGAAATCACGTTGCCAAGCGGCGTAGTCGGCGTACTGGACGCGAAGCGGAGCCCATGCCGGCGCCTCGCCGTCGCGGCGGGCCCGGTACGCGGTCATCACGTCGGCGAACAGCACACCCGCGGACCAGTGGTCGGAGGCGATGTGGTGGACGACCAGCGACAGCACATGTTCGCCGCCGTTGTCCAACACGGCGACCCGGATCGGCCATTCGCGGTCCAACTCGAAGCAGTGCCGACGCTCGGCCTCGAGTTGCTCCTGCAGCCACCGTTCGCCGTTACCCGCAGCGCGCCGCACCGCCAGCTCGGCGACCGGGCCGACCATCTGGTACGGGATGCCGTCGTCGTCAACGTATGTGGTGCGCAGGATTTCGTGGCGCGCGATGACGTCGCCGACGGCGGCGATCAACGCGTCGATGTCCCACGGCCCGGTCAGCCGCGCGGCGAACGGGATGTTGTTGACCGGGCTCGGCCCGTCCACCCGGAACGCGAACCAGCTCCGCAGTTGCGACGCCGACAGCGGCAAGGGTTCGTCGTGGTTGGTGGCGATCAGCCTGGGCCTCGACTGGCCGTGTGCCCCGGAACGCAAATCGTCGACCCGTTGCGCCAGCGCGCCGACCGTACCGAGCTCGAAGATATCGCGAATGCCGAGCTCGACGGCGCAGTCCGCGCGGATCGCGGTGACCAGCTTGGTGGCCACCAACGAGTGGCCGCCGAGATCGAAGAACGAGTCGTCGAGGCCGACCGGGTCATGACCCAGCAGGTCGGAAAACAGTTGAGCGATCCGGCGTTCAGTGACGGTCGTCGGATCGCGGTATTGCGCCTTGGTCATGATCTCCGGCTCCGGCAGCGCAGAGCGGTCGATCTTTCCGTGGGTCGTGATCGGGATCTCGTCGATCACCACGTAGCCGGCCGGGGTCATGTATTCGGGCAGCGCCGCCGCTACTCGCGCACGAATCCGTTCGAGGTCAACGGTTTCGCGGCCCTTCCCGTCGACCGGGGTGACATAGCCGACCAGGCTCTTACCCAATCCCGGTAGATCGCTGGCCACCACGACGGCCTGCCCGACACTGGGGTCGACCGAAATCGCCGCGGCGACCTCACCCAGCTCGATCCGGAAGCCGCGGATCTTGACCTGTTCGTCGGCGCGGCCGACGAATTCGATATCGCCGTCGGAGTTGCGGCGCGCCAGGTCGCCGGAACGGTAGAGCCGGGCGCCCGGGATGAACGGGTCGGCGATGAAGCGCTCGGCGGTCAGCCCGGGCCGGCGGTGGTAGCCGCGAGCCACATGCGTTCCACCGATGTAGATTTCGCCGATGACACCGACTGGGACCGGCTGCAGCGCATCGTCGAGCAGATGTATCTGGGTGTTGATCTTGGGCCGGCCGATCGGCACCACCCGAGTACCCTGGGCGCCCTCCACCGGGTAGCTGCTCGCGTTGACGATGGTCTCGGTGGGGCCGTAGAAGTTGTAGAGCAGCGCGTCGAAGGTGGCGTGGAATTTGTCGGCCACCTCGCCGGGCAGCGGTTCGCCGCCGATCGGCACCCGCCGCAGGGTGCGCCACTGGTTGACCCCGGGCAGCGACAAGAACAGCCCGAGAAGCGACGGGACGAAGTGCATCGACGTAATGCCTTCGCGCCGCAGCAGCTCGGTCAGGTATCCGATGTCGCGCAGACCATCCGGCCGCGGAATCACCAGCCGCGCGCCGCAGATCAGGGTGCCGAAGATCTCGCCGATCGACACGTCGAAGCTCGGCGAGGCCACTTGCAGCAGCCGGTCGGTTTCGTCGACTCGGTATTCCTCGCCGAACCAGACGAAATACTCCGCGATCGGCGCGTGCGGCACCGGCACACCCTTGGGCAGCCCGGTCGACCCCGAGGTATAGATCAGGTACGCGGTGTTGGCGGGGCCGAGCGGGCGGATCAGGTCCGTCGGCTCGGTGGCCGGGTAGTCCGCGAGGCCGGTGACCGGTTCACGAAGAACCAGTTTCGCTTCGGCGTCGTCGAGGATGAACGTCAGCCTGTCGTCGGGATAGGTGGGGTCGACAGGAAGGTAGACGCCGCCCGCTTTCAGGACGCCCAGCGCAGTGATGACCAGCTCGGGCGACTTGTCGAGCAGCACCGCGACCCGGTCTTCGGTGCCGATGCCCTGCTCGATCAGCCAGTGCGCCAACCGGTTTGCCTCGTCGTCGATTTCGCGGTAGCTGTACTGCCGGCCTTCGTAGACCACGGCCACGGCGTCCGGCGTCAGGGCCGCACGCCGCGCGACCAGGCTCGGGAGCGTGCTTGCCGGGCTGCTGAAGTCCTCGCCTGCCGACACGTCCCGTAGCCATTCGGCGTCCGCGTCGCTCAGCAGTCGGCATGCTGAGAGCGTGGTATCCGGTTCTGCCAGCGCGTGTTCCAAGAGCACGCCGTAGTGGCGCAGCAGTTGGTCCACCAGAGGACGGTCGAGAACCTCGACCAGGTATTCGGCTTCGACCGTTGCGCCGCGACCCGAACCGTCCAATTCGATCATGAACCCGAGCGGCAGCTGGCTGATGTGGCCGCGCAGCTCGGCGCGCTCACAGCGCACTCCGGGCGGACTGAACCCGCCGCCGTCGGGCTCGCGTAGCCCGAAGCTGACCCGGGTCATCCGCTCGGCGCCGTGCCGGCGGTCGGGATTGGATTCGCGCACCAGCCATTCCAGGTCGACGCGCGAGTGGGCCAGGGCTCCGACAGCGCTGTCCCTGGTCTGCACGAGCAACTCACGGAACGTCATCCGTGACTCCGGCCGCATCCGCAGCACCAGGGTGTTGCCGAAGTATCCGATCGCGTTCTCGGTTGCGGCTGTGCGGTTCAGCACGGGCGTCGCGACGAGGAAGTCCGAGGCGTGGGTGTATCGGTGTACGAGGGCGCCGAACGCCGCCATCAACACCATGTACGGGGTGGCGCCGCTCTCTCGGGCGAGCGCGGCGGCTCGCTCGATGGTTTCCGCCGACAGATGCGCGACGGTGCGCTGGGCGCGCCAGGTGCTGGGGACCACCGATCCGTTTGGGCCGGGAAGTTCCAGCGGCTCAGGCAGATTCGTCATCAGCGACCGCCAATAACCCAGGTCTTCGTCGCTGCTGCGGACCGGGTCCCCCGCAACCGACGTCGACACCGGCGGCACACTGTCGACGTCGGTGTAAGCGCGGGTGAGGTCGCTGAAGAACGGCGCCCACGAACCGTCATCCCACGCGATGTGGTGAGCGGTGAACAGCAGGATCAGCTCGTCGGCGCCCACCCGCGCGGCGGCGATTCGCAGCGGCGCGTCTTTGGTCAGGTCGAACGGTTGCCGAAACTGCCGCTGCGCCAGTACTTCCAGCCTGAGCTGGCGGGCCTGATCGGCAAGGCCGGACAGGTCATGCTCGGCCCAGTCCGGGCGTAGGTCGCCGTGGATCACCGGGTAGGGATCGCCGTCGCTGCCGGTTTGGTACGTGGTGCGCAGCACCGGGTGACGCAGCGCGACGGCATCTACGGCGCGGCGGAGCCGCGCGATGTCGACCTCACCGGTGATGCGGTAGGACACACAGATGTTGAGCAGCGCCCCGTCCGGGTCGACCGACTGAACGAACCACATCCGGCGTTGGCCGTCGGACATTTCGGGGTTCTGCGTGACGGCGGCCGCGCCGATGTTCGGTCGGGTCAGGCCACGCTCGGCGATCTTGCGACGCAATAACTCCAGACGCTGCGCTTCGAGCGTGTCGAAGCTCGTGGTGTCAGTCACGCGTACGTCCCAACCTTCCCCATGTCCTGTCCGTTGGTCGCACCGAGGACCTCGATCAGCTCGTTGACCGTGATGCCGCCGAGCATCCGCGCCACCGGAGCCGAGCGGCCCACGGTCCGGCGCAAGCGCCGCCGCAGGTCGAGCGCAAGCAGCGAGTCCAACCCGAGGTCGATCAGCGATGCGGTCGGGTCGATCGACAGCGCGTCGCCCAGTTGCAACGTCGCGGCGAGTTCGGCGTGCACGAACTCAGCCAGCGACCGCCCGCTTAAATCGTTGTGCGGCAACGTGTCGTCGTGCTCGTCGGGCTGACCGAACCGCATCGCGATCCCCTGGCTTTCGAAGAAAACCCGCAGCCGATGCAAGTCCGCATCAAAAATCAGGGGGTCACCG
>NZ_LZLV01000008.1 GCF_001673405.1 Mycobacterium sp. 1245111.1 | reverse complement strand
GCGATCGCCACCTGCCCGCGAATCGCCCGGAACATCCGCGGGTCGGCTTCCAGGCCGGAGACGTCGGCCTCGATCTGGTGGTGCTGGGCCCCGGCTCGTGGTTCACCAGCGTGATCCCGCATGTCCTGGTGCCCGCGCTTGCCGCGGCGCTGCAGGCGACCTCGGCCCGCCGTGCGCTGGTGCTCAACCTGGTGGCCGAACCGGGGGAGACCGCGGGGTTCTCGGTCGAACGTCATCTGCATGTACTTGCCCAGCACGCTCCGGGTTTCACCGTTCACGACGTGATCATCGACGCCGAACGGGTGCCGAGCGAACGCGAGCGCGAGCAACTGCGCCGGACCGCGACGCTGCTGAATGCCCAAGTTCAATTCGCGGACGTGTCCAGGCCTGGTACACCTTTACATGACCCGGGCAAACTGGCCGCGGCGCTGGACGGAGTGGGCGTGCGTGACACGGCTCGGCCGCCTGGTGCGGGATCCACGGACGCGGACAGACAGGATCGCAACGGACCGAGGGGTGACGACGCGTGGCGATGACGGCCGAAGTCAAGGACGAATTGAGCCGGCTGGTGGTGACCGCGGTGAGCGCGCGGCGTGCCGAGGTGACGTCGCTGTTGCGCTTTGCCGGCGGATTGCACATCGTGGCCGGCCGTGTGGTCGTCGAGGCCGAGGTCGATTTGGGCAGCATCGCGCGACGCCTGCGCAAGGACATCTTCGATCTGTACGGCTACAACGCCGTCGTACATGTGTTGTCCGCCAGTGGAATCCGCAAGACCACTCGCTATGTCCTGCGGGTCGCCAACGACGGCGAGGCGCTGGCCCGACAGACCGGATTGCTGGATCTGCGTGGCCGGCCGGTGCGCGGCTTGCCGGCTCAGGTCGTGGGTGGCAGCGTCGGCGACGCCGAGGCCGCGTGGCGTGGCGCCTTCCTGGCCCACGGTTCGCTGACCGAGCCGGGTCGCTCGTCGGCGCTGGAGGTCAGCTGCCCCGGACCCGAGGCCGCGCTGGCGCTAGTGGGCGCGGCGCGCCGGCTGGGGATCAGCGCCAAGGCTCGCGAGGTCCGCGGCGCCGACCGGGTCGTGGTGCGCGACGGTGAAGCCATCGGGGCGCTGCTCACCCGGATGGGGGCCCAGGACACCCGGTTGGTGTGGGAGGAGCGGCGGATGCGCCGCGAGGTGCGGGCGACCGCCAATCGGTTGGCCAACTTCGACGACGCCAACTTGCGGCGCTCGGCGCGCGCGGTGGTCGCGGCCGCCGCCCGCGTCGAACGGGCGCTGGAAATTCTCGGCGAGGGCGTGCCGGACCACTTGGCGGCGGCGGGCAAGCTGCGCGTCGAACACCGCCAGGCTTCACTGGAAGAATTGGGCCGGTTAGCCGACCCGCCGATGACGAAAGACGCTGTGGCGGGCCGGATTCGGCGCTTGCTGTCGATGGCCGACCGCAAAGCGAAGGTAGACGGGATTCCGGACACCGAGTCCGCGGTGACGCCCGACCTGCTGGAAGACGCCTAGAGGCACAAGCTGCTTTCAGATCCGTCGACTGTGCAGCTTTTGACCGCGAAATCGGCGGCAAATCCATCCATAAGCTGCACAGTCGGCGCTTCGTCACAGTGTTGAAGGGCTAGATTGTTTTCGCCAACGGTGGCAGACCTGAATCGAGGCCGTGATGGGATTCATCACCCCGGATCTTCCGGACGTCGACCCCGAGACCTGGCACGCCCGGTCGGCGGCCGACCGGATCCAGGTGGTGACCCGGCACTGGGTCGAACACGGCTTCGGCACTCCGTCCGCGATCTACCTGCTCTACGTGATCAAGATGGCCGCCTACGCCGCCGGCGCGGCCGCGGTCGTCTCGCTGACCCCGGGTCTGGGCGGGCTTGGGCGCATCGGGGACTGGTGGACCCAGCCGATCGTCTATCAGAAATTCATCGTCTTCACGCTGCTGTTCGAAGTCCTTGGGCTGGGCTGCGGGTCGGGCCCGCTGACCGCGCGATTCATGCCGCCGATCGGGGGATTCCTATACTGGCTGCGACCCAAGACAATTCGGCTGCCACCGTGGCCGAACGATGTGCCGTTCACGCGCGGCGACACCCGCACCCTTTTCGACGTGGCGCTGTATGCAGTGGTCTTGGCGTCCGGTGTCTGGGCGCTGCTCGCGCCCGGTCGCGGCGGGTCGGTCACCGGTAACGGCGACGTCGGGTTGCTCGACCCGCTGCTGGTGCTGCCGACGATCATCGCGCTGGCGCTGTTGGGCCTGCGCGACAAGACGATCTTTCTGGCCGCTCGCGGTGAGCACTACTGGCTGAAATTGCTGATCTTCTTCTTCCCGTTCACCGACCAGATCGCGGCGTTCAAGATCGTCATGCTCGGACTGTGGTGGGGCGCAGCAACTTCCAAACTCAACCACCACTTTCCCTACGTGGTCGCGGCGATGACGAGCAACAACCCGCTACTGCGCGGCAAGCCGTTCAACTGGTTGAAGCGCAAGCTCTATCGGGACCCGGTCGACGACATCCGGCCGACCTGGATTCCGAAGGTGATGGCCCACGTCGGTGGCACCACGGCCGAACTCATCGTGCCGGCGGTCCTGGTCTTCGCCGGCGGTGATCATCCGTGGCGGTGGTGGTTGATCGGCTTCATGGTGATCTTCCACCTCAACATCATTTCCAACCTGCCGATGGGCGTTCCGTTGGAGTGGAACATCTTCTTCATCTTCTCGCTGTTCTACCTTTTCGGCCACTACGGCAACATCGTGATCTACGACCTGAATTCGCCGCTGTTGCTGGCGATGCTGATGGTGGCTCTCCTTGTGATTCCGGTAGTGGGAAACATGTTCCCTCAACAGATTTCATTCCTGCCCGCGTTGCGGTACTACGCCGGAAACTGGGCCTCGAGTGTCTGGTGCTTCCGCGACGGCGTCGAAGACAAGATCGAAGAGAACGTCGTCAAAAGCTCGGCGCTGACCGCCAATCAAATTGCCCGGCTGTATGACCCGGCCACCGCCGAGATCATCAGCGACAAAGCCCGCGCCTTTCGGTCGATGCATGTCCACGGTCGCGCGCTCAACGGTCTGCTGCCACGTGCACTCGACAACGAGCGGGACTACGCACTCCGTGAAGGCGAAACCGTCGCGGGGCCGCTGATCGGCTGGAATTTCGGCGAAGGACACCTGCACAACGAGCAACTGATCGAGGCGGTGCAGCGGCGCTGCCACCTGGAGGAAGGCGACCTGCGAGTGATCATCCTCGAAGGCCAACCGATTCAGACGAAAAAGCAGTGGTACCGCATCGTCGACGCCAAGACCGGCTTGGTCGAGGAAGGCTACGTCTCGGTCGACGACATGCTGGCACGTCAGCCCTGGCCCGAACCCGGCGACGAACTGCCCGTCCACCCGGTTACCGCGCCCACAAGCGTGACCTGAACCACCGAATTCGCTCCGCATTGTCGCAGCTACTAGGCTGGCGGCGAGCATTGAGT
The DNA here is from genome assembly GCF_001673405.1 of Mycobacterium sp. 1245111.1. Classification (GTDB taxonomy): domain Bacteria; phylum Actinomycetota; class Actinomycetes; order Mycobacteriales; family Mycobacteriaceae; genus Mycobacterium. Next base: position 37,834 of record NZ_LZLV01000008.1, on the reverse strand, counting down.
CAGCGTCGAAGGAGATACACGTGACGGTCCGGGTAGGCATCAACGGCTTCGGTCGCATCGGCCGCAACTTCTACCGGGCCCTGCTGGCGCAGCAGGCAGCGGGAGCCGACACCGAAATCGAGGTGGTGGCGGCCAACGACCTGACCGACAACGCCAGCCTGGCGCACCTGCTGAAGTTCGACTCGATACTGGGCCGGCTGCCTTACGACGTCAGCCTCGAGGGCGAGGACACCATCGTCGTCGGCGACCACAAGATCAAGGCGCTGGAGGTCAAAGAGGGACCAGCGGCCCTGCCCTGGGGTGACCTGGGTGTCGACGTCGTCGTCGAGTCCACCGGAATCTTCACCAACGCCGCAAAGGCCAAGGGCCACTTGGACGCTGGAGCCAAGAAGGTGATCATCTCCGCGCCGGCCACCGACGAGGACATCACGATCGTGCTGGGCGTCAACGACGACAAGTACGACGGCAGCCAGAACATCATCTCCAACGCGTCGTGCACCACCAACTGCCTCGGCCCGATCGCCAAGGTGCTCAACGACGAGTTCGGCATCGTCAAGGGTCTGATGACTACGATCCACGCCTACACGCAGGACCAGAACCTGCAGGACGGCCCGCACAAGGACCTGCGCCGGGCCCGCGCCGCCGCACTCAACATCGTGCCGACCTCGACCGGTGCCGCCAAGGCGATCGGTCTGGTGCTGCCCGAACTGAAGGGCAAGCTGGACGGCTACGCGCTGCGCGTGCCGATCCCCACCGGATCGGTCACCGACCTGACCGCGGAGCTGAAGAAGTCCGCCAGCGCCGACGAGATCAACGCCGCGATGAAAGCCGCCGCTGACGGCCCGATGAAGGGCATCCTGAAGTACTACGACGCTCCGATCGTCTCCAGTGACATCGTCACCGACCCGCACAGCTCGATCTTCGATTCCGGTCTGACCAAGGTGATCGACAACCAGGCCAAGGTGGTGTCCTGGTACGACAACGAATGGGGCTACTCCAACCGCCTCGTCGACCTGGTCGCGTTGGTCGGCAAGTCGCTGTAGCCGTGGCCATTCCGAACCTGGACGACCTTCTCGCACAGGGGGTTTCGGGTCGCGGCGTGCTTGTTCGCTCTGACCTTAATGTGCCGCTCAACGACGGCGCCATTACCGACGCGGGCCGTATCATCGCCTCGGTGCCGACCATCAAGGCGCTCGCCGATGCCGGCGCCAAAGTGGTGGTGACCGCCCATCTGGGGCGCCCCGACGGGAAGCCCGACCCGGCGCTGTCGCTGGCGCCCGTCGCCGCGAAACTCGGTGCGGAACTGGGCAAGAACGTGCAGCTGGCCGACGACGTCGTGGGTTCCGACGCCAAGGCCCGCGCCGGACGTTTGGCCGACGGCGACGTCCTGCTCCTGCAGAACATCCGCTTCGACCCGCGGGAAACCAGCAAGGACGACGGCCAACGCCTGGCACTCGCCAAAGAGCTCGCCGAATTGGTCGGCAGCAACGGGGCTTTCGTATCCGACGGGTTCGGGGTGGTGCACCGCAAGCAGGCCTCCGTCTACGACGTCGCGACGCTGCTGCCGCACTACGCGGGCACGCTGGTCGCCGAAGAAGTCGCAGTGCTCGAGCGGCTCACCGGTTCGGCGAAGCGGCCGTACGCCGTGATCCTGGGCGGCTCCAAGGTCTCCGACAAGCTCGGTGTGATCGAGCAGTTGGCCACCAAGGCCGACAGCATCGTGATCGGCGGCGGTATGTGTTACACATTCCTTGCCGCGCTGGGTGTTTCAGTCGGGACGTCGCTGCTGCAGCCCGAGATGATCGACACCTGCAAGAAACTGCTCGATACGCATGCCGACGTGCTGCACCTGCCGGTGGACATTGTGGTGGCCGACAAATTCGCCGCCGATTCGCCGCCGAAAGTTGTTGCCGCCGATGCTATTCCGGACGGCAAGATGGGCCTGGACATCGGCCCGGGATCTGTCCGGCGATTCACCAAGCTGCTGGGCAACGCGGAGACCATCTTCTGGAACGGCCCGATGGGCGTCTTCGAGTTCCCGGCCTTCGCTGCCGGCACCAAGGGCCTCGCCGAAGTGATCGCGGCGGCGACGGCCAAGGGCGCGTTCAGCGTGGTGGGTGGCGGCGACTCGGCCGCCGCGGTGCGGGCACTGGGCCTGCCCGAAGACGGCTTCTCCCACATTTCCACCGGTGGCGGGGCATCGCTGGAATACCTTGAGGGCAAGACGCTCCCCGGCCTCGACGTGTTGACCGCCTGAGCAAAGGACCTCCATGATCGTTCCGCCTCCTCCTCATCGCTTCGCTCTGCATCGTCGGCGGTGGGTATGAGCCGCAAGCCGCTGATTGCCGGCAACTGGAAGATGAACCTCAACCACTTCGAGGCCATCGCTTTAGTGCAGAAGATCGCGTTCTCGCTGCCCGACAAGTACTTCGACAAGGTCGACGTTGCGGTCATCCCGCCGTTCACCGATCTGCGCAGCGTGCAAACGCTGGTCGACGGCGACAAGCTGCGACTCACCTATGGCGCGCAGGACATTTCGCAGCACGACTCCGGGGCGTACACCGGCGAGATCAGTGGGGCATTTCTGGCCAAGCTGGGGTGCCACTACGCCGTGGTCGGCCACTCCGAGCGGCGCACCTATCACCACGAGGACGACGCGCTGGTCGCCGCGAAGGCCGCGGCCGCGCTCAAACACCAGCTGACGCCGATCGTGTGCATCGGTGAACACCTGGACGTCCGTGAGGCCGGCGAGCACGTCAGCCACTGCCAGACACAGCTGCGCGGGTCCCTGGCGGGGTTGTCGGCCGAGCAGATCGGCAAGACCGTCATCGCCTACGAGCCGGTCTGGGCGATCGGCACCGGGCGGGTCGCCAGCGCCGCCGACGCCCAGGAAGTGTGTGCCGCGGTCCGCGAGGAGCTGGGCTCGCTGGCGTCGCCGCAGATCGCCGACACCGTCCGAGTGCTCTACGGCGGCTCGGTGAACGCCAAGAACATCGGCGACATCGTCGCGCAGGACGACGTGGACGGCGCCCTGGTGGGTGGTGCGTCGCTGGATGGCGAGCAGTTCGCGACGCTGTCGGCGATCGCTGCCGGTGGGCCGCTGCCCTGACATATCGAGCGCTGCGCCGTGCCCCTCGGCTGGCCGGCGCCGCGATGAGACGGGGCCGTAACGACGTGATCCGGTCGTCTTAAGCGAATTAAAGGTGAAACAGCGGCCTGTACGGGTTGCATCTCGGTCAGGTCACGCTTAGCTTAAGGAAACCTGAAAGAAGCACAGGGACGTTCAGTTATGCGCGTCGGACGCGGCACGGAGCCCGGGGGAAGGTATCTGATGGCAGGTCGGCACGGGAAAAACAAGGTCGCAGCGGGTCTCGGCCTGGTCGGCGCGGGCGCGAGCGTGTTCTTCGCCGCAGCAGCGTTGGCCACTGGCTCCGCGGCACCCGCGCGGGCGGACTTCGAAGATCTTCTGGACCCGATCGTCCAGCCGATCCTGACATCGCTGACCGACTCGATCGCGGTCTTCGACCCAGCCGCCGCGCTGGACCTGACCAGCTGGGCCGACAGCCTGCTAGCGAGCCTGAACAGCTCGTTCGATTTCGCGCTGCCGAGCGCAGACTCCGCGGTGGCGGCCGCGTCGACGGGGGCGGAGCCCGCTGCGGCCGCGACCAGCTACACGCTTCCGATCACCATGCAGATTGTCACCGAGCCGACCATCCAGGCGGCCATCGGTGCCGGCGACCCGTCGACACTGCTGGTCGACACCGGCTCGAGCGGCTTGGTCGTCCCGTGGCAAGACCTGGGCTCGAACGACTTCTCCGCGCTTGAGGAACTGTTCAAGCTCGGAATGCCCGACAATTACGGGTTCAGCGGCTACAGCGGCGGCGTCGAGTACCTCTACCTGACGTATAACGACGTTCCCGTCGACTACGGCACCGACGGCACCGAAGTGCTCAGCACGACCAGCCCGGTTGACGTCGAAGTTCTCTCGTGGTCAACCAACCCCGCCAACATCTTCGAGAACTTCCAGAGCTTCCTCTCCGGTAACCACGTGGACGGCATCCTGGGCATCGGCCCCGACACGGCCGGGCCGACGGACAGCCCATTCGAGAGTTACGGCGGCGTGCTCGTCGACTTGGTCGGGCCCGAGAAGAGCCTCATCGTCGGGGGCGACAACCCGCTGACCGGAGGCACCTGGCTCGACGGATCCCCGACCGTCGGCCCTCTGACCGAAACTGTGACGCACAACGGTGTCGTGACCGGCACCGGGATAATTACCAACGACCTCGACTCCGGCGGTGTCTACGGAACCATCCCGTCATCGATCGCGCATTCCGGCGTCGCGCAGGGCGACACGATTTCGGTCTACAACGGCAGCACGCTTTTGTACTCCTATCAGGTAGGCACGGACAGCATCAACCAGAGCACAGCGCCGACAGTGATCTCGGGCACCGATATTGACAGCGGCGTCGTACCGTTCCTCAACCACGAGGCGTACTTCGACTACGCCACCGACAAGACCTACTGGGGTCCGCTGACTTCCTAGCGCCGGTCTGAGCCGGGTCGCCGCGGCCCGGTAAGGTGTCGTCCATGGAATTGGCCCTGCAGATCACCCTGGTGGTCACCAGCATTCTGGTGGTACTGCTGGTGCTGTTGCACCGCGCCAAGGGTGGTGGTCTGTCCACGCTGTTCGGTGGTGGCGTGCAGTCCAGTCTGTCCGGTTCGACGGTGGTGGAGAAGAACCTCGACCGACTGACGTTGTTCGTCGTCGGCATCTGGTTGGTCGCCATCGTCGGTATGGCGCTGCGCATCAAATACAACGCCTGACTCCACGAAAGGCGAAGTCGGCCAGCCGCCCTGATACTGGTAGGTATGGTTGAAGCACCCGACTCGCTGGAGCCCTTCGGTGCCGTCCAACGCACCCAGATCGGACGCGACGCGACCGAGCCGATGCGTGAAGACATTCGGTTACTCGGCACCATCCTTGGTGACACCGTCCGCGAGCAGAACGGCGACGAGGTGTTCGCCTTGGTCGAGCGGGCCCGCAAAGCGTCCTTTCAGGTGCGCCGCTCTGAGATCGAGCGCGCCGAGGTTGCGCAGCTGTTCGACGGCATCGACATTCATCAAGCGATCCCGGTCATCCGGGCGTTCAGTCACTTCGCCTTGCTGGCCAACGTCGCCGAAGACATCCATCGCGAGCGCCGCCGCGCGATCCACGTCGCGCGTGAGGAGCCGCCGCAGGACAGCAGCCTGGCCGCGACGTATTTGAAGCTCGACGCGGCACGCCTGGACACTGCGACCGTCGCCGAGGCGCTGACCGGCGCACTGGTCTCGCCCGTCATCACCGCCCATCCGACCGAAACTCGCCGCCGCACGGTGTTCGATACCCAACACCGCATCACCCAGTTGATGCGGATGCGTGCGCATGGCCAGACCGAAACCGACGACGGCGGTGACGTCGAGACCGAACTGCGCCGGCAGGTGCTGATGCTCTGGCAGACCGCGTTGGTCCGGCTGTCCCGGCTGCAGATCTCCGACGAGATCGCGGTCGGGTTGCGCTATTACCAGGCAGCGTTTTTCGACGTGGTACCGAAAGTCAACGCCTCGGTCCGCGACGCACTGCGCCACCGCTGGCCTGACGCGGACCTGCTTCCCGAACCGATCCTGCGGCCCGGCTCCTGGATCGGCGGCGACCGCGACGGCAACCCCAACGTCACCGCCGATGTGGTGCGCCTGGCCACCGGGAGCGCGGCCTACACGGCGCTGAACCACTACCTCGCCGAGCTGAGCGCTCTCGAGCAGGAATTGTCGATGTCGGCGCGCCTGGTGGCGGTCACCGGCGAGTTGACCGCGCTTGCCGAAGCGTGCGAGGAGCCGGCTCGCGGCGACGAGCCCTACCGCCGCGCCCTGCGCGTCATCCACGGCCGGCTCACCGCCACTGCCGCGCAGATTCTGGACCGTGAGCCGGACAATCTGCTCGACCTCGGTCTGCCGCCGTATTCGACGCCGGGGGAGATGCTGGCCGACCTCGATGTCGTCGATGCCTCCCTGCGCGCCAACGGCAGCAGGCTGTTGGCCGACGATCGGCTGGCGCGGCTGCGGGAAGCCTTGCACGTCTTCGGTTTTCACCTTTCCGGTTTGGACATGCGGCAGAACTCCGATGTGCACGAGGAAGTGGTCGCGGAGTTATTGGCCTGGGCCGGAGTCCATCCCGACTATGGGTCGCTGAGTGAAGACGAGCGGGTCAACATCCTCGCCGGCGAGCTGAGCACGCGGCGGCCGCTGATCGGCGATCGCGAGCAACTGTCCGACCTGGCCCGCAAAGAACTCGCCATCGTCTCCGCCGCCGCCCGGGCCGTGGAGATCTACGGCCCGGAAGCGGTGCCCAACTACATCATTTCGATGTGCCGCTCCGTCTCCGATCTGCTCGAAGCGGGCATCCTGCTGAAGGAATCCGGACTGCTCGACGCATCGGCCGACAAGCCCTACTGTCCGGTTGGCATCGTCCCGCTGTTCGAGACCATCGACGATCTGCGCAGGGGCGCGTCGATTCTCGAAGCGGCGCTTGATCTTCCGGTCTACCAGACCATCGTCAGGGCCCGGCAGGGCAGCCAAGAAGTGATGCTCGGATACTCCGATTCGAACAAGGACGGCGGTTATCTGACCGCCAACTGGGCGCTGTATCGGGCCGAACTCGATCTCGTCGAGTCGGCGCGCAAAACCGGTATTCGGTTGCGGCTCTTCCACGGTCGCGGCGGCACGGTGGGCCGCGGCGGCGGTCCGAGTTATCAGGCCATTCTCGCTCAGCCGCCGGGCGCGGTGAACGGCTCGCTGCGGCTGACCGAGCAGGGCGAGGTGATCGCCGCCAAGTATGCCGAACCGCAGATGGCGCAACGCAATCTGGAGACACTGCTGGCGGCCACCTTGGAATCAACCCTGCTCGATGTCGAGGGCCTTGACGATATCGCCGGCCCTGCCTACGAGATTCTCGACGAGCTCGCGGATCGGGCACAACGTGCATACTCCGAATTAGTCCATGAGACAGACGGTTTCGTGGAGTATTTCCTGCAGTCGACACCGGTCAGCGAGATCGGTGCGCTGAACGTCGGCAGCCGGCCCACGTCACGCAAACAGACGTCGTCGATTTCCGACCTGCGCGCGATTCCGTGGGTGATGGCGTGGAGTCAGTCGCGGGTGATGCTGCCGGGCTGGTACGGAACCGGCATCGCGATCGAGGAGTGGATCGCCGGTGGCGAGGGTCGTCTCGAAACGCTGCGCGAACTGTATGAGCGATGGCCGTTCTTCCAGACCGTGCTGTCGAACATGGCGCAGGTTCTGGCCAAGACCGACCTCGGCCTGGCCGCCCGCTACGCGGAACTGGTCGAGGACGAATCGCTGCGGCGTCGGGTGTTCGACAAGATCGCCGCCGAACACCAGCGAAGTATCAAGGCGCATCAGCTGATTACCGGTCAGGACAACCTCCTGGCCGACAACCCGGCGCTGGCCCGGTCGGTGTTCAACCGCTTCCCGTATCTGGAGCCGCTGAACCACCTGCAGGTCGAGTTGCTGCGGCGCTACCGCTCCGGTGACGACGACGAACTGGTGCAGCGCGGAATCCTGCTGACCATGAACGGTCTGGCCAGCGCGCTGCGCAACAGCGGTTAGCGACTACCGCGATTGCGTAAGGCGTTGAACGCGTTGCGGACTGCGTGTTCGGTGACCGACAGCGGCGACATCACCGTCTCGCCCACGCCGACCATGTAGTCGATGCGCTCGACGATCGCCTCGACCGGCGCCACCAGCGTCACCAGCCGCTTCATCAGGTCGTCAATCCGGCCGAGGGTGGCTTCGAAGTGGTCGAGGCCGTTGTCCAGGCGGTTCACGGCGCCGTTGAGGTTCGTGAGAGACGTGTTCAAGTCGCCCAACGTGTCGCCCAGGCCACCCAGGATGTCTTCGAGCTGGTTGACGGTGACGTCGGCATTCATCGCCGCTTGGGTGAGCGTCTTGATCCGCTGCCGCGCTGGGCGATCACCGGCGCTTTTATCTGCCATATCGCTCATTATGACGGTCGACGGAACCGGCGGGACCGGATATCCATCTGATCGGATATGCACCGACGAGAATCTGAGCAGCACTGCGCCGCCGTGATCGGCCACTCACCCGACATCGTCCAGCGCCTGCTGGAGTACGCGCGCGGCTACGCGGACGGGCAGACCGACCGGCGGTCGGGCTAGGCGGGCAGCTCGCTGGCGGCGCCCCTGTCGAGGAACCAGATCGTGTGCTCGCGACCGACGGCGCCGGCCGCCGGAATCGACACCGGGTCGGCACCGCCGACAGCGCCGGCCACCGCCTCGGCCTTCTCGGCGCCCGACACCAACAGCCAGACCTCGCGGGACCGCCGAATTGCGGGCAGTGTCAGGGTGATTCGCAGCGGTGGTGGTTTCGGCGAATTCTCGACATCGACCACCAAGCGAGTTGTCTCGCGCACGGCCGGTGTGTCCGGGAACAGCGAGTTAATGTGTCCCTCGGGTCCCACGCCGAGCAGATGGACGTCGAAATTAGGGGCGGGATCGCCGGGGTCGGCGTTGGCGGCCAGGATCTGCTCGTAGGCCAGTGCGGCGGCGGCTATATCGTTGCCGAATTCGCCATCGGCAGCCGCCATCGCGTGCACATTGCGAGCCGGAATGTCGACGTGATCCAGCAACGCCTCGCGGGCCTGCTTCTCGTTGCGTTCGTCGTCGTCCTCGGTGACGTACCGCTCGTCACCCCAGAAGACATGCACGTTGGCCCAGTCGATGCGGCCGGCGTGTGTCGCGAGGAAGCGCATCAGCTTGTTGCCGTTACCGCCGCCGGTCAGCACCACCAGCGCCTTTCCGCGGGCGGCGATCGCGTCTTCGACGACGGCGATCAAGCGTTCGCCCGCGGCGGTCACGAGTGCGTCGCCGTCGTCGAACGTTTCTACAGAGGTGCTCATGCGTACTCCACCCGATCGATACCTTCCAACGCGGCAAAGTAAATGGTGTCGGCATCCAGTCGCCGGAGATCTTCGGCGAGGCATTCGGGGACGTCGCGCCGGTGCAGCGGAACGAGTGCGTCCGGCTTGCCGGTGCGGCTCAACGTCGCCGTCACGCCTGTCTGGGGCCTGCGCAGTACCACCGTCTCAGTGGGCCGCTCGAGTTCGACCTTGAGCTCGCCCACGACGCGGCGCACCGGGCCGTCGATCCGGCTGGCCAACCAGCCGGCCAGGATATCCAGCGCCGGTTCGCCTTTCAGGCCCGACACCACCGCTGAGGTGATCGGCTCGTGTGGCGGCTGATCGATCGCCGACGCGAGCAGCGCCCGCCAGTAGGTGATCCGGCTCCAGGCCAGGTCGGTGTCGCCGGGGGTGTAACCCGGTAGCCTGCTTTTGATTGCCGACAACGGGTCCGCTCCGTTGGTCGCATCCGTTATCCGACGAATTGCCAACTGACCCAATGGGTCTTGCGCGGGTACCGCAGGGGCGATGTCTGGCCACCAGGCCACCACGGGGATGTCGGGTAACAGGAATGGGACGACGACGCTGCTGTTGTGGCCGGCCAGGGGCCCGGATAGTCGCAGAACCACCACTTCGGCCGCGCCGGCGTCGCCGCCGACCCGCAATTGGGCGTCCAGGCGCGCATCGGCGGCGTCGGCGTCGCCTGCCACCACCACGATCACCCGACTCGGGTGTTCGTGGCTGGCCACATTCGCGGCTTCGATGGATTCCTCCAGCAGTGCGTCGCTGCCGGGGGCGATCACGAGCGTCAACACCCGGCCGAGAGTGACCGCGCCGGTCTTCTCGCGAAGCTCGTTGAGCTTCTTGTTGATCTCGGTGGTGCTCGTGTCGGGCAATTCGAGAATCACGGTCGCCGCCATTCTCGCCCGGTGCGCCGCAGCATCTCGAATGCCGACGCCGGGCCCCAAGTACCCGCCTCGTAGGGGTCGGGCTTGCCATGATCGGCCCAGTAGTCGAGCGCGGGATCCAATATCTCCCAGGCTAATTCGACTTCTGCGTTCACCGGGAACAGTGAGGGCTCACCCAAGAGCACGTCCAGGATCAGCCGTTCGTAGGCTTCGGGGGAGTCCTCGGCGAACGCCGAGCCGTACGAGAAGTCCATGTTGACGTCGCGCACTTCCATGCTGCCCGGCACCTTCGACCCGAACCGCAACGTGACGCCTTCGTCCGGTTGTACCCGAATGACCAAGGCGTTGGCGCCCAATTCGTCGGTCATCGTCGCGTCGAACGGCAGATGAGGTGCCCGCTTGAACACCAGTGCGATCTCGGTTACCCTGCGGCCCAACCGTTTTCCGGTGCGCAGATAAAACGGGACGCCGGCCCATCGGCGCGTCTTGACTTCGAGCGTGATGGCGGCGAACGTCTCCGTAGTGGACTCCGGGGAGAAGCCCTGCTCCTCGAGCAGTCCCACCACGCGCTCGCCGCCCTGCCAGCCGGCGGTGTACTGCCCGCGAGAAGTGGTCTCCTCCAACGGCTCCGCCAACTCGATCGCGGAGAGCACCTTGATCTTCTCGGTCTGCAATTCTGTCGGTTGGAAGCTCACCGGCTCTTCCATCGCCGTCAGGGCCAGCAGCTGTGTCAGGTGGTTCTGGATGACGTCGCGGGCGGCGCCGATCCCGTCGTAGTAGCCGCCGCGGCCGCCCAGACCGATGTCTTCGGCCATGGTGATCTGCACGTGGTCGACGTAATGGTTATTCCAGATCGGGTCGAACAGCTGGTTGGCGAAGCGCAGCGCCAAGATGTTCTGAACCGTCTCCTTGCCCAGATAGTGGTCGATGCGAAACACCGAGTCCTCGGGGAAAACGCTGTTCACCACTTTGTTGAGCTCGCGGGCACTGTCGAGATCGTGGCCGAACGGTTTCTCGATGACGACCCGACTCCAGCTGTCCTCGCGCGCCCGCGCCAAGCCTGCCTTGTCCAACTGCTCGCAGACGGTCGGGAAGCTCTTGGGGGGAATGGCGAAGTAGAACGCGTGGTTGCCACCGATACCCCGCTCGGCGTCGAGCTTGTCCAATGTCTCGGCCAGCCGCGTGAACGCGGCGTCGTCATCGAAAGTGCCTTTCACGAAACGGCATCCGTCGGCGAGCCGGTCCCAGATGGCCTGACGGAACGGCGTGCGGGAGTGCGCCTTAACCGATTCCTGAACCTCGTTGGCGAAGTCCTCGTCGTGCCAATCGCGGCGGGCGAAGCCCACCAACGCGAAGTTGGGCGCTAGCAAGCCCCGGTTGGCCAGGTCATAGATGGCCGGCACCACCTTTTTGCGGGCCAAATCGCCGGTCACGCCGAAGATCACCACCGTGCAGGGCGGGGCGATTTGTGGCAGGCGCTTATCGCACTTGTCCCGCAACGGATTTCGCCATTGCCCAGAACCGGCCCGGGTTCCGGCTGGACTCATTTGTCGGCGGACTGCAGCTGAGCCTCAGTCGCGTCCAGCAGCTCTTTCCACGAGGCCTCGAATTTCTCGACGCCTTCGTTCTCCAGCACCAGGAACACGTCGGTCAAGTCGATGCCGATCGCGTCGAGCTTGTCGAACACCTCCTGGGCGGCCGACGCGGTGCCGGTGACGGTGTCGCCCGTGACGATCCCGTGGTCAGCCACCGCATCGATCGTGGCCTCCGGCATGGTGTTGACGGTGTTCGGTGCCACCAGTTCGGTGACATACAGCGTGTCGGAGTAGTCGGGGTTCTTCACCCCGGTCGAGGCCCACAGCGGACGCTGCACCCGTGCCCCCTCGCGCTCGAGCGCGGCGAAGCGGTCACCACCGACGAACACTTCCTGGTAGGCCGCGTAGGCCAGCCGCGCGTTGGCGACGCCGGCCTGCCCGCGCAGCGCCAGCGCGTCATCCGAGCCGATCTTCTCCAGTCGCTTGTCGATCTCGGTGTCGACGCGCGACACGAAAAACGATGCCACCGAATGGATTTTGGATACGTCATGCCCGGCGGCCTTGGCGGCTTCCAGTCCGGCGAGGTAGGCGTCCATCACCTCGCGGTGTCGCTCGACCGAGAAGATCAGGGTGACGTTGACCGAAATCCCTTCCGCCAGAACGGCACTGATGGCGGGCAGGCCGGCCTTGGTGGCCGGAATCTTGATCAGCAGGTTTGGGCGGTCGACGATCTTCCACAGCTCGATGGCCTGGGCGACGGTCTTGTCGGTGTCGTGTGCCAACCGCGGATCGACCTCGATGGACACCCGGCCGTCGACGCCGTCGGAGGCCTCCCACTGCGGCCGCAGCACGTCGCAACCGTTGCGGACATCGTCGGTGGTCACGGTCCGAATGGTGGCGTCGACATCCGCGCCGCGCTCTGCGAGTTCGGCGACCTGTGCGTCATAGGCATCGCCCTCGCTGAGCGCCTTCTGGAAGATCGACGGGTTGGTGGTGACCCCGACGACGCTCTTGGTGTCGATGAGCTCCTGCAGGTTGCCGGACTGCAAGCGCTGGCGAGACAGGTCGTCCAGCCACACCGATACACCCGCGGAGCTCAGGGCAGCGAGGTTGGGATTCTGAGTCATCGTCTTTCCCTTCGGTTAGTTGTCGATTGTTCGTTCGGCGGCGTCGACGACGGCTTCCGGGGTGAACCCGAACTCGCGGAACAAAGTCTTCTCGTCGGCGGATTCCCCGTAGTGCTCGATCGAAACGATCTCACCGGTGTCACCGACCAATTTGTGCCAGCTCTGCGCGACACCGGCCTCGACGGCCACCCGGGCCGACACCGACGGCGGCAGCACGCTGTTGCGGTATTCCTCGGGCTGCGACTCGAACCACTCGACACAGGGCATCGACACCACGCGAGCGACAATGTCCTTGTCCGCCAACAGTTTCTGAGCAGCTACCGCCAGTTGAACCTCGGATCCGGTGGCGATCAGAACCACGTCGGGCTCTTGATCTTCCCGGCCGTCGCCCTCTTTGCCGAGGATGTAGCCGCCCTTGGCCACGCCGTCGTAGTTGGTGCCCTCCAGAATCGGGACACCCTGCCGGGTCAGGATCAACCCGACCGGGCCGCTGCCGTTCCCGCGGGCCAGAACGGTGCGCCACGCGTAGGCGGTTTCGTTGGCATCAGCCGGCCGCACCACCGACAACTTCGGGATGGCCCGCAGCGCCGCGAGGTGCTCGATCGGCTGGTGGGTCGGGCCGTCTTCGCCGAGCCCGATCGAGTCGTGGGTCCACACGTAGATGGTGTCGATATCCATCAGCGCGGCCAGTCGCACCGCCGGACGCATGTAGTCCGAGAACTGCAGGAAGGTTCCGCCGTAGGCGCGGGTCGGGCCGTGCAGCACGATGCCGGACAGGATCGAGCCCATGGCGTGCTCGCGGACACCGAAATGCAAAGTGCGGCCGTACCAGTCCGCCGTGTAATCCTTCGTCGAAATAGAGGGTGGGCCAAACGATTTCACGTTGTCCATGGTGGTGTTGTTGCTGCCGGCCAGGTCGGCTGAGCCGCCCCACAGCTCCGGTAGGTGCGGACCGACCGCGTTGAGCACCTTGCCGGAGGCGGCGCGGGTGGCGAGCGCCTTGTCGCCCGGCTCCCAGTGCGGAATGTCGGCGTCCCAGCCGTCGGGCAGCTCCTCGGCGGTCAGCCGGTCGAGCAGCTTCTTGCGTTCGGGCTCGCGCTTCGCCCATGCCTCGAAGTCGGCGTTCCACTTTTCGTGGGCTTCCTTGCCGCGCTGCACCAGCTCGCGGGTGTGTGCGATCACCTCGTCGCTGACGTCGAATTTCTTGTCGGGGTCGAATCCCAGGATCTTCTTGACCGCGGCGACCTCTTCGTCGCCGAGCGCCGCACCGTGCGCCTTGCCGGTGTTCATCAACTTCGGTGCGGGATAACCGATGATCGTGCGCACCGAGATGAACGACGGCTTGTCGGTGACCGCCTTGGCCTTGGCGATGGCCTCCTCGATCGCGACGACGTTCTCGCCGCCCTCGACGCGCTGCACGTGCCAGCCGTAGGCCTCGTAGCGAGCCGCGGTGTCCTCGCACAACGCGATGTCGGTGTCGTCCTCGATCGAGATCTCGTTGTGGTCGTAGAACACGATGAGGTTGCCCAGTTGCTGCACGGCCGCCAGCGACGACGCCTCGGACGTCACGCCCTCTTCGATGTCGCCGTCGGAGGCGATCACGTAGATGTGGTGGTCGAAGGGGCTGGTCCCGGGCGCGGCGTCCGGGTCGAACAGGCCACGCTCGTAACGCGCCGCCATCGCCATCCCGACGGAGGACGCCAGGCCCTGGCCCAGCGGACCGGTGGTGATCTCCACGCCCTTGGTGTGCCGGAACTCCGGGTGCCCGGGCGTCTTGGATCCCCAGGTCCGCAGCGACTCGATGTCGGAGAGCTCGAGACCGAACCCACCCAGATACAGCTGCAGGTACAGGGTCAGGCTGCTGTGCCCGCAGGACAGGATGAACCGGTCGCGGCCCAGCCAGTGCGTGTCGCTCGGGTCGTGCACCATCGCCCGCTGGAACAACGTGTAGGCCAGCGGAGCCAGGCTCATCGCCGTCCCGGGATGGCCGTTGCCCACTTTCTGGACCGCGTCGGCGGCCAGCACTCGCACGGTGTCGACGGCAGCCGAATCGAGCTCAGTCCAATCGTCGGGGTGGTGCGGCTGGGTCAGGGTCGAGATGTCTTCGAGTGTGGTCACTTCAGTGAAGTCCTCGGGTCGGGCGAATGATCCTGGTCCCACCCTAATGCCGGAACGTTGCGGCCGTGTTAGTGCGTATTTCGGCTTCCCGATTGTTCAGTCCCCGTCAACTGCCCGTTGCGCCTCGCACCGTGCCGATTGGCTGCGAATAGGTACTGCGGTGCATGCTGGGCAAGTCGTCCCGTCTACCATCGTGCGTAGTAGAAGCTGCGCGCTGCTGTGATCCGAGGAGTTCTTGCGTGAGCATTCGCGAGCGCGTTGCGCCGAGCCGAGTCAGCGGTACCTTGCTGGCCTATTTGGCGCTGACCAAGCCGCGGGTCATCGAACTGCTGCTGGTCACCGCGATTCCGGCGATGTTGCTCGCCCACCGCGGCAGCGTGAACCCGTTGCTGATTTTCGACACGCTGGTCGGCGGAATGCTCGCCGCCGGGGGCGCCAACACCTTGAACTGTGTGGCCGACGCCGACATCGACAAGATGATGAAGCGCACCGCGCGCCGTCCGCTGGCGCGGGCCGCCGTGCCGACCCGCAACGCTTTGATTTTCGGCTTGACGCTGAGCGTCGCCTCGTTCGCGTGGCTGTGGTGGACGACCAATCTGCTGTCCGGCCTGCTGGCGGTGGGCACGATCGCGTTCTACGTCTTCGTCTACACCCTGCTACTCAAGCGTCGCACCTCCCAGAACGTGGTCTGGGGCGGCGCGGCCGGCTGCATGCCGGTGATGATCGCCTGGTCGGCGGTCACCGGAACCATCGGCTGGCCGGCGCTGGTCATGTTCGCGATCATCTTCTTCTGGACGCCGCCACACACCTGGGCGCTGGCGATGCGCTACAAGGAGGACTACCAGGCGGCTGGGATCCCAATGCTGCCGGCCGTGGCGACCGAACGTCAGGTCACCAAGCAGATCCTGGTGTACACCTGGCTGACCGTCGCCGCGACGCTGGCGCTCGCGCTGGCCGCGGGCTGGCTCTACACCGCGGTGGCCGTGGTGGCCGGCGTGTGGTTCCTGGCCATGGCACACCAGCTCTACGCCGGCGTACGACGCGGCGAGCCGGTGAAGCCGTTGCGGTTGTTCCTGCAGTCGAACAACTATCTCGCGGTCGTGTTCTGTGCTCTGGCGCTCGATTCGGCGCTCGCGCTGCCCACGCTGTTGCGGGTCTGATCCTCAGCCACAGGTCCCGGACCTGCGAATACCCCATACCCCGACGGGGTCTTGCGACTACGACGCGGCGTAGTTTTCAATGCCGTCGTGATGAGGTTATGACCGCGCCGATCTGGATGGCCCTGCCGCCCGAAGTCCATTCGACACTGCTGAGCAGCGGCCCCGGGCCGGGCTCGCTGCTGACCGCGGCGACCGCCTGGTCGGCGCTGAGCACCGAGTACGCCGAGGTGGCCGACGAGCTGACCACGGTGCTGGCGGCCGTGCAGACCGGTGCCTGGCAGGGCCCCAGCGCCGAGCGATACGTCGCCGCCCACGCCCCGTACCTGGCCTGGCTGATGCAGGCCAGCGCCGACAGTGCGGTCGCGGCGGCCCAGCACGAGACCGCAGCCGCGGCCTACACCGGGGCACTGGCCGCGATGCCGACGTTGCCCGAGTTGGCCACCAACCACGTGGTCCACGGGGTGCTGACGGCGACGAATTTCTTTGGCATCAACACGATTCCGATCGCGCTCAACGAGGCCGACTACGTGCGCATGTGGGTGCAGGCCGCGACGACTATGAGCACCTACCAGGCCGTCGCCGGTTCGGCTCTCGCCGCGGTTCCACCGGCCGAGCCGGCACCGCAAATCATGCAGGCGAGCGGCGAAACCTCCTCCGCGGCAACACAAGCCGCAGCTGCTGCGGACACCTCGTGGCAGGATCAATTAGCCGCGCTGCTCAGCGACTACACGCAGGGGTTCGCCTGGCCGCTGGGCAAACTGCTCTACCCGGACGGGTGGCCGTTTCCCGCCTACCCCTTCGCCAGCGGCATCGCCAACGCGCTTCAGTCGGCGATCCCCGGCCTGTCGCCCACACTGGCCTCCGCGATCGGCTGGACCGTGTTCCACACCACCGTCCTGTTCTGGCCGTTGGTGCAGGCGGCGCCCTTCTTGCTGCCCTTCGCGATCCCCGCGGCCTTCGGCGTCGGATTTGCCGGGCTGGCCGGACTCGCGGGCATCGCGGCCGTCCCCAGTGTTTCCGTTCCGCCGGTCGCGGCCGTCCCGGCCACGCCGGTCAGTGCCGCACCGGTGAGCGCGACGCCGTCGGTCTCGACCGTCGGGAGCATCGGGACCAGCGGCGGGCACGCACCCGCGGTGTCGAACGCCCCGGCGCCAAGCACGGTCGGCGCGTCCGGCGCGGTGCCGCCGGGCGCCGGTCCGGGCTTCCCGCCGCCGTACGCGGTGGGCGGGGCTTCGCTGGCGTCCGCGCTCAACGCGCAGGCCAAGACCCACGAGCCGACATCGCGCGGTGCGTCCAAGGCGCCCGCCGCAGCCGCGGCGGTGGCCACCGGCGCGCAGGACCGGACCCGGACGCGGCGGCGTCGGCGCGTACGGCAGCAGGCGCACGCCCACGAGTACATGGACATGAACATCGATGTCGACCCGGACTGGGGCGCGACGGCCGCGGCCACGGATAGGGGAGCGGGACCGCTCGGCTTCACCGGAACGGTGGCCAAAGGCAGGGTGCAGGCGACCGGGCTTGCGACGCTGTCCGAGGAGGGCTTCGGCGGCGGTCCGAGCCTGCCGATGCTGCCGAACACCTGGGGTGGCGCGGGGTCGCCTTAGCCCCGCGACCGGCGGATACCCCCTACCGGTACCGAGTCTTGTCCTACGACATGACGTCGTATTCACTTTGTCCGTGATCGCACACATATGTGCCGCGTCGGTAGCGGATGTGCGGTGATGACGACGCCGATATGGATGGCAGCGCCGCCGGAGGTGCACTCGGCGTTGCTCAGCAGCGGCCCGGGTCCGGGCTCGCTGCTGGCGGCGGCGAGCGCGTGGAGTTCGCTAAGCGCGGAATACTCCTCGGTCGCCGAAGAGCTCAGCGGCGTGCTGGCCGCGGTGCAGGCCGGGGCGTGGCAGGGCCCGACCGCCGAGCGCTACGTGGCCGCGCACGCGCCCTACCTGACCTGGCTGATGCAGGCCGGCGCCAAGAGCGCCGCCGAAGCCGCCCAGCACGAGACGGCGGCGGCTGCCTACACCGCGGCGCTGGCCGCCATGCCGACCTTGCCGGAGCTGGCCACCAACCACGTGGTGCACGGGGTGTTGACGGCGACGAATTTCTTTGGCGTCAACACGATTCCGATCGCCGTCAACGAAGCCGACTACGTACGCATGTGGGTCCAAGCGGCCACCACCATGACCACGTACCAGGCTGTGTCGACAGCGGCGCTAGCCGGTGCGCCGCAGACCGAGGCGGCCCCGCAGATCGTCAGCTCCAACTCTGCTCACGCGGCCGATAGCGAATCCGGTGACGAGGGCGATGGCGGAACGCTGCCGCCGATCGACAACGACGGCGGCACCCCGTACGACCTGAGCTGGTGGAGCAATCGAGTCCTGGAAGTCTTGCAAACCTTCCAAAGGGATGCCGGGATCATCGCCCAGAACCCAACACAGGGGATCACTCAGCTCTTCTCCGATGTGGGGGCCCTGGCATCAGACGAGTTCGGCCACGCGATCGAAGCCATTCAAGCCTTTCCGCAAGTCCTGGCGCTTCCGTTCCTGCTGCCAGCTGGAGTCTTCGGAGGCGTCGGAGGACTGGGAGGACTGGCCGGCATACAGCCCGCCACACCAGAACTCCCCGCCGAGATGCCGTCGCCGACCCCGCAAGCCTCGACGCTGCCGGCCACCTCGACCGGCAGTCCCGTCGCGATAGGTGCGCCGAGCGCGCCGGCCACCGCCCCGGCGTCAGCACCCGCGCCCACGGCCGGGACGGTCGCGACGTCGGTGCCGACATCGCCGCCGCCCGCGGGCGGCCCGGGTTTCGTGCCGCCGTACGCCGTCGGCCCGCCCGGGATCGGATCGGCTTCCGACATGGCCAGCACCGCCAGCGCCGGCGACAAGAGGAAAGCCGCCGAACCCTTCGCCGCGGCAACCGCCGCCGCAGCGGCTGATCGCGGCCAACTCCGGTCGAGACGACGCCGGCGCGCCGGCATGCGCGGGTACGCTCACGAATTCATGGACATGAATATCGCCGTGGACCCGGACTGGGCTGGATCGACGGCGAGTTCCGACAGCGGCGCCGGCCCGCTGGGTTTTGCCGGCACAGTACGCAAAAGGGCCTCGGCTGCAGCGGGTCTGGCTACCCTCGACGATGACGAATTCGGCAGCGGAGCGGTGCTGCCGATGGTGCCGGGCACCTGGACCACCGGCGGCGAGGCGGAAGAACAGGGCTGATGGGTCAGCGCTCACCGGGCGTTCACACCGAATTGTCGCTGGCCTGGTTGCTTCAACCGCTCACCGTCAATGCTTTTCTCGACGAGTTCTGGGGTAATTCGCACATTCACGTGAGCCGAAGCAGCCCCGGCTATTTCGACAGTCTGCTGCAAGGAGCGGACTCGGTCGATGCCCTGCTGGCGGTGTTTCGGCCACACCTGTCACTGGTCAGCGTGGTCCGGCAGGGGGAGCGCAAAGAGCAGTACGTCTACCGGCTCGCCGACGGCGGTTTCGACGTCGCTGCCGTCGGCCAGGACTTCGCCGACGGCTTCACGATCGTGCTGGACAGCGTCCACCGGTACGTGCGCTCGATCGCGTCGCTGGCGCATTCCATCGACGTGGAGCTGAATTTCGCGGCGCAGGTGAACGCGTACTTCACGCCGCCGCAATCGCAAGGCTTCGTGGCGCATTTCGACGACCACGACGCGCTGATCGTGCAACTTCACGGATCCAAGATCTGGCATCTCTACGAGGGCATCGACGTGGCGCCGCACGAGATGTGGCGCCACGATTCAATTCCCGCCGCCGAGCTCCCTACGCCCACAGACGTCCGCCTGGAAGCGGGGGACGTGCTGTATGTGCCGCGCGGACGCGTGCATGCCGCCGAATCGACCTCGGAGCTGTCGGTGCATTTGACGATCGGTTTGCACGCACCCACGCTGTCCCTGCTCGTCGCCCGAATGCTGAACGCGCTCAACAATTCCGATGCCCGTGCACACATTCAACTACCGCCACGTTTCCTATCCGATCCGGACGTGCGGGCCGGATTGGGATCGCTCGTGCACGAGATTACCGAATCCCTGGAGCAACCGGAAGCCATTGCGGCAGCGCTTGATTCGCTCGAGGCCGACCTGGTCAGACGGGGCCAGTGCCACCCGCTGGGAGCGGCCATCTCCGACGCGGTGGACGTCGACGACCAGACCCGGGTGGTGAAGTCCCAACCGCTGTATTCGCGGGTGACCGAGGATTCCGCCGGAGTGGCATTGCACTTCGCCCAATCGGTGGTGAACGCCGACGCCGACCACCGCGAGGCGCTGCGGTACCTGGCGAGAAGTGCCGAGCCGCTGCGGGTTTCCGATCTGCCGGGGCTTTCCGAAGTGCAGCGAATCGAACTTGCGCGAACTCTGATCTTGCAAGGAT
The DNA here is from genome assembly GCF_001673405.1 of Mycobacterium sp. 1245111.1. Lineage (GTDB taxonomy): Bacteria > Actinomycetota > Actinomycetes > Mycobacteriales > Mycobacteriaceae > Mycobacterium. Next base: position 17,618 of record NZ_LZLV01000008.1, on the reverse strand, counting down.
TCCTCCTTCGGCTGCCGGGCGACTGATGGAGATCGCCGACCTCGCCCAGTGGACGCCGATTCGATTCAACTTGTCCACGCCCACCCCGACCGTCGATTGGGCCGACCTGTCGGCCGAGCGTTTCGTCGAGCCGTTCTTCGACCAGACCGTCGGTCGCTGGTCCACTGGCCCACACGCGCAGCCGCTGGTCCGCACCGGACTGGATGCGTTGGTGGCGCTCGACCAAGAGCCGTCACTTGACCCGGCGGGCATGATTTTTCACGTCTCGCGATGCGGATCGACACTGGTATCCCGGCTCCTGTCCACCGTTCCGGGGGTGGTGGTCGTCGCCGAGCCGTCGCCGCTGAACGCGCTCCTCGGCCTGAATCCGGCACAAGTGGACGGGGCCACCCTCGTTCGGCTGGTTCGCTTTCTGGTGCGGGCGCTGGGTCGCCGACGCCACGGCGACGAACAGCAGCTGGTGCTCAAGTGCACCAGCTGGAACATTCGCCGCCAGGAAATTCTCACCGCGGCTTTTCCAGACACGCCGTGGGTCTGGGTGCAGCGCGATCCGGTCGAAGTGGCGGCCTCGCTGCTGGCCGCGCCGCCGGGATGGCTCGGTCACCAGGTGCCGCCGGCGCAGACCGCGCTGCGGTTCGGTATAGAGCCGGCGAGCGTACCGACCATGCCGCGGGCCGAGTTCGTCGCCCGCGCCCTGGGCGCCATGCTGTTCTCCGCCAGCGCTGGGCCGCCGGGGCGGATCTGCGTCGACCATTCTGAGCTGCCCGCCGCGGTGTGGCAGCGGGTCGCACCGCATTTCGGGATTGAAGTCGACCCGGCGGCAAGGGAACGCATGACCGAACAGTCTCAGTTCTACTCGAAAGATTCTGAACCCCAAAGTTTTTCGAGTGACCAACAAGACGGCCGTACGGTGACAGACGAGATGCGGGAGGCCGTCCGACGCTTCGCCGAATTCGGCTATCGACAGTTGGCGTCGCGTCCGTAGCGGTTTCGAGTTCCCAATCCCAACTCGCTGTGCTAAAACTGTTAATGAAAATCATGTTCATAACGGTGACCGGAGGGCTGTCATGACACTGCGCGTCGTTCCTGAAGGCCTTGCTGCCGCTAGCGCGCGCATCGAAGCCCTCACCGCGCGGTTGGTGTCTGCCCAGGCCGGTGCGGTGCCGATGATCACGGCCGTGGTTCCGCCGGCCGCCGACGCGGTGTCGCTGCAAACCGCGGGCGGTTTCAGTCTTCGTGGCGGTCAGCATGCCGCCGCCGCGGCCCAGGGCGCCGAGGAGCTGGGCCGCTCCGGCACCGGGGTCGCTGAGTCGGGTGTCGGTTATGCCGCGCTCGATGCCGCCGCGGCGGCGTCGTATCAGGGCGTTTGGGGCTGACGGTGACGGCGCCCATCTATATGGCCGCGCCGCCGGAGGTGCACTCGACACTGCTGAGCAGCGGCCCAGGGCCCGGCTCGCTGCTCGAGGCTGCCGGGGCGTGGGATTCACTGAGCGCCGAATACACCGCGGTAGCCGCGGAACTCAGCTCGGTGCTCACCGAGGTGCAAGCCGCCGCCTGGCAGGGGCCGAGCGCGGAATCGTTCGTATCGGCGTATGTGCCATATCTGGCATGGCTGACGAAAGCCGGTGCCGACAGCGCCGCGGCCGCCGCCCAACACGAGACCGCGGCCGCGGCTTACACCGCCGCGCTGGCGGCGATGCCGACGATGCCGGAGCTGGTGACCAACCACGTGGTGCACGGGGTGCTGCAGGCCACGAATTTCTTTGGCATCAACACGATTCCGATCGCGGTCAACGAGGCTGACTATGTGCGGATGTGGGTCCAGGCCGCCACCACGATGAGCACCTATCAAGCCGTCGCCGACACCGCGGTCGCGGCGACGCCGGCCACCGACACCGCGCCTCCGATTCTGAAATCCAACGATGCGTCGCAGCCCGCCGACAGCGGCGACAATCCGCTAGGGCTCCCGCAGTGGCTCGTGGACGATCTGGAGAAACTCGGCATCGGCAACAGCCAGCTCGCGCATGACCCGACGGTCGACACCCCTTTCGATGACGCGATTGCGCAGTGGCTGCAGAACTTCGGTTACACCTGGGATCCCGCTCAGGGAACGCTGAACGGACTCGAGTACGACGCCTACACCAACCCGGGCCAGGTCTCATTCTGGGTCGCTCGGGCCCTCGAACTCACCGAGGACTTCCAGTACTTCGGCCAACTGCTGCAGCAGAATCCAATCGAAGCCATTCAATGGTTCATCAGCTGGCAGCTGTTCGACTTTCCCACCCACATCCTGGAAGTCGCGAGCTTTTTGTCACAGAACCCGGCGCTGTTCGTTGCCTTCGCGCCCGCACTCAGTCCGCTTGCGGCCGGCAGTGCGGGCCTGGCAGGACTGGCGGCCTTGGCACAGCCGGTGATCCCTGTGCTGCCGGTCGAATCCGTTGTGGTGCCGTCGCTCTTCCCGGTGACCGCGCCCGCACCGGCCGTCCTGGCGTCGTCGGTGGCCCCCAGTGCTCCGGCCCCGTCGCCCACGTCGGCCGGTGCGGCGAGCGCACCCGCGGCGCCGGCTGCCCCCGCTGCGTCGGCGCCTCCTGGTGCAGGGCCGGGCTTTTCGCCGCCATACGTCGTCGGCGGTCCGACCATCGGGTCGGGGATGAGCACCCAAGCGAAGACGCAGGAGCCCACCTCGCGGGGCGCGTCGAAGGCGCCGGAGATCGCTGCCGCAGCGGCGGCCGCCGCGGCAAAGCACCCCGCCCGGCGTCGGCGGCGCGCGATGCAACGCGACCACTACGACGAATACGCCGACATGAACGTCGACGTCGACCCCGATTGGGCTAAGCCGACGGAGTCCTCTGATCGGGGCGCGGGGCCGCTCGGGTTCTCCGGCACTGTGTCCAAGAACGGTGAACAGGCGTCCGGACTGGCTACTCTTACGGATGACGGTTTCGGAGACGGGCCGAGAATGCCGATGCTGCCCAACACCTGGTCGCCGGGAGAGGACCAGGACAACTGAATGTCTTTGTACAGCAACGCTAATCAAGTGAGGAAAGGATTTCGGGGATGAGTTTGTTGGATGCTCACATTCCGCAGTTGGTGGCGTCGCAGTCGGCGTTCGGGGCCAAGGCGGGGTTGATGCGGTCGACGATAGGTCAGGCCGAGCAGGAGGCGATGTCAGCGCAGGCGTTTCATGCCGGCGATTCGGCGGCGGCGTTTCAGGCCGCGCATGCCCGGTTCGTGGCGGCGGCGGCGAACGTGAACTCGTTGCTCGATATCGCGCAGGCGAACTTGGGCGATGCGGCGGGTACTTATGTGGCCGCCGACAGTGCTGCGGCGAGCAGCTACCCGGGCTTCTGAAACCAGGGCTGAGAAAGAGGGTTTGTGATGTCGCAGATCATGTACAACTACCCGGCGATGCTGGCGCATTCGGCGGACATGGCCGGCTACGCGGGCACGTTGCAGAGCCTGGGTGCCGATATCTCGGCCGAGCAGGCCGCATTGCAGGCGGGCTGGCAGGGTGACACCGGGATGAGCTATCAGGCCTGGCAGGCGCAGTGGAACCAGGCGATGGAACAGCTGGTGTTGTCATATCGGGCGATGGCGAGCACGCACGAGAACAACACCACTTCGATGTTGGCTCGTGACTCGGCCGAAGGTGCCAAGTGGGGCGGCTAGGTCGCTGACCTTTGCGGTCAGCGAGTCGACGTGAGGATGTGACGACGACGGACTTCCGTCCGGCAACTCGGTGGTGTTAGCTGAGCAAATGCTCACCCGGCTTGCCGGTAGCGGCAGGCGCTGACCATGACCGCGCCGATCTGGATGGCACTTCCGCCCGAAGTGCACTCGGCGCTGTTGAGCAGCGGTCCAGGGCCGAGCGCGTTGTTGGCGGCCGCCGACGCGTGGAATACGTTGAGCGCGGAGTATCTATCGGCCGCCGACGATCTCACCGCGGTGTTGACGTCGATACAGGCCGGCGGATGGCAAGGGCCCAGCGCTGAGGCATACGCCGCCGCCCACGTGCCGTATCTGGCGTGGTTGATGCAAGCGAGCGCCGATAGCGCGGCGGCGGCCACCGCCCACGAGGGCGCTGCCGCGGCCTACACCACCGCGCTGGCGGCGATGCCGACACTGGCGGAGTTGGCTGGCAACCACATGGTGCACGGTGTGCTGGTGGCCACCAATTTCTTTGGTATCAATACGATTCCGATCGCGCTCAACGAGGCCGACTATGTGCGCATGTGGGTGCAGGCGGCCACCACGATGACAAGCTACCAAGCAGTCTCGGGTGCGGCACTAGCCTCGTCGCCGCGGACCGCGCCTGCACCGACGGTGGTCAAGTCGGCCGCGTCGAATTACGGCGACACCGTCAGCAACGCCATCCAGGCAATCGAGGAGCTGGTGCACGACGCGTCCACTCTGAATCTGTCCGATCTCGAGTCGTCCCTGCTGAACGTGTTTCAAAACTTCAACGTGACCGCGTTCCTGGAGAATCCGGTGGGTTATAGCCAGCAGATCGTCGAGTCCTTGGTCAACCAGTTTCCTATCCTGTCGGATTTGTACTACGGCTTCGGCGGGGACCACATCTTCGAGTTGCTCACCGACCCGGTCGGTTTCGTGCAGCACGTCATCAACAATTTTCTGACCAATCCGCTGGGTGTAATCGCCAATCCGTTCACGCTTCTTCTCAGCGCCGACGATTATCCGACGATCTTCTATCCGCTGGTCTCGCCGGCCATCGCCCCCGCCTTGGCGGCCGCCACCGCGGGTTCGGCCGGCGGCCTTGCGGGGCTTGCAGCCATACCGATCGCAACGCCCGATATCTCACCCGCGTTGGACCCTGCAACGGTCTCGGTGCCGACCGCGGGAACGCATGCCGCCGTCGTGTCCGCCGTAGCGCCAGCCGCGGCGCCCGCCTCGGCGCCGGCCTCCACCAGCGCACCTGCGGCGGCATCGCCCGCGGCCCCGGCGGTCGGCCCGTCACCGGCAGTGCCGGCGGCGGGCGCACCGTTCGTGCCGCCCTACGCCGTGGGTCCGCCCGGCATCGGGTTCGACTCGGGAATGAGCGCGGGCGCCATGTCCCGCGCCATGCGGAAGGCTCCCGAACCCGACGGCGCTGTCGCCACAGCCGCAGCGGCGGTAGGTGAGCAGCGGAAGGCGCGGCGACGCCGGCGCGCGATCGCGCGTGATTACGGCGACGAGTACGCCGACATGAACGTCGAAGTGAATCCGGACTGGAACGCGACATCCGTCGACCAATCGCGGGCATCGGGCAGCGGCGCCGGGCTGTTGGGATTTGCCGGCACCGTTCGCTCCGAGTCCGTAGAGCAAGCGGCGGGATTAGCGACGTTGGCCGGTGACGAGTTCGGCGGTGGTCCGACGATGCCGATGGTGCCGGGCGGCTGGGAGGCCGGTCCAACGAACGACTCCTAGGGCGTCAGCACGATCGATCCGATGGTCTGACGGCCCTGCAGGTCGCGATGTGCCTGCGCGGCCTCGGCCAGCGGGTAGCGGTGGCTGACCTCCACGCTCAGCTCGCCGTCGGCGATAGCCTTGAATAATTCGCCTGCGCGCCAAGCGAATTCCTCGCCGGTTCGCGTGTAGTGGACCAGCCCCGGCCGGGTCAGGAAGACCGATCCGGCCGTGTTGAGCCGTTGCGGGTCGACGGGCGGCACCGGACCACTGGCCGCGCCGAACAGCGCCAGCGTGCCGCGCACGGCGAGGCTGGCCAGGCTGGCGTCGAACGTGCTCGCCCCGACGCCGTCGTACACCGCAGCCACGCCGGACCCATCGGTCAGGTCGCGAATCCGTTGGCCGAATGCGGCCGCGTCGTCGCCCGGGTAGTCCAGCACCTCGGCAGCGCCGGCCTGCCGCGACCGCTCGGCCTTCTCCGGCGTCGACACCGTCGTGATCACCCGAGCACCCTTATGCGCCAACCACTGCGTGAGAATCAGGCCGACCCCGCCGGCGCCGGCATGGACCAGCACCGTGTCACCGGGCTGCACCGCGTATACCGACGTGATCAGGTAATGCGCCGTCAAACCCTTCAGCAGGGCCGAGGCGGCCACGTCCAAGCCGATCTCCGACGGCACCCGAGCAGCGAATTGTGCTGGGGCAGTACTAAATTCGGCGTACGACCCGGATGCCGAAACGGCGGTCACCACCCGGTCGTCGATGCTGAGATTGGTGACGCCGTCACCGATCGCGGCGACCGTGCCGGCGACCTCGTTGCCCAGCACGAACGGCAGGTCCCGCGGATAGCTGCCCGACCGGAAATAAGTATCGATGTAGTTCACGCCGACCGCTTCGGCCTTGATCAGAACCTGACCCGGTCCCGGAGACGGCTCTGGCGTCTCGACGTAGCGAAGAACTTCCGGACCACCGATTTCGGCGACTTCGATTGCGTGCATGGTGACTATCTTGACGGCCTCCGCGGACTGACGTCCGGAGATTCCAACCCGATCTCCCATTTACGTGGTAGGAAGGCTCGGTTGAGGTTCACAGTTCGCAGACCGCCTGACGGCGAGGTCTCCCCGTGCTGGCACCGCCCGTCCGGCGGCGATATTGCGAGCGGCGTTCACGTCTGCGTGGCACGGCGCAGCACCGCAGGAGGTACACTCGAAAACCGCTTGGCTCTTGCGGTTTTCGCGTGCGACATGCCCGCAGGCGCTGCATCGCTGCGACGTGTACGCGGCTGGGACTCGTTCGAGACGTCCGGCAGCCTTCTGATCGAGACGGGTGACCATGCGGCCCCACGCCTGGCGGATAATCGCGCGGTTAAGGCCGCGCTTCTGCGCGACTCGAACTCCAGGATGCTCGAGCGTGCCGCGCGCGGATCGTGTCATCGCCCGAACGTCCAGCTGCTCCACCCGAATAATGTCAAATCGTCGAGCAAGCTCGGTCGTAGTCTTTTCTACCCAGTCCCGGCGTCGGTCGGCTTCCCTCGCTTTAATTCTCGCTATCGCCAACTTGGTGCGCTGTCGGCGGTGGGAGCCACGTTCGGCACGTGCCAAGCGCTGCTGTAGCCGCCGCAACCGAATCTGCTCCCCGGGTGTCAGACCGGGGACGTGTAACAACTCTCCGGTGGAGAGTGCCGCGGACACGATCACACCGCGGTCGACACCGACCGTGCTGCCGTCCCCGGGCCCGTGGATTGGCTTGGGGATGTGCGCGAACGCGACATGCCAACGCCTGGCTCGATCTTTCGTGATGCGATAAGACTTCACTCCTGCCGGCACGGCTCTGGTCCAGCGAAATCGGACCCAACCAACCTTCGGCACCCATACGCGGCCGTACCGGCGATTTAATCTCTCGACATGACGCGCCTTCACCCCTACTTGGCGAAATCCCTCGTGGACCCCGGCCTTGCGCCAAGACGGGCGGCCATGGGTGCCGCCGAAGAAATTTCGCATCGCCTGAGCAAAATCTCGCAGCGCCTGTTGCTGCACATTCTGTGAACCCGCAGCCAACCAGTCGTACTCGGCGCGTACCTCGGTCAACTGTGCGGATTGTGTGTTGTACCCGGGGGCACGGCGCCCCGGCTGCCAGAACTGTTGCTGTTCTACGGCAAGGTTCCAGACAAATCGAGCATGCCGGCAATGCTCGGACAGCACCACCAGCTGAGCTGGTGTCGGCGACAATCGAAACCGCGACATATCCGAAAAGTAGTTGCTGCCACCGACACCAATGGTCGTTGTCGGACTCGGTGCATATGTGCCGGGTTTTCTAAAGGAGTCCGCATGAAGTTGGCCCGCCCCGACATTCGCCATCCCCGGATCGTGCTGGCCGGCTCCGCGGACGGCGATGACGCCGGGCTGGTGGCCGCGCTGCGCGCGCGCGGCCTGCATGCGCACTGGTTGTCTTGGGAGGACCCGCGCACGCTGGACGCGGATCTGGTGATCCTGCGGGAGAGCAGCAATCGCAACGAGTTTCTGGCGTGGACCAAGCGGGTGCCCGCCCTGCTCAACTCCGCCGAGGTCGTCGCCTGGAACAGCGGTCGGCGTCATCTGCGCGACCTTGGCCGGGCGGGAGTGCCAGTGCTGCGTGGGCGTCGACCCTCGGGCTCTGCGGTTCGGACCGCGCTGGTGTTTCTCGGCGGCGTCCAGTCCCATGCGTTTGGCGAGGGTTCGCCGGTCGACGCCGATTTCGAATTGTGGGATCTCGGGCAGACCGCACTGCAGGCGGCGGCCGACCACGTGGGTATCGGGGTGGAGGAGCTGCTGTACGCCCGCGCGGATGTGATCGAGGAAGCCGGGGGCGCCGAGTTGGCCGAGTTGGATCTGGTTGCCCCGTCGCTGGGTTGGGGACTGCTCGACGACGACTCCCGCGTGGATGCGCAACGCCAGTTCGCGCTGTGCGTGGAGTCAGCTTTGGACCGGCTGGGGCTGGGTCCGCTCTCGCATCGAGCCCCATAACGCCGCTGTGGCCGCGGTGCAGATCGCCGCTCCGGCGACGTGGACCGCCACCAACGCCGCGGGAACCCCGGTGAAGAACTGCACGGTCCCGACGGCCGCCTGACCGAACACCGCCATCAGCAACACGCCAAGTCGCAGCAGCACCGGCCGCGGTGCGTGCACGGCCAGTAGCCCGAAGCCGAGTCCGACCAGCAGGGCCAGATAGGCGATCAGCAGCGACGTGTGCGCGTGCACCAGCGTGGTGATCTCGATGCGCAGTCGCGGGACGGTTCGGTTCGGGCTGGTGTCACCGGCGTGCGGCCCCGCCGCGGTGACGAGCGTTCCGGCCACCAGCACCGCGGCCAGTGTCAGCCCGCTGAGCGCGGTCAACCTCCGCAGCGGCGTGGCGACCTGATCGTTGACCACGCCTTCGTCGGGCTGGCCGACCTTGACGAACAGCAGCACCGCCAGCCACACCATCGTCATCGACGTCAGCAGGTGAATGGCCACCGTCCACCACAACAGCCCGGTCCGGACGGTGATGCCGCCGATCACCGCCTGCAACACCGTCGACGCCGGCATCAGCCAGGCGTAGACCAGCACCTCGCGCCGTCGGTGCGCGCGCATGACCGCCAGCACCGCCAGCGCCGCGGTGAGTACCACGGCGAAGGTGACCATTCGATTGCCGAATTCGACGGCCTGGTGGATCCGGGGGACCTCGGAATGGGCGATCGGCGTGAAGCTGCCCGGAAAGCACTGCGGCCAGGTCGGGCAGCCCAGACCTGACGCGGTGACGCGAACGATCGCCCCGGTGACGGCGATGCCGCCCTGCGACAGGATCACCAGCGCCGCGATGATCCGCTGTGCGCGAAGGCTGGGGCGCGATAATCGCCGCAATGCTTGCCCGACCGGCATCGCCCGATCGTAGGGCAACGACAACTACGCCTCGTAGTAGGGCCGCGTCAGGTGAATCGGAACCAGCGCATTGCGCCCAGGCCGGCCAGCGTGCCCCATACGACGAGCACCAGCACGCCGAACCAATCCACCGAGAGGCTCATCGCGCGGGACAGCGATTCGGTGAGCGCTCCGGCCGGGGTGAGTCGCGCGGCCCACTTCACGGTAGATCCGACCATGCCGGATTCGATGGTCAGCGCACCGAGGCCGGCGAAGACGAACCACAACAGGTTGGCGACCGCCAGCACGATCTCGGCGCGCAGGGTGCCACCGAGCAGCAGGCCCAGCGCGGCGAACACCGCGGTGCCCAGCGCTATCACCGCCGCGCCCAACGCCAGGCCGAGTGGATGCGGACGCCATCCGAGCGCAAAGCCGATGGCCCCCAAGATGATTGACTGCAGGAAGACGACGGTCACGACCGCTGCGGATTTGCCGGCGATGATGCCCCACACCGGCAGCGCCGTCGCGCCCAGTCGTTTGAGTGCGCCATAGCGGCGATCGAACGCGACTGCGATGGCCTGGCCGGTGAACGCGGTCGAGATCACCGCCAGCGCCATGATCACCGGGACGAACGTGGCGGCGCGGTTGTCGCCGAACGACCCGAACGGCAACAGCGTCAATCCGATCAGCAACGTGATCGGGATGAACATGGTCAGCAGCAGTTGCTCGCCGTTACGCAGCAGCAGCTTCAACTCCAGACCGAACTGCGCGGCCAGCATCTTCGGCACCGCGGCGGGCCGCGGGTTGGGCGCGAAAGTGCCTGCAGTGAAATGGCTTTCGGTCATATGTGCCACTCCTCAGCGTAGCTGCGGTCTGCATCGTCGTCCGCGCGGGTCATGCGCGTAACTCCCGGCCGGTCAGCTCGAGAAATACATCCTCCAGGCTGCGCTGCTCCACCCGCAGATCGGTGGCCAGCACATTGATCTGGGCGCACCAGGCGGTGACCGTGGCCAGCACCTGCGGATCGATCGGCCCCTCGACCAGATACTCGCCCGGTGTCGCCTCGACGGCGTGGTAATTCTCGGGCAACGCCGCCACCAGCAGCGAAAGGTCGAGGCGTGGGGGAGCGCTGAACCGGAGTTGCCCCTTGGCGCCGCTGCGGGTCAACTCCGCCGGTGTCCCGGACGCCACCGTCACCCCATGGTCGATGATCACCAGCCGGTCGGCCAGCTCCTCGGCCTCCTTGAGTTGGTGGGTGGTCAGCACGACCGTTACGCCGTCGCGGCGCAGCGCATCGATCAACTCCCACACCAGGATTCGGGCCTGCGCATCCATCCCCGCGGTCGGCTCGTCGAGGAAGACCAACTCGGGGCGGCCGACCAGCGCGCAAGCCAGCGCGAGCCGCTGCTGCTGCCCGCCGGAGAGCCGGCGGTACGTGGTGCGGGCCGCGTCCGTCAGACCCAGGGTGGCCAGCAGCCACTGCGGGTCCAGCGGATCGGCGGCGTACGAGGCCACCAGGTTCAGCATCTCGCCGGCGCGGGCCGCGGGATAGCCGCCGCCGCCCTGCAACATCACGCCGATGCGCGGCCGCAGCCGGGCGTTGTCTGCGATCGGATCCAGACCGAGCACTTCGACGGTGCCGGCGTCGGGCCGGATGAAGCCTTCGCACATCTCGACCGTCGTGGTCTTGCCCGCGCCGTTGGGGCCGAGCAGCGCCAGCACCTCGGCGGCGTGTACCTCGAGATCCAGCTGGGACACGGCGGTGGTCGAGCCGTACTGCTTGCACACCCCGCGCAGCCGCACGGGGATATCGGAAGCGGGGCTCACGACGATTTAGCGTAAGCGCCGGGCAGCGGATCGGGTCGCGGGGTCTGGCCGTCGGGCGGCGAATCCTGGTCGGCTGCGTCGGCGGCGGGCTTACCGTTGGGCAGCGGCCGCCACGGCAGCCGGTCGTAGGTCACCGCGATCAGCAGCAGCACGACGACCGTGCTGGCCACCGTGGCGTCCACGATCTGGAACAACGCAAATCGGTCGCCGTTGGCTGTCGGCCCGAAGACGCCGATGACGATCGTCACCACGATGACCGCGATCCGGAAGCCCGGCCTCGTCGCCCACGCCGCCAGCGGGATGATCGCCCAGAGCAGGTACCACGGCTGCACCACCGGAAACAGCAGAACGCAACCACCCAGCGCGACCCCGAGCCCGCCGACCGGATGCAGCCGGCCGCGCAGCACGGCCACCAGCAACCAGGCGACCAGCACCGCGATGATCAGTACGCCGATGCCACGGGTTAGCGACAACACAGCGGTGGTGTGATCGCCCAGACCCAGCAGGATGCCGACCTGCCCGGTGCCTAGCGCGATCAGCGTGGGCGGCGACATCCAACTGCGGACCACGTTCGCGGTACCCAGCGTGTAGATCCAGCCGAAGCCGAGTCGGCTGGCCCATCCGACGGCGGCCATCACGGCCAGAGACAGTCCGCTCATCAGCGCGCCGGTCAGAACGAACGCCTTGAAGCCGCCGCCGTAACGCCGGGCCAGCGCCATTGTCACGAATCCCAGTGCCAGCAGCGACGGGAGCTTGATCTGTGACGACAGCACGATCAGGACCGAGCCGGCCAGCAGCATGCCCAGCGGCGCCCAGTCGGCGCGGTCGCCGCTGGCGCGCGGCCACGGTCGTGGCCACAGCGGGCGGGCGGAGGCCCCGGTCTCCAGGCCGCGTAGGGCCAGTTCGGTGCCGGTCAGCATCAGCCCCATCATCGGGGCCTCGTTATGGATGCCGGCTACCAGATGCATGATCAGCAACGGGTTGGCCGCTCCCAGCCACAGCGCGGTGACTTCGGCCACCCCGCAGCGGCGGGCCAGCCGCGGTGTCGCCCACACGATCAGGCCCACCCCGAGCAGCACCACCAGCCGGTGACAGAGCACCGCCGCGACGATGTTCTCGCCGGTCAGCGCGGAAATGCCGCGGCCGATCCACAAGAACAGCGGCCCGTAGGGGGCCGGGGTCTCGCGCCACAGGCTCGGCACTGACAACGTGAAGACGTGACCGAGCCCCAGACCGGTCGCCGGCCCCACCCGATACGGGTCGAGGCCCAGCCGCGCGATCTGGCTCTGCGCCAGGTAGGAGTAGACGTCCTTGCTGAACATCGGCGGCGCGATCAACAGCGGCAGCACCCAGAGCAGCAGCGTGCGATCCAGTTCGCCGCGCGACATCCGCCGCTTGCCGAGCGCGAACCGGCCCAGCATCAGCCAGGCCAGGGCCATCATCGTGGCCCCGCTCGTGGTCATGGTCAGCGACACCGTCTGGATTCGGGACGGCAGATTGAGCAACCGCACGCCGAACGTCGGGTCCTGGACCACGGGCCGGGCGCCGGCTCCGAGCGCTCCGATGCCCATCAGCACCGTGCCGGTCGCGCCGAAGACCCGGGTGCGACGAAGCGCGCGTTCCTCGGCTTCGTTAAGCGGCTGGCCCACCGTCATCTCGTCGCCGTGCAGGCTGGCGATCGAGGAACTCAGCGAGTGGTGGCGGTCTGCCATCAGAGCAGCGTAAACCGCCACCGGGGTGCCGCCGAACTGGTCAGGTGTGACCAGCGCAACCACGGCAGAGGGTAGCCTTGCTGGACCCGTCCTCGGAATTGCGTCACACTGGTGTTGTGAAATTCCCGCCCTCCGTCTCCAGCGCCGAAGCAGCAGCGGCTGCCGCGACGCACGACGGTCAGACCCGCAGCGCCGTGGTGCGGCTGCTGCTGGAGTCCGGGTCTATCACCGCCGGGCAGATCGGCGAGCAACTCGGATTGTCTGCGGCCGGGGTCCGTCGTCACCTCGACGCGCTGATCGACATGGGTGACGCCGAGTCGGCTCCCGCAGCGCCGTGGCAGCAAGCCGGACGGGGACGCCCGGCCAAGCGGTACCGGCTGACCGCCACCGGGCGCGCGAAGCTGGGCCACAGCTACGACGATCTGGCGTCCGCGGCCATGCGCCAACTTCGGGAGATCGGCGGCGAAGAGGCGGTCCGCAGCTTTGCCCGGCAGCGCATCGACTCGATCCTGTCCGGGGTCGAGGCAGCCGGCGCGGATACCGACGAGGAGATCGAGGCCACCGCCGAGCGAATCGCCGGCGCCTTATCCAAGGCCGGCTACGTCGCGACCACCACACAGGTGGGCGGTCCGATCCACGGTGTGCAGATCTGTCAGCATCATTGTCCGGTGTCGCACGTCGCCGAGGAATTCCCGGAGCTGTGCGAAACCGAGCAGCAGGCGATCGCGGAGGTACTCGGTACCCACGTGCAGCGGCTGGCGACCATCGTCAACGGCGATTGCGCCTGCACCACCCACGTCCCGCTCGCTGCGGCGGACACCAAACCGACTGAACTTCGGCGCACAGCCCGCGCCGAAGCCACCACGAGCACCAAAGGAGTGTCGTTATGACCCTCACCCCGGAGGCCGCCAAGACGGCTGTGCCCGAGACGCTGACCCAGGAGGAGACGATCGCCTCGCTGGGCCGCTACGGCTACGGCTGGTCGGACTCCGACGTGGCCGGTGCCAGCGCGCAGCGCGGGCTGTCGGAGGCCGTGGTCCGCGACATCTCGGCCAAGAAGAACGAGCCGGAATGGATGCTCGAGCACCGGCTCAAGGCGCTGCGCATCTTCGAGCGCAAGCCGATGCCGAACTGGGGGTCCAACCTGGAGGGCATCGACTTCGACAACATCAAGTACTTCGTGCGTTCCAGCGAGAAGCAGGCAGCCACGTGGGACGATCTGCCCGAGGACATCCGCAACACCTACGACAAGCTCGGCATCCCGGAGGCCGAGAAGCAGCGATTGGTCTCAGGCGTTGCGGCGCAATACGAGTCAGAGGTGGTTTACCACTCGATCCGTGAGGACCTCGAGGCCCAGGGCGTGATCTTCCTGGACACCGACTCCGGTCTGCGCGAGCACCCGGAGATCTTCCAGCAGTACTTCGGCACCGTGATCCCGGCCGGTGACAACAAGTTCTCGGCGCTGAATTCCGCTGTGTGGAGCGGTGGTTCGTTCATCTACGTCCCGCCGGGCGTGCATGTCGACATCCCGCTGCAGGCCTACTTCCGGATCAACACCGAGAACATGGGCCAGTTCGAGCGGACGTTGATCATCGTCGACGAGGACGCCTATGTGCACTACGTCGAGGGCTGTACCGCGCCGATCTACAAGAGCGACTCGCTGCACTCCGCGGTGGTCGAGATCATCGTGAAGCCCGGTGGCCGTTGCCGTTACACCACGATCCAGAACTGGTCGAACAACGTCTACAACCTGGTCACCAAGCGGGCCCGGGCCGAGGCGGGCGCGACCATGGAATGGGTCGACGGCAACATCGGATCCAAGGTCACGATGAAGTACCCGGCGGTCTGGATGACCGGTGAATACGCCAAGGGCGAAGTGCTTTCGGTCGCGTTCGCCGGCGAGGGCCAGCACCAGGACACCGGCGCGAAGATGCTGCACCTGGCGCCCCACACCTCGAGCAACATCGTGTCCAAGTCGGTCGCCCGCGGCGGTGGTCGCGCCTCCTACCGCGGCCTGGTCCAGGTGAACAAGGGTTCGCACGGATCGCGGTCCAGCGTGAAATGCGATGCGCTGCTGGTGGATACGATCAGTCGCAGCGACACCTACCCTTACGTCGACATCCGCGAGGACGACGTCACGATGGGCCACGAGGCCACCGTGTCCAAGGTCAGCGACAACCAGTTGTTCTACCTGATGAGCCGCGGGCTGACCGAGGACGAGGCGATGGCGATGGTGGTACGCGGCTTCGTCGAGCCGATCGCCAAGGAACTCCCGATGGAGTACGCCCTGGAGCTCAACCGGCTGATCGAGCTGCAGATGGAAGGCGCGGTCGGCTAGTGACGGGATTGACTGAAGCGGTTGAGGGTTCGGCCCTCGCCGCTGCCAACAAGGGTGAGCTGTTCTCGTCGTTCGACGTCGACGCTTTCGAGGTTCCGGGTGGACGGGACGAGATCTGGCGGTTCACCCCGCTGAAGCGGCTACACGGGCTGCACGACGGCTCGGCGCACGCCACCGCGAGCGCGAAGATCACGGTTAGCGAGCGGCCCGGCGTGCGGGTGGAGACCGTGCGTCGCGGTGACGAGCGGCTCGGGCAGGCCGGTGTGCCCGCCGACCGGGTTGCCGCGCAAGCCTTTTCGTCGTTCAACGCCGCGAACGTGGTCACCGTGGCCCGCGACACGCAGGTTGCCGAGCCGATCGAGATCGCCGTCGAAGGTCCCGGAGCGGGAGCCGTCGCTTACGGCCATCTCCAGGTGAGGGTCGAAGAGCTGGCCGAGGCGGTCGTGGTGATCGACCAGCGCGGCAGCGGAATATATGCCGACAACCTCGAATTCGTCGTCGACGACGCCGCGCGGCTCACGGTGGTCTGGATCGCCGACTGGGCCGACGACGCAGTGCATGTCAGCGCGCAGCACGCCCGGCTGGGTAAGGATGCGCTGCTGCGCCACGTGGCGATCACGCTGGGCGGCGACGTGGTGCGGATGACCGGTAACGTGCGATTCGGTGCGCCCGGCGGTGACGCCGAGTTGCTCGGCCTGTACTTCGCCGACGACGGCCAGCACCTCGAGTCGCGGTTGCTGATCGACCACGCTCAGCCGGACTGCAAATCCAACGTGCTGTACAAAGGCGCGCTGCAAGGGGATCCGGACTCGAAGCGCCCGGACGCGCACACCGTGTGGATCGGCGACGTGTTGATCCGCGCCGAGGCCACCGGCACCGACACCTTCGAGGTCAACCGCAACCTGGTGCTCACCGACGGCGCGCGCGCCGACTCGGTGCCCAACCTGGAGATCGAGACCGGTGAGATCGTGGGCGCCGGGCACGCCAGTGCCACCGGAAGATTCGACGACGAGCAACTGTTCTATCTACGTGCCCGAGGCATCCCGGAAGAGCAGGCCCGCCGGTTGGTGGTGCGCGGCTTCTTCAACGAGATCATCGCCAAGATCGCGGTCCCC
The DNA here is from genome assembly GCF_001673405.1 of Mycobacterium sp. 1245111.1. GTDB lineage: Bacteria > Actinomycetota > Actinomycetes > Mycobacteriales > Mycobacteriaceae > Mycobacterium. Next base: position 1,348 of record NZ_LZLV01000008.1, on the reverse strand, counting down.
GAAATACGTGAACGCCTGACCAACGCCATCGAACACGAACTGGCCATTACCGAATCGAGAATCACTTCCTCATGACAACCCTGGAAATCAAGGACCTTCACGTCAGCGTCGAGAACGCCGCCGACGGCGACGAGATCGTCATCCTCAACGGCGTCGACTTGACGATCCGCTCGGGCGAAACCCACGCGGTGATGGGCCCCAACGGATCTGGCAAGTCGACGCTGTCCTACGCGATCGCCGGCCACCCGAAATACCGCGTCACGTCGGGCTCGATCACCCTCGACGGGCAGGACGTCCTGGCCATGAGCGTCGACGAGCGCGCCCGCGCCGGCCTGTTTCTGGCCATGCAGTACCCGGTCGAGGTCCCCGGTGTCTCGATGTCGAACTTCCTGCGCTCGGCCGCGACCGCCGTCCGCGGCGAGGCGCCCAAGCTGCGGCACTGGGTCAAAGAGGTCAAGGGCGCCATGGCGGAGCTGGACATCGACCAGGCCTTCGGCGAACGCAGTGTCAACGAGGGTTTTTCCGGCGGTGAGAAGAAGCGCCACGAGATCCTGCAATTGGGACTGCTGAAGCCCAAGATCGCCATCCTCGACGAGACCGACTCCGGTCTGGACGTCGACGCGCTGCGGGTGGTCAGCGAGGGCGTCAACCGCTACGCCGAAGCCGAGCACGGCGGCATCCTGCTGATCACGCACTACACCCGGATCCTTCGCTACATCCAACCGCAGTTCGTGCATGTCTTCGTCGGTGGCCGGATCATCGAGTCCGGCGGCCCGGAGCTTGCCGACGAACTCGAAGAAAACGGCTACGTCCGCTTCACACAGCCGGCGGCTTCCGGAGCTTGACCGTGAGCAATTCCGTCACGCCCTTGGACGTCGCCGCGATCCGCGCCGACTTCCCGATCCTCAAGCGCGTCATGCGCGGCGGAAATCAGTTGGCGTATTTGGATTCCGGCGCAACGTCGCAGCGGCCGGTCCAGGTACTCGACGCCGAACGCGAATTCCTGCTCACCTCCAACGGTGCCGTGCACCGCGGCGCGCACCAGCTGATGGAAGAGGCTACCGACGCCTACGAGCAGGGTCGTGCCGACATCGCCGCATTCGTCGGCGCGGGCCCCGACGATCTGGTGTTCACCAAGAACGCCACCGAAGCGCTCAACCTGGTGTCATACGTGTTGGGGGACAACCGCTTCGACGGCGCAGTTGGGCCCGGCGACGTCATCGTCACGACCGAACTCGAACACCACGCCAACCTCGTCCCGTGGCACGAACTGGCGCGGCGGACCGGGGCCACATTGCGCTACTACGAGGTCACCGACGACGGCCGGATCGACCTCGACTCACTTCAG
>NZ_LZLV01000007.1 GCF_001673405.1 Mycobacterium sp. 1245111.1 | reverse complement strand
TGCGCTGGGTCGAGACGCTTTAGTTCTCCCGGCCGGCCAGCTCGGCGACGAACCTGTCGATGAAGTCGACGACTGGGTCTGTATGTGCTTGGCGGATAACGAATTTCGTTAGCCCCGCTTTCACGTAGCCGTCGAGTTGGCGGTGCAGCTGATCCCAGTCGGCGGCAACGAGTTCGGCGGGGTCGACGTCCGGGCGGCGGTGCCGCACCGCGGCGGCCAATTCCGGCGGCAACTCGCCGTTGGCGACCGCGAGCGAGATGCCGAAGTGGTCGGGCTCGATCTGTCGGCCCGCTTCCGCGGCGGCGCGTTCGATTGCCTCGCGGCCCGCACGCGCCTCGTCGGGGGTGAGGAAGCTGCCCAGCCACCCGTCGGCGAGCTTGCCGATGCGCCGAAATGCCGCCGGCGCCGAGCCGCCCAGCCAGATATCGAGCGGGGGATCGGGCCGGGGCGCGACCGCCGCCGCCGTCACCGAGAAGTACTGGCCGTCATAGCTGGCCGACTCCTCGGACAGGACCGCGCGCAGGATCCGCAGCGATTCGTCGAACACCGCGCCGCGCTTGCCGTCGGGCACGGTGAACACCTCGCGCTCGGCGGGAATGGCCGACTGGAGGCCAAAGGCCGGCAGCACCCGCTTGGGTGCGAGCGCGGCAAGTGATGCAAGCTGCTTGGCGACTAGCACCGGGTGCCGGCCGGGCAGCACCGCGACCGACGTGCCGACCTTCAACCGCTGAGTTCGCGACAGCGCGTAGGCCATGCCGATCATCGGATCAACGGCAGGGGAGTAGACCAGCTCGGAGAACCACAGCGAGTCGACCCCGCGTGACTCGAGATGGTCGACAATCGGCCCGAGTTGATCGGCGGGCGTATTCAAGCCAAGGCTGATTCCGAAGCGAATCTTCATGCCCCATGCCAACACAGGGGAGCCGCATCTTGTGCCCGTGGCTCCGCTAGTAGCAGTCGCCGTTATGCATTAAGAAGCAGTCCGGACACACTTGCTCGGGCATCTCGGGTCGCGAAGCATCGTTCGCACCGAGGCGGACGTCGCCTAACGGAGTGAGCTTAACGATCGGGTCGAGTTGTTGGAGTTGCTTCAATCGTGTTGTGACGCGCTGCGCAAGACCGGGGGAGCGTTCGTAATTCAGCAACTCTCTGTACGGCCCTGCCTGCATCTCGGCCTCCGACTTGGTAGCGAGCTCATCATCTAATGTCTGCCGCACGATCCTGCGTATCTCGGCAATGCGGTCAAGGTTCACCGGTTGATTTGCCGCGGCAGCCTCACTGACCATCTGCGCGTCGGTCAAGTCCCGCACCATGCCGTCCAGTACCTTCGCATAGCACGTTCGGACCATTACCGACTACTTCGATGCTTCGGTGCATTCTGGGACAACGCTTTTCATAATGTTGGTCGATCCCCCCGGTCCGCCTCCAAGGAGCATGCCCATGCGCAAGGTTTTCATCTCGTACGCGCGGTCCAACAAACACGATGTCGACCAACTCGTGGAGCACCTGCAGACTACGGGCTATGAAGCTTGGATGGACACGTCCTTGCGCGGCGGGCAGCGGTGGTGGGACGAAATACTCGACAACATTGCAGGCTGCGACACATTCATTGCTGTCGTCTCAGAAGAGTCGTTGAAATCCACCGCGTGTGAGCGAGAACTCGACTGGGCAGAGTCACTCAGCAAACCGATTCTACCCGTATTGATCCAACCGCTCGCGGCGAACACATTGCCGAGTCGAATTGCTCTGCGGCATTTCATTGACTATGGGGAGCCCACTGCGAGAGATCGCGTTGCCCTCCAGTTGGCTGGTGCTCTCAACACAATGGACCCGGCGCCCTCCCTGCCTAAGCCACTGCCAGCCGCGCCCGAAGCACCAACACACGAACTTGTCGCGATTATCGACCTGATCTCTAAACCGGAAAATCTTGACCATGAACAGCAGCGCGAGATCTTGCGGACGGTCGAACCCCTTGCGCAATCTGGTGATAGCGAAACGCGGCGCAGCGTGGTGGGCGTTCTCGAAAGCCTACGGAGCAGGCCGGAGTTATACGCGGACGTCGAGCGTTCCATCGTCCGGTTAGTAACTTCGCCTTCGCGAACGCGCTCGTCTGCCGAGGGCGTCTGGGTAAAGCTCGTGGGCGATCTCGATGACGATCAAGCCGGCCGAATGTTCCTCATAGAGACTCTGCCCAACGGCGTCGTCACCGAGCGCGGAATGTTTTCGACCGAAGGTTCGCGGGAGCCGTGGCGAGGACGTTGGCGACACTCAGTCGATCAGAACGGCGAAGAAGAGCTGGTTATCGAGGTCGATAAGTGGACTGGAACGTTGCAGCGGATAAACGACGACCTCTACCGGGGTACAGAAACTGGACCGATCTGGCGAGACGACGTGGAAACTGACGAAATTGCTGTCGTGCACAACATCGTTGTAGTGCGAGTAAACCGGTTGGGGCTGATGATTGACCGTTAAAGCTCATGGTCGCCGGTTGTGCGCGGGCTCCGTTAGCGCGTAAAACTCCACCGGATGGCCGCGGCCAGGCCAGAGACGTACTGCTCCTCCATGCGCTCGTCATGATGTCGCTTGATCCAGGACGGGTGCTTCGCGGTGACGAGGAAAGGGAGATCCTTCGGGAGCCGCCCGCGCGGAGGCTCGAAAGGCAGCGTCGACGCCCGCGCGCCCGGGTAGAAGAAAGTGACCACGCGTTCAGCGTCGCGGCCCAGCGTGATCACCAGCCGCGGCCGGACGATCTCGAGTTCGCGGTGCAGGAATGGCGAGCAGTTGACGATCTCATGCTCGTGGGACGGCCGATTCTTCGGCGGATGGCAGTGCACCACGTTGCTGATGAAGACATCCACTTTGTCGTGGCCGGCACGCTTGATCGCCTCGTCGATCAACTCACCGCTTCCGCCAGTGAACGGAACCTGAGTCTCCATGCATTTCTCGCAGAGGCTCTGCCCGACGAGCGCTACCGGTGAGTCCAACGAGCCGTGGCCGGGCGCCGACGCGGTGACCTGAGCGATGTTCATGCCGTCGCAGCGCCGGCAGTTCTTGATCGCATTGTCGAGATCGATCTTGTGCCGTCGTCGCCGCAAGGCATCGTCAGCGGCCAGCGAAGCGTCCTTGCTCACCGTTCGAGTGTAAAAACCGCGCCAAAGCACAAAGGCCACGCCCTCTTTCGAGTTCGTGGCCTTGTACCGCTCGGCTTGTCAGCACTGCAATTTGTGGGCGAAGGGGGACTTGAACCCCCACGTCCCGAAGGACACTGGCACCTGAAGCCAGCGCGTCTGCCATTCCGCCACTCGCCCTAAAACAACCGGTGGAGCCTACCACTGTAGGGGCTGGCATCTCCAAACCGCACGACCGGGCACTGCTGCGGTTTGACCTGGCGCGATGCGATTCTCAGAGTTCCGGAGGTGCCACTGCGCTGCGCTTGCCGGATAGCATGCTGACTACGACACGCGTAATGCGACACGCCGGAATCCGGCCGTACGCCGCTTCACACACGAGGACAGGGACATGAGCAGCCAGAGGGGGCTAGTTCAACGTATCGAGCGCAAACTCGAGGTCTCCGTCGGCGATGCTTTTGCCCGCGTGTTCGGCGGCTCAATCGTTTCGCACGAGATTGAGGCGATGCTGCGGCGGGAAGCCGGGGAGGGGATCCGTCCCGTCGCAGGCAATCGCCTTTTGGCTCCGAACGAATACATCATTACCCTCGGTATGCACGACTACCAGAAAGTGGGCGCCGACCCGGACCTCACTTCGGAGACTTTCGCTAAGCATTTGGCGGGATACATCGGCGAACAGGGGTGGCAAACATATGGTGACGTGGTTGTCCGGTTCGAGCGATCGGCGAACCTGCACACCGGCCAGTTCCGCACCCGCGGTGCTGTCAACCCCGACGTGGAGCCCCGGCCACGCGCCGGCGAGCTCGTCCCGCCACAATCAGACCGTGCGTTCAACGCAGAACCAGGAGTACCAGCAATGACCGAGAATTCGAGCTACGGCGGTGGCCAAGGGCAGGGCCGGCCCGGCGACGACTACTACGACGACCCGTACGCGCGCCCCCACGAGGACCCCCATGCCGCGCCGGACCCGCGGGCTGGCTACCAACCCGAGCCGGGCGGCTATCCCGAACAGCGCGGTTACGACCAGGGCGGTTACGGTGCTCCCGAGCAGCGCGGCGGCTACCCCGAGCAGGGCTACGACCAGCGCGGCGGCTACCCCGAGCACGGTGGCTACGGTGCTCCCGAGCAGCGCGGCGGCTACCCGGACCAGGGCTACGACCAGCGCGGCGGCTACCCCGACCAGCGCGGCGGCTACGACCAGGGCGGCTACGGCCAGCAGCGCGGCGGGTACGACCAGGGCGGCTACGGCGGCGGTCAGCGCCAAGACGCGGGGTACGGCCAGGGTGGCTACGGACAGCCGGCCGGCGGCCAGGGCTACGACGAATACGCCGACTACGGCCGCGGACCGGCCCGCCACGAAGACGGCGGCTACGGCGCACCGGACCAGCGCGGCGGCTACCCCGAACACGGCGGCGGTTACGACCCGGGCTACGACCAGCGCGGCGGCTACGGCCATCAGGACTACGGCCAGCAGGCGGACTACGGCCGGCAGGACTACGGCCAGTCGTACGCCGCTCCGAGCGGTGGCTACGGGGAGCCCGATTACGGCCAGCCCGCCGAACCCAGTGGCTATGGCCAGGGCGGTTACGGCCAGGGTGGTTACGCGGCCGCCGGTTCGGCGGTCACGCTGCAGCTCGATGACGGCAGTGGACGCACCTACCAGTTGCGCGAAGGACCCAACGTCATCGGCCGCGGTCAGGACGCGCAGTTCCGACTGCCGGACACCGGTGTGTCGCGCCGCCACTTAGAGATTCGCTGGGACGGCCATGTTGCGCTGCTGTCCGATCTCAACTCCACCAACGGGACGACCGTCAACAACGCGCCTGTCCAGGAATGGCAGCTGGCCGACGGCGATGTGATCCGGCTCGGGCACTCGGAGATCGTCGTCCATATCCATTGAGCCGATAGGTCGCGCAGCCATCCAGCTTCACCCCGCGTCGACCACCGTCCAAGTATCGTGACGTTGCTAAATCCGGGCACATGAGGCACGCGGCACCAGGACGGAGAGGACGCCAGATGCAGGGACTCGTACTGCAACTGACGCGCGCCGGCTTCTTGATGCTGCTGTGGTTGTTCATCTGGTCGGTGCTGCGGATTCTGCGCACCGACATCTACGCACCGACCGGCGCGGTGATGGTGCGGCGGGGTTTGACGTTGCGCGGGACGCTGTTGCCGTCGCGGCAACGAGGGAATGCGGCGCGCTATCTCGTAGTGACCGAAGGGGCGCTGTCCGGCGCGCGCATCACCTTGAGCGGGCAGCCGGTGCTGATCGGTCGAGCCGACGACTCTACGTTGGTACTCAACGACGACTACGCGTCGACGCGGCACGCGCGGCTTTCCCAGCGAGGCTCGGAATGGTACGTCGAAGATCTAGGATCGACCAACGGTACATACCTCGACAGGGCGAAAGTGACGACGGCGGTACGGGTTCCCATTGGCACGCCGGTGAGTATCGGCAAAACGGTGATTGAGTTGCGCCCGTGACTTTGGTCTTGCGCTATGCAGCGCGCAGCGATGTCGGCTTGGTTCGGTCGAACAACGAAGACTCGGTGTACGCCGGTGCGCGCCTGCTGGCGCTCGCCGACGGCATGGGCGGGCACGCGGCCGGTGAAGTCGCCTCGCAGTTGGTGATTGCCGCGCTGGCCCATCTCGACGACGACGAGCCCGGTGGCGATCTGCTCGCCAGCCTCGACTCGGCCGTCCACTCGGGGAACTCGGCGATCGCAGCGCAGGTCGAGATGGAGCCCGACCTCGAAGGCATGGGCACCACGCTGACCGCAATCCTGTTCGCCGGCAATCGAATTGGGCTGGTGCATATCGGCGACTCGCGGGGCTATCTGCTGCGCGACGGCGAGCTGACCCAGATCACCAAGGACGACACCTTCGTCCAGACCCTGGTCGACGAAGGCCGGATCACCAAGGAAGAAGCGCACAGCCACCCGCAGCGGTCGCTGATCATGCGCGCGCTGACCGGCCATGAGGTCGAGCCCACCCTGACGATGCGCGAGGTCCGGCTCGGCGATCGTTATCTGCTTTGCTCAGACGGGCTTTCCGATCCGGTGAGCGACGAGACGATCCTCGATGCCCTCAAGATTCCCGACGTCACCGACAGCGCCGACCGGCTGATCGAACTGGCACTACGCGGCGGTGGCCCCGACAACGTCACCGTGGTGGTCGCCGACGTCGTCGACGTCGACTACGGTCCCACCCAGCCGATCATCGCCGGCGCGGTGTCCGGCGACGCCGATGTCCACGACCAGCTGACCCGACCCAACACTTCGGCCGCCCGCGCGTCGGCCCTCACGCCGCGCCAAGAAGTTGCCAAACGTGTTCCACCCCAAATCGATACGGCTCCGCCCGGTCGGCGGTCACGACGGCGGATGCTGATCGGGCTCGCGCTTGCGATCTTGCTGGTGCTCGCGGCACTCGCCATCGGCCGGACGGTAATCCGCAGCTACTACTACGTCACCGACTATGCCGGTGCGGTCTCGATCATGCAGGGCATCCAGGTCTCCATCCTGGGTGTCCCCCTGCACCAACCGTATTCGCAGGGTTGCCTGAACAGCCGCAACGAATTGTCGGTGATCCGCTTCGGCACCGCCTCCGGCAATCACGACTGCCGGCTGATGAAGCCGTCCGACCTCGCCGAGTCGGCGCGCGCGCAAGTAGCGGCGGGACTTCCCGCCGGCACGCTGGACCAGGCCAATGCGCAACTGCGCCGGCTGGCCACCGAATCACTCTTGCCGTTGTGTCCGCTAGCCCGCGCCCAGGCGCCGTCCACGACCTCAGCGCCACCTACCGCACCCTCACCCACGCCGAGCGCGGAAACGTCTGTCCCCCAAAAGCCTTCGGCCACTCCATCGCCGACCGCACCCACCGTCACCGCGCTCTCCCCGCCGCCACCCCAGCCGGGCACCGACTGCCGGACTCCGGAATGACGACGCAGCCGCAGCCGCCTGTCACTGTCACACCCTCGTTGCCGAACCGGCGCAATGCCGAGCTGCTGTTGCTGTGTTTCGCCACGGTGATCACCGCCGCGGCGTTCGCGATCGTGCAGGCCAACCAGGAACGTGCCGTCAGCTGGCAGCTGCTGAACTACGCGGTGGGTTTCCTGGTGGTGTTCGCGCTCGCGCATCTGGCGATCCGACGCTATGCGCCGTACGCCGACCCCCTGTTGCTGCCGGTCGTGGCGCTGCTCAACGGACTGGGTCTGGTGATGATTCACCGGTTGGATCTCGACGAGCGGCTGGCCGCGACTGGCCGCACCGTCACCAACCCACAGATCTTGTGGACGCTGTTCGGCGTGGGAGCCTTTGCCGCCGTGGTGATCTCGCTGAAGGACCACCGCCAGCTCGCGCGTTACGGTTACGTGAGCGGGCTGACCGGTCTGATCATCTTGGCCATCCCTGCGCTGCTGCCGAAATCGCTGTCCGAGCAGAACGGCGCGAAGATCTGGATTCGATTGCCGGGCTTCTCGATTCAGCCCGCCGAGTTCTCCAAAATCCTGCTGTTGATCTTCTTTTCCGCCGTCCTGGTAGCTAAGCGCGGGCTGTTCACCAGCGCCGGCAAGCACGTGCTGGGGATGGATCTGCCACGGCCGCGCGACCTGGCCCCGCTGCTCGCCGCGTGGACGGCGTCGATCGCTGTCATGGTCTTCGAAAAGGACTTGGGCACTTCGCTTTTGCTATATGCGTCGTTCCTCGTGGTGGTCTACCTGGCTACCCAACGCTTCAGCTGGGTGGTGCTCGGGCTGGCATTGTTCGCGTTCGGAAGTGTGTTGGCGTACTTCGCGTTCGCCCATGTCCGGGTCCGGGTGGAGACCTGGCTCGACCCGTTCGCCGACCCCGACGGCGCCGGCTATCAGATCGTGCAGTCACTGTTCAGTTTCGCGACCGGGGGCGTCTTCGGTACCGGCCTGGGTAATGGCCAGCCGGACACGGTTCCTGCTGCCGCAACGGATTTCATCACCGCGGCGTTCGGCGAAGAGCTCGGACTGGTCGGGCTCGCCGGCGTGCTGATGCTGTACACCATCGTGATCATCCGCGGGATGCGCACCGCGATCGCGGTGCGGGACAGTTTCGGCAAGTTGTTGGCGGCCGGGTTGGCCTCGGCGCTGGCGATCCAGCTGTTCATCGTCGTCGGTGGCGTCACCAACCTCATTCCGCTCACCGGACTGACCACCCCGTGGCTGTCCTACGGCGGCTCGTCGCTGGTGGCCAACTATGTCCTGCTGGCGATCCTGGTGCGCATTTCCCATGCCGCGCGTCGCCCGTTTAGGACCAAGCCGCGCAACACCACTCCGATCGCCGGCGCCCACACCGAGGTGATTGAAAAGGTATGAACACCTCGCTGCGCCGGATATCGATGAGCGTGATGGCGTTGATCGTGCTGCTGCTGTTCAACGCCACGCTCACCCAGGTGTTCACCGCCGACGGGCTGCGCTCCGACCCGCGCAATCAACGTGTCCTGATGGACGAGTACTCCCGGCAGCGCGGGCAGATCACCGCGGGCGGCCAGCTGCTCGCCTACTCGGTGGCCACCGACGGCCGCTTCCGCTTCCTGCGGGTATATCCCAATCCCGCGGTGTACGCGCCCATTACCGGCTTCTATTCGCTGCGCTACTCCAGCACCGGCCTCGAGCGTGCCGAAGACCCCCTGCTCAACGGATCCGACCAGCGACTGTTCGGTCGGCGGCTGGCCGACTTCTTCACCGGCCGCGATCCTCGCGGCGGCACGGTGAACACCACCATCAGCCCCCGCATCCAGCAGGCCGGTTGGGATGCGATGCAGCAGGGCTGCAACGGACCCTGCCGCGGCGCGGTGGTCGCGCTGGAGCCCTCGACCGGCAAGATCCTCGCGATGGTGTCGTCGCCGTCGTTCGACGCCAACCAGCTCGCCTCGCACGACGCCGACCAGCAGGCCAAGACGTGGCAGCAGCTCCGCGACGACCCCCACTCGCCGATGATCAACCGCGCCATCTCGCAGACGTATCCACCTGGGTCGACCTTCAAGGTGATCACCACGGCAGCGGCCCTGCAGAACGGCGCCAGCGAGGACGACCCGCTGACCGCGTCGGCGTCGATTCCGCTACCCGACAGCACCGCGAGCCTGGAGAACTACGGCGGCAAGCCGTGCGTGGACGCCGAAACCGTCACGCTGCGTGAGGCTTTCGCCCGGTCCTGCAACACCGCGTTCGTCCAGCTGGGCCTGCTCAACGGAACCGACGCACTGCGCAGCATGGCTCGATCGTTCGGGCTGGACACCGTCCCGGAGCCGACGCCGCTGCAGGTCGCCGAGTCGACCCTCGGGCCCATTTCCGACGCCGCCGCGCTCGGCATGTCGAGCATCGGGCAGAAGGACGTGGCATTGACGCCGCTGGAGAACGCGGCCGTTGCGGCTACCATCGCCAATGCCGGCATCACCATGCAGCCCTATCTGGTCGACAGCCTGCAGGGACCGGACCTGGCCAACATCAGCACGACCGCGCCGCATCAACAGCGCCGTGCGGTGTCCCCGCAGGTCGCGGCTAAGCTGACTGAGTTGATGGTCGGCGCCGAAAATGTGACACAGCAGAAAGGGGCGATCCCCGGCGTGCAGATCGCATCCAAGACTGGTACCGCAGAACACGGCACCGACCCCCGCCACACACCACCGCACGCGTGGTACATCGCGTTCGCACCCGCGAAGGCTCCGAAGGTGGCCGTAGCGGTGCTCGTAGAGGGAACGGCAGACGGCAGTACATCGGCGACCGGGGGTGCGCTTGCCGCACCGATCGGGCGCGCCGTGATCGAGGCCGCGCTGCAGGGAGGACCATGAGCCCGCGAGTAGGTGTGACGCTGTCTGGCCGCTACCGCCTGCAGCGACTGATTGCCACCGGCGGCATGGGTCAGGTGTGGGAGGCCGTCGACAGTCGGCTGGGCCGGCGCGTCGCCGTCAAGGTCCTCAAGGCTGAGTTTTCCCAAGATTCCGAGTTCATCGAGCGTTTCCGGGTCGAGGCGCGCACCACCGCGATGCTCAACCACCCCGGGATTGCGCAGGTGCACGACTACGGCGAGACCCAGATGGACGGCGAGGGCCGCACCGCATACCTGGTGATGGAACTGGTCAACGGTGAGCCGCTGAACTCGGTCCTCAAGCGGACCGGCCGGCTGTCGCTGCGGCACACCCTGGACATGCTCGAGCAGACCGGTCGCGCTCTGCAGGTCGCGCACGCCGCCGGTCTGGTGCACCGCGACGTCAAACCGGGCAACATCCTCATCACCCCGACCGGCCAGGTGAAGATCACCGACTTCGGTATCGCCAAGGCCGTCGACGCCGCGCCGGTGACCCAGACCGGCATGGTGATGGGCACCGCGCAGTACATCGCCCCGGAGCAGGCGCTGGGTCATGACGCGACCCCGTCCAGCGACGTGTATGCGCTGGGAGTTGTTGGCTACGAAGCGGTTTCGGGTAAGCGTCCGTTCACCGGCGACGGCGCGCTGACGGTGGCGATGAAGCACATCAAAGAGCCGCCGCCGCCGCTGCCCGCCGACCTGCCGCCGAATGTGCGCGAACTCATCGAGATCACCCTGGTGAAGAACCCGGGGATGCGCTACCGCAGCGGGGGACCGTTCGCCGACGCGGTTGCCGCCGTGCGCGCCGGACGTCGCCCGCCGCGACCCAACCAGGCCGCCGGAGGCGCGCGCGCCACCCCGGCAGCCATCCCGTCGGGATCGACCACCCGGGCCGCGGCCGCCGCCACCACGCGCGCACCCGCCGCTCGGCGCGCGCGGCCGGCCACCGGCGGTCACCGCACGCCTCCGCCGCGGCGTACCTTCTCGTCCGGTCAGCGGGCGCTGCTGTGGGCCGCCGGCGTGCTGGGCGCGCTGGCGATCATCATCGCGATTCTCATCGTGATGAACTCGCACAACAACAATTCGCAGCAGCAACCCTCTGCACCCACCGTGACCGACACCGGAGCACCACCCAGCAAGTCGGAACCGGCTCCGGCGCATCCAACTAATTGGACGTACCGGGGGGCCACGGGTAATCCTGGAGGGCAATGCAAGCCCCCCACCCCCTGGCGGGCGACCACCCTGACCTTCTCGAGCGCGGTGGCGTCCCAACACGAGAAACCGCAATGACGACCCCGCAGCACCTGTCCGACCGCTACGAACTTGGTGAGATCCTCGGCTTCGGCGGCATGTCCGAGGTACATCTGGCCCGGGATGTCCGGCTACACCGAGACGTAGCGGTCAAGGTGCTGCGCGCCGACCTGGCCCGCGACCCCAGCTTCTACCTGCGTTTCCGCCGCGAGGCGCAGAACGCCGCGGCGCTCAACCACCCGGCGATCGTCGCGGTGTACGACACCGGCGAGGCGGAGACCGCCGGTGGGCCGCTGCCCTACATCGTGATGGAGTACGTCAACGGGGTGACGCTGCGCGACATCGTCCACACGGACGGACCGATGACGCCGACCCGCGCCATCGAGGTGATCGCCGACGCCTGTCAGGCGCTGAACTTCTCGCATCAGCACGGCATCATTCACCGCGACGTCAAGCCGGCCAACATCATGATCAGCACTACCAACGCGGTCAAGGTGATGGACTTCGGCATCGCGCGGGCCCTGTCCGACAGCGGCAACAGCGTCACCCAGACCGCCGCGGTGATCGGTACGGCGCAATACCTTTCGCCCGAGCAGGCTCGCGGCGACACCGTGGACGCCCGCTCCGACGTGTACTCGCTGGGCTGCGTGCTGTACGAAATGCTCACCGGCGAGCCACCTTTCGTCGGTGACTCGCCCGTCGCGGTGGCCTACCAGCACGTCCGCGAAGACCCGGTGCCGCCGTCGCGGCGCTACGAAGGCATCTCCGCAGACCTGGACGCCGTCGTGCTCAAAGCGCTGGCCAAGAATCCCGAGAATCGCTACCAGACCGCCGCCGAGATGCGTGCCGACCTGATTCGGGTGCACAACGGCGAGCCGCCGGAGGCGCCCAAGATCCTCACCGAGGCCGAGCGCTCGTCGTTGCTGGCCGCTCCGCACTCGTCGAATTTCTCAGGCACACAGACCAATCCGCTGCCGCGGCAGCAACTCGACTTCACCCGCGAGCGCAGCCCCGGCTCGGTGAGCCGCTGGGTGATCGCCGTCGCGGCGCTTGCGGTGCTGACCGTCGTCGTCACGATCCTGATCAACACCCTCGGCGGCGGCATGCGCAACGTCCAGGTTCCCGACGTCCGCAATCAGGCGTCGGCCGACGCGATCGCAGCGCTGCAGAACCACGGCTTCAAGACCCGCACCCTGCAGAAGCCCGACTCGACCGTCCTGCCCGACCACGTCATCGGCACCGACCCCGGCGCTAACACCAAAGTCGGTGCGGGCGAGTTGATTACGGTCAACGTGTCGACCGGGCCCGAGCAGCGCGAGGTGCCGGACGTGTCGTCGCTGAGCTACGCCGCCGCGGTCAAGAAGCTCAAAGCCGCCGGCTTCGGCCGCTTCAAGCAAGTGAACTCGCCGTCGACGCCGGAGATGAAAGACAAGGTGATCGGCACCAATCCGCCGGCCAATCAGACGTCGGCGATCACCAACGAGATCGCGGTCATCGTCGGCTCCGGCCCGTCGAGCAAGCCGGTTCCCGACGTCGCCGGGCAGACCGCCGACGAGGCGCAGAAGAACCTGACGGTGTATGGCTTCTCCAAATTCGCTCAGGCCACAGTGGACAGCCCGCGGCCGGCTGGCTCCGTTGTCGGCACGAATCCGCCCGCGGGAGCTAATGTTCCCGTCGACACGGTGATCGAGTTGCAGGTGTCCAAGGGCAACCAGTTCGTGATGCCCGACGTGACCGGAATGTTCTGGACCGATGCCGAACCGCGGTTACGCGCCCTGGGTTGGACCGGGGTGCTGGACCGGGGCCCCGACGTGGACGCCGGCGGCTCGCAGCACAACCGGGTGGTGTTCCAGAGTCCAAGCGCGGGTCAGGGCGCCAACAGGGACGGCAGCATCACGCTGAAGTTCGGTCAATAGCCAGGCTGTCGACCAGTTCGCTTTCCAGCTTGCGCACCAACCCGTCGTCGCGGGGCTGCCCGCAGTCGGCCAGCCAATTGGCCAGCATCCGATGGCCGCCCTCGGTGAGGATCGACTCCGGGTGGAACTGGACGCCGTGAATCGGCAGTTCTTTGTGTCGAACCCCCATGATCACACCGCTCTGGGTGCGGGCCGTCACCTCGAGCTCGGCGGGCAGCGTCTCGGGCATGATCGTCAGCGAGTGATAGCGCGTCGCCGTAAAAGGGTCCGGAAGTCCCTGCAGCACACCGGTATTCGTGTGGTACACGCTGCTGGTCTTGCCGTGCAACAGCTCGGGCGCGCGGTCCACCGTGGCCCCGAACGCAACGCCGATGGCCTGATGGCCGAGGCAGACACCCAGCAGCGGCGTGCGCGCCGCGGCGCAGGCTCGCACCAGGTCGATTGAGGCTCCGGCACGCTCGGGGGTGCCCGGTCCCGGACTCAGCAGGATGCCGTCCACCCCGGCGGCGGTCGCTGCGGGGTCGGCCAGCCGCGGGTCGTCGTTGCGCCACACCGTCGCCTCGACACCCAACTGGCCCAGGTACTGCACCAGGTTGAAGACGAAGCTGTCGTAGTTGTCGACGACCAAGATCTGCATCGTGCCAGGTTAGCGCGACTTCAGTAGTTGACCGGACCGGCCGGCTCGGCGAAGTGCATCCGCAGCGGCTCGGTGTGCCCCGCAACATGGACGTCGGAAACCGCGTGCTCGGTATAGCCGAGACCGAACCGCACCACGTACTGCTTGTAGAGGATCACCAGGGGAGCGGCGGCCAGTGCGGCCTGCATGGCCGTGGCATCGCCGATCGCGGTGACGGTGTACGGCGGGCTGTAGGTCCGCCCGTTGAGCAGGAGCGTGTTGCCGACACAGCGGACCGCCGAGGTGGCGATGATGCGCTGGTCCTGCATCTGGATGGCCTCTGCGCCGGCGCTCCACAACGCATTGAGGACGGCCTGGATGTCCTGCTGGTGCACGACGAGGTCGTCGGGAGAGGCGTCGCGGGGGAACCGGCCGTTGGCATCGCGCTGCGCGTCGTTGAGCGTGACGGTCAGACCCGGGCCGTGCATGGGTTCCAACCCGGCGTCACCGGCCAACTGCGCCGACCGCCGCAGCATCGCCGCCAGCGCGGCGTCTGCGGATCGCCCATGGGTCGAGTCGATGGTGGTGGCCAGCCGATCCCGCTCGGTCGTCAACCGGTCAACGGCGGACTGTTCGCTGCGGACCAGGTCGACCAGCCGGGGCGCGTCGCTGCGTCGGATCTCGCCACCACGGGATACGCCATGGGTGGCCCCGAGCAGCAGGCCGGCCAACAGGCACACCGCCGGAACGCCCACCCGCCACAGCGAGGGGCGTGGCCGCGTGTCGTCGTCGCGCCCGAACGACGGCCAGTGGATGCCTGCCATCGGCTCTCCGTCCGCTGCTGGTGAGTGCGTTACGCTCGTCGTTGCACCTGCCCTGCCTACCGTAGCTCCGAGTTATACCCGAGGTAGAAATGCCCAAGTCCAAAGTCCGCAAGAAGACCGATTTCACCGCCAGTGCGGTGAGCCGCACCCCGGTCAAGGTCAAGGCCGGCCCGTCCAGCGCGTGGTTCGTGGTGCTGTTTTGCGGCTTGATGCTGTTCGGGTTGATCTGGCTGATGGTGTTCCAGCTGGCCGCCACCGGTCCTGACGCGCCCTCGGTGCTCAGTTGGATGGCGAACCTGGGGCCGTGGAACTATGCCGTCGCGTTTGCTTTCATGATCAGTGGCTTGTTGCTCACGATGCGGTGGCGGTAGGGCCGAGCCTGATCTTGATCCTCCCGTCCCGGACCGGCGCGGTTGCTGAGCCAGCAACGTCCGGGAGTCTGGATCACACGTGTGTGATTCATCCCCATTGTGTATAGCGCTTGTGGATAACCGCATCGGTAGTGGTAGGCACCCCTAGGAGGGGCATGCAGCAAACGCAGTGGGCGCCATCTGCGCCGGGAACCGCAGCTTGTGGGCTCGCCGGAATTGTGATGGCTACCACATGTGTGACCGTCGTCACAGATGCGCCGGGCCGACTTTTGCTAGCCGTTTCCGCGGTCGGACTGATCTTGTTTGCGGGCGGCACATGGCGCGCGCGACCCAAGCTGGCAATCACCGACGACGGCCTGCAGATCGGCGGCTGGATCCGGCCGCAGCACCTGCGCCGGCCCGACATCAAGATCATTCGGATTACCGAGTTCCGTCGGATCGGGCGCAAGACGAGGCTGCTGGAGATCGACGCCAACGATGGCCGGCTGTTCGTATTCTCGCGCTGGGATCTGAACACCGACCCGCTCGAGGTGCTCGACGCGTTGACCGCTCGCGGTTACGCCGGTTCTTGACCGCTGCGAAACAGACACCAGGGTCGTGAATCGACGGAAATCGCAGCCCTGGCTACTGTTTCGCGGCCAGCGATGGGTTAGGAGATGGTGATCGACTCGATGACGACCGGCTCCGTCGGACGGTCGCCGGGGCCGGTGGCCGTGGTGGCGATGGCGTCGACCACCTGCTGGGAGTCCGCTTCGACGACCTCACCGAAGATGGTGTGCTTGCGGTTCAGGTGCGGCGTCTTGCCGACGGTGATGAAGAACTGTGAGCCGTTGGTTCCCGGGCCCGCATTCGCCATCGCCAACAGGTAGGGCTTGTCGAATTGCAACTCGGGGTGGAACTCGTCGGCGAACTTGTAGCCCGGGCCGCCGCGGCCGGTGCCCGTGGGGTCGCCGCCCTGGATCATGAAGCCGCTGATCACTCGGTGGAACACCGCGCCGTCGTAGAACGGGCCGGAGCTCCCGCCGGACGCGTTCTCGGTCGAGTACTCCTTGGTGCCCTGGGCCAGGCCGACGAAGTTAGCGACGGTCTTGGGGGCGTGGTTTCCGAACAACGCGATCTTGATGTCGCCGCGGTTGGTGTGCAGTGTGGCAGTGGCAGTCTGAATCGGGCTGGTAGTCACGGGATCACAGTCTGCCATCACCATCCGCGCCGCTGGACATCCGGTGCCGGTAGCCTCTGACGTATTCCCGGGGGGTCATGCGAAAGGGCGAGAGATGCGCGCTAAGAACCACATCCAGCTGACCCCACGGGAGCGGCTGAGCCGCGGTCTGCAGTACAGCGCGGTCGGGCCAGTCGACGTCACCCGCGGCTTGGTGGGCCTCGGCGCCCACTCCGCTCAGGCCGGCGCGACCAGCCTGAGGCGCCGCTACCAGGAGGGCCGGCTGGCCCGCGACATCCAGCACGCCCAGGAGGCGTTGGTTCACGAGCTGGCGGCTGCCCAGGAAGTCGTCACCGGCTTGCCCGAAGCGCTCGCGCAGGCCCGCCGCGCACAGCGGCGTAAGCCGCGACCGTGGGTGCTCGCCGGAGCCGCCGTGGTGGTGCTTGCGGCCGGCGGTGTGGCGTTCTCGATCGTCCGCCGCTCGCAGCAGCGCGAGCCGTCGCCGCTGCCGCCCAGCGTCGACGTCGACCACCGCCCCTGACGTTGGGCTGGCATCGCTACCGGGGCAGGGCGCTTGCGGGCGCCGCGCTGACCGGCGAGGCGCGCGACACCGAACTCGAGGCCTTCATCCGGCTGGACCGCTCGGATCTGTGCGACGTGCGGCTGGAGAGCGCGACGGAGACCGCGGACTTCGAGGCGTCCCGGCGGTGGTATGACGTCACCTACTTGGCTGACGACGGTTGTGGAGCCTAGGAGATTCGAACTCCTGACATCTGCCTTGCAAAGGCAGCGCTCTACCAACTGAGCTAAGGCCCCTCGGACCGGCCATCGATCTGGTCGGCGGCCACATGCCAGACCTCGACGCCTTGTTGAGACCGGATGACAACCGCCAGCATCGCGATCGCTGCCAGCGGCAACACCAGTTTCACGAAACGTCTTGGCGAACACATGGTTGTGGGCCTAGGAGGACTCGAACCTCCGACCTCTTCGTTATCAGCGAAGCGCTCTAACCGCCTGAGCTATAGGCCCGCACGCGCACACGGACGAGCGACGAGATTACCGCACCCGAGCGTCTGCGCCCAAAACGCTAGTCGCGGTCGGCCAGCGTCACCTCGACGCCCCCGATCAAGTCGGTGGTCAAGTTGTAGATGAACGCGCCGATGGTTGCCGCAGCGGTGAGCAGAACGATGTTCACCAGACCGATCAACACCGCGCCGCCGAAGATCGTTCCGCTGGACACCAACTCGGCGCTGCCGCTGGTGTTGTTCAGCAGATCGCCGACATTGCTGTTGAGCTTGCTCCACACGCCCATGCCGCCGAGCACCAAGTACAAGAACGCGACGGCGATCATCCAGACGAAGAACAACGCCACAGACAGCACCAACGACACCTTCAGGGTGCTCCACGGATCGACCCGACGGATCTGCATGCTGGCGCGTAGTGGGCCCGGCGTCCGCGGCGACACCTGGATGCGGCCTTCCGACCGGACCGGCGCGGTCATGCTGTCGTCCGGGCGGTCGGCCGACTTCCGTTGTCCGCCACGGGGAATCGGGCCGGACAGGTCGGGCAGTTCACTGGCGTAAGCATCGGTCTCCCGGCTCTCGTTCGGCGGGGGAGCCGGCGCCGGCTCGGCCTCGGGTGGTGGCGGCTTGGCCGCGCCCGGCGCGGCGGTACCGGAGATGAACCGGCTCAGCCGTGCCTCGGCGTTGGGTGCCGCCGCGCCCCGGCCCGCCGGACGTTGCTGCGGCGACGGCCGGGGCGGGGGACGCTTGCGCGGCGTCGCGGCCGTGTTCGCACCGGTGCCGTTCGGGCTATCGCCCGGTCCGGGACGGCCCGGCTCGTTCGGTGACGTCACCACAGCTCCTAACTGTGCACCCAGCCGCCAGAGCGGCCGGCGATCGCTTACGCCTCGGTGTCGGCGCCCGACTCGTCGTCGGCCTCGGCCTCTTCGGCGTTGCGCGCGATGGCTAACAGTGTGTCGCCCTCGCCCAAGTTCATCAACCGAACGCCCTTGGTCTGACGCCCGGCCTTGCGGACCTGCTTGGCCTTCGTCCGGATCACGCCGCCGCCGGAGGTGATCGCGAACACCTCGCTGTCGTCGTCGACGATCAGCGCTCCCACGAGCTTGCCACGGCGGGGGTCGTACTGGATCGTCAGAATGCCCTTACCGCCGCGGCCCTGCGCGGTGTACTCCTCGATCGCCGTCCGCTTCGAATACCCCCCTGACGTTGCGACCAGCAAGTACGTACCCTCGCGGACCACGTTCAGCGACAGCAGGTAGTCGTCGGCGTTGAATCGCATGCCCTGCACACCCGAGGTGGCCCGGCCCATCGGCCGCAGCGCCTCGTCGGTCGCCGAGAACCGGATGGACTGCCCATTGGCCGAGACCAGCAGCAGGTCCTCTTCGGCCGAGCACAGCACGGCCCCGACCAGCTCGTCGCCGTCGCGCAGGTTAACCGCGACGATCCCGCCGGATCGGTTGGAGTCGAAGTCGGTCAGCTTGGTCTTCTTGACCAATCCCTTGCGGGTGGCCAGAACCAAGTAGGGCGCGTCCTCGTAGCTCTTGATCTGGATGACCTGAGCGATCCGCTCCTCGGGCTGGAAGGCGAGCAGGTTGGCGACGTGCTGGCCGCGCGCGGTGCGCGATGCTTCCGGCAGGTCGTAGGCCTTGGCCCGATAAACCCGGCCCTGGGTGGTGAAGAACAGGATCCAGTCGTGCGTCGAGCACACAAAGAAGTGCCGCACGATGTCGTCCTGCTTCAGCCCGGCGCCCTGAACACCCTTGCCGCCGCGCTTCTGGCTGCGGTACAGGTCGGTCTTGGTGCGCTTGGCGTAGCCGGTTTCGGTGATCGTGACGACGACGTCCTCGCGGGCGATCAGGTCCTCGTCGGCGACGTCACCGTCGGCGGCGATGATCCGGGTGCGACGGTCGTCGCCATGCTTGTCGGCGATCTCCTTGAGCTCGTCGCGGACGATGGCCCGCTGCCGCTCCGGCTTGGCCAGGATGTCTTCGAGGTCGGCGATCTCGGCCTCGATCTTGGCCAGGTCGTCGATGATGCGTTGCCGCTCCAGGGCGGCCAGCCGGCGCAGCTGCATGTCCAGGATGGCCTGGGCCTGGATTTCGTCGATGTCCAGCAGGTCGATCAGGCCGGCCCGGGCGACGTCGACGGTCTCCGACGCCCGGATCAACGCGATCACTTCGTCAAGCGCGTCAAGGGCTTTCACCAAGCCGCGCAAGATGTGCGCGCGTTCGTTGGCCTTGCGCAACCGGTACGTGGTGCGGCGGATGATCACGTCGAGTTGGTGCTCGACGTAGTGGCGGATCATCTGGTCGAGGCGCAGCGTGCGCGGCACCCCGTCGACGATCGACAGCATGTTGGCGCCGAAGCTGGTCTGCAGCTGGGTGTGCTTGTACAGGTTGTTCAGCACCACCTTGGCCACCGCGTCGCGTTTGATTTCCACGACGATGCGCAGGCCGACCCGGTCACTGGACTGGTCTTCGATGTTGGAGATGCCGGCCAACTTGCCGTCGCGAACCTGCTCGGCGATCGAGGTGATGAAGTTGTCGTGGTTGACCTGATACGGCAGCTCGGTGATCACCAGGCCGGTGCGGCCACGCGAATCTTCTTCTACCTCAACGACTCCGCGCATCCGGATCGATCCGCGGCCGGTGGTGTAGGCGTCATGGATGCCCTGCGAGCCGACGATCAGTCCGTGGGTCGGGAAGTCTGGCCCCTTGACCCGCTCGCAGACCGCGGCGAGGGTGGCCTCCTCGTCGGCCTCGTGGTTCTCCAGGCACCAGTAGACGGCTTCGGCCAACTCGCGCAGGTTGTGCGGTGGGATGTTGGTCGCCATGCCGACCGCGATACCGCCCGAACCGTTGGCCAGCAGGTTCGGGAACCGGCTCGGCAGCACGGTCGGCTCTTGCACCCGGCCGTCGTAGTTGGGGATGAAGTCGACTGTCTCCTCGTCGATTTCGCGCAGCATCTCCATCGCGAGCGGGGTGAGCCGCGCTTCGGTATATCTCATCGCCGCCGGCGGGTCGTTACCCGGCGAGCCGAAGTTGCCCTGCCCGTCCACCAACGGGTAGCGCAGCGACCACGGCTGCGCCATCCGGACCAGGGTGTCGTAGATCGACGAGTCGCCGTGCGGGTGGTAGTTACCCATCGTCTCGGCGACGGAGCGGGCCGACTTCGCGTGGCCACGATCCGGGCGGAAGCCCGAGTCGAACATCGCGTAGAGCACCCGGCGGTGCACCGGCTTGAGGCCGTCGCGCACCTCGGGGAGCGCGCGGCCGACGATAACGCTCATCGCGTAGTCGATGTAGCTGCGCTGCATCTCCTGCTGGATGTCGACCGGTTCGATGCGATCGGCGGCATCGCCGCCGGGCGGCAGCGTGGTGTCTGTCATCTATTCCTCATCGGTGAGATTTCAGTGGGGGAGACGTGTACGGGCGCCGTACATCGCTAAACGTCTAAGAAGCGAACGTCTTTGGCGTTGCGGGTGATGAAGCTGCGGCGGGCGTCGACGTCCTCACCCATCAGGATCGAGAACAACTCGTCGGCCGCGGCGGCGTCGTCGAGGGTGATCTGGCGCAACACCCGGACCGAGGGATCCATCGTGGTTTCCCACAGCTCCTTGGCGTCCATCTCGCCGAGACCCTTGTAGCGCTGGATGCCGTCCTCGGCGTTGATTTTCTTCCCCGCCTTCCTGCCTTCGGCCAGCAGGCCGTCGCGCTCGCGGTCCGAGTAGGCGAACTCGGGGTCGCTGCGCTGCCACTTGAGCTTGTACAGCGGTGGCTGCGCGAGGAACACGTGGCCGTTTTCGATCAGCGGCCGCATGAAGCGGAACAACAGCGTCAGCAGCAGCGTCGATATGTGCTGGCCGTCGACGTCGGCGTCGGCCATCAGCACGATCTTGTGATACCGCAGCTTGGAGATGTCGAACTCGTCGTGGATACCGGTGCCCAGTGCGGTGATGATCGCTTGGACTTCAGTGTTTTTCAGGACCCGGTCGATGCGGGCCTTCTCGACGTTGATGATCTTGCCGCGCAACGGCAGGATCGCCTGGAACATCGAGTCGCGACCGCTCTTGGCCGAGCCGCCGGCCGAATCACCCTCCACCACATACAGTTCGGATTTCCGCGGGTCGGTGGAACGACAGTCTGCCAGTTTGCCGGGTAGTCCACCCAAATCGGTTGCGCTCTTGCGGCGCACCAACTCTCGCGCCTTGCGTGCCGCGATCCGGGCCTGCGCCGACGACACCGCCTTGTTGACGACGGTCTTGGCGTCCGAGGGGTTGGCGTCGAACCAGTGCTGCAGTTCCTCGTTGCAGATCTTCTGCACGAACGACTTGACTTCGGTGTTGCCCAGTTTCGTCTTGGTCTGGCCCTCGAACTGCGGCTCACCCACCTTGACCGAGATCACCGCGGCCAGGCCCTCTCGGATGTCGTCGCCGGTGAGGTTGGGGTCCTTGTCTTTCAACAGCTTCTTGTCTTTGGCGTAGCGGTTGACCACTGTGGTGAGCGCGCTGCGGAAACCCTCTTCGTGGGTGCCGCCCTCGTGGGTGTTGATCGTGTTGGCGAAGGTGTGCACCGACTCCGAGTAGCCGCCGTTCCACTGCATCGCGATCTCGACCTCGTGCCCGGGACCCTTCCCGGAGAAGTCGACGATGCTGGAATGGATCGGGTTCTTGGTGCGGTTGATGTGCTTGACGAAGTCCACGAGCCCGCCGGGGTAGTGGAAGGTGCGGTGCTTGACCTTATGCGGCGCAACGGATTCCGCGGACTTCTCTTCCGCGGACTTCGGGGCCTCGGCGGTATCGCTGACGACCTCGTCGACCACCTCTTCTTTGGTCACCCGCTCGTCGGACAGGGTGATGGTCAGGCCCTTGTTGAGGAAGGCCATCTCCTGCAGCCGTCGGGCGACGGTCTCGAAGTCGTAGTTCGTGGTCTCGAAGATGTTCGGGTCGGCCCAGAACCGGATCGTGGTACCGGTCTCCTTGGTCTTGTCACCCTTCTTCAGCGTGCCGGGCACAGAGTTGTCGTAGGTCTGAAACCACTCGAACCCGTCGGTACGGATATCGGCCTCGAGCCTGCTCGACAGCGCATTCACCACCGAGACACCGACGCCGTGCAGTCCGCCGGACACCTGATAGGCGCCCTCTTCGAACTTGCCGCCGGCGTGCAGGACCGTCATCACGACGTCGACGGTCGGAATGCCGGTCGCGTGCATGGCGACCGGGATGCCTCGGCCGTCGTCGGTGACCTCGACTCCGCCGTCTTCCAGAATCCGAACGTCGACCTTGGTGGCAAATCCCGCCATGGCCTCGTCGACCGCGTTGTCGACCACCTCCCAGACAAGGTGGTGCAGCCCTCGCTCGCCGGTCGAGCCGATATACATACCCGGGCGTTTCCGGACGGCCTCCAGCCCCTCGAGGACCTTGATCGAATCGGCACCGTACTGTTCTTTGGCAGCCACTAGCGGAACGCTCTCCTTGGGGTTCGCGAGCGCGCGATTCTCCGATCGCGCGCGGATCACAGTCAGTCTACCGTCAAGTGCCTTCCGGACCGATTCTGCGAGGGCGTTTCTACACAGCTATCTGCGCCGTGTGCGGAATTTTTCGATCTGTCCTGCGTCCTGACGCTTGACGCGCGACTTTTTCGCATTGTGACGGCCCTGAGCGGAATGGCCCGCCGCGGTCATCCGTAGGTGTCGCGCGGCCCCCGCCCGGCGATATGCAGCGGGCCCTTACGCCACGACGGCGCCGTCGGACCGGTGATCCGCAAGCTGGACACCACCCCGTCGCCGACCTCCGCGGCGATCTTGGCCAGCACCTGAGCCTGGATGAGCCGCAATTGGGTGGCCCAGGCCGTCGATTCGGCCGTCACGGAAAGCACGCCGTCGCGCAATCCGGTCGGTGCCGCGTGCTCGGCGATCTGCGCGCCGACCACTTTCGACCACTGCCCGAATACCGCGCCCTCCGCCACCCGCGACGACCAGCCTTGCTTTTTCGCGACATCGCGGGTGGCGCTGGCCAGCGGCTGGGGATCGCGGGTGTCGGGACCCGGGCCGGACCAGCGCCGACGGCTGGTGCCGGCCACCCGGCGGGTCGGCGGAAGGCGTCGGCCACGGCCCACATCCTTGCCTTGGGTCCGCGCCGCGCCGCGGGCTTCTTCCAGGACCCGTCGCACCAGATCCATCCCTTTTATCTCGCCGAGGTGCTCGGGCGGTCGCGGGTCGGATTCGGGTGTTTCGTCGTCGGGGTCCACTGCCTTACTCCTGTTCAGCCGCGACTACCGCCGACACCGGGCCCGTGTCGTCGTCCCTCAGCGTGATGTCGATCCGGTCGGCCAACCATTCGCGCGGAATATCGTCGACAACCGCCGCCGTCACCAACACCTGTTCCGCCGACGCGGCGGCCGCGGCGAGCGCGGCGCGGCGGGCGGTGTCGAGCTCGGCGAAGACGTCGTCGAGTAGCAGCACCGGATCGCTGCCCTCGGCGCGTAACAATTCATAGGCGGCCAAGCGCAGGGCAAGGGCCATCGACCACGATTCCCCATGGCTGGCAAAGCCTTTCGCAGGTTGCTCGCCGAGCCGTAGCTCTAGGTCGTCGCGGTGTGGGCCCACCAGGCACACGCCGCGTTCCAGTTCCGCGTCGCGGCGCGCGGCCATTTTCTCCAGTAGCGCCTCCCGCAGAATGTCGACATCGGGGCGGTCGGGCTCGATGTCGATGCCGGCGTGATACGCGATCGACGCGGGTCGCGACGCCGGTGCCAGCAGCTGATAACTCTTCTGCACCTCCGGGGCCAGCTCGTTCACCAAAGTCATTCGGGCGGCCATCAATTCAGCACCGTGGGTGGCCAGATGGCCGTCCCACACATCGAGGGTCTCCAGCGCGCCGCGGTCGCCGCGGAATCGCGCGCCGGACGCGGACTTCAGCAGCGCGGTCCGCTGCCTCAGCACTTTGTCGTAGTCGGCTCTGATCCCCGCCACCCGTGGGCGCCGCACGGCGGCCAAATCGTCCAGGTATCGCCGGCGGTCGCCGGGGTCGCCGCGAACCAACGTCAGGTCCTCGGGCGCGAACAACACCGCCCGCAGCACGCCCACGATTTCACGTGGGCTGCGCACCGGGGAGCGATTCAACCGCGCCTTGTTGGCCCGGCCGGCGGTGATCTCCAGGTCCACCGCGCATTCCCGGCCTTCGTTCACCACGATGGTCGACACCACCGCCCGCTGCGCACCGACACGTACCAGTGGCGCGTCGGTAGCGACTCGGTGCGATCCGAGCGTGGACGAATACCACAGGGCCTCAACAAGATTCGTCTTGCCGAAGCCGTTTGACCCGACAAATACCGTCCGGCCAGGTGTCAATTCGAGTTCGACGTTCGCCCAGGACCGAAAGTCACGTAAGCCGAGATGGCGCACGTACACCTGACGACTACCCAGGCAGGCGAACCGGCATCAGCAAGTAGACGTAATCCGTCTGCAGCGCCGGGAAGGGTCCGCCGTCGGTGGGTGGCGCGTCGTCGCCGGCCGGCCGCAGTACCGCGGGACGGCTGGGTGTGGTGAACCCGAACGACACCCGGTCGGAATGCAGTGAGCTCAGTCCATCGGTCAGATACGTCGGATTGAACGCGATGGTCAGCGGTTCGCCGGCGAATTCCACCGGGACATCCTCTTCGGCGCGACCGACATCATCGGCTCCGGCCGACAACCGAAGCGTGTCGTCGGAGAATTCCATCCGGACCTGGGCGCCGCGGTCGGCGACCAGCGCCACACGCTTGATCGCCTCGCTCAAATCCGCGACCCCTACGGTGGCGACTGCCGTGTGTTCGCTGGGCAGCAACTGCCGAAACTTCGGGAACTCCGCGTCGAGCAGCCGGGTGGTGCTGCGCTTGCCATTTCCGCTGATGCCGAGCAGTCCGTCCTTGCCGACCGACGCACCCGCGCCCAGTGACAAATGCACCTCGGCGCCGTCGCTTCCGCTCTTGGCGGCCTCGGACAACGTCTTGGCCGGCACCAACACCGCCGCCTCGACGTCAGGTGCCGCGGCCGACCAGGTGAGCTCACGAACCGCCAGCCGGAAGCGGTCGGTCGCGGCCAAAACCACTGACTGACCTGAGATTTCGACCCTGATCCCGGTCAGCATAGGCAGCGTGTCATCCCGGCCGGCGGCGATCGCCACCTGGCCGATTGCCTCGGCGAAGACATCGGCCGACAGCGCACCGGTCTCATCGGGCAATGTCGGCAGCGTCGGATAATCCTCGACGGCCATCGTCGGCAACGAGAACTTCGCACTTCCGCAGGCCAGCGAAACCCTGGTGCCCTCGACCTGCACGTCGACCGGCTTGTTCGGCAGTGCCCGGGTAATGTCCGAAAGCAGCCGTCCTGATACCAAAGCTGTTCCGGGAGAGGCTATTTCAGCCGCGAGACGAACCTCGGCGGACACCTCGTAGTCGAATCCCGAGATTGTCAAACCGTCGTCGGAGCCGGTCAGCAGCACGCCGGCCAGCACCGGCACCGTTGGCCGGGATGGCAGCGTTCGCGCCACCCACGCGACTGCGTCAGCGAAGTCATCCCGCACCAGGCGGAACTTCAAGTCGGTCAGGCCGACGGTGGTCGTCGCCACGTCCATTGCGTCCCTTCAATCACCTCGAACAACAGGGCTAGCTTCAGCAGTTCCATTCCTCGTGATTCCCGCCGACGGACGCCCGTGCCCGTAATCATTGCGACGGCCGAACCGGCTGTCGAACCACAACCGTAGAGCGTCGGACGCCATCTTGAAAGCTAATCGGAAGCAGTGCCTTCGAGGTCTTTCGGAGCTCCGATCCGGGGTGTGGAACGGCTCGTCCCCAACGGCCTTTTCTGAAGGACAAACTAGGTAGATAACTCAATAACAGTATTAAGGCCTGTGCAGATTGTGGACAGCATGGCGTCTGCGCTGCTGAGGATGCCAGCGGGGCTGTGTATGACACGAGGACGGATTGTGTGGTGCGTGTGCACCGGTTGGGGAGCGCTCGCGACTGTGGACGGAGCGGCTGCTTGTACGGCAGGTGTGAGCAGTTTACGCACAGGGGTATCCACAGTCCCGGGCTGTGACTGGTGGTACCGACGAGTCGGAAGTTTTTTGAAATTCCACGTGACGAAATGTCGGTAGCGGACGGCAAAAGCCGAAAACGGGTGTGATTACAGGCCACTCGACGCTGTGGCGCCGAGACGATCAGCGCTTGGAACGCTGACGTATCCGAGTCGTGAGCTCTTTGACGTGATCGAAGACTTCACGACGTTCGGCCATCTCGGACAGGATTTTCTTTTGCGCGTACATCACGGTGGTGTGGTCACGACCGAATGCCTGCCCGATCTTGGGCAGCGACAAGTCGGTCAGCTCCCGGCATAGGTACATGGCGATCTGCCGTGACTGTGCGAGGGCCCGGGTCTTGCCGGGGCCGCGTAGTTCCTCGACCGTGGTATCGAAGTACTCGGCGGTGGCGGCCATGATCGTCGCGGCACTGATCTGCATGGTGCTGGCATCGGCGATGAGATCGCGCAGCACGATCTCGGCGAGGGACTTGTCGATCGGCGCCTTGTTCAGCGACGCGAACGCCGTCACCCGGATCAGCGCGCCCTCGAGCTCGCGGATGTTGCGTTCGATGCTGCTGGCGATCAGCTCGAGAACATCGTCGGGGACATTGAGCCGCTCCATCTGCGCCTTCTTGCGCAAAATGGCGATACGAGTCTCCAACTCCGGTGGCTGGACGTCGGTGATCAGACCCCACTCGAATCGCGTTCGCAACCGATCTTCAAGTGTCGCAAGCTGTTTCGGCGGTCGGTCGGAGGAAATGACGATCTGCTTGTTGGCATTGTGCAGCGTATTGAAGGTGTGGAAGAACTCCTCCTGGATACCTTCCTTGCCTTCGATGAATTGGATGTCGTCGACCAGGAGCACGTCGACATCGCGGTAGCTGCGCTTGAAAGCCACTTTGCGGTCGTCACGCAGCGAGTTGATGAAGTCGTTGGTGAATTCCTCGGTGGAGACGTACTTGACGCGCATCCCCGGGAAAAGCCGCTGGGCGTAATTGCCGGCGGCGTGCAACAAGTGGGTCTTGCCCAGACCGGATTCGCCCCAGATGAAGAGGGGGTTGTAGGCCCGGGCCGGTGCTTCGGCGATCGCCAGCGCCGCCGCGTGCGCGAACCGGTTAGACGCACCGATGACGAAGCTGTCGAAGGTGTAGCGCCGATTCAGGCTCAAGCCCGCCGCGGCGTCGGCGGCCTGACTGTGCGGCCGCTCGGAGAAATACGACGGCCAGCTCTGATGTGCACTGGCGAGGGCCTCGCCGTCTTCGTCGATCTCATCAAGGTCGTCGAGTGCCTCGTCGAATGCGGCGTTGGTCCGGTCATCGGAGTCATCGGAGGCCAGGGGCGAGATACGGACGCCCAGCTCGATCTGCTGGCCGAGCCGTCGGCTCAGGGCCTCGGTGATCTGGGTGCGGAGGTGTCGTTCGATTTCGTTCTGCACGAAACTGCTCGGCACGGACAGTAGTGCGAAACCTTCGACGATCGTCAGTGGCTGCACCAGGTTGAGCCACGCTCGTTGCTGCGGTGTCAGCGGCGGGACGTACGGTTCGCCGTTGAGGGCGGTGCCGTCCGGCGGAAGCTCACCATTGAGTTCCGAGACGACCGCACTCCAGACCGTCGCGAAACTTGATCCGGGGTCCTCGGTCAACGACGGGTCCCCCTGAAATGACGTAATAGTTCTACTGATAGTTCCGACAACGAACTGTCCACACCGTTATCCACAGGTGTGGACAGGACAGCGACCGGCGAGCGGCCACTCACCCCTGATAGCCCGCGGGATCGGCGCTCGAGGCGGCCAGTAGAACTCAGCTGGCTAGGAGGCCGATCTGCCATCCTTGCTTCGTTGTCTAGCGCCGTTTCAGTGTGAAACAGCACCGACCGAAGCTAACAGTTTTCGTCGCTCCCGGCCAACCGTTCTGCAACATTTCGAACCGGTTGTGGAAGATTGCTCGCCGACCCGGTGGCGGGTGTGACGGCAGTTAAAGATCGGCACCGGGTCGGTGTGGGTTTCAGTGTGGTTTGACCGCGCGAACGCCGGTCAGTACCCTCATACAGTCGCCCGAAAGTAGGCGATACGGCTGCGATTCGGACACTGAGACCGCCAGCGCGCGCCGGCTACCAGCAAGACACAAAGCCTATCGAGGCGTCGTGGGTCCACGTATGACCCACCGGCACGGGGGACCGGGTCGGGCGCGATGCCAGATGCAGCAAGGAGAGAATCGTGGCAAAGGGCAAGCGGACCTTCCAGCCGAACAACCGGCGCCGTGCCCGCGTGCACGGTTTCCGGCTGCGCATGCGGACCCGTGCCGGCCGGGCCATCGTGTCGAGTCGGCGTAGCAAGGGCCGTCGCTCGCTGACTGCCTGATTCCTCGTTCCG
>NZ_LZLV01000006.1 GCF_001673405.1 Mycobacterium sp. 1245111.1 | reverse complement strand
CCCCCGGCCCCAGCGCCTGAGCCGTCGCCCGCACCGGCGCCGGCCCCGGCTCCGCCGCCGGCACCCGCGCCCCCACCCGCGCCGCCCGGGCCCAAGCAGTACACGTATTCGGTGACCGGCACCAAGGCGCCGTTCGACCAGATCACGATCACCTATACCGATGCCTCGGGGATGCGGCGGACACTGTCCAACGTCTACATCCCGTGGACCATCACGCTCACCCCGATCTCGGCGTCCGACGTCGGCTCGATCGAGGCGTCCAGCCTGCTGCGGTTGAGCAAGCTCAACTGCAAGGTCACTGCCAGCGACGGAACGGTGTTGTCGGCCAACGAGAACAACCAGCCTCAGGTCAACTGCTGATGACCGACAAGAGCTCCCACGCCTGGGGGACGCGCGGCAAGGTCGCCGCTGCGACTTCCGATCGCATCCTCATCGGATCGTGCGCGGCCGTCTGGCTGGCGCTGGTCGGGATGAGCGTCGCCGCGCTGGTCGCCTTGATGGACCTGGGTCGGGGCTTTCACTCCGCGAAGGGTAATCCGCACACCTCGTCGGTGCTTTACGCGATCATCATCATCTCCGCGCTGATCATCCTGGCGGCGATTCCCATGCTGCTGCGCGCCCGCCGGATGACTCGGGAGGCACCGGCGGCCCGCTCGGCCGGCTCACCGGCGCGAACGGTGAGTGCACGGTCGATCAGGTCGGGGCCGATGGCGGGTATGTCCCACGGCGCCACCGAGCGGATCGCCCCGCAACGGCCGGCGCTGCCCGACGCCGAGGTCGATCGCTTCTGGCTGCGCGGCACCGTCGCGCTGATGGGGACCATGGGCGGGGCGCTGCTTGCCGTGGCCGCCGCGACGTATGCGATGGCGATCGGCCACGACGGCCTTTCGTGGACCGGCTACGCGATCGCCGGCACCATCACGCTGGTGATGCCGCTGGTGCCCTGGCGTCAGGTGCGTCAACTTCGCGGCATGCTCGCCTGATTCTGTTGCCGCTCAGGCAAATTCGACTGGTCCGAGGCATGCAAATGATCGCGGCTCCGGTTACCCGAAGCCGCGATCAGCCGAGCTTTTTAGTGGTGGCCGTTCGTCGAGCCGTGGCCGTTTGACGAGCCGTTGCTGCCGTCCTGGTGCTCCCGCAGCGCGGTGAGGGAGCGTTGGTGAGAGGCGTGGGCGGCTTCGGACAGAGCCGCGTCCTCCTCGGCCGGGTCGGCGTAGAGGAAGCTGCCGGAGCCGGGGGAGCCGCCGGAGCCGAGCTTGTTCATCTTCACCGGGACCGGAGCGCCCTGGTACTCCAGCGGAATCGGGTGGCCGTGGTCGTCGACCGGGCCGAGCGGCTGGTGCAGCTCGATGTAGGCGCCGTGTGGAAGCCGCTTGATAATGCCGGTTTCGACGCCGTGCTCGAGGACGGCGCGGTCGCTGCGCTGCAGTCCGACGCACCACCGGTAGGTGATGAAGTAGACGATCGGCGGCAGCACGACCATGCCGATGCGGCCGATCCAAGTCGTCGCGTTCAGCGAGATGTGGAACTTCAGCGCGAGGACGTCGTTCATCGCCGACAGCGTCAGCACCATGTAGAACGCGATGGCCATCGCGCCGATGGAGGTTCGCACCGGCACGTCACGGGGACGCTGCAGCAGATTGTGGTGGGCGTGGTCGCCGCTGGCCATCTTCTCCAGGAACGGGTAGACGATCAGCAGCCCGAAGACCACTCCCATGAGTATCGCCACCCAGACCACGGCCGGGATGGTGTGGCCCATCGGGTAGAACTCCCAGGCCGGCCAGATACGGGCCAGGCCTTCGGTCCACATCATGTAGAAGTCGGGCTGAGATCCTGCCGAGACGTGAGATGGCTTGTAGGGGCCCAGGTTCCAGATCGGGTTGATCTGCAGCAGACCGCCCATCAGACCGAGCACACCGGTGGTCAGCGCGAAGAAGGCGCCGGATTTGACGGCGAAGACCGGCATGACGCGGACCCCGACGACGTTGTTTTCGGTGCGGCCGGGGCCCGGGAACTGGGTGTGCTTCTGGAACCACACGAACGCCAGGTGCAGACCGATCAGCGCCAGGATGATGCCCGGCAACAAGAGAATGTGCAGACCGTACATCCGCGGAATGATGTAGCCCGCCGCGGTGCAGTCGTCTCCCGCACCGCCACACGGGAAGTCACCGCCGAACAGCGCCCAGTGCAGCCAGGTGCCGATCACCGGCATGCCCATCGTGATCGACGAGAGTGCGGCGCGCAGGCCGATACCCGACAGCAGGTCGTCGGGCAGCGAGTAGCCGAAGTAGCCCTCGAACATGGACAGGATCAGCAGCAGCGAACCGATGACCCAGTTGGCCTCACGCGGCCGGCGGAAGGCACCGGTGAAGAAGATGCGGGCCAGGTGCACCATGATCGATGCGGAGAACAGCAGCGCCGCCCAGTGGTGGACCTGGCGGACGAACAGGCCTCCGCGCACCTCGAAGCTGATGTCGAGCGCCGACGCGAACGCCTTCGACATCCCCACACCACGCAGCGGCTGGTAGACGCCGTTGTAGGTGACGTCCTGCATGGACGGGTCGAAGAACAGCGTCAGGTATACGCCGGTGAGCAGCAGCACAATGAAGCTGTACATCGCGATCTCGCCGAGCAGGAACGACCAGTGCGTCGGGAAGACCTTGTTGAGCTGGCGGCGGGTGGCGGCCGACAAGTGGTAACGCGAGTCGACAGCGTTACCCTGGTCCGCCATGATCTCGCCGATGCTGGGGGGACTCAGTTTCGGACTCATGTTGTTTTGCGCTCCCAGAATGCCGGTCCGACAGGTTCGATGAAATCGCCGTTGGCGACTAGGTACCCCTCGGCGTCAACGGTGATGGGCAGTTGGGCCAGAGCGCGCGCGGCCGGGCCGAAAATCGGCTTCGCGTAGTGCAAGGCGTCGAACTGCGACTGGTGGCACGGGCAGAGGATGCGATAGTCCTGCTGCTCATACAGCGATGCGGGACAACCCAGATGCGAGCACACCTTCGTGTAGGCGAACAGCTCACCGAAGTTGAAGCTTTCCTGGCCCTTCCGCTTGACCACCTTGGGCAGGTCGATGGGCTTGATGCGGATCAACATCACCGGGTTTCGGACGGCGGCCAGGATTCGCGTGAGCTTCTCGTGTGATTCCACCGTGGTGCCGTCGCCGTCGGACTCGCGCCACGGGAAGACGGTCTCCATCCCGCCGGCGTCGAGATCCTCGGGGCGCATCTTGATGAACGGCGCGCTGGACTCCTCGCCCGTGGCGCGGGCCAGGTAGATGGTTTCGCCGTGGTAGCGGGGTGTCCAGCCCGACGTCCACAGCACGGCCTTCTTGCCGTCGGCGGTCTGCACGACCGGTTTCCACGGGTTTTTGATCAGGCCGCCGGCAAACGCGACCAGGGTGCCGAGGCCGAAGGCGCCGAGGCCCGCGCCCAGCGACAAGCCGATCAGTTTGCGCCGACGCAGGGTGGAACCCTCGAAGGCATCGGTCAGGTTGGCGGCGACCGTCTTGCGGTCGATCTCATCCGATCCGTCCGCGCCGTAGTGGCGATCCTGGATCGAAATCTCTTCCGGGATAAACCTTTTCTGATACAGCACCGCACCGATCGCGATGCACAGCACCGAACCGCCGAATGTCAGGCCATAAAGTGGGGTGGCCAGCGAGTACGCCAGGTTGCCCGACGAACCCTCCGGCTGGTACTCCCAGGGCCAGAACAAGAACACCAGCAGCAGCGCCAGCCCCAGCAAACCGCCGAGCAGAAGCCAGATGGCGACGAGGCGCTCCGAGCGCTTCTCGGCCTTGGTGCCCTCGACCGGCCAGCGCGGCTCCTTGAAGACAGTTTCGACGCCGTCGAGCCTGCCGCCCAACGCGACGAGTTCCTCACGCGACATCGCGCTCAGTTCGTCCTCGGTGGGGTGGGTGCCCTTGTGTTCGTCTGTCATGATCGCGCCCCAATCCACAGCGCCGCACCGATGAGGGCGACCATCCCGACGATCCAGATCACCATGCCCTCGGGCGCGGGGCCGAAACCGCCGAGGCCGTTTCCGCCCTGGCTGCGAGTCTCGGTCACGTTCTTGACGTAGGCGATGATGTCCTTCTTGGCGTCGAACGAGAGCTGGCGGTCGGAGAACTTCGGCATGTTCTGCGGCCCGGTGCGCATCGCGGCCAGAATCTGCTGCTCGTTGGCCGGCTCCAGCTCGGGAGCGAACTTGCCCGACGACAATGCGCCACCCTTGCCGGTGAAGTTGTGGCAGGACGAGCAGTTGAGCCGGAACAGGTCACCGCCGCGGCCGAGGTCGTTGCCGCGCAGCGAGCTCATCGCGAGGCTGCCGTCGGCGTTGCGCTCGACGGTCGGGCCGCCGCCGTTGGCCTGCACGTAGGCGCCGAGGGCATCGATCTGCGACTCGTCGAAGATCGGCTCCTTGCGCATCGCCTGGGCTTCGCCGCGCACCGCGGGCATCCGGCCACTGGATACCTGGAAGTAGACCGCGGCTTCGCCGACGCCGATCAGGCTGGGCCCGCGGTCCGGCACGCCTTGCAGGTTGGCACCGTGGCAGGTCACGCACGAGGTGTCGAAGAGCTGCTTGCCGTTGCGCAACAGGGCCGACGACGACTCGTCGGCAACGGCCACCTGCGGGCTGGGCGTCAGGACGGCCGCAAGTCCGCCGGCCACCACGAGGG
The DNA here is from genome assembly GCF_001673405.1 of Mycobacterium sp. 1245111.1. Classification (GTDB taxonomy): domain Bacteria; phylum Actinomycetota; class Actinomycetes; order Mycobacteriales; family Mycobacteriaceae; genus Mycobacterium. The sequence goes on along the minus strand of NZ_LZLV01000006.1, from coordinate 5,337 downwards.
CGAACACCAGCAGCAGTCCAGCCGACAGCCGGCGGTGCAGGCGACGACGCGCCCGGTCACTCAGCGATCGGGTCAACCCCAGTTTCTTCAACCGAGCACTCCTGTTCTCTGCCCTGCTGCTCATCGGATGAAATAGATCGTGGCGAACAGCGCGATCCAGACGATGTCGACGAAGTGCCAGTAGTAGGAGACGACGATCGACGCGGTGGCTTGCGCGGGGGTGAACTTGGTCATCGTGGTGCGGGCCAACAGGAAGATGAACGCGATCAGCCCGCCGATGACGTGCAGCCCGTGGAAGCCGGTGGCCAGGTAGAACACGCTGCCGTAGGCGCTGCTCGGGATCGTGGTCCCGTGGCTCATCAGGTGGTAGTACTCGTAGGCCTGGCCGAGGACGAAGAACAGTCCCATCCCGAAGGTCAGCAGATACCAGCGGCGCAGCCCGAACACGTCCCCGCGCTCGGCGGCGAACACCCCCATCTGGCAGGTGAACGACGACGCGATCAGCACCAGCGTGACCGGCACTGCCTGATACAGGTTCAGCTCGGTCGGGTGCGGCGGCCAATTGCCGGCGGCCTGCGCCCGCGCGGTGAAGTAGAACGCGAACAGTCCAGCAAAGAACATCAACTCGCTGGAAAGCCACACTATGGTGCCAACACTGACCATATTCGGGCGGTTGAGCGAATGTACTCGCGCCGTGATTGCTGTACCCGAGGTCCCTACCGCACTCGTCACATCCGCAAGTATGACGCTTTGTAGTTGTCGTCCTCTACCCGGGGCGGCAATTTGGCGCGTGATATTCACATCCCTTTGACCGCTCATGCCAGGCTCAACCCTGGCTGCCGCAGCGGCCCTGACGCCGTGGGAGCATTTGCAGCGTGGCGGCGTCATCGTCGGGGCCCTCTGACCGGCCCCCTGCAGCGGCGCTGTCGTGGCCGCGGGTCCTCGAGGTTTTGACCTCGGGCCGGGATCTGCCACGCGGACAGGCGGGTTGGGCCATGGAGCAGATCATGACGGGGTCCGCGACACCGGCGCAGCTCGCGGCCTTCGGCGTGGCGATGAAGATGAAGGCGCCGACTGCGGCGGAAGTGGCCGAGTTGGCCGACGTGATGCTGCAGCACGGCCGTCGCCTGCCCACCGAGGCGATCGGGACCGACACCGTCGACGTGGTCGGGACCGGCGGCGACGGCGTCAGCACGGTCAACCTGTCCACAATGGCGGCGATCGTGGTGGCGGCCACCGGCGTCCCGGTGGTCAAACACGGCAACCGGGCGGCGTCGTCGTTGGCCGGCGGCGCCGACACCTTGGAAGCGCTCGGCGTCCGCATCGACCTGGACCCCGCCGACGTCGCGCGCAGTGTCGCCGAGATCGGAATCGGGTTCTGCTTCGCGCCGCAGTTTCACCCGTCGTATCGGCACGCGTCGGCGGTTCGGCGTGAGATCGGCGTGCCAACGGTTTTCAATTTGCTTGGGCCGCTTACCAATCCGGGGCGGCCGCGGTCCGGGCTGATCGGCTGTGCATTCGCCGACCTGGCCGAGGTGATGGCCGGAGTTTTCGCGGCTCGGCAGTCCAGCGTGCTGGTGGTGCACGGCGACGACGGCCTCGACGAGCTGACCACCACCACGACGAGCACGATCTGGCGGGTGCAGGCCGGAACGGTGGACAAGCTGAAATTCGATCCCGCCGGCTTCGGGTTCGCCCGCGCCGATATCGAGGACTTGAAGGGTGGGGACGCCGTCGCCAACGCCGAGTCGGCGCGTTCGGTGCTGGCCGGCACCACGGGTCCGGTCCGCGACGCGGTCGTGCTCAACGCCGCGGGCGCGATCGTGGCCCATGCCGGGCTATCCAGCCGCGCCGAGTGGTTGCCGGCGTGGGAAGACGGCCTCGGCCGCGCTACCCAGGCGATCGACAGCGGGGCGGCCGAACAGCTGCTCGCGCGTTGGGTGCGGTTCGGTCAGCAGCTCTGAGTCGCGGCCGGCGACCGCCTGCTCGGCCGCCACCCGCGCTGAGCGCGCCGCCGCCGCCCATCCGGCCCACGGGCCGGCCGACCGCAGCGGCGAGCACCAACCTTGGTCGCCGCTGGTCCGCACGATGCGCACCCCCGGGGTCGACAGCCAGCGCGCGATCAGCGCCGTCTCCTCGACCAGCGCGCCGCCCAGCGGCGCGGCCTGGGGCAGGATTACCTGCGCCCCGGCCTCGATCGCCTCGACGACCGGCATCGGCGGAACGCCGCGGCGGGCGGTCCCGGCCGCCGCGAGCTGACCGTGCCGGACGACGGCAAGCTGCCAGCCGCCCGCGCCGTCCGGCGCGGCGGCCACCAGCTCCGGCAGCGCGGCCAGCGCGCGCAGCCGCTGACCGCGCCATAACACCTCGACGGTGGCGACCGTGTGGTCGCGCAACCGGGCCGCGCTCTCGTAGCGCTGACGCCCGGCGAGCTCCGCGATCCGCCGGGCGGCCGCCGCCAGCACCGCGTTGTCCAGACCGTCGATCAGTGCAGCGGCGGCGTCGACGGTCGGGCCGTATTGCGCCGCGGTGACGTCGCGGCCGGCTGGACACGGCGACACTTCCAGTTGCGGGCAGGCCGGACCGTGCAGCGCCGCCCGGGCCAGCCGCCTGGTGCACGTGCGCACACCGGTGAAGCGCGCCAACAGGTCTGCGGTGTCGACGGCGTCGGCGCGGGATCGAAACGGGCCGATCGCGCGGTCGTGGCGCGGCGTGCGCACCGCCGAAAATCGGGGAAAGGCTTCGTCGCTCAGCACCAGCCACCACCAGCGTTGCGGAAATCTCGACCGGCGGTTGTAGGGCGGCGCGTGGGCGCTCAGCAGCCGCAGCTCCCGCACGCCGGCTTCGAGCGCATGCGCGCATTCGACGTGCTCGACCCGGACGGCAAGCGCAACCATCTCTTTCATCCGGGTCCGCTGATCTGACCCGTTGAAATACTGACTTACCCTGCGCCGCAAGTTAATTGCTGTGCCGACGTAAAGCACTTCGTCGGCCGGACCGTGGAACAGATACACCCCGGGCCGTCTCGGGAGACCTTCCGCGAGCACCCGTTTGCCGCGTTGAGCCGGTGGCACGTTGGGCAGATAGGACCGCAACTCGGCGTAGCTGTGAATGCCCTGGTTGCCGACTCGCTCGATCAGTGCGTGCAGCACCTCGACCGTGGCCCGGGCGTCGTCGAGCGCCCGGTGGGTGGGCTCGCTGGCGACGGCGAACAGCTTCGCCAGGGCCGCCAACCGCACACTGGGCGCCTCTTCGCGACTCAAGACGCGGCGGGCCAACTGGACCGTGCACAGCGTCGGCGGCCGCGTCCACGGGATGCCGCACTGATCGGCGGCGGCCCGCAGAAAGCCCATGTCGAAGCGGGCATTGTGGGCGACCAACACCGCGCCGCGGGCGAACTCGAGGAACATCGGCAACACGGCGGCGATCCTCGGGGCGTCACCGACCATCGCCGTGGTGATCCCGGTCAGCTGGACGATCTGCGGTGGAATGCTGCGCTGCGGGTCGACCAGGGTCGCAAACTCGCCCAGCACCTCGCCGCCGCGGACTTTCACCGCGCCGATTTCGGTGATGGCGTCGGCGGGCCCACCGTCGCTGCCCCTCATCCGCCCGCCGGTGGTTTCCAGGTCGACAACGACGAAAGTGGTTTCGCGCAGCGATATTTCGGCCGCCCCGTCCAGATCGGGGAGGCTCAGCTGCTCGGCGGCGGGGGCGGCCATGGCGGCGACATTAGCCAGATGCACCGACATCGCCGGCGGCTCACGCCCACAACTTGTCGGTGCCGGCGGTTAGCGTCGCAGACGAGACCGATCGACACGACAGAAAGGAGCGGCCAGATGGCGCTCAGCAGCGAGCCTGAACGGACGGCGGTCGTTCCGCCCGACTCGGCAGAACCGGTGGTCATCGACTGTGACGACTGCGCGGTCCGCGGTCCCGGATGTCGGGATTGCGTCGTCAGCGTGATACTCGGGGTACCGGAAACTTTGCTGGAGGACGAACGCGCGGCACTCGAGGTGCTTGCCGACGCGGGGATGGCACCGCGACTGCGCCTGGTGCCCATCCATCGCCCGCGACCGGGCGTCGCCTAACGGCGTTAGCTTGAAATCTTGCTGTTTTCTTAACAATCCAGAGTTGGACAACCTCGAAGCCGTTTCGTAACCTATCTGAGACCTAAAGCAGACCCGGCTGTCGCGCCGGCGGGTTTTAAGGATTCAACGTTTTGCGAAAAGGGCTAAAAGGTGGACGCGTTTATTTGCGCGTCGCTCAGCGCGTGACTGTTGCCGCGCTAGCCGGATTCGTCGCTCTCTCCGGGGTGGCCGCCAGCGATGTGCTGGCCGATCCGGCCAACGATGGCATGGCAAAGCTCAACGAGCTGTCGAGGCAGGCCGAGCAGACCACCGAGGCGATGCACAGCGCGCAGCTCGACCTCAACACCAAGCTGGCAGCGCAGAAGGCCGCCGAAAAGAAGCACACCGATGACGTCGCAGCGGCGGACGCCGCGAAATCGAAACTGGCAACCTTCCAGGCTGGCGTCGACAAGTTTGCCGCCGCGATGTACATGGGCGGCCGCACCGACGGCATGAGCGCGATCATGACCGCCGAATCGCCGCAGCAGTTGATCGGCAAACTGGCCGTGTCGCGGGTGATTTCCACCGCAATGCTGCAGCAGATGGCAACCTACCGCGCCACCCGTGAAGAGGCCGCCAAAGCCGAGAAGGAATCGGCGAAGTCGGCAGCCGACGCCAAGACCGCGGCCGAGCAGGCCGCAGCGGTGCGCGCGAGCCTGCAATCCAAGCAAAGCCGGCTGCAGTTGCAGATCGGCATCGTCAAGTCGCAGTACCTCGCGCTGAGCCCGCACGAGCGCACCGAACTGGCCGCGCCTGGGCCGCCTCCGCCGCCGGCCGCGTTGGCCGCCGCCGCGGCCCCGGCTCCCGACGCGCTGCCGCCCGGTGGCGGACAACCCGGTGGACCGGGCGCCGGGCCCGGCTCCGGTCAGGGCGCGATCGCCGTTCAGGCCGCACTGACGCGGGTCGGCGACCCCTACTCGTGGGGTGGCGCCGCGCCCGGTGGATTCGACTGCTCGGGCCTGGTGATGTGGGCGTTCCAGCAGGCCGGCATCGCGCTGCCGCACTCCAGCCAGGCGCTGGCACACGGTGGACAGCCGGTCGCGCTGTCCGACCTGCAGCCCGGTGACGTGCTGACCTTCTACTCCGATGCCTCGCACGCGGGCCTCTATATCGGTGACGGCCTGATGATCCACTCGTCCACCGTGTGCCAGCGCCTGGCTGGAGTGCGGCAGCGCGGCCGGCCTGCTGGAACGCCCACATCACCAGGCCC
>NZ_LZLV01000005.1 GCF_001673405.1 Mycobacterium sp. 1245111.1 | reverse complement strand
TGGCATGGCCAAGGGTCTAGCCGGAAAGGCCGAGGAGTACCTCACGCTGGGCCCGGTCGCCCCCATCGCCGACGCCGCCGGCGAAGTCAAAAGCTTCACCGACAACCCGTCCTACTACCTCGGGGAAAAAGCCGCCGACGGCGCCCTTTCCGCGCCCGCGATGATGTTCGGGCCCGAGGCGGCCGGCATTGGTGAAATGGGCGAAATCAATGCATACGCCGGTCTGACGCACCCTCCGAACCTGCCCATAGGCCTTGAAAACCCCACTACCTACCATCCGTGGGCGGAATCGGCGGCACAGGATCTATATTCATCCTTCATTAACGGAGAGCCCAGAGCGAGCCTTACTCACACCCTTTCTGACATGGTGACTCACTATTATGGTGATAATCCTGATCGGGTGGTGTTGGGTAAATGGGATGGGCAAGACAGCGGGTATATCGGTGACGCAAGAGGACAGGGTGGAATCTTCTTCGATACCGGCGACCCGACGTGGAGGGCTCTCGCAGAAGGTTTAGACAAGCAGACCGAGCAGGCTCTCGTGTGGCCGGTCAACGAACAATTTCTTCGCACCCACATGGAAAACCACGTCGATCGTATCGACTACCTGCTCGACCACAGCATGTACGAGTCTCTTGAAGACATGGCGGAAGAGCGTCTCGGAACCTATTCCTCATTCGAGGTTAATTATCTGAACGATGTTGCGGGAACATACGGATATGAACGCGTTGGTGACTCTTGGATATATGTGGGAGGCGAACCAAAATGACGTCTGATTTTGTTGCTGATGTCGAATCAAGGATTGGACCGTTGCTAGAAAAAATAGGCTTTGCTGTCGACGAGATCGACGATAGTCCGGACAAAGGCGGGCTTGAACGCAACATTATTTATTATCGCTCACGTGACTGCAAGCTGCAGATCTATTACTATCGTCGTGAAGGTGAAATCAACTGCATGATCGCGCCCCTAGACGCATCAAACGAATTTGGCTTGGATAGTAAGAAATGGCATTTCATCAACCACTTCTCAAAGAAGCCGGACATTCCTCCGAAGGAGAGGCTAAAGCTAGCTATAGCAGAAATGCAGTCTTACGATAACCGATTAGACTGGTTGCGAGATCGCATCGCTAAGCACTATGAGGCGGCACACACGGGGATTCTCGAAAAGTACGGGTCGCCAGATTGATTCGTCGTCTTCAGCGGCTCTGCCAGTGAAGGATAGGCTGACTGTGCCAGACGAATTCTCGGATTTGGTGCAGAAGATTGTTGGTCTTCGGGTAAGCAAGCCTGCGCCGTCGGGTGTAAGCGACGATCAGCCGCAATAGGAGTGATCGGCTGTATTACGGCTGTTTGCCAGTCTTTTCGTCTGCTTCGTCGTCGCGTTTATCTTCGGGGACGAGGAGCCGCCGGCTGGCCACAGGCTTGCCGGCAATACGTTTCACCACTTCAGGCGCGGCCTGCGGCGTCGCGATGCGACCTTGTACCGGTGCACCGTTCTTCACGGTCGGCGGAACGACGCGCTTGGTCTCGGCCTTGCTGTCACTTCCACCTGCGGCGCCGTGCGCTGCACCCGGTGGCATCATCGGCATTCCGCCGCCCATCGTGCCGCGCGCTCCTGCAGCGGAGTCGGGTGCGGCTGGGGGTGCAACAGGCATTTGTGAGGAGGTAGGGACCGTTCCGGCCGACGGAGTCGGCGGTGGCCCAAGGGTTCCCGCCGGAGTCGTAGCACCGGCCAGTCCCGCCCCGGCTCCTCCTGCCCCAAGTCCTGCGCCGCCCGCACCCAGTGCGCCGCCGAGCGCGTCGGCGGGCACCGATGCAAGCCCCGCGCCTTGACCGGCCTTGCCAAGCGTGCTCGTCAGTTGTGAGCTGATTTGCGAGACCTGTTGCATGGCTTGGTTGAGCGGTTGAGACAAGCCGCTGAAGAGTCCGCTGAAGGTCTGCATGACCTGTTGCGGCATCTGTTGCATGGTGCCCATGAGTGATTCGAGCTGCTTGCTCGAATCTTGTTCATTTGCAGGGAATTTCGTCAATGCGTCGCCGGTCTGCTGGCCTCGCTGTGCGTGCTGGGCTTGGGCGGCGGCCAGATCGGCGGGATCACCGGAGTTGCCGGCAAGACCGAGCGTGGCGAGCAGCTGGCTCATGAGCGAGCTTCCCGACGCGATTTGATCGGGCGTCAACGGCGGCGGTGGTGGCATGCCATACGCCTGGGCGAGCTGGCTGAGAACGATCTGCAACTGCTGCGGGTCCATTCGAATCCTCTTCCTAGGGCACGCGATTCAGTGCCTGGAACCAGGCGAAGTGGTAGTTGGCGCCGGTCGGATCTTTTGCGGCCAAGGCGTCGATAGCGGCCAATAGCTGCCAGTTCGATACCGCCGCGGCGTCCACGTCGTCGGGATAAGAACCGATCACTTTCTCACGGACCTTGGTGAGATGCTCGTCAAGAAGCTGAATTTCGACTTCGATCAGACCAGTGTTGGCGAACGCGGCTTGGGCGATGGTGTGCGCCATTTGCGGCAGCCCGTCGCGATAATTGGTGGCCTGGCTCAGCTCCCAGCCCAGATCGTCGACAGCGGGAACGCGCCTGGGCCGCAACGACGTTGGTATGGGCTCCGCTTCGTCATCTGGCTCCGGGAGATAGTGCAGCGGGGTATAGCTGGCCGAGGTCTCCACCTGGCCGAGCAGTGCTTCGATGTCGCCGCGACGGTCGCCGGGTTCGAGCAGCGTGACGACGGATGGAATCTTTATGCCCGGCGGAATCCAGCCGCTGGCAAGGTCGGTCATCAGCAGCGTGGTTCCATCGGCGCGGTCCCCGGCGACCCACCGTAGCCGCGGTTCCTGGCGAGCGACGAAGTCCACGAGCCGCTGAAGGCGGGCTTTCGCGGTGGCCTGCGCGGATGCGGCGCCAGCCGCTGCTCCGCCGGCGGTCACTGCGACGGCCTGCTCGCCGATGCTGGCCGGCGCCGGGTGTCCGGCCGCTGCGCTTGTTGGTTGGCGGATGACCGCCGGCTGCGACAACCCGCTTCCAGCGGAGGGGTTAACCGGCGCCGACGTGGGGGAGTAGGTAGACGGGCCGGATGGTGTCGTGATGGGGCTGGCCGGCGCCGTCGGTGTTGATGCGATTGGCGTGGGCGGTCGGATGTCCGAGCCATAGCTTGGCAGCGGCCCAACGGGCGGTGCCGCAGCTGACTGAGCAGCTGCGGGGCTAGCCAAATATGTTGCACCCGAATCCATTACAGGGGCAGGTGTGCTAGTGGCCGGCGGGGCCGGCGGCGGCGCGGGTGCGTCGAACGCGGGCGCGTGCGCTGCCGAAGGCATAGTCGATGCCGGGTCGGATATCGCTTGAGCAGGTATTTGAGGCTGCACCGGACTTGTCACTGGCGGCATGTTGTTGAGTGCGCCAGACATCGGAGTGCCTTGACCTAGCGCTGGGTTCAACCCCTGCATCAAAGCGTTGGGCTGGGGGACGGAGCCCATGGCCGAGGGGCTAAAGGCGTTGGTAGGCAGGCCGTTTGACAAGCCGGTCGTCGGCAAGGTGGGGCCCGCTGAGGGGATGCCGGTCATTGGTCCGGTGGGAGGGAGCGCCCCGCGGGGCGCGGAAAGGCCAGCAGGAACTGGACCTTCGGACTTAGGGCCAAATGTTTGTCCTCCGAGACCAGCGGGAGCTGCGAGAGGCGGTGGTGGGCCTTGCGATTGCGGCCCGAACGTGTGCGGCGAATCCTCTGTCGGCGATCCCAATTCGGTAGCGGGAGGCCCGCCCGCATTAGGTCCGAAGGTATGAGGTGGGTCCTTGGGAGGTGGTACACCTTGAGGACCGCCTTCGCCGAGAAGGCCTTTAACCTGCTCAGTGACGGTCTGTTTGTTGGGGGAGCCAAGCATGCGTGTGGTGTCGATGCCATGTTGTTGCGCAAATTGGCGAGCGCTCATTGGAATTCCACGCTGGTCGAGGATATTCTGCATCGCCTCGAAGACATTCTGGGTGCTAGGTGCGGCGGCACTATTTGCCTCCTGCTGACGCTGCATCACCACGTCCACAATCTTGCCCAACTTGATGGGCGGCAGGTCTTTCGATGCCTGGATTTGATTGATCTCCGATTTTCCTTCGCTAGCAATGGTTTCCAGACGGGAGTTCAGTTCGCTTGCGCACTGGTGCGCAGAACTATGAGATTGGCTGATGACAGAGTTCGTCTTGGCAACGCCGTCGGCCTGATCCGCTCCCCACTTAAAAGTCTCGCGAAGGTTCTCGGCCGTGATGCCTTTTTGAGTATCGGGACTCAGTGATCCTGATAGTTGCTGATGTAGTTGGTCGGAAAACATCTGCCAACTGCTCGACGTCATCTGGCGCCTGGTCGCTGCAGTGCCCACCACGCCTAAGTCTATTGGCGGAGTCCACCAATGGCCCACCATCAGCTGGAACCACGGGTCGCCGGTGCTCGCTGCCACTATTTGCACGACTCCAGCGCGTGCGCGAACGTCGAATCACCATCACCAAGAAGGGCGGATTGCGATGGATCAGCATCCCTCGCTCCCGCCAAATAGTTCGCCCCCATATCGAGCATGATGTCGGACAAGTGCCGAACCATATCGGCAATCGGTTGAGGCGTTGCGGGATCAAGTTGATCCCGCAAGTACCAACTGCCGCTAATTATCGATAGGCGCGCATTGGCCGCCTGCGCTTCAGCTATAGCTGGGTCGGCGTTCACCCCGCCGGTCTTATTCGCGCCAGATTGCAGCGCTACGCCTTTATGCACTAGGTCGACCGCCGCACACGCCCGAGCCTTAGCATCCGCGATCTGCTGCTCGGTGTACGTCGGCGTTGAGGGATGCGTCTGAGGCGGAGGCGGCGGAGTCGGCCGGAACCATCCCACGACCGCCAGAACGGTCGCGATCAAAGCGATCGCGAGCGCGACATAGGTCAGCCCGCGCGATTGTTCCTTGGGCGGCGTGGGCTGCCACGCCGGCGGCCCCGACTGAAACCCGGTCGGCGCAGACGGAAACCCACTGGTTCCGTGCCCGTGCGTAGGTCCGCTTGGCGGATGTTCCGACATAGTGCGATGTTATCGCCGATCAACGATTCCGGTATTCAGCTTTTGGCCGCCGAACCTCGTCAGCGAATTCGCATTTCGCCGTTTTTCATCGCGCCACCCGCCCTGACACACTGAGCCCATGAGTCGCCGCCAAGTCCAGCTGTTGACCCGCGCCGGCTGCACGATCTGCGACGGCGTCCACGCGCAACTCAAGCAGCTCGCCGCAGAACTCGACTTCGACCTCACCGCCACCGACGTCGACATCGAGGCCCAGAAAGGCGACACGAAGCTCAGGGCCGAATTCGGCGACCGGCTGCCTGTCGTCCTGCTCGACGGCCGCGAACACAGCTACTGGGAACTCGACGAGCCGCGACTGCGCAAGGATCTGGCCGGCGGATGACTTCCCCGTAAATTTGGTGGCCCATCAGGTAAGCGTCTACGGTGGACAGCAGTCAATTCACCGGTGTTAGCAAGGGAGCAGGCCAGGTGATTCAGCCGTGAGCGTCCTGCTCTTCGGTGTGTCGCACCGCAGCGCGCCGGTCTCCGTCCTGGAGCAGCTCAGCACTGACGAGGCCGAGCAAATCAAGCTCGTCGACCGCCTCATGCAGTCGCCGCTGGTGACCGAGGCCATGGTGCTGTCCACGTGCAACCGCGTCGAGGTCTACGCCGTCGTCGACGCCTTCCACGGCGGCCTGTCGGCCATCGGTCAGGTGCTCGCCGACCACTCCGGCATGACTGTGCCCGACCTCACCAAATACGCCTACGTCCGCTATAGCGAGGCCGCCGTCGAGCATCTGTTCGCCGTGGCCAGCGGCCTGGATTCGGCCGTCGTCGGTGAGCAGCAGGTGCTCGGCCAGGTCCGCCGCGCCTACGCCGCCGCCGAGGCCAACCGCACCGTCGGCCGCATCCTGCACGAGCTGGCCCAGCGCGCGCTGGCGGTCGGCAAGCGGGTGCACTCCGAAACCGGGATCGACGCCGCGGGTGCATCGGTCGTCTCCGTTGCGCTCGGCATGGCCGACGCCAAAATCAATGGCCTGCAAGGCAAGACCGCCGTCGTCGTCGGCGCTGGCGCGATGGGCGGCCTGTCGGTGGGCCACCTGACCCGGGCCGGCGTCGGTCATGTCCACGTCGTCAACCGCTCGCTGCCCCGCGCGCAACGACTGGCCCGCAAGATCCGCGAATCCGGCACGCCCGCTGAGGCATTGAGCCTGGAGAAGCTGCCCGCCGCGCTGGCCGACGCCGACGTCGTGGTCAGCTGCACCGGCGCCGTCCGCCCCGTCGTCTCCTTGGCCGACGTGCACAACGCGCTGGCCGCCAGCCGCCGCGACGATCAACCGCTGGTGATCTGCGACCTCGGTATGCCCCGCGACGTCGACCCGGCGGTGTCAGGGCTGCCCGGCGTGTGGGTGGTCGACATGGACCGCATCCAGCGCGAACCGTCCGCCAAAGCCGCCGCGGCCGACGCCGAAGCCGCCCGCCACATGGTCGCCGCCGAGGTCGCCACCTACCTGGCCGGCCAGCGGATGGCCGAAGTCACCCCGACCGTGACCGCACTGCGCCAGCGCGCCGCCGACGTCGTCGAAGCCGAACTGCTGCGCCTCGACAACCGCCTCCCCGGCCTCGAGGCCGCCCAGAAAGACGAGGTGGCCCGCACGGTGCGCCGCGTCGTCGACAAGCTGCTGCACGCGCCCACCGTGCGGATCAAGCAACTGGCCAGCGCCCCCGGCGGGGACAGCTACGCCGAGGCGCTGCGAGAGCTGTTCGAGCTCGACCAGACCGCCGTCGACGCCGTCGCGAATATCGGCGAATTACCAACCGCCTCAACAGATTCAGCTGAGTAGCCGCTTGCCCGACGTGATCCGGATAGGTACCCGTGGCAGCTTGCTGGCCACCACCCAGGCCGGTGCAATCCGCGATGCGCTCAAAGCCAACGGTCACCAGGCCGAGCTGGTCGTCATCAGCACCGAGGGCGACCGGTCCCAGGGGCCGATCGCCGACATCGGCGTCGGGGTTTTCACCGCGGCGCTGCGGGAAGCAATCGCCGCCGGCGAGGTCGACATGGCGGTGCATTCGTATAAGGACCTGCCGACCGCGCCAGATGAACGGTTCGTGATCGCCGCGATCCCGCCGCGCGAAGACCCGCGCGATGCGCTGGTGGCCCGGGACGGATTGGTGCTGGGAGAGCTGCCGAACGGCGCAATCGTGGGCACTTCGTCGCCCCGCAGGGCGGCGCAGCTTAGAGCACTGGGTCTCGGTTTGGAAATTCGCCCCCTACGAGGCAACCTAGACACCAGGTTGAACAGGGTAAGCAGTGGTGATCTGGACGCGATCGTGGTTGCCCGGGCGGGTCTGACCCGGCTGGGACGTCTCGACGCCGTCACCGAGACGCTGGAGCCGGTGCAGATGTTGCCGGCGCCGGCGCAAGGAGCTCTCGCCGTTGAGTGCCGAGCTGGGGATTCCCGGCTCGCGACACTGCTGGCAGAGCTGGACGACGCCGACGCCCGCGCGGCCGTCACCGCCGAGCGTGCCCTGCTCGCCGAACTGGAGGCGGGTTGTTCCGCGCCGGTGGGGGCGATCGCGGAAGTGGTCGAGTCCATCGACGAGGACGGCCACATCTTCGAGGAGCTGTCGCTGCGCAGCTGTGTGGCGGCGCTGGACGGATCCGATGTGATCCGCGCGTCCGGGATCGGCAGTCCGGATCGGGCACGGGAGCTTGGGCTCTCGGTGGCCGCCGAGCTGTTCGACTTGGGTGCACGGGAAGTCATGTCGAGCGCGCGGTAAGCCAAGCGCGCCAGACGAAGTAGGTAGGAGCGACGATGACGACGCGAGGGCGCAAGCCGAGGCCCGGCCGCATCATGTTCGTGGGCTCGGGTCCAGGCGACCCAGCCCTGCTGACGACGCGCGCCGCGGCGGTGCTGGCCAATGCCCCCCTGGTGTTCGTTGACCCCGACGTGCCCGAGCCGGTACTGGCGTTGATCGGCAAGGACTTGCCGCCAGTGTCTGGGCCCGCGCCGGCTGAGCCGTCGGACAACGGAAACGCCGAGGGCGCCGAGACAACCGATCAACCCGCTGCGGTGGTGTCGGTGGGTCCCGACGTCCGGCCCGCTCTGGGGGATCCGGCCGAGGTGGCCAAGACGCTGGTTGCCGAAGCCCGCACGGGAGCCGACGTGGTGCGCCTGGTCTCCGGTGATCCGCTGTCGGTGGACTCGGTGATCACCGAGGTGAACAGCGTGGCCCGCAGCCACCTGCACTTCGAGATCGTGCCGGGCCTGGCCGCCAGCGACGCGGTGCCGACCTACGCCGGTCTGCCGCTTGGCTCGTCGCACACCGTCGCCGACGTCCGCGACCCCAACGTCGACTGGGGCGCTCTGGCCGCCGGGCCGGGTCCGCTGATCCTGCAGGCCACCTCCTCGCACGTGGCCGACGCGGCACGGACGCTGATCGAGTACGGCCTAGCCGACACCACGCCCTGCGTGGTCACCTCGTCGGGCACCACCTGTCAGCAGCGGTCCGTGGAGTCGACACTGGGCGGGCTCACCGATTCGACGCTGCTGCTCGCCGCCGACGGCGCCGCGCCGTCACCGGTGATCGTCACCATCGGCAAGACGGTCGCCAACCGGGCCAAGCTGAACTGGTGGGAAAGCCGCGCACTCTACGGCTGGACCGTGCTGGTGCCGCGGACCAAGGATCAGGCCGGCGAGATGAGCGAGCGGTTGACCGCGCACGGCGCGCTGCCGATCGAGGTGCCGACCATCGCCGTCGAGCCGCCGCGCAGCCCCGCGCAGATGGAGCGCGCGGTCAAGGGTCTGGTCGACGGGCGTTACCAGTGGGTGGTGTTCACCTCCACCAACGCGGTCCGCGCGGTGTGGGAGAAGTTCGGCGAGTTCGGTCTGGACGCCCGCGCGTTCTCCGGCGTGAAGATCGCCTGCGTCGGCGAATCGACCGCCGACCGGGTCCGCGCGTTCGGGATCAGCCCCGAGTTGGTGCCCTCCGGCGAGCAGTCGTCACTGGGTCTGCTGGACGAATTCCCGGACTACGACAGCATTTTCGACCCGGTGAACCGGGTGCTGCTGCCGCGCGCCGACATCGCCACCGAGACGCTGGCCGAGGGTCTGCGTGAGCGTGGCTGGGAGATCGAAGACGTCACCGCCTACCGGACCGTGCGGGCAGCCCCGCCGCCGGCTGCCACCCGCGAGATGATCAAGACCGGTGGTTTCGACGCGGTCTGCTTCACCTCCAGCTCGACGGTGCGCAACCTGGTCGGCATCGCCGGTAAGCCGCACGCCCGCACGATCGTCGCCTGCATCGGGCCGAAAACCGCTGAAACCGCAGCCGAATTCGGCCTGCGCGTCGACGTGCAGCCCGAGACCGCCGCGGTCGGCCCGCTGATCGAGGCGCTGGCCGAGCACGCCGCCCGGCTGCGCGCCGAGGGTGCGCTGCCGCCGCCGCGTAAGAAGAGCCGCAGGCGCTAACTGTGCGGCAGCGTCCGCGTCGGCTCCGGTCGACCCCGGCCATGCGCCGGCTGGTCGCGCAAACCTCGCTGGAGCCAAGGCATCTGGTGTTGCCGATGTTCGTCGGCGACGGGATCGACGAGCCGGCCCCGATTGCCTCCATGCCGGGCGTCGTGCAACACACCCGCGACTCGCTGCGCGCGGCCGCGACCGACGCGGTGGCCGCCGGGGTGGGCGGGCTGATGCTGTTCGGGGTGCCGCGCGCCGAGGACAAGGACCCCACCGGGTCGGCGGGTTCGGATCCCGACGGCATCCTCAACGTCGCGCTGCGTGACCTGAGCAAGGACCTCGGCGACTCGACGGTGTTGATGGCCGACACGTGCCTGGACGAGTTCACCAACCACGGCCACTGCGGTGTGCTCGACGAGCGCGGCCGGGTCGACAACGATGCCACGCTCAAGCGCTACGTCGAACTTGCTGTCGCACAAGCGAATTCGGGCGCTCACGTCGTCGGACCCAGCGGTATGATGGACGGCCAGGTGGCGGCCATCCGCGACGGCCTGGACGCCGCCGGCCACACCGACGTCATCATCCTGGCATACGCGGCCAAGTTCGCGTCGGCGTTCTACGGCCCGTTCCGGGAAGCGGTGAGCTCCAGCCTGATTGGCGACCGGCGCACCTATCAGCAGGAGCCGGGCAACGCCCGCGAGGCGCTGCGCGAAGTACGGCTCGACCTCGACGAGGGCGCCGACATCATCATGGTCAAGCCCGCGATGAGCTACCTGGACGTCGTCAGGGCCGCCGCCGAGATCTCCCCGGTGCCCGTCGCCGCGTATCAGGTGTCGGGCGAGTACGCGATGATCGCCGCGGCCGCCGCCAACGGCTGGATCGAGGAGCGCGCCGCCGCGCTCGAATCGTTGACCAGCATCCGGCGCGCCGGCGCCGACATCGTGCTCACCTACTGGGCCGCCGGCGCGGCGAACTGGTTGTCGTGACGGGTCCCGTCCCGCCGGCCCCGCTGCCCCAGCAGCCGCCGAACCGGCCGGTCGACGTCGATACCGGCTTCTGGCTCTGGCTGGTCGCGCTCCCGCTGATGGTGATCGGCTACGCCGCCGACGTCATCGGCTCGTCGAACGGCCACACCGCCACGCCGTTGCTCGTGGCGTCCGGCTTGTTCACCGCGGTGCTGTGCGCGATCGTCGTGACCTTCCTGATCCTCATGCGAGCCGGATATCGCTGGGCCCGAACGACATTGACGGGCGGGGCGATAGCCACCGTCGTCTATGTCGGCATCCGGCTGTTCACCGCGACCTGGCCGCCGGTGTACGCGTTCACGTGCGGTGCAGCGGGCATCACCGGATCGGTGCTGATCGCCGGTGGCATGTTCCTGTTGCATCGCAGCGACGCGCACAACTACTTGACCAGGTGAGCCCGAAAAAGGTGAAGTGTCACCCCATCCGGTCCGATATACGATTTCGGCGAATCAGTCGAGTCGGCAACGGGGGTGGCTGTGGACAACCTCAGCATCAAGCCTGAAGAGGTCTTCCACGCCGCGACGGTGGGGCGCGACCAGCACGAAGAATTGGCCGGCACCTACGCGTCGACGCAATCGCAGGGCTGGGACGCCGAGGCCGGCTGGGTCGGCTCCTCGGGCGCGGCGCTGTCCGGGCTGCTGGATCGCTGGCAATCGCACGCCAGCGACCACCACCGGATGCTCAACGACCACCACGGCGGCCTGGACGCCGCGGCGACGACGTTCTCCGAGATGGACAAACACGACGCGCAACGGTTGAAACTCGGTCGATGACGCTGTCGCTGGCCGACATCGAGGCGTGGGACGAAGCCGCGATCGAGCAGGTGTTCTCGGCGGCGACGCTACGGGCCGAAGGAGCGGAGACCACCGGCAACACCGTCGGCGACCTGCTGACGTTCGTCAACTGGCACGGCGAGACGGCCGAAGCGGCCCGCGAGTCGGCCAACCGCATCAAGGTCACGCTCACCGACCACGCCGAGGAGTGCAAGCGGGTTGCGGCCGCCGCGC
Source organism: Mycobacterium sp. 1245111.1 (assembly GCF_001673405.1). GTDB lineage: Bacteria > Actinomycetota > Actinomycetes > Mycobacteriales > Mycobacteriaceae > Mycobacterium. Next base: position 61,347 of record NZ_LZLV01000005.1, on the reverse strand, counting down.
AGAAGGCGTCGGCCGAAGTCGCCGACCTGAAATACCGGCTGTCGGCGATCAAGGCCGAGGCCAGCGCGGCGCAACTGAGCGTCAACGAGCAGACCGGTGCCGTCACGTCCAAGGTCACCGTGATGACCGTCGAGATGAAAAAGCAGCAGGACCTGGTCAAGGTGGACGTCGAGAGCCGGATTCGGCAGCTGGTCGCCGACGCCGACGGCGTCGACCGCGACCTGGCGACCGCCATCAAAACCGCCGACGGCGCCGCGACCGGACCGGCGCCAAGCGGCCCGACGCCGAATCTGCCCAAGCCCCCGGACAATTCGGCCAAGCCGACCGACGTCAAGAAGTGGTGGGACGGGCTGACTCCGCAGCAGCAGACCGACTACCTGACCAATGACCCGGCCGCGCTCGACCGCGACGGCATCCCGCCCGAGATTCGCGACGCGGGCAACCGCATCCGACTCCCGCACGAACTCGGCGTCGCGAAGCACACCCTCGACCAGGCGCACGACGACGCTCTGCATTCCACCAACGGGACCGGATTCGCCAACGCGCAAGCGCTCGTCAAAGCGCAGACCCGCTACAACGACCTGCTCGCCATCCAGAGCACGCTCTACCCGACCAACGCGAACGGGACTCCGCGCGCGATCGATCCCGCCGACCGTCGCAGCCTGATCATGCTCGACACCACCTCCAACCCGAACCACGTGCTGGGCGCCATCGGCATCGGCGACGTCGAGCACGCCGCCCACCTGGGCGTCACGACCGGCGGGGTAGGGACCAACGCCACCAGTCTGCCCGGCATGGTCGACGAGGCCACCAACTTGCGACACACGACGTCCGACATCCTCAGGCAGACAGGCGATCTCAACCCGAACTCGGTGGCCACCGTCGCCTGGGTGGGCTACGAACCGCCCGCGTCGATGACCGACCTCAGCGTCCTCGGCGACGGCGGCGCCAAGGCGGCCGCACCGCATCTCAACAGCTTCTGGCAGGGGCTGGCGGCGACCAGCCAGAACCCGGAGCAGGAGATCACCGCGTTCGGCCACTCCTACGGCTCGCTGGTCACCAGCCTGGCGCTGCAGCAGGGCGACAGCCACGTCCACGACGTCGTCTTCTACGGCTCGCCCGGGCTGGAGCTCAACAACGTCGGTGACCTGCACCTGACGCCGGGCGGGCAAGCGTTCTTCGAGCAGGCGGCTCACGATCCGATCGCGCTGGTCCAAAAGGCCCCCGAGATCGGCCAGGCGCTGCTCCCCGCGCTCGCGGCGCCGCCGCTGATGCCGCTCGGCGTGCTGGGCCTGGTCGACGTGCTGGGCGGCAGCGGCGTCAACGACCAATGGTTCGGCAACACCCCCAACCAGGTCGCCGGCATCATCCCGCTGTCGACCGGGGCCGGCGTCGACCCGATCCTGGGCATCAGCCGCGCGGCCGCCGACGTGCACGCCGACTACCCGCGCGCCGTCGATGGCGCGCTGCGGATGTCGGGATATAACTTGGCGGCAGTGTTGTCGGATGTGCCGAATGCGACCAAGACGGGAAACTGAGATGACGTCTGGCCGGTCGCTCGCGGCGACCACCGTCGTTGCCGCGGCGTTGCTGTCGGGCTGCCACTACGACCCCTACCCGTGGCCGCGTCCGGGCCAGCCATCCGCCACACCACTGGAAAACCAACTCGGCCAACGCGATTCGCTGCAGGATGCCGCCAACGACCTGATCGCGGTCGCCGCGAAAATGCGGGATGCCGTGCAGCGGGCCTATCCGCAGGCCCGGTGGTCGGCGGTCACCCACGGCGGGCAGGCCGGCTGCGACGCGCCGTTCACCTTCCTCAGCGGCGCCGTCTATCAGATTCCGCACTACGACACGCCCGCGCCGTCGTCGCCCGCCGACCGGGAGGCCGTGGTCGCGGCGGCCGCCGACGTCCTGCGGGCCCACCACGCCGAGAAGATCGACGTGACGAGAGGTCAATCGGTGAGTGGGCAGCTGCCGCGTGAGCACGGGAGCCTGCGGCTCACCATCGGCACCCCGACCACCCCGGTGCCTCCGCTGATGACGGTCGAGGGCCAGACGGGATGCCACCACGCGGCGCCGGGCCCCGGCCCCTGGGACACCCCCCCGACGCCCACGCCGTAGCACCGCGGGCGGTGAAGACCCCAGGTGGTTCGGCCACCGATCCGGCAAGGGATGATGAAGGGCGTGACTGCCGACACCGACACCGAGGCAGCGCCGATCTTCCGGGAGGTCGGCGCCAGCTGGTACTGGGTGCTGGCCGGCCCGATCTCGGCCGGGATCATGCTGTGGATCGAGAAATCCAATGGCATGGGGTGGCAAATCTCGATCCCGGCGTTCTTCCTGGTGGTGATGACGAGTTTCATTGCGCTGCAAGTCAAAGCGGCGCGCATCCACACCTCGGTGGTGCTGACCCCGCAGACGCTGCGCCAAGGCACCGAGACGATCAGGGTGTCCGAAATCGTCAAGGTGTACCCCGAACCGGGCAGCCCGCTGACGCAGCCGAAGGACGTGGAACGCTGGCAGTCCGCCCGCGCGCTCGGCGAGCTGGTTGGGGTGCCCAAGGGCCGCACCGGCATCGGGCTGCGGCTCACCGGCGGCCGCACCGCCCAGGCCTGGGCGCGGCGACACCGTCACCTGCGCAATGCGCTCACCCCGCTGGTCGAAGAGCGGGTCGGGCCCTACGAGCCGCCAGACGGCACTGACGAGAATTCACGCTGGTGATGGCACGTTTCCGTGCGGTCGTCGAGCTGCTGTTGGCCTGCGCCGCGGTGGCGGGTTGCGCAGCGAGCTGGTCGGCGGTGCGCACCACCGTGGAGGTCGCGCCCGTACTCAAGGACCAGCCGGCCACCACGTCAGTCGTGTACGACCCGTCGATGCTGCTACTGACCCTGCTGCTCGCGGCGGCCGCCGGGATGCTGGCGGTGGTCGGCGTCGCCCGACTGCGGCGAACCGGCCGCGCCGCACTGGCATGACCACCACCGATCTCGACCTGCGCGGCATGAGCTGCGGGTCCTGTGCCGTCCGCATCGAAGGCGCGCTGAACCGGCTCGACGGCGTGCGAGCCGCGGTGAATTTTGCGCTCGAACGGGCCCACGTCCAGCACGAGCCCGCCGTCTCTGCGGGTGACCTGATCCGCGCGGTCGAGTCGACGGGTTATCAGGCTTCGGTGGTCGTCGACCCGTTCGGGCCGTCCGGCGACGCCCCGCACGACGAGCTGCGCCCTCGGCTGATCGGATCCACGCTGCTGGCGATCCCCGTTGTCGCCGTGTCGATGGTGATGGGGTGGCAGTTCACCGGCTGGCAGTGGTTGACGCTGGCGCTGACAACGCCCGTGGTCGCGTGGGGCGGCTATCCGTTCCACCACGCGGCGCTGCTCGGCCTTCGGCATCGCACGTCGACGATGGACACCCTGGTCTCGTTGGGGACGCTCGCCGCCTACCTCTGGTCGACCGCCGCGGTCCTGCGCGGAGCGGGCCCGATCTACTTCGAAGTCGCCGCCGCGGTCACGGTGTTTCAGCTGGCCGGTCACTACGCCGAGGCGCGCGCCAAGCGCGCCTCGGGAGCGGCGCTGCGCTCGCTGTTGAGCCTGGGTGCCAAGGACGCGGCGGTGCTGCGGGACGGCAACGAGGTTCGGGTGCCGGTCGCGCAGCTCCAGGTCGGCGACGTCGTGGTGGTGCGACCGGGGGAGCGGGTCGCCGCCGATGGTGTAATCGTCGACGGCGCAACGGCTTTGGACACCTCGGCGATGACGGGCGAGCCGGTACCGGTCGACGTGACGACGGGCGACACCGTGGTCGGTGGTTCGCTGAACACCCACGGCCGGCTGCTGGTGCGCGCGGTCAGGGTGGGCGCCGACACTCAGCTGGCCCGAATGGCCAAGCTGGTCAGCGACGCTCAGAACGGCAAGGCCCCCGTCCAGCGGATGGCCGACCGGGTCGCGGCGATCTTCGTCCCGGCCGTGCTGCTGATCGCGGCGGTGACGATGGCGGGCTGGCTGCTGACCGGACAGCCGGCGGCGTCGGCGTTCACCGCGGCCGTCGCGGTGTTGGTCGTCGCCTGCCCGTGCGCGCTCGGGCTGGCCACCCCGACCGCGATTCTGGTCGGCACCGGCCGCGGCGCTCAGCTGGGCATCTTGATCAAAGACCCGAAGCTGTTGGAAACCATCGAGGGCGTCGACACCGTCGTCTTCGACAAGACCGGAACCCTGACCACCGGCGTCATGACCGTCCACGACGTCGACGCCCGGGCTGGTGAAGACGCCGACCTGGTGCTGGCCCGCGCGGCCGCGGTCGAGTCGGCGTCCGAGCATCCGGTGGCCACGGCGATCGTCGCGGCCGCCCGCCAGCGCGGGCTCGAGATCGGCAGCGGCCCAAGTCAATTCGTCAGCGGCCCCGGTGTCGGAGTGGTCGGCGTGGTCGACGGCGTCGAGGTCGCGGTGTCGCGGGCCGGGTCGCTGGCCGGCGTCGACCTGCTGGCACCGGCCCGGCAGACGGCGGTGCAGGTGACGTGGGGCGGGCAGGTGCGTGGCGTGATCACGCTGGCCGATCAGGTCAAGCCCGACAGCGCCGCGGCGATCGCCGAACTGACCGCGATGGGCATCACCCCGATGCTGCTCACCGGCGACAGCGCGACGGTGGCCCGACACGTCGCAGAGCAGCTCGGCATCGCGCCCGGCAACGTGATCGCCGGGCTGCTGCCCACCGAAAAGGCCGACGCCGTCAGGGATTTGCAGGCTCGCGGCCGAACCGTGGCCATGGTCGGCGATGGCGTCAACGACTCGGTCGCATTGGCGGTCGCCGATATCGGCATGGCGATGGGCGGCGGCGCCGACGCCGCGATCGACGCGGGCGATCTCACGCTGATGCGCACCGAGGTGCACACCGTGCCGACCGCGCTGCGCCTGTCGGCGCGCACGCTGCGGACGATCCGGATGAACCTGTTCTGGGCGTTCGCCTACAACGCGGCGGCAATCCCGCTCGCGGCGCTGGGTTGGCTCAACCCGATGATCTCCGGTGCGGCGATGGCCTGCTCGTCGCTGCTGGTGGTGACAAACAGCCTGCGGCTCAAACAGTTTCAGGACTAGATCAGGACGCCAGCCAGGCGAGCTCGCCCGGCAGCTGCTGACACCAGTACGCCTCGTCGTGTCCGCCGGGGGTGAATCCGCCCGCGGGCGGCGTGTGGAGTTGGCCGATGAACTGGTGGGTGGCGGGCGCGAAGCGGTCGTCGTTGCCGCAGTCGATCCGCAGCGGAATCGACGCCAGCGCAGGCAATCCGAAGACCGTGTTGCGCGTCCAGTCGTCGTAGCTGTCGAACGCGCCGAGTGTGCTGGCGGTGTAGGACTGATACAGCGCCGGGCTGACCGCGCAGATCCCGGCGGTGCGCGCCGGACCCAGCCGGGCGCCCAGCAGCAGCGCGCCGTAGCCGCCCATCGACCAACCGATGAAACCCACCCGGGTGATATCCAGGCTCATCGTCGACAGCATCGGGATCAGCTCGTTGAGCACCATCGAACCCGCATCCTCGCCGCCGGCCCGCCGATGCCAGTAGGTGTCGCCGCCGTCGACCGCGACCACCGCGAACGGTGGCCGGCCCGCCTTGACCAACTCGGCGAGCGCCTGCTCGACGCCGAAGCTCATCACCTGTTTGGCGCTGCCGCGCACGCCGTGCAACGCGATCACCGGGCGCAGCGGGCCGGTGATGCCGGGCGGCCGGGCGATGATGTAGTTGGTCAGCACGCCGCCGCGCGCGGCCGATACGAACGAGCCAGAAACCTTGGTCGGCAACGGAGTTGGTGCGGCGACGGGTGGTGGCGGGGACACCGGCGCCGCGGGCTCGAAGGGGCTCGGGTCGGCCGGCACCTGCGTCGGGTCGACTAGGGCGCCGAACGACCAGATTCCCGTCGCCCCCGCAACGGCACCGACACCGAGGCGCAGAGCAGCACGGCGTGACAGGTCAGGCACGAGGCATATATTGCCGCCTGAGCAGCGCCGCGGACCCGTCCGCGCCGGATCGATGGCCTTCCGTAATCAAGGTGTTAACTTTCCCCGATTGCCTGCCAGGTCTCACTGTTAGCCTCGGCCCATGAACACCTGGGACCGAGCCGCTGTCACCCTGTTACTTGGCGCCACCGTCGCTTCCGGACTTGCCGGATGTGGATCAGGCGGCAAGTCCGCGACACAGAGCTCGTCATCGACCTCGACGTCAGAGCTGCCCGGCGGCTTCGACATATCCCGGATCGACCAGGTTGGGCTCAAACTCCCGCCGGAGAATGAGGCCACTCCGATTCCGCACACCACCGTCAATCAAGACGAGGCTGACCACCTGGCCGGTATGCGAAAAGAGTTCGTGTACGACCCGCCGCAGTGCGGCGCGTTGCTATCGAAGTCGACGCACCTCGTCGCGGGTAGCCAGGTCCAAGGTGTGGCAGTCCGCAAACCGCAAGAGATAGTGATCATGGCCGTGGAGGCGCCGGCGCCCGTCACGGATCCCCCTGAGGTTGCCGGCTGTGATCGCGTCACGTTCACCGTCCCTGACAAGTTGAAGGGCACCGCCGATCGGATTCCCGGTCCACCGATCGCAGGGGTGAAGACCACCGGTACCAAGACGCACATAAACCTGACGACCCCGCAGGGGCCGAAGGTGGAGGACGAAACCACTTTTCGTGCCGAGCTCAGCGACCGGGTCGAGATCGCCGTCGGCGGCAAAGCCGACCCGGCCCGTCTCGAAGACCTGCTGAACCAGGCGGTGGTCGCTGTCCGCGGTCACTGATCGACCCCCCTTGCTACAAAGTGCGAAATCTGTAACACTGTGCCACATGACCGAGTTGCGTGAGCCGTCTGACGTCGATGCCACCGCCGATGCCCTGCCGCTCGGGCCGCAATCGCTGGTCTGGCGCTACTTCGGTGACAACCGGATGTTCCTGATCGGCCCGCGACCCGCGGTGTTGCAGAACATGCTGGCCGAGCTCGGGCAGGGAGTGCTCGACCATTCGGCGTTCTTCAGCGACACCTCCGCGCGGATCAAGCGGTCGCTGCCGCCGATCTTCCAAACCGTCTACGGATCCGACGACGACAACACCGGTCTGCAGGTCCGCGACTTCCACCACCAGATCAAGGGCGAAATGCCGAGCGGGGAGCGGTATCACGCGCTCGACCCCGACACCTACTTCTGGGCGCACGCCACCTTTGTCGAGCAGGTCCTCTACTTTGCCGACACCTTCGTCAAGCGGCTGACCTACGCCGAGAAAGAGCAGATCTACCTCGAGTCGAAGACGTGGTATCGCCGCTACGGCGTCAGCGAACGTCCGATGCCCGCCGACTACCGGGAGTTCGAGAAGTACTGGGATCACATGATGGACCGCGTCATGGTCGCCCACCCGACCGCGAAATACGGTGTGGGATATGTGACTAAAGGGTTTCCCAGGCCCAAAGGTGTGTCGCCCCTGGCGTGGCGCCTGGTGGCGCCGGTGTTCAACCCCATCGCGGCGTTCCTGACCACCGGCGGGATGCCGCCGCGGGGCCGCGAACTGCTCGGCCTGCCCTGGAGTGACCGCCAGGACCGCCGCTATCAGCGGTTCGCCGCGATGTGGCGGTCACGGCCGGTGAACTGGCTGTGGAACCATCTGCCAATGCGGTTGCGCTACAACGGTTTTGCCAGAGCGGCTTATGCCCGGGGTTGATGCGGCCACCAACGCCATCCTCGACGCCGCTGTCGTCGAGTTCCAGCAGCACGGGTTCCGCCGGGTCGCACTCGACGACGTAGCCCGGCGCGCCGGGGTCAGCCGCACCACGATCTACCGGCGCTTCGCCAACCGCGACGAGTTGGTCGCCGCGGTCATCGATCGCGAGAACGCGGTCCTGTTCGCCAACATCGCCGATGAACTGAAAAGCCGTCGGCCGCAGTCGAATTACTACGTCGAGGCGTTCACGCTGTCGATGGTACGGTTCCGCCAGCACCGGGTGCTGACCCGGATGCTCGCCGACGAGCCCGGCCTGATGATCGAGTTGGCACACCAACATTGGGGCGCCGCCGTCGAGCGGATGGCTGCCGCGCTTCGAATGATTTTCCCGGACGGGTTCGCCGAGCGAATCGGCGCGGACGCCGTCGACGAGCTGGCCGACACCATCCTGCGGTACGCGGCGATGCTGTTGTTGCTGCCGGGCCGCCAGCCGATCGTCGACGACGAGGACATCCGCGCATTTGCCACCGCGCATTTCCTGCCCAGCCTGCCCGCCGCGCTGCGCGCCGTGCCGGTCTGAATCGAGCGATGCCCCGTTAGGTGTTAGCGTCCGGTCATGACGGGGAGTGCCACACCGCAACTCAGCCAACGGCTCTCGCAGCGTCAGCTGATGATGATCGCCATCGGCGGCATCATCGGCGCCGGCTTCTTCGTCGGCTCGGGTGTGGTCATCGGCAAAGCCGGGCCCGCCGCATTCCTGACCTACGCGCTGTGCGGCGTGCTGATCATCCTGGTGATGCGCATGCTCGGCGAGATGGCGGCCGCGAATCCCACGACCGGTTCGTTCGCGGAGTACGCGCGAGAAGCGTTGGGCGGCTGGGCCGGATTCTCGGTGGGCTGGCTGTATTGGTACTACTGGGTGATCGTCGTCGGCTTCGAGGCGGTGGCCGGGGCCAAGGTCATCACGTACTGGTTTCCCGCGCCGCTATGGCTGCTGTCGCTGATCCTGATGCTGTTGATGACGGCGACCAACCTGTTCTCGGTGTCGTCCTACGGCGAGTTCGAATTCTGGTTCGCCGGAATCAAAGTCGCGAGCATCGTGCTGTTCCTGCTGCTCGGTACGATGTACGCGTTCGGGCTGTGGCCGCATAGGCACGCGGACTTCTCCAACCTGCATGCCCACGGCGGGTTCTTGCCCAACGGACTGCACGGCGCATTCGGTGCGATCGTGACGGTGATCTTCTCGATGGTCGGCGCGGAGATCGCCACCATCGCGGCCGCCGAAACGCCCGACCCGGGAAAGGCGGTCCAGCGGGCCACCAACGCGGTGGCTGCCCGCATCGCGATCTTCTTCGTTGGCTCGGTCTTTCTGCTTACGGTCGTGATGCCTTGGAACACAGTGCAATCCGGTTCCTCACCGTTTGTCGGTGCGCTGAAGCAGATGGGAATCCCCGGCGCCGACCACGTCATGAATGCGGTGGTGCTCACCGCGGTGCTGTCGTGCCTGAACTCCGGTCTTTACAGCGCGTCGCGAGTGCTGTTCGTGCTGGCCGGGCAGCACGAGGCGCCGGCTCGGATGTTGAAGGTCAGCGACCGTGGCGTGCCCTACCTCGCGATCGTCACCTCGTCGATGGTGGGCTTTCTGTGTGTCATCATGGCCGGCGTCGCGCCGAACACCGTATTCCAATTCTTGCTCAACTCGTCGGGCGCGATCGTGCTTCTGGTCTATCTGCTGATTGCGTTGTCGCAGATCGTGTTACGACGCAGGACGCCGTCGGAGAAGTTACGCGTCACGATGTGGTTTTTCCCCGTGCTGTCGATCCTGACCGTAGCCGGGATCGCCGCGGTGCTGGTGCAGATGGCGTTCGACGCAAGCGCCCGCGTGCAGTTCTGGCTGAGTCTGCTGTCCTGGGCCGTTACCGTCGCGCTGTACTTTGCCACCAAACGCGTTGCGGCCCGGGCCGATTAGCCCGTCTTGGTCAGCAGCACCGCCTGCTCGAACGGGATTCTCGGAAAGACCCGCCGTCCCGCGCCGATGACATGCGATGCCGCCTCCTCCTTGGTGACCGTGCGCGGGTTGGCGACTCCGAATGTCTTTCCGTGGCGGCGCATCGTCCCGCCGCCGGCCGCGTTGAGGTTCTTCAGCCAGTCGCGGTCCGGGCCGTAGCTCAGCAGGATTGCCACGCCCGGCTTTCCGTCGACCTCGGCATTGAACACCGTCAACGGGGTGCGGTAGGGCTTGCCGGAACGCCGTCCGACGTGCTCGAGGATGCCGAAGGACGGGGCCCAGCCGGCCCACATCCGCTGAATTGGGTTGGTTACATGCCGGTTGAACCGGGCGAGCCGTTGCGGTAATTGCATACCGCCATCCAACCCCCACCACGCCGCAGACCTCAACCCCGAGGAGGGCCGAAGTGGGCCTCGGTGAGGGCCAGAGTTTTGAAAAAAATTCTCCGAAGGTTCTTGCGAGAGTCACTGGGTGCGTTGTATAAAACGTGTGTCTTCAGACATAGATTGTATGGCTAAGTAGTCAGAGATCGATGGTTTGGGAGGTGGCGACCATGTTGGCGAATCGCACGATTTTCCGGGGTGGGAATCAGTCCCCCCGATATGACAGACTGCAGGTCCTTTACGCCTGATTGGCCGGTCAGATGCTGACGGTCAGTGAGCCAGTGCTGATGCCATGGAAGCGCACGGCGGCGCCGGTGGACAGCGAATATTCAGATAGTCGCCCTTGGGTCCAGTTGCTGCCCCCACCCGAGGAAATCGCGCTGTTCATCGAGGTCGACGCCATCTTGTGCGACGCAGCAGCACGGCTCACCTGTCGCCAGCGGCCGGCACCACCAGCGACTGGGCGTGCCCTGCGTGGGCCCCGGTCCGCTGGTCGGGCTTGGTTGGAGCCAAGCGGACGGTGGCGCGTCCCGCCGCAGGCGGTGCGCGCCGTCGAGCGGGGCCCTCCGGTACACCGCACCGACCAACACCGACGCGAGGAGGTGATGTCATCGCAGCAATAAAGACCGGCCCGTCGCCGGGTTGAATGTCGGCGCGCATGGAAGCTGCGGCGCCGCCCCCCGTCCGGGGCTTTCCCGCGGCGGGCCGGTTCCTCAAAAATTTCGACGACACATAGAAGGGGAGGATCGCCATGGAACTCGATGCGCTGCCCGTCGAGGTCGACCCGCTGGATTGGGCCGACCAGCATCAGCTCGTGCCGTTACCGGAGGACGACTACCCGCACGTCGTCGAGCTCGAATGGGTAATCGACTGACAATGCGTTGATCTGCCCCGGTCACCCCACCCGGACGGGGCTGGTGTGGCGGATGTGACGATCGGCGGAACAACTACACCCTGTAGTCGACACTTTCTCCGCGGCTGGGACACTGGAGCACGTGCATGGACAAGATCGCGCGGCTCCTCCTCAGGCCGCTGCTCGGCCTGCATCGTCGCAGCGCACCGAGGTCTCGTCGAAGCTGTTCGACGCTGCCAGCGCGGTCATTCCGGGTGGCGTGAATTCACCGGTCCGGGCCTTCCAGGCCGTCGGCGGCACCCCCCGCTTCATCACCGAGGCCCATGGCTACTGGCTCACCGACGCCGACGGCAACCGCTACGTCGACCTGGTCTGCTCGTGGGGCCCGATGATTCTCGGCCACGCGCACCCGTCGGTGGTCGGCGCGGTCACCAAGGCCGCCAGCAGCGGGCTGTCGTTCGGGGCGCCGACGCCCGCCGAAAGCGAACTCGCCGCCGAGATCATCGACCGGGTCGCCCCCGTGGACCTGATCCGGCTGGTCAACTCCGGTACCGAGGCCACCATGAGCGCGGTGCGGCTGGCTCGCGGATTCACCGGCCGAGCCAAGATCGTGAAATTCTCCGGCTGCTACCACGGCCATGTCGATGCGCTGCTGGCCGACGCCGGCTCCGGCGTCGCAACACTGGGTCTGCCGTCCTCGCCGGGCGTCACCGGTGCCACCGCCGCCGACACAATCGTGCTGCCGTACAACGACATTGATGCGGTGCGGCGGACCTTCGAGGAGTTCGGCGACCAGATCGCGGCGGTGATCACCGAGGCCAGCCCTGGCAATATGGGCGTTGTCCCGCCCGCCGCGGGTTTCAACGCCGACCTGCGAAACATCACCGCCCAACACGGCGCATTGCTGATCGTCGACGAGGTGATGACCGGCTTCCGGATCAGCCGAAGTGGTTGGTACGGAGTCGATCCCGTCGACGCCGACCTATTCACCTTCGGCAAGGTGATGAGCGGTGGCCTACCCGCCGCGGCGTTCGGTGGTCGCGCTGAGGTGATGCAACGGCTCGCGCCGCTGGGGCCGGTGTATCAGGCCGGCACGCTGTCCGGTAACCCGGTGGCCGTTGCCGCCGGCCTGGCCACGCTGCGGGCGGCCGACGACGCGGTGTACGCCGCGCTCGACGCCAACGCCGACCGACTCGCTGGTCTGCTGTCGCTTGCGCTTACCGAAGCCGGCGTGCCACATCAGATTCCACGCGCCGGGAACATGCTCAGCGTGTTCTTCGGTGACGCGCCGGTGACCGACTTCGCGTCGGCGCGCGCCAGCGAAACCTGGCGTTTCGCACCGTTCTTCCATGCGCTGCTCGACGGTGGGGTGTATCCGCCATGCAGTGCCTTCGAAGCCTGGTTCGTTTCGGCGGCGCTCGACGACGCTGCGTTCGCCCGGATCGCCGACGCACTGCCCGCGGCCGCCGAGGCCGCAGCCAAGGAGACCAAACCCTGATGGCCGAACAGACCCGCATCCACCTGATTCGCCACGGCGAGGTGCACAACCCGGATGGTGTGCTGTACGGGCGACTGCCTGGATTCCGGTTGTCCGACAAGGGAAATCGACAGGCACAGGCGGTAGCGGACGCGCTGGCCGACCGCGACGTCGTTGCCGTCATCGCCTCGCCGCTGCAGCGTGCGCAGGAGACCGCCGCGCCGATCGCGGCGCGGCACAACCTCACCATCGACACCGACCCCGACCTGATCGAGTCGGCCAACTTCTTCGAGGGTAGGCGGGTGAGCCCCGGTGACGGCGCCTGGCGCGATCCGCGGTTCTGGTGGCAGCTGCGCAACCCGTTCACCCCGTCGTGGGGCGAGCCGTACAAGCAGATCGCCGCCCGCATGACCACCGCGATCGACAAAGCGCGGGCCCGCGCAACCGGGCATGAAGCCGTCTGCGTCAGCCATCAGCTTCCGGTGTGGACGGGTCGGCTGTCGCTCACCGGCAAACGGCTCTGGCACGACCCGCGCCGCCGCGAGTGTGCGGTGGGATCGGTGACGTCTCTGGTCTACGACGGCGACCGACTGGTCGACGTGCTGTACATGGAGCCGGCACTGCGTTGACCAGGCTGGCGTTCGTCGTCCTCGTAGTGGTCGGTCTGTTGGCCGGCTGCTCCACCGGCGACGACGCCGTCGCGCAGGGCGGCAGCTTCGAATTCGTCTCTCCCGGAGGCAAAACCGACATCTTCTACAACCCGCCCGACCGCCGCGGCAGGCCCGGGCTGATTTCCGGTCCTGACCTGATGGATCCGAACCGAACGGTGACGGCGGATGACTTCGTCGGCAACCTCGTCGTCATCAATGTCTGGGGCCAGTGGTGTGGGCCGTGCCGCGCCGAAGCGTCCGCGCTGCAGAAGGTGTACGACGCCACCCACGCCGAAGGTGTCGCGATGCTCGGTATCGACGTGCGCGACAACAACCGCGAGGCCGCGCAGGACTTCGTCAAAGACCGCAAGGTGACCTACCCGTCGATCTACGACCCGGCGATGCGCACGATGCTCGCCTTCGGTGGCAAATACCCGACGTCTGTCATCCCATCGACAGTGGTGCTGGACCGTCAGCACCGCGTCGCCGCGGTATTCCTGCGCGAACTGCTCGCCGAGGATCTGCAGCCGGTGGTGGAGCGGATCGCGGCCGAGAAATGAGCCTCACCGAAACCGCCACGGCCGGACCGCTTCTGCTCGCGCTAGCGGTGTCCGTGCTGGCCGGACTGGTGTCGTTCGCCTCGCCGTGTGTGGTGCCGCTGGTGCCGGGCTACCTGTCGTATCTGGCCGCGGTGGTCGGTGTCGACGAGTCGGAGAATGCGCCGCCGCATGCGCGCTGGCGGGTGACCGGGTCGGCCGCATTGTTCGTCGCCGGGTTCACCGCGGTGTTCCTGCTCGGCACGGTAGCCGTGTTGGGCATGACCACCACCCTGATCACCAATCAGGTTGTGCTGCAACGGGTCGGCGGGCTCCTCACCATCCTGATGGGTCTGGTGTTCGTGGGCTACGTCCCGGCGCTGCAACGCCAGTTCCGGTTCGCGCCGCAGCAGTTGTCGACGCTGGCCGGCGCGCCCCTGCTGGGTGCGGTGTTCGCGCTGGGCTGGACGCCGTGTCTGGGCCCGACGCTGGCCGGAGTCGTCACCGTCGCGTCGGCGACCGACGGCGCCAGCGTGGCCCGCGGCATCGTGCTGGTGATCGCCTACTGCCTGGGTCTGGGAATCCCGTTCGTGCTGTTGGCTTTTGGATCAGCCTCGGCGGTCGCGGGTCTGGGTTGGCTGCGTCGGCACACCCGGGCCCTGCAGATCTTCGGCGGCGTGCTGCTGATCGCGGTTGGTGTCGCTCTGGTCAGCGGCGGCTGGAACGACTTCGTGTCCTGGCTACGCGACGGGTTCGTCTCGGATGTGAGGTTGCCGATTTGAGCCGCGTATTGGCCTACGCCCGCAACACCTGGCGGGCGCTCACCTCGATGGGCACGGCGCTGGTGCTGCTGTTCCTGCTGGCGCTGGGCGCGATGCCGGGCGCACTGCTGCCGCAGCGCAGCCTGAACGCGAGCAAGGTCGACGACTACCTGGCCGCCCACCCCAAGATCGGCCCGCTGCTGGATAAGGTTCAGGCGTTCAACGTGTTTGGCAGCTTCTGGTTCACTGCGATCTACACGCTGCTGTTCATCTCGCTGCTGGGTTGCCTGACGCCCCGGATGATCGAGCACGCGCGCAGCACGCGGGCGACCCCGGTGCCCGCGCCCCGCAACCTGACGCGGCTGCCCAAGCACGCCGTGGCCAGCATCGCCGGTGACGCCGACAAGGTGGCCACCGCCATGACCGAACGGCTGCGCGGATGGCGCACGATCGTCCGTCGCGGCGACACCATCGAAATCTCCGCCGAGAAGGGCTATCTGCGCGAATTCGGCAACCTGGTCTTCCATTTCTCGCTGCTGGGCCTGCTCGTCGCGGTCGCCGCCGGCAAGCTATTCGGCTACGAGGGCAACGTCGTCGTGATCGCCGACGGCGGACCGGGCTTCTGCTCGGCATCACCTGCCGCGTTCGACTCGTTCCGTGCCGGCAACACCGTCGACGGCACCTCCTTGCATCCAATCTGCCTGCGCGTCAACGACTTCAAGGCCAAGTACCTGCCGTCCGGGCAGGCCACGTCGTTCGCCGCCGACATCGACTACCAATCCGGTCGCGACCTCACCGTCGGCAGCTGGCGGCCCTACCGGCTGGAGGTCAACCACCCGCTGCGGGTCGGCGGCGACCGGGTGTACCTGCAGGGCCACGGCTACGCGCCGACGTTCAGCGTCGTCTTCCCCGACGGGCAGGTCCGCACGTCGACCGTGCAATGGCGACCCGACAACCCGCGAACGCTGCTGTCGTCGGGCGTCGCGCGCATCGACCCACCCGCCGGGACGTATCCCAACGCCGCCGAGCGTCGTCAGCATCAGATCGCGATCACCGGTCTGCTCGCACCTACCGAGCAACTCGACGGCAAGCTGCTGTCGTCGAGCTTCCCCGCGCTGATCGCCCCCGCGGTCGCCGTCGACATCTACTCCGGCGACACCGGCCTGGACAGCGGCCGGCCGCAGTCGCTGTACACCCTCGACCCGCGCCTGATCGACCAGCACCGGATCACCCGGGTCAAACGGGTCAACCTGCGCATCGGCCAGCAGGTTCGCATCGACGAGGGGCCCGCGGCGGGCACTATCGTGCGCTTCGACGGCGCGGTGCCGTTCGTCAACCTGCAGGTCTCCCACGACCCTGGACAGATCTGGGTGCTGGTGTCGGCAATGGCGATGATGGCCGGGCTGGTGGTGTCGCTGCTGGTGCGTCGTCGCCGGGTCTGGGTGCGGCTGCAGACGGCGACGCCAGGTACGGTCAACGTCCAGGTAGGCGGTTTGGCGCGGACCGACAACGCCGGCTGGGGCGACGAATTCGAGCGGCTTGTGGCGCGTCTCGAAGAGGGGCTGAGCGTGACGCAGGCCGAGCCGATCGCGACCGGAAGGAGTAACCCGTGAACACCACGCACATCCACCTCGGGCTGGCGCGCAACTCCGACTGGGCGTTCACCTCCGCGGTGGTGATCATGGTCGTCGCCCTGCTGCTGCTGGCCGTCGAACTCGCCTACACCCGTAGCCGCACAAGCGATCGTGAACTGGTAGGAGTGGGCGCCGGCAGCGCAACCCCCGGCGTGGTGACCGAGGCCCCGCGACGGCCCGTCGACGAACGCGTCGGGCGGGCCGGGCTGTTCCTGGTCTACTCCGGGATCGTGCTGCTGTTCGGCTGCATCGTGCTGCGCGGGCTGGCCACCCAGCGGGTGCCGTGGGGCAACATGTACGAGTTCATCAACCTGACCTGCTTCTGCGGGCTGGTCGCCGGCGCGATCGTGCTGCGCCGCCCGCAGTACCGCCCGCTGTGGGTGTTTCTACTGCTGCCGGTGCTGATTTTGCTGACCGTGTCCGGGCGCTGGCTCTACACCAATGCCGCCCCGGTGATGCCCGCGCTGCAGTCCTACTGGCTGCCCATTCACGTCTCGGTGGTGAGCCTCGGATCCGGGGTGTTCATGGTCGCGGGCGTGGCCAGCATTCTGTTTCTTCTGCGCACGTCGCGGTTGGGCGAGCCGACCGCCCAGGGCAGGTTCGCCCAGCTCGTGCAGCGTCTGCCGGACGCGCAGACGCTGGACCGGATCGCGTACCGGACCACGATCTTCGGGTTCCCGGTGTTCGGTTTCGGGGTGATTTTCGGCGCGATCTGGGCCGAGGAGGCCTGGGGCCGGTACTGGGGCTGGGACCCGAAGGAGACTGTGGCCTTCATCGCATGGGTGGTGTACGCCGCGTACCTGCATGCCCGGTCGACGGCCGGGTGGCGGGACCGGAAAGCGGCCTGGATCAACGTGGTTGGTTTCGTGGCCATGGTGTTCAACCTGTTCTTCGTCAACCTGGTCACCGTCGGCCTGCATTCGTACGCCGGAGTTGGATAAGCGCAGCTCAGCGGCTTCCCAGGGTGCTGAGCTATGTTCGATCAATAGCACTGTTCGACAACTAGCGACCCGAGTGTTGCAACGAGGGGATTTTTCACGTGGCTGACCATCCGACACAGGACGCGAACGCCGACCGTCGCGGAGACCATCCGACCACACAGCTTCCGCCGCAATCACCGCCGCCCGCTGAGCCGCCAACCCGGGCGTTTGCCGGATTCCGGACCGAACGCCGTTTCGGCGACAACTCCACCCAGAACGCACCGCTCCCGGAGACCCGTGTCGAGCCGCGGGCTTGGGCCGAGACGCCGTATCAAGGTCTTCCTCGCGTCGTGGAATCCCCGGATGCCCCGCGCCGCGTCTACGGCAACTACGGCGGACCGGCCGGCGGCCCGCCGGCCGACGCCGGACTTTCGCAGCAGCACGTCCCGCCGTCGCGGTACCCGGAGCTGTCCACCAGCACGTTGCTGCGGCACGTCAAGCCGGCGCCGACGGAGGGTTGGCGCCGCTGGCTCTACCGGCTGTCCGGGCAACTGATCAACGTCGGCGAGAGCCCACGCACCATGCGTTACAACGACCTGACCGTTCAGGTAAACCGGCCGCTGCGCGGGTGCTATCGAGTCGCGATGCTGTCGTTGAAGGGCGGCGTCGGCAAGACCACCATCACCGCCACGCTCGGCGCGACCTTCGCCTCGATCCGCGGCGACCGGGTGGTGGCCGTGGACGCCAACCCCGACCGCGGCACACTGAGCCAGAAGGTGCCGCTGGAAACACCCGCCACCGTGCGGCATCTGCTGCGCGACGCCGAGGGCATCGAACGCTACAGCGACGTCCGCAGCTACACCTCCCAAGGCCGAAGCCGGCTGGAAGTTCTTGCCTCCGACAGTGATCCGGCGATGTCGGAGGCGTTCAGCGCAGACGACTATGCCAAGACGTTGGAGATCCTCGAGCGGTTCTACGGCTTGGTGCTAACCGACTGTGGTACAGGGCTTTTGCACTCCGCGATGTCGGCGGTGCTGGACAAGGCCGACGCATTGGTGGTGGTCAGCTCGGGCTCGATCGACGGGGCGCGAAGTGCCTCAGCCACGTTGGACTGGCTCGACGCGCACGGCCATGAAGAGCTGGTCAGCAATTCCATCGCGGTAATCAACGCGGTGCGGCCGC
Organism: Mycobacterium sp. 1245111.1; assembly: GCF_001673405.1. Classification (GTDB taxonomy): domain Bacteria; phylum Actinomycetota; class Actinomycetes; order Mycobacteriales; family Mycobacteriaceae; genus Mycobacterium. The sequence continues at coordinate 43,262 of NZ_LZLV01000005.1, read as the reverse complement.
GGTCCGGCAAGGTCGACATGCAGAAAGTGGTGGACCACTTCTCAAGGCGTTGTCGCGCAGTGCGTTTGGTGCCGTTCGACCCGCATCTCGAAGAGGGTGCCGAGATCGACCTGGACGCGCTTCGGCGGGACACCCGCGAAGCGCTGATCGAGTTGGCAGCCGTTGTCGCCGACGGTTTTCCGAGTGATCTGCGTCGGTCCAACGAGCACTTCATTTAGCTCAACGACGATGCAGGCCGGTACGGCCTGAGGAGGAGTTGGGCAAATCGAACCTGAGCGCTAACGCGGGTTGTTGTCACCGTGGCTCAACCGCCACAAGAAGTCCGGATCGTCGTCGGGTCCGATGACGCGGCTCTTCGGGCGGTTGAGCTGAGCGCGAGCCACGCGCACGCCGATGTATACCAACGATCCCAGGACGAAGATCAGGAGCAGGTACAGCACTCAACACCTCCTTGGTCCGAATATACGCGGCGACCTAGGCTCGCAGTGTGTCAAACCGGGAGAGCTCGGCCGGACGCCCGGTCGCCAGCGTGTTGCTGTACGTCTTCGCGCGGTTGGCGTTGGTGGCCGCGCTCACCGCGGTGATCTACGGGATCGGTCGAGCGCTCGGGTTGCATGAGTTTCCGATCGTCGTTGCGTTGCTGTTCGCTTTGGTGATCGCCATGCCGCTGGGTATGTGGCTGTTCGCCCCACTGCGTCGACGGGCCACTGCCGGCCTCGAAGAAGCCACCGCGCGCCGCCGCCGCGACCGCGAACAGCTGCGGGCCCGGCTGCGTGGCGAGGAGCCGCCGGCCTCGGACTGATCTGGCCGCGAGCGTGCGTGTTTGTACGTCGACACGCCGCAACGGGCATACAACTGCGCGCGTTGGCGGCACAGCCAGCCTCAGTGGGACGCCAGCGTCAACGCCGCGGCCACCGCGATCGACCAGACCAGCATCGTCAGGCCGGTATCACGTAGCACCGGGATCAACGCAGGCCCGATCTGCCCGGTCCGCACCGGCTTCGCGGCGCGCACCGCCAACGGGGTGGCGACCAGGCCCAGCGCACACCACGGCGTGGCCGCGGCCAGCGCCAGCGTCAACACCCCGGCGGCGCTCAGCAGCGTCTGATAGAAGACGCGAGTCCCCTTGTCGCCCAGACGAACTGCCAGCGTGATCTTGCCGGACGCGGCGTCGGTCGGGATGTCTCGTAAGTTGTTGGCCACCAACACCGCCGACGACAACGCGCCCGTCGCCACCGCCAGCGCCCCGCCGACCCAATCGACTCGCAGCGCCTGGGTGTACTGGGTGCCGAGCACCGCGGCCAGGCCGAAGAACACGAACACCGCGACTTCGCCGAAGCCCGCGTAGCCATACGGCCTGGAGCCGCCGGTGTACAGCCACGCCCCGGCGATGCACCCCGCGCCGACGGCGATCAGCCATGGCGCACTGGTCAGCGCCAGCGCCAACCCGGCCACCGCGCCGACCGTGAAGCTCGCCAGCGCCACCGTGAGCACAGACCGCGGCGCCGCCAGCCGCGAGCCGACCAACCGCAACGGCCCGGCCCGGTCGTCGTCAGTGCCGCGGATGCCGTCGGAGTAGTCGTTGGCGAAGTTGACCCCGATGATCAGGGCCACCGCGACAGCCAGCGCCAGCAGCGCCTTCCACCAGACCGCAGCGTGCAGCCAGGCGGCGGCACCGGTGCCGGCGATCACCGGAGCGACGGCGTTGGGGAGGGTTCGCGGTCGCGCACCGGCGATCCACTGTGCAAGGCTGGCCACCCTGTGATCGTTCCATGCGGGTCCGCGACAATGAGCGCGTGCTCGGAGTGATCGGCGGCAGCGGCTTCTACAGCTTTTTCGACTCGGCCGCCCGCAGCGTCAGCCTCGATACGCCGTTCGGTGAGCCGAGCGGACCCGTCACCGTCGGCACGGTCGGGGAACACGAGGTGGCGTTCCTGCCCCGCCACGGCGTCGACCACCGCTATCCCGCGCACAAGGTGCCCTACCGGGCCAACATGTGGGCGCTGCGGGCACTGGGTGTCCGGCAGATCTTCGCGCCGTGCGCGGTCGGCAGCCTGACCACCGACCACGGCCCAGGCGCGGTGGTGGTGCCCGATCAGCTCGTCGACCGCACCCGCCGTCGTGCCGACACCTACTTCGACTCCGGCGCCGCGCACGTGGCCTTCGCCGACCCGTACTGCCCGACGCTGCGGGCCGCGGTCACCGGGCTACCCGATGTCGTCGACGGCGGCACCATGGTCGTCATCGAGGGGCCGCGGTTTTCCACCCGCGCGGAAAGCCGGTGGTTCGCCGCCGCGGGCTTCACGTTGGTCAACATGACCGGCTATCCCGAGGCGGTGCTGGCTCGTGAACTCGAAATCTGCTATGCAGCAATCGCTTTGGTGACCGACCTAGACGCCGGCATCGAATCGGGCACCGGGGTGACGGTCGTCAACGTGATCGAGGAATTCGCCAAGAACATCGAGCCGTTCAAAAAGCTCGTCCGCGAGGCCGTCGTGCGGGTCGGCACCGAGCACACCTGTACCGAGTGCCTCTCGCACACCGGGATGCCGCTTCCCTTCGACGAGACGTAGCGCGCTCAGCCGGCCTTGCTGGCCGGTTTGCGCCCCTCGTCGGTGCTTGGCTGCCGCGGCGGCCGTCCCCGTCGCAGCGTGTCGATCAGCTCGCGATACGGCCCGACCAGATACACGGTGTCGTCGGCGTGCAGCCGGGCGTCGCGGCGGGGGTGCAGCTTGAGCAGGCCGTTGGACGTGACGATCGCGATCACCCGGGCCTGGGTGGACAGCTCGAACATGCGCAGGCCGTCCAGCTCGCTGCCGGCGGCCACCTGCATGCCCCCGACCACGAACGAGGCCTGGCCCACCGAGAACGTGCCCAGCACCTGCAGGCCGATCGCCGCGCCGATGAAATACGGCACCGCCAGCTCGACGGTGGAGCGGACGTTCTCGAAGCCGAATCGCTGCGCCACCGCAAAACCCAGCGTGCGGTCGTACACCCGTAGCACCAGGGGGATGTCGGTCCAGTGTTCGCGGGTCGCGGTCTTCTTGCCGAGCATTTCGGCCAGCACGATGCCGGTTTCGATGTTGATGATGTCGCTGCGCGTCAGCACCGCCACCGCTCGGGCGCGATCGACCCGGGCGGACTGCAGCGTCTGGCGCAGGGTGGCGTCACCGAAGATCACCGGCACGTCGAGGTCGCGCACCGCGGACAGGAAGCGGTTCTCCTCGTTTTGCTCGATCACCGCTACGTCGTAGCCGGCGTTGGTCAGATCCTGGACCACCCGCATGCCGAGTCCGCTGAGCCCCACGACGACGATGTGGTTGCGCAGATGCCCCACTCGCGGGCGTGCGGACGCGAAAATAAAACGGCGCGAAAGCAATACGTCAGCGACGAACGACACCAGCAGCGCGGTCGTCGTGACCCCGCTGAACATCAACAGCGTGGAGAAGGTGCGCAACCAGGTGGGCTGGTTGACGAAGCTGAAGTCGCCGTACCCGGTGGTGGTCATCGTTTCGATGGTGAAGTAGAACGCGTCGACCCAACCCATCTTGGGCGGCGGCCGGTAGCCGAATCGCAGCACGAAGGTGGCAGTAACCAAGACCATCAGCGTTGCGGCCGCGACCGGATAGAACGTCGGGTTGAAGTCGTTGATCACCCCGCGGATGGAATCGATGGCCCGCCGGAAGATGTTGCGGCGCGAGCGCGACCTCGACGAGCCAGGGACCTTGATGCCTTGGGCGGCCAATTCCTCGGCGGTGCCGATCATCATCGCCCAGTCACCGGCGTGCACCCGCTGATCCCGGCCGGGGCAGATCTCGACCTCGCCAGGACCGGGCGAGTCTTCGTTGTGGATGATCGCCACCGGGGCGAGGTCGCCGTAGAGTTCGCGCAGCGTGGCCTCGCGAGAGGCGGCCTTGCCCGAGACGACGAACGTCATTCCGGCGGCATCGAATTCGTGGGTGGCCTGCGACAGGCAGGCCTCGACGATCGCCGGAGCGGCGATGTCGGCAACGTCGAGGATCGCACCCGGACCGTTGTCGTTGGCGACGGCCTCGCGCAACACGTCGTTGGCCACCCGCGATACGACGCGCACGTTGGGGTTGGCTTTCCTTGCGAGCAAAGCGATTTCGAGGTTCACCGCGTCGTCATCACCGGCGCAGACGACGGCCATCGCCTGAGAAATGTCGGCCAACACAAGCTCGCGGGCCACGCCGGCCTCGGATTGGTCGGAACTGACCAGACGCACCACCATCGCGCCGGCGTTTTTCAGCTCGTCGGCGATGGTGGTCGCCAGCGCATCGTCACCGCTGACAATGATGTGGCGCTGCATGGTCTCGTCCGCTGCTGGAAAACCCGAACGACACCGAGCATGCGACGAGGTTGGGGCGGTTCACCAGGGCATTATCTCATCCGGTGTGACCAGTGATGCGCATACGCATCGTTAGGACAGGTCGTTTCCGGCCAGCCGCGCCAGCGCGGTCCGGTCGACTTTGCCGATCCCGCGCAGCGGCAGCGCGTCCACGATAAACAGTTCACGCGGCGCGGCGGTGTGATCCAGGGTCCGCATCACCTGCGCCCGCAACTCCTCGAGCGTGGGTGCCGCGGCCCCGGCGGCCGGCACGACGGCGACCACCACTCGCTGGCCCAGTCGCTCGTCGGCCACCCCGAACACCGCGCAGTCGGCCACCGCGGGATGGGTTCGCAGGGCGGCCTCGACCGGCTGCGGCAACACCGTCAACCCGCCGGTGCTGATCGCGTCGTCGACCCGGCCCAGCACGCGGAGCACGCCCGAATCGTCAACGGCGCCGACGTCGTCGGTGCGAAACCAGCCCGCCTCGGCGAACGGGTCTGGGTCCGGTGGATTGCGGTAGCCCTTGGCCAGCGTCGGCCCGCCGATCACGATCCGGCCGTTATCGATGCGGAGCATGACGCCGTCGAGCGGCACGCCGTCGTAGACGCAGCCGCCGGCGGTCTCGCTCATCCCGTAGGTCCGGACCACGTTCACGCCGGCCGCCGCGGCAGCGTCGAGGACCGGTCGCGGGGCCGGTCCACCACCGATCAGCACCGTGTCCAATTCGGCCAGCGCGGCGGTGGCGGCGGGATCGTCGAGCGCCTTCGCCAGTTGCGTGGCGACCAGCGAGGTGTATCGCCGGCCAGAGCCGAGTTCGTTGACGGCAGAAGGCAATTGGCCGATGTCGAAGCCGGTCGAGACGTCCAGCTCGACCGGTGAGGTGCCGGCCAGCAGGCTGCGCACCAGCACCTGGATGCCGGCGATGTGATACGACGGCAGGGCCAGCAGCCAGCGGCCGGGCCCGCCGAGCCGATCGTGGGTGGCGATCGCGCTGGCGGTCAGCGCGGCGGCGGTGAGCAGCGCGCCCTTCGGCGCGCCGGTAGTGCCCGACGTCGTCGCCACCAGCGCCACATCGTCGTCGATCGGCTCGTCGACCCGCAGCGCTTCCAGTGCCGAGCGGTCGGTACCGGCGCCGACCGGGACCAGCGCGGGTGCGTGGCCGTGCAGGACTTGCTCCAGCGCCGCCAACAAAGGGCCGGCCGAGGAGTCGCGCGCCACGGCGAAGGCCCGCAGGACTGCTATGCGGTGTCCTCGCCGTCGTGGGCGTCTTCCAGCGGCCAGCCCTTGGCGGCCAGCCGCGCCCGGACCCGCTCGATGTCCTCGGGGGCCGGCAGTTCGTCGGTGAGCCGGGTGATCAGCACGCCGATGTCGACGTGATCGAAGTCGCCCCGGTCTATCAACTCCTGGGCCACCAACTTGACCTCGTCGTTGCTCAGCCGACGCGACAGCAGTGCGAGCACGGGGAAGTAGTCGGTCGCCGGGATGCCTTCCGGGTAGCCGGCGCGCAGCCAGGCGACTACCGAGTTCAGGAATCTGTTCACGGTGTGTGCACTTCCCCCGCGGGACGTCGGATGCCTAACTTCGGGAACGAAATTTGATGCTACGCGGGCTTGGCTCCGAGCAGGTAAACGCCTGTCCACGCCCCGAGCGCGTCCCGAGCGACGTACAGCACGCCGATGGCGACTGCGACCAACGCCAGCGCGTATATCGCGAAACTGACGGCGATCAGGGCTGGGTTCCTGTTCACGGTGGCCGTGCCGTCGGGGCCCGGAGTCCCGGCACCGTAGGAGCCGACCTTCACGGCGATCGCGAACAGCGCCGGCAGTCCACTGCCCAACAGCAGGCCGAAGATCAAGATCTTGAGTGAGGCTTGGTAGTTGAACCAGTGGATCACAGCGTGCCTGCCTTCTTGGTCTCGGTGGCTGCAGCGTCGGTGGGAATTTCTCCGTTGCGGAAGGGGGCGCCGGCCAGGCCCGGGTGGCCGTCCTCGTCGAGACCGGCGGTCAGATCGCCCTTCCACTCGGCGTTGACGTTGGTGTGGTCGACCTTGGTCTTGCGCGACTGCAGGTAAATCGCCCCGGCGGTGGCCAGCAGCACCAGGAAGCCGATGATCGCACCAGGGAAGCCGCCGATCTTGTCCACGATGACGTACTCGATGGCGCCGACCAGGCCGGCGGCGGGCAGGGTGATCAGCCACGCCGCGGCCATCCTGCCGGCGACGCCCCAGCGCACCTCGGCGCCGGGCTTACCGACCCCGCTGCCGAGCACCGAGCCGGTGACCACCTGCGTGGTGGACAGCGCGTAGCCGAAGTGAGCGGACAGCAAAATGATGACGGCCGAAGAGGATTCTGCGGCCATGCCCTGCGGCGACTTGATCTCGACGATGCCCTTGCCCATCGTGCGGATGATCCGCCAGCCACCGGTGTAGGTGCCGAGCGCCATCGCACAAGCGCACGCCAGGATCACCCAGAACGGCGGCAGGTGCTGCGTCCGGCTGACCGCGCCGTAGGAGATCAGGGCCAGGAAGATCACGCCCATCGTCTTCTGCGCGTCGTTGGTGCCGTGGGCCAGCGAGACCAGTGACGCCGAGAAGATTTGGCCACGACGGAACGCGCTCTCGCTGCGCTCTTCCGGAACGCCGCGGTCGAACCGGTAGACCAGCCAGGTGCCGACCGCGCCGACGACCCCGGCCAGGAACACCGAGACCACGGCGGGGATCAGCACCAGCGAAACCACGCCCGTCCAGATCACTCCGTGCCCGCCGACCGCGGCGATCATGGCGCCGATGATGCCGCCGACCAGGGCGTGCGACGAGCTCGACGGGATACCCAGCAGCCACGTCAGCAGGTTCCAGACGATCCCGCCGACCAGTCCCGCAAAGATCAGATCGGGTTTGACCAGATGACCGTCGATGAGGTTCTTGGCGATGGTTCCGGCAACCGCGGTCGACAGGAACGCTCCCAAGAGGTTCAGCACGGCCGACAGCGTCACCGCGGTCTTCGGCTTGAGCGCCCCACTCGCGATGGAGGTGGCCATGGCGTTGGCGGTGTCGTGGAAGCCGTTCGTGAAATCGAATGCGAGGGCGGTGATCACGACGATGATCAGAAGGAACAGCTGAAGATTCACGGGCCTAATTCTGGGGGTAGTTGGGCGTCGTTGTCGAAAGAACGGCGGCCCAAATCAAAGGTATCTTGCACTAGTAGTCAGATGTTCGTCTGGGGTTAACCTCCCAGGTGGCGGCGTTAACCGCGGGTGTCTCGGCGCAGCGGATGCTCGGGCGGAATCTGCACAAAAATCAACAGCACACCGTCGGGATCGACGACGTGCATCTCGTGCAGCCCCCACGGTTCCTGGCGGGCCTCGCGAGCAATGTCGACGCCCCGGCTCTGCAACTCGGCCTGAGTGGCGGCGACGTCGCGCACCTGAAGCCACAGCGCACCCGGGAAGGGGCCCGCGAGTTGTTCCGGAGCGCCGTGGTCGGCCAGTTCGATCAGCGATTGGCCGGCGTAGAAGACGGTGCCCGCGCCGTAGTCGCGGAAGATCGCCAGACCGATCTGATCCCGGTAGAAGCTCAGCGAGCGCTGGTAGTCCACCGGCCGGAACAGGACCCGGCTGGCGAGAATCTCCATGCCGTCGTGTCTATCACGCGTTGGGTTGCAAACGCTGGCGCCGGATCGCCGTGGTGGCAAATCCCGGCAGAACCGTGTCGATGGCCTGCGCGGCGATCGCCATCCGAGGCGCGATCCGGACCGGGCGGGTGCGTGCCGCGTCGATCATCCAGCCCGCCGCCTCTTCGGACGTCAGCGCCGGCAGGCCCTGGTACTCCTTGGTCGGCGCGATCATCGGGGTGGCCACCAGCGGGTAATACAGCGTCGTCGAGTGCACACCCTTTGTCGCCCACTCGGTTTCGATCACCCGGCTGACCGCCGACAGCGCAGCCTTCGAGGCGTTGTAGACCGCGAACAGCGGCGACGGCTCGCTGAACACGCCCCAGGTCGCGACGTTGATGATGTGCCCGTCGCCGCGTTCGATCATCCCGGGTGCGATGCCGCGGATCAGCCGAAGCGGCGAGTAGTAGTTGAGCACCATGGTCCGGTCGACGTCGTGCCAGCGTTCCAGCGACTCGGCCAGCGGTCGGCGAATGGAGCGCCCGGCATTGTTGACCAGGATGTCGACCCCGCCCAGGCGCTTTTCGACGTCGGCGACCAGCGCGTCGACGGCGTCGAGGTCAGACAGGTCGCAGGGGATCGCGATCGCGTCGCCACCGCTGGCGGTGATCCGGCCGACGACCTCGTCGAGCAGATCCTGACGACGCGCCACCGCGACGACGGTCGCGCCGCGGCGGGCGAACTGTTCGGCAGCGCACTCGCCGATCCCGGACGACGCGCCGGTGAGCACCACGCGCTTGCCGGCCAGGTCGATGTCGGCGGCGCCGGGGTTGGGCAGCAGGCGCGGCAGCAGCGGCGGGCGCATCGAGGTCAGCGTGATCTGCTCGGCCAGGGCTCGGATCGGGTTCCAACTCACAGGTCGGAAGTCTAGGGGCGTGCCTATTTGATCGAACGTGACGCTGGCGTCACGCTCGGCGCCCGCTACGTGTCGACCCCTAGAAGTAGCGTGGGAACGGGCTCCAGTCGGGCGGCCGCTTCTCCAGGAACGCGTCGCGGCCCTCGACCGCTTCATCAGTCATGTACGCCAGTCGGGTCGCTTCGCCGGCGAACAGCTGCTGGCCCACCAGCCCGTCGTCGAGCAGGTTGAAGGCATACTTCAACATCCGTTGCGCCTGAGGTGATTTCGCGTTGATCTCGGCCGCCCACTGGATGGCTTCGGACTCCAGCTCGGCGTGGGCGACGACGGCGTTGACCGCGCCCATGTGATGCATCTGCTCGGCCGTGTAGGGCCGGCCCAGGAAGAAGATCTCGCGGGCGAATTTCTGGCCGACCTGCCTGGCCAGGTACGCGCTGCCGTAACCGCCGTCGAAGCTGCCGACGTCGGCGTCGGTCTGCTTGAACCGGGCATGCTCGCGACTGGCCAGGGTGAGGTCGCAGACCACGTGCAGGCTGTGCCCGCCGCCCGCCGCCCAGCCGTTGACCAGGCAGATCACCACCTTCGGCATGAACCGGATCAGCCGCTGCACCTCGAGGATGTGCAGACGTCCCGCCCGCGCCACGTCGACGGTGTCCGCGGTCTCACCGGCGGCGTACTGGTAGCCGCTGCGGCCGCGGATGCGCTGGTCGCCGCCGGAGCAGAACGCCCAGCCACCGTCTTTCGGCGACGGGCCGTTGCCGGTCAGCAGCACCACGCCGACGTCGGGCGACATCCGGGCGTGGTCGAGCACGCGGTACAGCTCATCGACGGTGTGCGGCCGAAACGCGTTGCGCACGTCGGGCCGGTCGAACGCCACCCGCACGGTGGCGTCCGAGATGTGGCGGTGATAGGTGATGTCGGTCAGTTCACCGAACCCGTCGACCGGTTTCCACTGGTCGGCGTGAAAAGGGTTGTCGCTCAACGCTAGTGAATCCCGTCTAGTCGAAAGACCGCGATGCGGCCGGCCAGCGCTTCCAATTCGTCCGGCAGCCCGTCGGTCACCAGGCCCGTTCGTTTCATGAAGCCCACACCGGTGGGCACCTTCTCGGGAAACAACCGCAACACCGGGCGGGCCTCGTCGGCGGGCAACTCGACCATTCTGACCTGCCGGACGTTGCGGCCGCGGGCCAGCGTCACCTCGCCGGCGGCGCGGACGTTGGCCACCCAGTCGGCGCCGGGGAAACCGGCCACCACGTATTCCTTGCCCTCGACCTCCATCGGCGTGACGGGAGTCGATCGCTCTCGGCCCGATTTGCGGCCCGCCACCGTCAGCACCACCGGGCTCTCGCCGCCGAAACTCAGGCCCAGCCGCGACATTCGGATGAAGACCTTGTTGGCGGGTTTGAGCCACCACGGTGCTCGGACCGATTTGTTCGCGCTCATACCGCGACGGTACCCGCCTCGGGTGTCTACTCTTTGCCCGTGTCCCATCCACACGAACCACATCTGGGTTCGGTTTCCGCACGCCTGAATTGGCTGCGGGCCGGGGTCCTCGGTGCCAACGACGGAATCGTCTCCACCGCGGGCATCGTCGTCGGTGTCGCCGCGGCGACCGCGGCCCGCGGGCCGATCATGACGGCCGGAATCGCCGGGTTGGCCGCCGGCGCCGTGTCGATGGCGCTCGGCGAATACGTGTCGGTCAGCGCCCAGCGCGACACCGAACAGGCTCTGCTGCAACAGGAATCGCGCGAACTGAGCGCCGACCCCGTCGCCGAGCTGGACGAGCTGGCGTCCTTGCTCGAGGGCAAGGGACTATCCCCGGCGACGGCGCGCACCGCCGCCGAGGAACTCACCGACAACGACCCGATGGCGGCGCATGCCGACATCGAGCTCGGATTCGATCCCGAGGAGCTGACCAACCCGTGGCAGGCCGCGCTGTCGTCGGCGTGCGCATTCAGCGTCGGTGCACTACTGCCGTTGATCGCCATCCTGGTGGCACCCGTCGCGCTGCGGATCCCGGTCACCGTGGTGGCGGTGCTACTCGCGCTGCTGATCACCGGCGTGGTCTCGGCGGGCCTGGGCGGAGCATCGAAATGCCGTGCGGCACTTCGTAATTTCGTCGGGGGAGGGCTGGCTCTCGCGGTCACTTACCTGATCGGGCATCTGGTCGGCGCCGCGATCGGCTAGTCGGGCATCGCGCTGGTGCCCGGCGCGATGACGGCGTCCAGCCGCTTCAAGGCCTCCGCGCCCAGCGTCACGTCGCCGGCGCCGAGGTTCTCTTCGAGGTGCCCGATCGATCGCGTTCCAGGGATCAGCAACGTCGTCGGCGCGTGAGCGAGCAGCCAGGCCAGCCCGACTTGGGCCGGTGTGGCACCCAACTCGCCCGCGACCTCGCGCACCGCGGGGTTATCGGTGACCTTCGGGAACCCCGGGAGGGCCGACCCGAGTGGGAAGTACGGGACCCACGCGATGTCCTCGGCCGCGCAGGCGTCGACCATCTCCTCCTGTGAGCGTTCGAGCAGGCTGTAGGAGTTCTGCACGCAGGCAATGCCGGCGGGCAGCGCGCGCTGCAGGATCTCCAGCGGCACGCTGCTGATCCCGATCGCGCCGATCTTGCCCTCGTCGCGCATCGCGATCATCTCGGCGAGTTGGTCGTCGAGGTCCACAATCTGGTCGCCCTCGGCACCAATGGCGGCGAAAAGATCCATGCGACGAAGGTTGACGACCGGTACCCGGTCGAGGCCCAGCTGGCGCAGGTCGTCTTCCACCGCGGCGCGCAGTTCGGCGGGCCGTTGCGCCGCGGCCAGCGGGATCGGCTCGTCGCCGGTGAAGCGGGCCCCGACCTTGCTGACGATCACCAGGTCGTCGGGGTAAGGCGCCAGCGCCTTGCGGATCCGGCGGTTCACCTCGCCCGGACCATAGAACGACGCGGTGTCGATGTGGTTGACGCCCAATTCAATTGCGCGGCGCAGCACCGCGACCGCGTCGTCGAGCGACGTCTCGAACAGCTGCATGGCGCCGTAGCCGACTCGGGCGACCTCGTGGCCGCCGATGCTTCCGATACCGCCGGGCTGCGGTTTGTCTGTCATGGTGCTCCCTCGGTCGTGAGACACTGGTAGAGATGCGGAGGACCCTCCGTTTGATTCGACTGTAGCAGAAACGGAGGCACCTCCGATTTGACCGAGAGTGTGCGCTCCGATGCGCGGCGTAACCGGGAGAAGTTGCTCGAGGCGGCGACGGCGGCGTTCGCCGCAGCCGACGGGCGGCAGGTGTCGCTGGAGTCGATCGCCCGCGACGCCGGGGTCGGGATCGGCACGCTGTACCGCCATTTCCCCAACCGCGAGGCGCTGGTCGAGGCGATCTATCGCACCGAGCTCGCCGAAGTGGCCGAGACTGCCCCGCGACTACTCAAGCGGCATCCGCCCAAGGCCGCGTTGCGGCGTTGGATGGATCGGTACGCCAGGTTCGTCGCCGCCAAGCGCGGGATGGCCGAATCGTTTCGCGCGATGGTCGAGTCGGGGGCCATCGAAGGAAGTCAGATCCGCGCCAGCATCTCCGCAGCCGTCGACGTGCTGTTACGGGCCGGTGCCGACGACGGCAGCCTGCGCTCCGACGTTCAGGCCGACGACGTGGTGTCCAGCCTGATCGGCATCTTCCTGGCCAGCGGTTCGCCCGAGCAGACCGGTCGGCTACTGGATTTGCTGGTGGATGGAATAGCCAGTCGGTAAAACCGCTTGGAGCAGGCATGAGACTCAACGACGCGGCACGGGAATTCATCGGCGAGGGCAAAGACGCCACTCTGGTCACGGTCAACCCCGACGGCAGCCCCCAGGTCAGCCTGGTGTGGGTGGGGCTGCGTTCGACGCCCGACGGCGACGAGCTGGTGACCGCGCATCGTTCCGAGCATCAGAAGATGCGCAACGTCCGCCGCGATCCCCGGGTGGCGGTGACGATCGTCGAGGCCGGTGACATCGGCAAGACGCTTCGGCCCTACCTCATCATCCACGGGACCGCACGGGTCGAAGAGGGCGGTGCCCCCGAATTGCTCACGGAGCTGTCCGAGGCTCTGCTCGACCCAAAGGTGTTCCCGCCCAAGGACACTCCGCCGGGATGGGTCACGCACATCCGCATCGACAAGGTCGGCGGCGTCGGGATCTGATGCCTTGAGCCGTGTGTGCGTCTAGCCGCACGCACGCCACTGACTGTGCGGCTGGACGCACACACGACGCAACATCAGCCGACGGCGCGGCCGGCGCCTTCCCAGAACTGCGCCCGCACGGCCTTCTTGTCCGGTTTCCCCAGCCCTGTCAACGGCAGCGCGTCGACGACCACCACACGCTTGGGTGACTGCACCGAACCCTTGCGCTCCTTGACCGCTGCCTGGACGTCGGCGGTCATCGCCTCGATCGCGGCGTCGTCGCGAGCCGCGTCGTCGCGCAGCACCACCACCGCGGTGACGGCCTCGCCCCACTTGTCGTCCGGCGTACCGACCACGCAGACCTGCGCGACGGCCGGGTGCTCGGCGATGACGTCCTCGACCTCGCGGGGGAAGACGTTGAAGCCGCCGGTGACGATCATGTCCTTGACCCGGTCGACGATGAAGTAGAAGCCGTCCTCGTCCTCGCGGGCCATGTCGCCGGTGTGTAGCCAGCCGTCCTTGAAGGTCTCCGCGGTCGCTTCGGGCAACTGCCAGTAGCCGCCCGCCAAAAGTGGTCCGCTGACACAGATTTCGCCGGGCTCGCCCTGCGCGACGGGCTTGCCGTCATCACCGAGCAGCGCCACCCGCGCGAACAGCGTCGGCCGCCCACACGACGTCAGCCGCTTTTCGTCGTGATCGGCCTTGGCCAGGTAAGTGATCACCATCGGAGCCTCGGACTGCCCGTAGTACTGCGCGAAGATCGGGCCGAACCGCTTGATCGCCTCGGCCAGTCGCACCGGGTTGATCGCCGAGGCGCCGTAGTACACCGTCTCCAGCGACGACAGGTCGCGGGTCTTGGAGTCCGGGTGGTCCATCAGCGCATACAGCATCGACGGCACCAGCATGGTCGCCGTGATCTTTTGCTCCTCAATGGTTTTGAGCACCTCAGCCGGGTCGAACTTGCTCAGCACCACCATCTCGCCGCCCTTGACCACGGTCGGTGTGAAGAACGCCGCCCCAGCGTGCGACAGCGGCGTGCACATCAGGAACCGCGGGTGCTCAGGCCACTCCCACTCGGCGAGCTGGATCTGCGTCATCGCGGCAATGTTCCCGGTGGTGCCCAGCACGCCCTTGGGCTTGCCGGTGGTGCCGCCGGTGTAGGCCATGCCGCCGATGTGGTCAGGCGCCAACTCGGCAACCACCAGCGGCTTGGGCTCGTACTTGGCCGCCTCGGCGGACAGGTCGACCGCCACCCCGGCCAGCGCTTCGGGAACCGGGCCGATCGTCAGGATCTGCTTGAGCGAGTCGACCTTTTCCAGGAGGTCCAGGGCGCGTTCCACGAACGCCGGGTTGGGGTCGACGATCAGCGAGCTGGCGCCGCAGTCGGACAGCACGTAGGCGTGGTCGTCCAGCGAGCCGAGCGGATGCAGCGCGGTGCGCCGGTAGCCCTGGGTCTGACTGGCGCCGAGGATCATCAGCACCTCGGGCCGGTTGAGCGAGAGCAGGCCGACGGTGACTCCGGTGCCGGCGCCGAGCGCCTCGAACGCCTGGGTGTACTGGCTGATCCGCTCGGCCAATTGGCCCCCGGTCAGCGTCGTATCGCCGAGGAACAGCACCGGCCGGTTCTTGTGGCGCTTGAGCGCGCCGACCAGCAGGTGGCCGTTATGGGTCGGATGGCGCAACAGGTTGTCACTCATACGGCCAGACTAGAACGTGTTGCAATTTGTGTCTGCTGCCCCCTCGGATACTCCGAGGATCACTAGCATTCGTGGGCATGGCAGCCGCAGATGTCGTCATGTACGGAACCGTCCTGACCGTCGATGACGCCCGGCCCACCGCCGAGGCGCTGGCCGTGGTCGACGGCCGGATCGTCGCCGTCGGTGACCGCGCCGACGTGGCCGGGTTTATCGGTGCTTCGACCCAGACGATCGATATCGGCGACGGCTGCGTGATGCCGGGTTTCGTTGAGGCGCACGGACATCCACTGATGGAAGCCATCGCGTTGTCCGATCGGCTGGTCGACATCCGGCCGGTCACCATGCGCGACGCCGACCAGGTGGTCGAGGTCATCCGCGGTGAAGTGGCCCGCCGCGGAGCCGACGGCGCCTACCTCAACGGGTGGGATCCGCTGCTGCAGGACGGCTTGCCCGAGCCGACGCTGGCCTGGCTGAACGAGATCGCGCCCGACAACCCCCTGGTGATCATCCACAACTCCGGCCACAAGGCCTACTTCAATTCGCGGGCCGCCCAGCGCGCCGGCCTCGGCCGCGACACCGCCGACCCGAAGGGCGCCAAGTACGGTCGCGACGCCGGCGGTGACCTCGACGGCACGGCAGAGGAAACCGGCGCGGTGTTCCCGCTGCTCAACGGCGCGATCTCGCCGAGCGACTACCCGGCGATGCTGCTGGCCGAGTGCGGCCGACTCAACCGGGCCGGGCTGACCACCTGCTCGGAGATGGCGTTCGATCCCTCGCTGCGGCCCCTCGTCGAGGGCCTGCGCCAGGCGCTCACCGTGCGGTTGCGGACCTACGAGATGTCCAACCCTCAGATGACGACCGATGCCACGCCCGGCGAGGGCGACGACATACTGCGTCAGGTCGGCATCAAGATCTGGGTCGACGGCTCGCCGTGGATCGGCAACATCGACCTGTCGTTCCCGTACCTCGACACCGCCGCGACGCGGACGATCGGCGTGACGCCGGGGTCGTGCGGGTGCGCGAACTACACCCGCGAACAGCTCACCGAGATCGTCGGCGCCTACTTCCCGTTGGGCTGGCCGATGGCCTGTCACGTGCAGGGTGACGCCGGCGTCGACACCATTCTGGACGTCTACGAGGAGGCTTTACGGCGCAATCCGCGCGACGACCACCGGCTAAGGCTCGAGCATGTCGGCGCGATCCGGCCCGAGCAGTTGCAGCGGGCCCACGATCTCGGCGTCACCTGCAGCATCTTCGTCGACCAGATCCACTACTGGGGCGACGTCATCGTCGACGGGCTGTTCGGCCCCGAACGCGGAAACCGTTGGATGCCAGCAGGTTCCGCTGTGGCGACGGGCATGCGGATTTCGCTGCACAACGACCCGCCGGTGACGCCGGAGGAGCCGCTGCGCAACATCAGCGTGGCCGTCACCCGCAAAGCGCCGAGCGGTCGGGTGCTTGGCCCCGAGGAGCGGCTGACCGTCGAGCAGGCGATCCGGGCGCAGACCATCGACGCGGCGTGGCAGCTGTTCGCCGACGACATCATCGGCTCGTTGGAGGTCGGAAAGTACGCGGATCTGGTTGTGCTGTCGGCAGATCCGCGCACGGTGCCGCCGGAGGACATCGCCGGGCTGGAGGTCCGGGCGACGTTCCTGGCCGGCCGCCCGGTCTACGCGCCATGACCGCCACCCTCGACGACGTGCTCGACCGGCTGCACGTCGTGTCGCTGCCGATGCGAGTTCGCTTCCGCGGCATCACCACTCGCGAACTCGCGCTGATCGACGGGCCGGCCGGTTGGGGCGAATTCGGCGCCTTCCTCGAATACGACCACGCCGAGGCCGCGCACTGGCTGGCCGCCGCCCTCGACTCGGCCTACCGCATGCCCCCGCCGCCGCTGCGGACGCGCATCGACGTCAACGCCACCGTTCCGGCCGTCCCGGCCGGGCAGGTGCCCGAAATCCTGGCCCGCTTCCCCGGCGCGCGGACGGCGAAGGTCAAGGTCGCCGAACCGGGTCAGACGCTCGACGACGACGTCGCCCGCGTCGACGCGGTCCGTGCCCTGGTGCCGACCGTGCGGGTCGACGCCAACGGTGCCTGGACTCCTCCGCAGGCCATTGACGCCGCGAAAGCCCTTGGCCCGCTTGAATACATCGAGCAGCCCTGTGCCACCGTCGACGAACTGGCGCAGGTCCGCCGCCAGGTCGACGTGCCGATCGCCGCGGACGAGAGCATCCGCAAAGCCGGTGACCCGTTGGCCGTCGTCCGCGCCGGCGCCGCCGACATCGCGGTGCTGAAAGTGGCTCCGCTGGGCGGTATTTCGGCGCTACTGACGATTGCCGGCCAGATCGACATTCCCGTCGTGATCTCCAGTGCACTGGACTCGGCGGTGGGCATCGCGACCGGGTTGGCCGCGGCCTCGGCCCTGCCGCGTCTCGACCACGCCTGCGGCCTGGGCACCGGCCGGTTGTTCGTCGAGGACATCACCGAACCGGTCGTCGCCGTCGACGGCTATCTGCCGGTCGGGCCGGTGACACCCGACCCGGCCCGGCTGCAGGCGTTGGCCGCGTCGGTGGACCGTCGGCAGTGGTGGATCGACCGGGTCAGGGCCTGCTACCCCCTGATGGCCTAATTTGTGGGGTGCATGGCGTAGACGACATGGGTTCTGATCCCCAACACTTGATTCCATGCGTACGGTGCTTTTCCTCGCCTTTCCCGGCATGCAGACGCTCGACCTGGTGGGGCCGCTGGAGGTTTTCGCGACGGCGTCGCTGGTGCTGGCGGCCAAAGGCCTCGACGGATACCAGCCGGTGATCGCCTCGGTCGACGGGCAGCCGGTGACGTCGAGCTCCGGCGTGACGTTGGCGACCGTTCCCCTTGCCGACGTCGAGGACTCCGTCGACGCACTGGTGCTGCCCGGCGGCGCCGGCGTGCACGACGCCCGCGCCGACACGAGAATCGTCGACTGGATCGTCGCGACGGCGCCGCATGTCCGCCGCGTCGTGACCGTGTGTACGGGCGCCTTCCTGGCCGCGCAGGCGGGTCTGCTCGACGGTTGCCGCGTCACCACCCACTGGGGGTCGGCCGACCGGTTGGCCCGCGAATTCCCCGCGATCGACGTCGATCCGGATCCGATCTACGTTCACAGTTCCCCGACGATGTGGACGGCTGCCGGAGTGACCGCGGGCATCGACCTGGCGCTGGCACTGGTCGAAGAGGACGACGGCACCGAGGTCGCTCAGACAGTCGCGCGCTGGCTGGTGCTGCACCTGCGCCGGCCCGGCGGGCAGACCCAATTCGCGGCCCCGGTCTGGGTGGCCCGCGCCAAACGCGAGCCGATCCGTGCCGTCCAGGAGGCGGTCGAGTCCGAACCCGGTGGTGCGCATAGCATTACCGATCTGGCTCGCCTCGCCGCGATGAGCCCACGGCACTTCACCCGGGTGTTCACCGACGAAGTCGGCGAGGCGCCGGGCGCCTACGTCGAGCGGGTCCGCACCGAAGCGGCGCGCCGTGAACTCGAGCAGACCGACGACACCGTGACGACCATCGCCACCCGTTGTGGCTTCGGCACCGCGGAAACCATGCGCCGCAACTTCATTCGACGTGTCGGCGTCTCACCCGACCAATACCGAAAGGCATTCGCATGACCCAGATCGCGATCGTCGTCTACCCGGGTTTCACCGCGCTGGACTTCATCGGCCCCTACGAAGTGCTGCACCGGTTGCCCGACGCCGAGGTCCGCTTCCTGTGGCACCAGCCCGGCCCGATCACCGCCGACTCCGCCGCCCTGGTCATCGGAGCCACCCACACCTTCGACGAAACCCCTTCGCCGGATGTGATTTTGGTGCCGGGCGGCCTGACCACCGTCGAGCATGCCCGCGACGAGAAACTGCTGGACTGGGTGCGTAGCGCACACCAGACCGCGACCTGGACGGCGTCGGTGTGCTCGGGCTCGCTGATCCTGGCCGCCGCCGGCCTGCTCGACGGCAAGCGCGCCACCTCGCACTGGGGCGTGCTGTCCCTGCTGAAAACGTTGGGCGTCAACGCCGTTGGCGACGAGCGGGTGGTGCACGAAGGGAGCATCGTCAGCAGCGCCGGGGTGTCGGCCGGCATCGACCTGGCGTTGTGGCTGGCCGGCCAGATCGCGGGCGAAGACCGCGCGAAGGCCATCCAGCTGGGGATCGAATACGACCCGCAACCGCCGTTCGACTCCGGCCACATGTCGAAGGCGTCGGCGAAAACCAAGGCGACCGCCACCGCCCTGCTTGCCCGGGACGTCGCGATACCGGCAACGCTGTCCGCCGGCGCGCAGTTGTTGTGGGATCGCGCGCTGGGCGCGGTGCGATCCAAAGCCCGTCGCTAGGCGGCGATTGCGTCGATCACCGCGTCGGGCTCGTCCAGCGAGACGAACGTGCGGGCATCCGGCACCTCGATCAGCTTGGCGTTGCTGAACACCGCCGCCAGCCGCCGTCCCAGCTTCGGCTTGAACACCACATCACCCTGACCCCAGACCAGCGTGACCGGCTTGTCGAACCGCGTCAGCCGGTTTGCCACGTCGGTGAGGTCGGCGACCGCGATGTCGCGCAAGAGCGTTGCGAGGTCGCGGCGGATGCGAGAGTCGTTGAGGCAGGGCCTGATCCACTGAAGCGTCACTCGCTTGTCGGGGCGCCTGATCAACAGGCCGAAGCCGGCGGCCGAGTTGCGCAGCGCCGCCAGCCGCATCGGCTCCATCATCGCCTTGATCGAGATCGGCCCGCGTAGCAGGCCGAACACCCTGTCGAACGGGAACGGCGGGCACTGGTCGAAGGCATCGCAGTTGGTCAGCACCAGTCGGCCGATCCGGTCCGAGCGGGCGTCGACCGCGAGTTGGCAGATGCCACCGCCGGTGTCGCTGCCGACCAGTGTCACGTCGGTCAGGTCGAGGGCCTCGATTGCGTCGTTGACGATCCCGGCGACGCCCTGCAGCGACAGCGCCGCGGCGTCGGTCACCGGGATCGTGTGTGAGCCCAGCGGCAGGGTCGGCACGATGCAGCGGTAACCCAGGCGGCCCAGCTTCTCGGCGACCTCGTGCCACAGTTCGCCGTCGACCAGAACGCCGTGGACGAAGAACACCGGCGGATGCGCCGAATCCTGCGGCCCGTACTCGCGATATTCGATGGTTGCCTGCTTGAGCGCCAGTTGAGTCATGGTTCCCAGTCAAACGCCAACCCCGCTGCCAGCGCGACGCCGTGGGCTGCCAAATACTGCCAACGCCTGGCTGTCGCGTAGGTTCGTCGTCGTGATCAACCTGGCTTATGACGACAACGGGACGGGGGAGCCCGTCCTCTTCATCGCCGGTCGCGGCGGTCTGGGACGCACCTGGCATCTGCATCAGGTCAACCCGTTTCTGGACGCCGGCTACCGCGTCATCACGTTCGACAACCGCGGGGTGGGCGCGACGGCGAGCGCCGACCAGTTCACCACCGAGAGCATGGTCGCCGACACCGCGGCGCTGATCGAGTCGCTCGGCGTCGGGCCGGTGCGCATCGTGGGGGTGTCGATGGGGTCTTTCATCGCCCAGGAGCTGATGCTGGCCCGCCCGGAGCTGGTGACCCAGGCGGTGTTGATGGCCACCCGGGGCCGACTGGACAAAGCGCGCGACTTCTTTCGCACCGCCGAAGACGAACTGGCCGCCTCCGGCGTGCAGATCCCGACCTCCTACGACGCGAAAATCCGTTTGCTGGAGAGCTTTTCACCCAAGACGCTGAGCAACGACGAGGCCGTCGCCGAGTGGATCAGCATGTTCACCATCTGGCCGATCAAGATCACGCCGGGCCTGGTACGCCAGGGCTGGATCTCGCCACAGGGCAACCACCTGCCCTCTTACGGCGGCATCCACACGCCGACGCTGGTCATCGGATTCGCCGACGACGTGGTGACGCCGCCGCATCTGGGCAAAGAGGTGGCCGACGCGATCCCCGGCGCCAAGTACCAGCTGATCGCCGACACCGGGCATCTCGGGTTCCTGGAGCGGCCCGAAGCGGTCAACGCCGCGATGCTGAAGTTCTTCACCAGCATGGGGTTCTGACCTGATAGCTAGGCTGGTCTGGTGAATCCCTCGACGGCACAGGCCCGCGTCGTCGTCGACGAACTGATTCGCGGCGGTGTCCGCGACGTGGTGTTGTGCCCGGGCTCGCGCAACGCCCCGCTGGCGTTCGCGCTGCAGGACGCCGACCGCGACGGCCGATTGCGGCTGCACGTCCGCATCGACGAGCGGACCGCAGGATTCCTGGCCCTCGGGCTGGCGATTGCCGCGGGCGAGCCGGTCTGCGTCGCGATGACCTCCGGCACCGCGGTCGCCAACCTCGGCCCGGCCGTCGTCGAGGCGAACTATGCGCGGGTACCGCTGATCGTGCTGTCGGCCAACCGTCCCTACGAGATGCTGGGCACCGGCGCCAACCAGACCATGGAACAGCTGGGCTACTTCGGCACCCAAGTCCGCGCCACGATCAGCCTCGGCCTGGCCGAGGACGCTCCCGAGCGGATGGAGGCGTTGAACGCGACCTGGCGTTCCGCCACCTGCCGCGTGCTGGTGGCCGCCACCGGTGAGCGCAGCGCCAACGCCGGGCCGGTGCAATTCGACATCCCGCTGCGCGAGCCGCTGGTGCCCGACCCCGAGCCTGGGCCGATCCCGCCGGGGCGGCCGGGTAACAGGCCGTGGACCTACACGCCGGCGGTCACCTTCGACCAGCCGCTGGACATCGACCTGAGCCTGAACACTGTCGTGATCGCCGGCCACGGCGCCGGCGAGCGACCGGAACTGGCCGCGCTTCCGACCGTCGCCGAGCCCACCGCACCGCCGGCCGCCAACCCGCTGCATCCGCTCACGCTGCCGGGGCTGCGCCCACAGCAGGTGATCATGCTGGGTCGGCCCACCCTGCACCGGCCGGTGTCGACGCTGCTGGCCGACCCGTCGGTGCCGGTGTACGCGCTGACCACCGGGCCGCGCTGGCCCGACGTCTCGGGCAACTCGCAGGCCACCGGCACCCGGGCCGTCACCACCGGCGAGCCGAATCCGGCCTGGCTGAGCCGGTGTGCCGAACTCAACCGCCACGCCGTCGCCGCGGTACGTGAGCAGCTCGCGGCGCACCCACTGACCACCGGGCTGCACGTGGCCGCGGCCGTCGTCGACGCGCTGCGCCCCGGCGACCAGCTGGTGCTCGGCGCGTCCAACCCGGTCCGCGACGTCGCTTTGGTCGGACTGAATCCACATGGCGTGAAGGTCCGGTCCAACCGCGGCGTCGCCGGCATCGACGGCACGGTGTCCACCGCGATCGGGGCGGCGCTCGCGCACGACCCGACCGGCGGCCGGACCATCGCGTTGATCGGCGACCTGACCTTCGTCCACGACAGCTCCGGCCTGCTGATCGGGCCGACCGAGCCAGTTCCCGCCGACCTGACCATCGTCGTGTCCAACGACAACGGCGGCGGCATCTTCGAATTGCTCGAGCAAGGCGACCCGCGATTCTCCGACGTGTCCGCGCGCGTGTTCGGTACCCCGCACGACGTCGACGTCGGCGCACTGTGCCGCGCGTACCACATCGACAGCCGCCAGATCGAGCTCGACGACCTCGGTGCGGCCCTCGACGAGCCGGCCGACGGCATGCGGGTGCTGGAGGTCAAGGCGGACCGGTCGTCGTTGCGGCAATTGCACGCCGCGATCAAGGCCGCTCTGTGACGCGACCGGCCGGCGCCTTGGCCGTGCTGAGAACGTGGGCCCGGGTGCTGATCCACGGTCGCGACGGTGAATTCCCCAACACCACTGGGCATCACGTGGTGCGCCTGGGGCGTATCACGGTGCTGATCGTCGCCGGACTGGTGACGTTGCAGTCGGTGTTATTGGTGGCCGGTGCGGTGCGGGACGACTTTGCGATTACCCACAACATGGGTGTCGCGGAGGCCGAGGTGCTCGACGCGGGTCCGCGTCGCTCGACCATCGAGTTCGTCACCCCGGACCGGGTCACGTATCGGCCCGAGCTCGGCGTGCTGTATCCGTCCGAATTGGCAACGGGCATGCGGATTTACGTCGAGTACGACAAGCGCAACCCCAATCTGGTTCGGGTGCAACACCGTAACGCCAAGTTGGCGATCATCCCGGCGGGCTCCATCGCGGTGTTCGGCTGGTTGATCGCGGCCGCGGCCCTGACCGGCCTGGCCTGGGTGGACAAGCGGCTGGACCGTCAACTGGTCAGCGCGTCGAGCCAGCCCGGATCTTGAGTGTCGACAACGCTTCTGGTGTTCAGGTTGTAGATCGTCGGGGTGCCCGGGTCGGTCGTGTTCTCGTCGTGGAGGCGCGCCTTGTTGGCGTCGCCCACTGCGATGGCGTCCACCGCATCGTCGCCGGCCGCGATTCGATCGGCCACCACGTCGGGCAGCCCAGTCTCGCGGGCCATCGACGCGACGGCATCTGGTGTGGGCCCGTCGTGGCTCTGGTGGCGGTAGAGGTCTTGCACGAAGGCCTGATACGCGGTCGGCGACGTGGCCGGGTCGGCGGCCAGGAACAGCGCGTTGACCAGTCGGGTGGACACCTCGTTGTGATGCCGGGCGTTCAGGAACGTCAGCCACCGGTACGTGATCGCCAGCCGGCCACTGGCGAGCGCGGCGGCCAGCTTGTCGCCGTCGGTCGATTCCAGCTCCGCGCAGTACGGGCATTGCGGTTCGCAGAAAATCTCCAACTGCACCGGGGCAAACCACGATCCGACCAGCACGCCGTTGCCGTCGAGGGTTCGCGGCACGTCGGCATGCGCGGTACCGGTGGTGAACATCACCAATACCAGCGCCGTTGCCAATACGCCCAGGTAGGACCGCATTGTGGGAGTCCCCTTTGTGTCAGAGTTCGTGTCGCGTACGCCAGTCGGTAACCATATCGACAGGCGACGCTGCCACCGTGATGGTGTGCGCGTAGCGATTGTCGCGGAATCCTTTCTCCCGCACGTCAACGGCGTGAGTAATTCCGTCGTCCGAACACTCGAGCATCTGCGCCGCACCGGGCACGAAGCGCTCGTGATCGCGCCCGACACCCCGCCCGGCGAGGCACCCGCGGATCGCATCTACGACGGGATCCGGGTGCACCGGGTGCCGTCCTGGATGTTCCCGAAGGTGACCACCCTGCCGTTGGGTCTGCCGCTGCCGCGGATTCTGCGGGTGATGCGCGGATTCGAGCCCGACGTCGTGCATCTGGCGTCGCCGGCCCTGCTCGGCTGGGGTGGGGTGAAGGCGGCTCGACGGCTCGGGGTGCCGACCGTCGCGGTGTACCAGACCGACGTGCCGGGCTTCGCGGCCAGCTATGGCATCGGACCCACCGAGCGGGCGGCCTGGGCGTGGTTCCGGCACCTGCACAAGCTTGCCGACCGTACCCTGGCGCCGTCCACCGCGACGATGGAATCACTTGTCGCGCATGGCATTCCACGGGTACACAAGTGGGCGCGCGGCGTCGACATGATCGGTTACGCACCATCGGCCCGCGACGAGGCGCTGCGGCGACACTGGTCGCCGGATGGCAAGCCGGTCGTCGGGTTTGTGGGCCGGCTGGCCCCCGAGAAGCACGTCGAGCGGCTCACCGCGCTGGCCGCCGCCGGCGACGTCCAGGTGGTCATCGTCGGCGATGGCGTCGACCGGGCCAAGCTGCAATCGGCAATGCCCACAGCCGTTTTCACCGGCGCCCTGTACGGCGAAGAGCTCGCCACCGCGTACGCCAGCATGGACGTCTTCGTCCACGCCGGCGAGCACGAAACGTTCTGCCAGGTGGTGCAGGAGGCGCTGGCCTCCGGGCTGCCGGTGATCGCCCCCGACGCGGGCGGGCCCCGCGACCTGGTGACGCCGTACCGCACCGGATTGCTGTTGCCCGTCAAGGAATTCGAGGCACAGCTGCCGCAGGCCGTCGCGCATCTGGTCGACGAGCGCCAGCGCTACTCGGTGGCCGCCCGCAAGAGCATCCTCGAACGCAGCTGGCCCGCCATCTGCGACGAGCTACTGGGCCATTACGAGGCCGTGCTGTCGCCGATCGCCCGCGCGCGCATGGAGCGCCGCCGGCACGCGCAGGGCGAGTAACTCAGCCCTGCGCCAACTCGGCGACCGGCTGCCATTCCTCCCAGGTACGTAGCCGCTGCTCGTAGTCGGCCTTGGCCAACTCCAGCGGGGCGGTGCCGAAAAAGACTCGCAGCGGGGGCTGCTCGGCGTCGACGACCTTCAAGACGGCGGCCGCCGACGCCTTCGGGTCGCCCGGTTCGGCCCACCGCGTGCGGCGGACCTCCTCCGTCGCCCGGTGAACCTCGGCGTAGTCCGGCAGCTCCTCGGCCCGCCGCGACGACGAGCCCGACCAGTCGGTGGAAAACCCGGCCGGCTCGATCAGCGTGACGTGCACACCGAACGACTCGACCTCCTGCGCCAGCGACTGCGAGAAGCCCTCCAGCGCCCACTTCGAGGCGTGGTACATGCCGACGCCGGCGAACGCCGTGATGCCGCCGATCGACGACACCTGGATGATGTGGCCGCTGCGCTGAGCCCGCAGGTACGGCAACGCGGCCTGGGTGACCCACAGCGCGCCGAACACGTTGGTCTCGATCTGGTCGCGGGCGTCTTGCTCGGACAGCTCCTCGACGAAGCCGAACTGCCCGTAGCCGGCGTTGTTGACGACGACGTCGAGGCGGCCGAAGCGCTCGTGGGCCTGCTTGACCGCGGCGAAGTCGGCGGCGCGGTCGGTGACGTCCAGCTGCAGCGGCAAGATCGCGTCGCCGAACTTGTCGACCAGGTCGGCCAGCGTCGAGGTGTCCCGCGCGGTCGCGGCGACCTTGTCGCCCCGCTCCAGGGCCGCGATCGCCCATTCCCGTCCGAAGCCACGTGATGTACCGGTGATGAACCAAACTTTTTCTGTCACGCCGTTGTGCAACGCACTCGTCGACGGCGCATTCCCCGCAAACGGTAGGTTCGACGATGTGAATCGCGCGACGCTGGACAAAGACCCCCGTGAGGTGGCGTCGATGTTCGACGGTGTCGCGCGCCGCTACGACATCACCAACACCGTGCTGTCCCTCGGGCAGGACAGATATTGGCGTCGCGCCACCCGCAAGGCACTCGACATCGGCCCGGGAGAGAAGGTGCTCGACCTGGCCGCCGGCACCGCGGTCTCGACGGTCGAGCTGGCCACCTCCGGGGCATGGTGCGTAGCGACCGACTTCTCCGTCGGGATGCTCGGCGCCGGGCACGCCCGGATGGTTCCCAAGGTCGCCGGCGATGCAACCCGTCTGCCCTTCGGCGACAACGTGTTTGACGCGGTAACCATCAGCTTCGGCCTGCGCAACGTCGCGCAACGCGACGAGGCGCTGCGTGAGATGGCCCGGGTCACGCGTCCCGGTGGGCGATTGGTGGTGTGCGAGTTCTCCACGCCCACCAGCCGGCTGTTCGCCACCGTCTACAAGGAATACCTCATGCAGGCCCTGCCGAGGGTGGCCCGCGCGGTGTCGAGCAACCCGGAAGCCTATGTCTACCTGGCGGAATCGATTCGAGCGTGGCCCGACCAGTCCGATCTGGCACACCAGATATCGGCCGCCGGGTGGTCGGCGGTGCGCTGGCGTAACCTGACCGGCGGCATCGTCGCGCTGCACGCCGCGTACAAGGCGCGCGAGAAATAGGTCAGCTGAACGGCTTTCGGCGATCCAGCAGCCGGGACATCCGACCACCACCGCGCCACACCCGCGCCACCCAGTCGGCGTCCTCGTCGGTGACCAGGTTGCCCATCACCCGCACCGCGATCCCCATCAGCGTCGCCGAGCGCATCGCGATCGGTCCGGTCGCAGGCAGAAACCGCGGGAACGTCAGCAACAGCCCCAGTCGCCGTGCCACGGAAAAGCCACGGCCGTAATGGGATTGGAGCACGTACGGCCAGGCTTTAGACAGATCACCCGAGCCAAGCAGCTCCACCGCCAGCCGCCCGGTTTCCAGCCCATAGTCGATGCCCTCGCCGTTGAGCGGGTTGACGCAGGCCGCGGCGTCGCCGATCAGCATCCAGTTGCGGCCGGCCACCCCGGATACCGCGCCGCCCATCGGCAGCAGCGCCGACGACATCGCCCGGGGCTGGCCCTCGAAACCCCACTCCTCGCGGCGCAGGTCGGTGTAGTACGACATCAGCGGCTTCAACGCCAGCTCGGCTGGCCGCTTGACGGTCGACAATGCTCCCACGCCGATGTTCACTTCGCCGTTGCCCAGCGGGAAGATCCAGCCGTAGCCGGGCAGCACCGCGCCGTCAGGTGAGCGCAGCTCCAAATGTGACGTGAGCCAAGGGTCCTCACTGCGTGCGGTGGCCAGGTATCCGCGGGCCGCGATCCCGTACACCGTCTCCTGATGCCAGCGTCGCCCCAGGGCGCGACCGAGTGTCGAGCGGGCGCCGTCGGCCACGATCAGTTCGCGGCAGCCGACATGGCTGCCATCCGACAGCGTCACCGACGTCACCCGTGCCGACGAATCATGGTTCACACCAACGGCTTTGACCCCGAGACGCATGCGGGCGCCGGACTCTTCGGCGACCTTGCGAACCCGGTCGTCCAATTCGACCCGGGCCACCGCGCTACCCGTCGAGGGGAACGACGGGCCCGGCCATTCGACTTCGACCTCGCCACCGAACCCGCTCATCCGTAAGCCACGGTGCCGGATCCGGGCGTCGAGCCATTCGCCGAGGCCGAGCCGTTCCAGCTCGGCGACCGCCCGCGGCGTCAGCCCGTCGCCGCAGGCCTTGTCGCGGGGGAAGTTGGCCGCGTCGATCACCAGCACGTCGCGACCGGCCCGGGCGGCCCAGGCCGCGGCCGACGATCCGGCCGGGCCGGCGCCCACGACCACCACGTCGGCATGGGAGTCCATGTCCCCCAGTATGTTGGTCGGGTGAGGACTCCGGCGACAGTGGTGGCGGGCGTGGATTTTGGCGACGCCGAATTCGCCACCAGCGTGCGCGACGGGGTGGCCCGCATCGAGCAACTGATGGAAACCGAGCTGCGCGGGTCAGACGACCTGATGACGGACGCGGTACTGCATCTGTTCGAGGCTGGTGGCAAACGATTCCGACCGCTGTTCGCGGTGTTGTCGGCTCAGCTGGGCCCGCACCCGGACTCCGATGACGTCACGATTGCCGGCGCCGTCATCGAGCTGGTGCATCTGGCGACGCTCTACCACGACGACGTGATGGACGAGGCGCAGGTGCGGCGCGGTGCCCCCAGCGCCAACCTGCGGTGGAACAACAATGTGGCGATCCTGGCCGGGGACTACCTGTTCGCCACGGCGTCCCGGCTGGTGTCGCGGCTGGGGCCGGACGCGGTGCGGATCATCGCCGACACGTTCGCCCAGCTGGTCACCGGGCAGATGCGCGAAACTAAAGGGGCGGCCGACAAGGCCGATCCGATCGCGCACTACCTCAAGGTGGTCCACGAGAAGACGGCGTGCCTCATCGGCGCCGCCGGCCGATTCGGCGCGATGTTCTCCGGCGCCGACGCCGAGCAGACCGAGCGGCTCAGTCGGCTGGGCGACCTGGTCGGCACGGCGTTCCAGATCTCCGACGACATCATCGACATCGACAGCGACCCCGACGAGTCCGGCAAGCTGCCCGGCACCGACCTGCGCGAAGGCGTGCACACGTTGCCGGTGCTCTACGCGCTGCACGACCGTGGACCCGATGCCGATCGGCTGCGCGAGCTGCTGGCCGGCCCGGTCGAGGACGACGCGTCACTCGCCGAGGCGCTGGCATTGCTGCGGGCCTCAGACGGCATGGTCAAAGCCAAGGAGACCGTTGCGCAGTACGCGGCGCAGGCCCGCGAGGAGCTTGCCGCGTTGCCCGAAGGCCCCGGACGCAACGCGCTCGCGACGCTGGTCGACTACACGATCCACCGACACGGCTAGTTGTGCGGAACTCTGCCGTGGCTGACCGGCGTTAAATGGGGAGAATCCGGCTGGTCGTAGGAGGACTTTGATGACCTGGCATCCGCATCACAACACGGCGAAAACGTTCGCGTTGCTGGTTGGTATGTCGGCACTGATCGTGTTCGTAGGCAGTTTGTTCGGCAGGGGCGTGATGTTCGTCGCCGTGCTGTTCGCCGTCGGCATGAACGTCTACACCTACTTCAACAGCGACAAACTGGCGCTGCGGGCGATGCACGCGCAGCCGGTGTCCGAACTGCAGGAGCCGGTGATCTATCGGATCGTGCGCGAGCTGGCCACCGCCGCTCACCAGCCGATGCCGCGGCTCTACATCAGCGACACCGCCGCACCCAACGCGTTCGCCACCGGCCGCAACCCGCGCAACGCCGCGGTGTGCTGCACCACCGGGATCCTGAACATCCTCAACGAGCGTGAGCTGCGCGCGGTGCTGGGCCACGAACTGTCGCACGTCTACAACCGCGACATCCTGATCTCGTGTGTGGCCGGCGCGCTGGCGTCGGTGGTCAGCGCCCTGGCCAACATGGCGTTCATCTTCGGGTCGATGAGTGGCAACGATCGTGAAGGCGGCAATCCCTTTGCGCTGCTGCTGGTTTCGTTGCTGGGCCCGATCGCGGCGACGATCGTGAAGTTGGCGGTGTCGCGGTCACGCGAGTATCAGGCCGACGAGTCGGGTGCGATCCTGACCGGTGACCCGTTAGCGCTGGCATCGGCGCTGCGCAAGATCTCCGGCGGTGTGCAGGCCGCGCCGCTGCCGCCCGAGCCGCAGCTGGCCGCGCAGGCGCACCTGATGATCGCCAGCCCGTTCCGCGCCGGCGAGAAGATGGGCGCGTTGTTCTCCACCCACCCGCCGATGGCAGACCGCATCCGTCGTCTCGAAGAGATGGCCGGGCGCTAGTCACACCAGCCCCAGCAGTCCCCGCTCTCGGGTGGTGGTCTTTTTTGGAATTGGGACCATATGCGATATCACCCGTCCCGTCGATATCGAATATCCACAAGCCGAATCCCGGACCCGGCGCCCAGGTGATATCACCACACAGGTGAACCGTTACACCTACCGTGCCGAATGGTCCTCTGAGTACCGCGAATACGTCGGTCGCTGCCTGGAACTGCCGTGGTTGAAGCAGTCGGCGCCGACCCTCCACGAAGCGATCATCGGCGTCGAGCAATCCGTCGACGACTACCTCGCCGAGCGCGAGGGTGGCGACATCCCGCCGCCACTGACCGATCGAAAATTCAGCGGACGGTTCGTCGTCAGGACGTCGCCGATGCTCCACTCGCAGCTCACCGTGGAGGCCGCTGAGCAGAACGTGTCGATGAATCAGTGGGTCGTGCAGAAGCTCGCAGGTCGATCGCCAATTGGCTTGTTCGACTTGTGATATCGCATGTGGTCACGTTTCCAAAAAAGAGTGGGCCCCAAGTCTTGGTGCGTATGTGACCGGTGTGATCAGGCAGTGCACATCAAAAACCCGCGCCGTGCACCTCGTGGCCGGGCGTCTCCGCGGCCAATCCGCGGTAGGCGTCCTCGACGGTCGCGCCGTGGTTGATCACCCCGTCCACCTCGCGCGCGATCGGCATGTTCAGCCCGTACTTGTCGGCGAACTCCATGATCACGCTGGCCGCCTTGACGCCCTCGGCGACCTGGTTCATCGACGAGATGATCTCGTCGATGGTCTTGCCCGAACCCAACTGCTCGCCGACGTGCCGGTTACGGCTGCGCTGGCTGGTGCAGGTGACGATCAGATCGCCCATGCCGGCCAGGCCGGCGAACGTGTCGCGCTGGCCGCCCATCGCCTCGCCCAGCTTCGACATCTCGCGCACCGAGCGGGCGATCACCATCGCGCGGGTGTTCTCGCCGATCCCGAGCGAGTAGCCCATCCCGACCGCGATCGCGTACACGTTCTTCAGCGCGCCGGCCATCTCGACACCCAACACGTCGTCGATCGTGTACACGCGAAAACGCTTGGTGCGGAACAGCTGACCGAGCTGCGCGGCCAGATGCTGGTCCGGCATCGCCAGCACCGCGGCGGCCGCGTAGCCCTCGGCGACCTCGCGGGCGATGTTGGGTCCGGCCAAGATACCGGCCGGGTGGCCGGGCAGCACCTCGTCGACGATCTGCGACATCCGCATGTTGGTGCCCTGCTCGAGACCCTTGACCAGCGACACCACCGGTACCCATGGCCGCAGCTCCGACGCCAGCTCAGTCAGCACCCCGCGGAATCCATGCGACGGGACGCCCATCACCACCACGTCCGCGCATTGCGCGGCCTCGGCGAAGTCGGTGGTGGCGCGCAGGCTTTCGGACAGGACGTGCTCTTCGCCAAGGTATTTGGTGTTGCGGTGGTTCTCGTTGATGTCCTTGGCGGTCTCCTCCGACCGCACCCACTGCAGCGTCGGGCCGCGTCGCGCGCAGATCGATGCGACGGTAGTGCCCCAAGAGCCGCCACCCAGGACGACGACGGTCGGTTCGCGCGTAGCTGCCATTCGGTCAGCGTATTGCGGTCGCCTGATCTTTACCGGCAGTTCGCGAGAACACCATCGCCTCGGTGATCCGGTCGAACCGGTAATCGATCGCGTCGGCGAAGTAGTTCTGCCGAACGTTCCACGGCCGCTTGATCCCCGACTTCGGCAACGCGTGCGGTGCCCGCAGCACGTAGCCGGCCTGGATGTCCCATGCCGGCTTCTCGGGCATAGGCTCGCCCGACAGATGGGGGTAGGCGTGGGTGTAGCCGTGAGTAGCCATGTGGTCCAACAGCTTTGCCGTCGCGCGGGCGGTCATGTCGGCGCGCAGGGTCCACGACGCGTTGGTGTATCCGACACACCAGAACAGATTCGGGACGTCCTCCAGCATGTGGGCCTTGTAGACGAAGCGGTCCTGCGGCTTGACCTCGGCGCCGTCGATCGACACGGTCACCCCGCCCAACGCCTGCAGTTGCAGACCCGTCGCCGTGACGATCACGTCGGCGTCGAGATGCTTACCCGACTTCAAAGCGATTCCGGTGGAATCGAAGTGGTCGATGTGATCGGTTACCACCTCGGCACGGCCGTCGCCGATCGCGACGTAGAGGTCGGCGTCGGGGATCAGGCACAACCGCTGATCCCACGGGTTGTAGCGCGGCTTGAAGTGGGTGTCGACGTCGTACCCCTTGGGCAGATAGTGCAGCGCGATCTGGCGAATCCACCACTTCACGAAGCCCGGTGCCTTGCGGGCCAGGAACCAGATCACGCCTTCCATCAACGCGTTGCTCTGTCGCGCATAGGCATGAGAAATCTTGCGGGGCAGAATTTTTCGTACAAAGTTGGTCGACCCGCTGCTCCTGGCCGCCGAGAACAGGTAGGTCGGTGAGCGCTGCAGCATGGTGACCTTCGACGCCGTTTCGGCTAGCGACGGAATCAGCGACATCGCGGTCGCCCCGCTGCCGATCACCACGATCTTCTTGTCCCGGTAGTCGAGTTCGTCGGGCCAGTACTGGGGGTGCACGATGGTGCCCTCGAACTCGTTGAAGCCGGGGAAGTCCGGGGTGTAGGCCTCGTCGTAGTTGTAGTAGCCGGACCCGAAGAACACGAAGCGGCCGCGGTAGGTCCGTTCGGAGCCGTTCTGGGTGGCGGTGACGGTCCAGGTGTCGGTCGTGGAGTCCCAATCCGCCGAGCGGACGTGGGTGCCGAACTCGATGTGCTGGTCGATCCCGTGCTTGTGCGCGGTCTCCTTCAGGTACTCGCGGATGTCAGCGCCGTCGGCGACGCGTTGCTCCTTGGTCCACGGCTCCCACGGAAAGCACAGCGTGAAGATGCTGCTGTCGGACCGCACGCCCGGATAGCGGAACAGGTCCCAGGTGCCGCCGAGTTGCTCGCGGCGCTCCAGGATGACGTAGCTCGTCCCCGGATTGCGCTCGGTGATGCGGTAGGCCGCGCCGAGCCCCGAGATGCCCGCGCCGATGATGACGACGTCGACGTCGGTCACGCCCATCACGAACCTCGCTTCTACCGCGGCGATGTGGTGCCGATCACGTTACCGGTAGTTGACGAACTGCAGCGCCACCTCCAGGTCGGCACCCTTCAGCAGGGCCTGGACGGCCTGCAGGTCGTCACGGCTCTTGCTGCTGACGCGGACCTCGTCGCCCTGGATCTGGGTCTTGACGCTCTTGGGCCCCTCATCGCGAATCAGCTTGGTGATCTTCTTGGCGTGTTCGCTGGCAATGCCTTCTTTGAGGGTGCCGGTGACCTTGTAGGTCTTGCCGGAGGCCTGCGGTTCGCCGGCGTCGAAGGCCTTGAGGCTGATGTCGCGCCGGATCAGCTTTTCCTTGAACACGTCGAGGGCGGCCTTGACCCGCTCCTCGGTGGAGCTGGTCAGCTCGATCGCTTCGTCGCCCTTCCACGCGATCTTGGTGTCGGTGCCGCGGAAGTCGTATCGGGTGCCGAGTTCCTTTGCGGCCTGGTTGAGGGCGTTGTCGACCTCTTGCCGGTCGAGTTTGCTCACGACGTCAAACGATGAATCCGCCATCGATACGTCTCCTTCCATCGGTGTCGGGCTGTTTGTTATAGGAGTACATCTTCGTTGTAGGCTAGCTACCCGTAATACACCGGCAGATTGCCCGAGCGGCCAATGGGAGCGGACTGTAAATCCGTCGGCTAACGCCTACCCAGGTTCGAATCCTGGATCTGCCACCGAGGTGGTCCCGCAGCGAGAGTTCGCGCTGCGGGACCATTCGTTTCAGGGGCTTTGCGGCGCGACCGGTTGATGCGGGTCAATCTGAAGCCCGGCCTGGAGTGGCGCGGTGTTCAGCAGCGACCACATCCATTCGGCGAGTTGGGTGGTGAATTGCTTGCGGGACATCGGCGCCGGGTCGTTGAGCCAGTGGGTCACCGAGGACTCGACGAAGCCGACGGCCCCGATGCTCAGCGGCACGGCCGAGCGTTCGTCGATCCCGAGCGTGCGGTAGAACCTCGCGATCACCTCCGCGAGATTCGCGGCGACCGCGCGATTGACGTCGTGGATGGCGGCGACGGCGTGGTCGTCGTCGCTGAGCGAGTGGCGGGTCAGGTACTCGTACAAGTTCGGGTGTTCCATCCGCCACCGCAGGTGCATCGACACGGTTCCGGTGACCATTTGCATGGGGCTGATCGGCCCGTCCCAGACCAAAGT
Source organism: Mycobacterium sp. 1245111.1 (assembly GCF_001673405.1). GTDB lineage: Bacteria > Actinomycetota > Actinomycetes > Mycobacteriales > Mycobacteriaceae > Mycobacterium. The sequence goes on along the minus strand of NZ_LZLV01000005.1, from coordinate 9,456 downwards.
CTGCTCGGCGGTGAGCATGTCGCTGGCTCGTCGGGCGATGCTGTGGTGCAGGTCAGCGGCGCCGTCGAAATAGCGGTAGAGCTTGGTGCGGGTCACCCCGACATGGTCGGCTACCTGCTCGGTCGACGCCTGCGGTCCGTAGCGGGCGATCGCCTCGAGCGCGGCCTCGACGAACTCCGCCCGACGCTTCTCACGCTGTCCCGACCAGCGGGCCGCCCGGCCGTCGACGGCCGCCCCGGGCGACACAGTCGAATTCATGCTTTACATGGTACGTCTTGTCCCGCTAATCTCACACGGTACGTGATGTACCGGATATTGGAACCGACGTCCAGGGTGTCAGATGACTTGCAACGTCCCGCTGGTGGTGATCGACGATCACCCGATCGTTCACGCCGGTGTGATGCGCTGGGTCACGGAAGCATCGATCGCAACCGGCACCGTGCCTGCCTACCGCTCGGTGGCCGAATTCCTCGACGAGCGTCAGCGTTGCGCCGGTCCGACGGGGGTGATCGTCTTCGATCCCGAACGGGGTGAGGATCGGCCCGATTACGTTGGCCTGCAACAGCTGTGCGACCTCAAGCATCGAGTCGTCGCCTATTCGCGCATCGCGTCGGCTGAGATCATCCTGAAGTGCCTGGACGTCGGCGCCGCCAACTACATCGTGAAATCCGAAGCGCCACAACATCTCATCGATGCAATCATGTCCGCTCAGCTGGGCATGGAAGCGCGCGGGCCGCTCGCGGCGGCGGCAGTGCGAGCCGGGCAACAATGCGGCCGCCCGGAACTCACCGCGCAGGAGCGGCGGGTCCTCATCGAGTGGCTGCTCACCGACAACAAGGAGTCGGTCAGCAAGAAACTGCACATCGCGCCGAGCACGGTCAGGACCCACCTGCAGCGAATCCGACGGCGCTACAGCGAGATACACCGCTCAGCACCGTCCAAGGCGGCGCTGTTTGCCCGCGCCGTTCAAGACGGCCTGATCGGCATTCACGACGTGTGAACGCTCGCGGTGATGCGGGTTCCGCGTCCCGGGCCGGTGTCGATCGACAGCTTTCCGCCGATCGCTGACATCCGGTCAGTCATATTGGTCAGCCCGGTGCCGATGGTTGCGGGCTCGAACCCCGGCCCGGTGTCGGCGATCGTCACGTTGAGCATCCCGTCGTCGGAGCGGGCGGTGATCGTGACGGCGGCGTCGGGACCACCGTGCTTGGCGGCGTTCTGCAGCGCTTCGCTGCAGCAGAAGTAAAGGGCGGCCTCGATAGGAGCCGGGTAGCGGCCGAGCTCGCGCAGGTCGAGGTGAATCGGGACGGGGGAGTGGGTGGCGACCGACGACAAGGCTTGCGCGAGGCCCCCGCTGACCAGCGACGGCGGGTAGATGCCGTGCGCAAGCCGACGGATCTCGGCGATCGCCGTGTCGAGCAGACAGCCCGCCTCGGCAAGCAGCGGCTGGTGCTGGCCGTCTTCAGCGTTGCGGGCGAGCTGAATCATCACCGCCAGAGCGACGAGGTGTTGCTGGGCCCCGTCGTGCAGGTCGCGTTCCAGGCGGCGCCGTTCCTCGTCGGCGGCGGTGACCAGCCGGCCGCGGGATGCCTCGAGTTCGACGGCTCGCTCGGCGAGCATCTGCTCCGACACCGCCAGCGCAGCCGCATTGTTCCAGGCGATCACCAAGACGTGAAAGGCGTTCAGCGGCAAAGCAATCAGGATGAACGCGTGCTCTATCCAGCTTGGCACGTGCCCGGCTGACTGGGAGAAATGCTGGAAGCGGGCGACCACGGCCAGTGCCAGTACGCAGCCGGCCGTGATCACCGCGAACGTCAGCCCGCGCTGCCACCGGATGTAGGGCTGCGCGAAGACGACCGGCACCAGGGCCAACAGCACGGTCGCCGGCAGCAGGTTCGGTGCCACGAAGGTGATGACCAAGGCGGCGATCCAGTTGCCGATGCACGCCAACGTGATTGCCGTGCGCTGCCGTCCGCGTCGGGCCAGCGGCAGCGCGACCGCCAGCACCACGCACTGCCCGGCGCATACCGCGGCGATGCCCAGAAACCATCCCGATCGCAGCACGTACAGGTACTCCCACATCGGCAGCACCACGCCGGCGCCGAAGTACAGTGCCAGGTGGCCCGCGAGGAAGAGCTGGAAGCGTTCGACCATGAAGCGGTGAATCAGGTCGTGACCGAGCACAGGCGACGACCGGACCGCCGCGCGTAACAGCACTTTCGGCACCTGCCAGTAAGGCACCGATTCGGTTGCGGTCGTGGGGTTCAGCGGGTTGCTCGCCATATTCGGGTCAGCAGTTCGGGGCTGAGGTCTTCCTTGTGTCGATACGCCGCGGCGCCGCAATTCGCCACTTCCGGGGGGAGGTCCTCGACGTCGTAGGTCGACGTCAACAGCACGACCAAGTCGGGATGTGCGGCGCGGATTCGCCGGGTGGCTTCGATGCCACCCATCCCCGGCATGTGGATGTCCATCACCACGATCCCGGCGCTCCCGTTGGGAATGAGTTCGATTGCGGATTCCCCGGTTTCGCAATCTCCGCCCATTGCGAAATCCTTCGTGGCGGCGACGGTGGCGGCGGTGGCGCGGCGGAAACTGGCCTGATCGTCGACAACCCATACCAGCACCCGTTCGTCCGCCATCTCCCCATGATGCGGCGCGAACAAGGGCCGACCAATGGTGTACACACCACTGTTTTCACGATGCGCACAGCACGTCGCGTTTCGTCGAGCTGTTCTCGTCGAGGAACATCAGCACCGCCCTGACCCGCCGGTCGACCGAGTCGTCCCCGGTCAATCCGAGTTTGGCGAAGATCGAGTTGATGTGCTTCTCCACGGCCCGCTGAGTCAGCACGAGCCGATCCGCCACCGTGCGGTTGCTGAGCCCGGAAGCCAGTTCCGCAAGCACCTCGCGTTCCCTAGGCGTCAACCGGCTCAGCGCCGCGGCCGAGCTCGGCCGGGCCAGCAGCGCCTCGACCACCAGCGGATCTAGCACCGTTCCCCCCGCAGCGACTTGGTGGACTGCCTCGCTGAGCTGGTCGAAGTGAGAGACGCGCTCCTTCAACAGGTAGCCCCGGGCCGCCGTGCCGCCGCCGAGCAATCCCGTCACGTAGGCGGGATCCACGTATTGCGACAACACGATCACCCCGATATCCGGATGCGCCGACCGCATCCACTGAGCCAGGCGGACGCCTTCATCGGTGGACGTCGGCGGCATGCGTACGTCGGTGAAAAGCAGTGTGGGACGGTGCGTGTCGATGAGGTCGACCGCGGAGTCGTAATCCTCGGCAATGCCAATGACTTCCACGTCAGAATCAGTGGATAGGGCGCGGTGCACGCTATCTCGCACTAAAAGGCTGTCTTCGGCGATGACGACCGAAATTGGACCACTCACCGTGTTGCCGTCCTTCCTTGATCGTCAGGGTGTCAAACAGTTATTGCAGGTAGAAGCGGTGAATCTGGATAGGCGAAACTATTCGCGCGTTTGCCGCGGGGGGCTAGAGTAGCCGACTACCTGATTTCGGGACGCGGCCGCGAAGCGGTGTGGATGCCCGCACTTGCGCAATTGACGCTGGCACCCGGGGGTACACACCACCACAGTTGTGGTGCGTGCTTTCTGTTCGCCAACCCCTCGTCGGATGAGACTCGTTGCTTATCCGAGCAGGTTCGTCTCAAGCGGGCCGCAGACACGAGGAGGCGAAATGTTCGCATCAACGACGGCATCCGCAATACCGAGCGATGTCATTCACGACACTGTCGAGACCCCGGAAAAGGTCAGCGCCTCTTCGGCGCCGGTCCTGATCACCGAGCAGGAAGTGCTGTTCGGAACGCGGGTCGCCGCATCGTCGCCAAGGGCGTCGATCACCCGCCGGATGTTCGATGCGGTAATGGAGGCGACGCGCTCACTGCATCTGCCGCCACCACATCCGCACTACCCGGTGGACATGGGATACCTGGAGCGGTCGCGGATGGCCCGCGAAATGGAGCGGCTGTGAGCGCTTTTCAGTACGACTGGGCGGGCTCGCCCCGACTCGACGCTCTGATGCGCGAGCTCGGGGCGAGCCTGCTAAGCCATCACCGAATTGGACGCTGCCCAGTCCGTGGAGACCTTGCGGTGCCTGATTTTCCAGACGTCCCCGTCGGGAACCAGGGTGTCGCGGTAGCGCCCGACGTGGTCGAGACCGATATGGGTGACGACGCTGAAGTAGCACGACACCTGCGCCTGGTCCGGGGTCACGTCGTGGAACAGCACGTTGGCGACGTTGTGCCGGACGATCAGCCTCACGTCGGACCTGCCAGCGACATTGCCTGTGACGCCGCCGAGAAAGGCCAGGATCGCGGCGCGCCCGTTCAGGGGCTCGAAGCCGCGAATCTCTAAAACGCCGTCCGCGCAGAAGGTTTCGGTGAGCTCGTCGAGCCGCCCGCCGTCCCCCGACCAGTTGTAGCGCGCGAGGGTGTCACGGATTCGCTCACGCGCGATCAGTTCCCAGATCTCCATGACGATCCGCCTCAGGATGGCTGCATCGTGTGCTGGTGAACAAACGCCAATGCATCCGGCGGAAACAGCTCCCGCGGAAGCGATGTCGTGCCCACCAGGCGTCGGGTCTGGATGAGCACCGCCGGCCCGATCACACGCGGTGGGCGTAGCGCCGCGTAATCGAACACCACGGTGCTGATCGGCGTGACGATCAGCAGCTCGTTGGTGCCGAACCCGGTCGCCCACACCGATCCCGGCGCCATCATCGCCGCTTGGGCCATGCTTCGTCGCCACAGGGAAAGTATCAGCAACAGCGGAAACAGCAGCGCGACGAATACCCAGGTGATGTTGTGGGACGGGTCGAGCGCTGCCGCGACGATAAGCAGTGTCAGGCACACCGCCCAGATGATCCCGAGCCGAAGCAGCCCCGGGGTATGGAGCATGGTGCCGCGGTATAACCGCCGGCCGTCGCCGGGTTGGGCGACCCACACGTGGTGAATCGGCGGGATCGGACGTTGCGGCAATTGCGGGTAGCCCACGTCAGAACCATAACCCGGCGTTTACTCGGGGCGGAGCGTCAACCCGGCGCCACCATTACGCGACGGACGGCCAGTGTTTGTTTGCTGGTCACCGGCCAGCGGGCTGTGTCTGCGAACCTTGACCCCACGCACCACGAAGGGGCCAGGAATGACTGAACATTTGCGCGCGTACAACAGCCTGTGGCAAGTCCGCAGCGACTCCTGGTGCCGGTTGGAGGAGGCCGCCGATCGGCTGACCCGCCCCGACACAGCCGGGGAGCTCAAGGAGAAGTGCATCGCGTCGTGCCAGGAATTGCTGGGCCGACTGAGTTCACTCGAGCCGTATTGGGCGTACCCCGGTTCCCCCCAATTCGCCCGCGTGCAAAGGCTTTTCACCGCAGGCAACTATGACAAGTTCTGCCAGCTGGTCGCGCGGATCAACCGGGCACTGAGCCAGGAGTCGTACCGCACGGGCGATGTCGAGAACGCCGGCGCCGACGAGCTGGACATGTTCCCGTCCGATCCACGGCAGCTGGAGGGCCAGACCGAGGCGGAGCGCGACCGCCCGTACTTCGAGGTGCTCGTCGTCGAGAAGATGACCGAGGCCCAGGAGCGCGCGCTGCGCAACGAGGTCCGCAAGTGGCGCCGCCCCGACGACGAATTCGTCTACGAACTGGTCGTGGTCGCCAGTGGCGACGAGGCGCTGATCGCGGCGCGGCTCAACGTCAATCTGCAAGCGGTCGTCATTCGGCGGCGCTTCTCGCACCAATCCACGCGCGACCTGTCGTCGCTGTCGGAGTTCGTCGACACCGGGGTGTCCAACGAGCTGGCCGACCACTACTCGCCCGAAGAACGCGCGCAGATCCTCGCGACGTCGCTGTCGAAGCTGAGGCCCGAACTCGACCTCTATCTGATGACCGAGATCGAGGTCGAGGACATCGCCGGCCGGCTGGGCCAGTACTTCCGCCGCGTGTTCCATGCCCGCGAAGGCATGTTGGAACTGCACCTGTCGATCCTGCACGGCGTCGCCGCGCGGTACCGCACCCCGTTCTTCAGCGCGCTCAAGCAGTACAGCCACCGGCCCACCGGCGTGTTCCACGCGCTGCCGATCTCGCAGGGCAAGTCGATCGTCAACTCGCACTGGATCAAAGACATGGTCGGCTTCTACGGCCTGGAAGTGTTCATGGCCGAGACGTCGGCGACCTGTGGTGGTCTGGACTCGCTGCTGGAGCCGACCGGCCCGCTGCGGGAATCCCAGCAGCTGGCGGCGAAAGCCTATGGTTCGCGGCACACCTACTTCGTCACCAACGGCACGTCGACGGCCAACAAGATCATCACCCAGGCGGTGGTGGCCCCCGGCGACATCGTGCTGCTTGACCGCAACTGCCACCAATCGCACCACTACGGGATGATGATGGCCGGCGCGAATGTCGTGTACCTCGAGGCCTATCCGCTCAACGACTACTCGATGTACGGCGCGGTGCCGCTGCGCGAGATCAAGTCAAAGCTGTTGGCGCTCAAACGCGCTGGCAAGCTGGACCGTGTCAAGATGATGTCGCTGACCAACTGCACCTTCGACGGGATCGTCTACGACGTCGAGCGGGTGATGGAAGAATGCCTCGCGATCAAGCCCGATCTGGTGTTCCTGTGGGACGAGGCGTGGTTCGCATTCGCCCGGTTCCACCCGGTCTATCGCACCCGCACCGCGATGGCGTCCGCGGCGGCGGTGCGCGAGCGGCTGCACAGCCCGGAGTACCGGGCCGAGTACGAGAAGTACCTGGCCGCGCAAACCGCCGAAAAGCCCAGCGACGACGACCTTGTGAACCGTCGGCTGATGCCGGACCCGGCGCGCGCCCGGGTGCGGGTGTACGCCTCGCAGTCCACCCACAAGACGTTGACCTCGCTGCGGCAGGGGTCGATGATCCACGTCTACGACCAGGACTTCGACCAGAAGGTCGCGGTGTCGTTCCACGAGGCCTACATGGCGCACACATCGACCTCGCCCAACTACCAGATCTTGGCGTCGCTGGACCTGGGCCGCCGTCAGGTGGCGCTCGAAGGTGCCGAATTGGTGCAGCGGCAGATCGAGAACGCCATGCAGCTACGCGACGCGATCGACAACCACCCACTGCTGAGCAAGTACATGAATTGCCTCGGCACAGCGCACCTTATCCCGACTGAGTACCGCCCGACGGCCATCGACCAACCGCTGCGTTCTGGCCTGCGCAACATGATGGCGGCCTGGCACGACGACGAGTTTGTGCTCGACCCTTCGCGAATCACGTTGTCCATCGGGCGAACCGGATATGACGGCGACACGTTCAAGCGTGAGCAGCTGATGGACCGCTACGGCATCCAGATCAACAAGACCTCACGCAACAGCGTGCTGTTCATGACCAATATCGGCACCACCCGCAGCTCGGTGGCGTTCCTGGTCGAGGTGTTGGTCAGCATCGCCACCGAACTCGACCAGGCCATCTCGGAGATGAGCCTGGGTGAGCGCGAGCACTTCGAGCAGGCGGTCTGGGGGCTGACCGAACGTCCGGTGCCGCTGTGCGACTTCAGCGGATTCCACCCGGCGTTCCGCGATCACAGCGGTTCAGAGCCGACGCCCGAGGGTGACGTCCGGCGGGCCTTCTACCTGTCATACGACGACACCAACTGCGAGTACCTGATGGGCGACCAGATCGAAGAAAAGCTCAATGCCGGAATCGATGTCGTGTCGGCCACCTACGTGACGCCTTACCCGCCGGGCTTCCCGGTGCTGGTGCCCGGTCAGGTGTTCAGCCGCGAGATCCTGCAGTTCATGCGTGATCTGGACACCAAGGAGATCCACGGCTACGAGCCGAACTTCGGCTACCGGGTGTACACCGAGAAGGCCATCGAAGGGGTAGCCGCCGCGGCGGGTGTGCCGACCAACGGCCACGCCACGGTCGACTCGTCCAAGGCTTCGAAGAAGAAGCCGACCAAGCGTTCTGGCAACGGCAACGGCCACGACGTGCCCGAGGTCGGCCAGGACGAGTTGCTCGGCGAGCGGCAGCCCGGCGACGCGGTGACCGCCGACTAGCCGTCGAACGGTTCGCCGTCGAAGCGTTCCCGGGTGGCCAACTCGGCGACGCCGGCACGCCGCAGCTTGGTCAGCTGCTTGACCGGCTTGCCCAGCGGCAGGAGCGCCGCGAGCGCGTAAGTCTCTGGGATGCCCAGTAATTCGCGTACGCGCGGCTCCTCGGCCACCGCCATCGTCGAGATGGTGCCGCCGAAGCCCTCGTTGCGCGCGGCCAGCAGGATGTTCCACACCAACGGGTAGACCGACCCGCCGCTGATCACGCCGATCCGGTCCAGGCGTTGATCCATCGCGGCGACCACCTCCAAGTTGACGCAGACCGCCAGCACCACCGCGGCGTCGAGAAGCGGCGCCGTGAATTGAGCCGGGACGTCGGTTGATGCGATCTGCTCGGCTGTCGGGCCGGGCTCATGTAGTGGGTTCCACGGACTTTCGCCGTTGGCGATCTGCGCCGCGTATCGCCGCGCACCGGTCATCGACAGCTCGGCAAGCTGTTGCCGGGTCGCCGCATCACGGATCACGATGACGTGCGCGCCCTGCCGGTTGCCGCCGCTGGGCGCGAAGCGGGCATTGTCGAGGATTCGCTCGAGTACGTCGTCGGGCAATGGGTCGCCGGTGAATTCGCGTGCAGCGAACGTGGTGCGCATGACGTCGTAGATGTCCACCAACCCATAGTGCGCCTACAGTCCATGACGTGAGCACTCGCGTAGACGCCCGCCGCCACGACGTCGCATTCAGCGTCCTGGGCGGCCCCACGACCGTCGTCGACCTCGGCGGCCGACGGTTCCTGATCGACCCGACGTTCGACGAGCCCGGCCCGCACGACTACCTCAAGAAGATGGTCGGGCCGGCGATACCCGCCGACGCGCTCGGGCCCATCGATGCGGTGTTGGTCAGCCACGACAACCACCCGGACAACTTCGACGACGAGGGGCGGCGGGTGGCGCTGGCCGCCCCACTGGTGCTGACCAACCCGGGCGCCGCTGGCCGGCTCGGGCCACCGGCCGTGGGGCTCAAGCCGTTCGAAACCTTCCAGCTTCCCGCCGAGGGTGGTGCCAAAGCGATTACGGTACAAGCGGTTCCGGCCGTACACGGACCGGCCGACGGGGTTCGCGATGACGGCGGGCACGTCAACTGCGAGGTGACGGGATTCGTGCTGTCGGGTGTGGGCCTGCCGACGGTGTATCTCAGTGGCGACAACGCTTCGGTCGCGGCCGTGCGCGAGATCGCCGACCGGGTGGGCAGCGTCGATGTGGCGGTGATCTTCGCCGGCGCGGCTCGGGTCCCGGCCAAGGAGCGGGGCCGCCCGCTGACGATGACGGGCCAGCGGACGGCCGCCGCCGCCGAAGTGCTGGGCGCCCGGCTCGTCATTCCGGCCCATGTCGACGGGTGGGCACATTT
>NZ_LZLV01000004.1 GCF_001673405.1 Mycobacterium sp. 1245111.1 | reverse complement strand
GCCTGGATGCCGGAGGGCGCGCAGCGGCCGGTGCTCGCCGGCATCGGCACGGCCGAACCGATCGGCGGGCTGTCGGTGCCTCAGACCTGGGCCTCGGCCACCCCGGTGGCCAGCGCAGTCGAAGACCCGCAGTGGTTGTCGGAGGCGGACCTCGGGGCCGTTCCGGCGTCGGAGACGACGATGGGCGGCATGCCCGGTGCGCCGATGGTGGGTATGACTCAGCAGCCCGGTGTGTGGTCGCGTCCGACGGTCAGCAACATCTTGCGTGTGCAGGCGGGCCGCTTCACCATGCCCCGCCCGGTCTCCGGCGGCTAATCGCTCTCCCGTTCTCAATTCGGGACACAAGTGCGTATTGGCTTGTCGGCCAATAGTTTGCACCCACAGGAGGAGAAGCTGATGCTTGATTTCGGGGCGCTGCCGCCCGAGATCAACTCGGCCAGAATGTATGCCGGCCCGGGTTCGGCTCCGATGATGGCCGCCGCGGCGGCGTGGGATGGTCTGACCGCACAGCTGGAGACATTCGCCGCGCGCTATGCGGCGTTGCTCTCCGATTTGCAAGGCAGTTGGTCCGGCGCGTCCTCGGCCACCATGGCCGCCGCGAGCGCACCCTTTGTGGCCTGGCTGACCACGACCGCGCAGCAATCGGAGCGGGCCGCCGCCCAGGCCCGGTCGGCGGCAGCGGCCTACGAAGCGGCTTTTGCCGCGACCGTGCCGCCAGCGGTGGTGGCGGCCAACCGCGCGCTGCTGGCGATGCTGGTGGCGACCAATTTCTTCGGCCAGAACACACCGGCCATTGCCGCCACCGAGACGGCGTATGCCGAAATGTGGGCCCAAGATGCCGCGGCGATGTACAACTACGCCGGTTCGGCCTCGTCGGCCGCCAGCCTCGACCGGTTCAGCCAGCCACCGCCGACCACGACCCCGACGGCCCAATCCGCCCAGGGCGCCGCGGTGTCGCAGGCCGTCGGCGCCCCCGTCGATCAATCGCAGACGGCCTTGTCCCAGCTGATGGCCGCGCTACCGCAGCAGCTGCAGAGCCTGGCATCGGGCGGATTCTCTAACGTGTCGGCGGCGGAAGTGTCGCCACCTTCGATCGTCACCGTCTTCAGCGACATCAATACCCTTACCGGGCCGCTCGTTCCGACATACCAGCTGACCTACGCCACGTTTCAGATGGCCTATTTCATCCAGGGCCTCGAGCAGTCCAGTGTGCAGGCACATATTCTGCCGGAGATGGCGGCGCCGTTGGGAACCGCCGCGTCCGCAGCGCAAACGGTTGCGCCGCAAGGTATTTCGGGTCCGGTACTGGCCAGCGCCGGTCGGGCGGTTCCAGTCGGCGCGCTGTCCACGCCACCGAATTGGGCGGCTGGCGCGCCGGTGGACGGCCCGGTCGGTGAGCCGGTCACGGCCGGTGAGACAGGTTTCCGCGCCCTGCCACTGTGGGTAGAACAACCGCAGCGAACCGGCCAGTCGGGACTGCCGACCATGGCGCAGATCAACCATGGCGGCGGGCGTCGCGGTGACAACACCGTCTTCCGGATGCGGGACCGTCGCTACCGCATGCCGCGGCCCGCACCCGGTGGGTAGCGTCCGAACCCGACACCCCGATATTCGCCAGATGAGACCAGCCAGGCGACAATAGGGGAACGATGGACTTCTACAACGCCTACAGCCAGGGCTTCGCGCGGGTTGCCGCGTGCACGCATCACGCCGCGATCGGCGATCCCGCCGCCAACGCAGCATCGGTGCTCCGGCTGGCGCGGCAGTGCCACGACGAGGGTGTCGCGCTGGCCGTTTTCCCCGAGTTGACGTTGTCCGGCTATTCCATCGAGGACATCCTGCTGCAGGACGTGTTGCTGGACGCTGTCGAAGACGCCGTGCGTGACATTGTCGCGGCGTCCACCGATCTGTTGCCCGTCCTGGTGGTTGGCGCCCCGCTGCGTCATCGGCATCGCATCTACAACACCGCCGTGGTCATTCACCGCGGCGCCGTTCTCGGGGTGGCGCCCAAGTCGTATCTGCCGACCTATCGCGAGTTTTACGAGCGTCGCCAGATCGCACCCGGCGACGACCAATGCGGCACTATCCGGGTTGCCGGCGCGGACGCGCCGTTCGGCCCGGACCTGCTGTTCGCGGCGTCCGACGTGCCCGGCCTGGTCCTGCACGTGGAGATCTGCGAGGACATGTTCGTCCCGATTCCACCCAGCGCCGAAGCGGCGCTGGCGGGTGCGACGGTGTTGGCCAACTTGTCGGGCAGCCCGATCACGATCGGTCGCGCCGATGACCGTTGCCTGCTGGCGCGCTCTGCGTCGCAGCGATGCCTGGCCGCGTACGTGTACGCCGCTGCCGGAGAAGGGGAGTCGACCACCGACCTGTCATGGGACGGCCAGACCATGGTCTGGGAGAACGGCGTGCTGCTCGCCGAGTCGGAGCGGTTCCCCAAGGGAGAGAGACGCAGTGTCGCCGACGTCGACCTCGAACTGATTCGCTCCGAGCGGCTGCGGATGGGCACCTTCGACGACAACCGCCGCCACCACAGCGCATCGTCGGAGTCGTTCCGCCAGATCGACTTTCAACTGCACCCGCCCGCGGGCGACATCGGGTTGTACCGCAACGTCGAACGGTTCCCGTTCGTGCCGGCCGATCCGCAACGGTTGCAGCAGGACTGCTACGAGGCGTACAGCATTCAGGTCGCCGGACTCGAACAACGGTTGCGGGCCTTGGACTTTCCCAAGGTGGTGATCGGGATCTCCGGTGGGCTCGATTCGACGCACGCGCTGATCGTCGCGGCACGGGCGATGGATCGGGAAGACCGACCGCGCAGTGACATCCTGGCCTTCACGCTGCCCGGCTTCGCCACCGGTGAGCACACCAAGCGCAATGCGGTCGAACTGTGCCGCGCACTCGGTGTCACGTTCGCCGAGATCGACATCACCGAAACCGCGTCGCTCATGCTCAAGGAGATGGACCACCCGTTCTCGCGCGGAGAGAAGGTCTACGACGTCACGTTCGAAAACGTGCAGGCGGGTCTGCGCACCGACTACTTGTTCCGGCTGGCCAACCAGCGTGGCGGCATCGTGCTGGGCACCGGCGACCTGTCCGAATTGGGATTGGGTTGGTCGACTTATGGTGTGGGCGACCAGATGTCGCATTACAACGTCAACGCCGGTGTGCCGAAAACACTCGTCCAGCATCTGATTCGCTGGGTGATTTCCGCCGACCAGTTTTCGTCGGAGGTCGGGGAAGTCTTGCAGTCGGTGGTCGACACGGAGATCACTCCCGAACTCGTGCCAAGCGGCGAAGAAGAGGAACTGCAGAGCAGCGAGGCGAAGATCGGTCCCTTTGCCCTGCAAGACTTCTCGCTGTTCCATGTTCTACGCTACGGATTCCGACCGGCCAAGGTGGCATTCCTCGCCTGGCATGCGTGGAGCGACGCCGACAACGGCACCTGGCCACCCGGTTTTCCGGAGAACAAACGACCGTCTTACTCACTCAAAGAGATTCGGCACTGGCTGCAAATCTTCGTGCAGCGGTTCTACTCATTCAGCCAGTTCAAGCGCTCTGCCTTGCCCAACGGCCCCAAGGTGTCCCACGGCGGTGCGTTGTCGCCGCGGGGGGACTGGCGCGCCCCGTCGGACATGTCGGCGCAGGCCTGGCTGGACTCGATCGAACGCGACATTCCCGAGGACTAGCCCGACTAGGCGTCGCGCCCCTTCAGCATCTAACTCAACTTTTTTCGAGTGAGGGGAATAAAGGCTTCGCGGTGGGGCCTTGGACGTGGTGTAGGCGCGGCCGTGGTCGGCTGCGTCCAAGTCACGGAGGGTCTCGACATGCTCTTGATAGCGGTAGGAATCGGTTTTTTGCTGTTGTTCGCCGTGCTGATCTCCGACGGGATATCCAGCGGTTCTACCGGGACCACGGACGTCTCGTCGCGGCCCCGCAGGCCCGATACGGAGACGGCGGCCTCGGAATCGGAGGCGCCGCCCGCGATCACGCGTCACCCAGACGACGGCATCGACCTGGCCGCCTGATCGGACTTAGTCCGACAGTGTTGCTTGGTCGATCGCGGCTGAGGACGGCGCGCAATCGCCCGCGCCGGGCACCAGGGTCGCGAGCGCGCCGGCGGCGCAGGCTCGGCGCAATGCGCGGTCGCGGTCGTCGGCCCAGTTGGCCGCAAGGACACCGGCGAACACGTCGCCGGCCCCGGACGTGTCGACCGCTTCGACTGCGGGCGCGAACACGGTGAAGTCGGCGCCCTCGCCGATGTAGCGGGCGCCGCGCGCGCCGAGCGTGGTGACCTTGTGCGGCACCGGCCAAACCCATTGTGCGGCTTCGGTTTCGTTGACGACCAGGACATCGGTCAGCTCGGCGAGCCGAGCCAACTCGGTCCGGTTGCCACCCGCGGGTGACGCATTGAGGATGACGGTCACCCCCGCCGCGTGTGCTTCGGATGCCGCGGCCGTGGCTGTGGCTAGCGGAATCTCCAACTGCAGCAACAACACATCGCAATCTGCGACGAGGCGGCCCAATGCCGAAGAGTCCAGCATCAGTCGACCGTTGACCTCCGGAGCGACGACGATGATGTTTTCACCGCCCGTGTCGACGATCACGGCCGCAGTGCCACTGCGCCCGGGCACGGTGAGCAGCCCGTCGGTGCCGACACCGTTGGCCTCGAGGTGCGCGCGTAACTGTGCCGCCGCCTCGTCGTCGCCGACTGCACCGAAGAACCGCACCTCGGCGCCCGCCCGAGCCGCCGCCACCGCCTGATTGGCACCCTTGCCGCCCGGCGTCGTGCGCACCGCTGTCGCCAAGGCCGTCTCACCCGGAGCGGGCAAAACCTGGACGTCGAACCCGATATCCAGATTCACGCTGCCCACCACGCAAACCCGTGTCATTCCGCCGACGTTATGAAGAAGTGCACCAATTCACAAACGTCGTGTTGATAACGGTTTTCGGCAAATCCGTTTTCGCCCCTCGCCAGGCGCTATTCTGCTGCGTGATCTGGGCTTTTTGGCCCCGCAGCGAAAGGACGTCGATTGACGCCGCAAGGCTCAACTGATCCGGCAGCGGACGAGCAACCGGTCGCAGTCGAAAGTGGCAGGCGCCGTCGATTAGGGCCCCTGTCCAGGTTGAGCATTCAGTCCAAAATCATGGTGATGCTGCTCGTTTCTAGCCTGGGATCGCTGGCGGTGATCGGCGTGGTCACCTATGTCTCCGGCCAACGCACACTAGTGCCGATCGCGGCCGAACGCATGACGCAATTGCGTGAGGGGCAGAAGCGCGCGATTGAAATGTTGTTCACCGACTTGTCGAACTCACTGGCGATTTACAGTCGCGGTTATACCGCGGACGACGCCGTGCAGGCGTTCACCGCGGGTTTCGACCAATTAGCCGACGCGCCAACCGATCCTGCGCAACAGCAAGCGTTGGAGGGCTACTACAACAACAAGCTGATCAAGCCGATACAGCAGACCACCGGGCAGAAGCTGGAGCTGGCCGCGGTGCTGCCGACCGATAACGCGCAGCGATATCTTCAACTGCACTACACACTTCCGACGGCCGACGGGTCGGCCGCACCAGTCGACGCCGGCGACAACAGCGCATGGTCGGCGGCGAACGCCCGATACAACAGGTACTTTCGCGAGATCGCGACGCGCTTCGAGTATCGCGATGCAATGCTGCTCGACACCCGCGGCAACGTGGTTTACAACGTGAGCAAGGGCCCGACATTGGGTACCAACATCCTCACCGGACCGTACCGAGGCTCGAACCTGCGTGGTGCCTACGAAAAGGCAATGGCCGCAGACTCGGTCGATTTCGTCTGGATCACCGACTTCCAGGCGTTCCAGGCGGCCGGCGGGATGCCCATCGCGTGGCTGGTGTCGCCGATAGGCGTGGCGGGCAAGACGGACGGGGTGATGGCGCTTCCGCTGCCGATCTCGAAGGTCAACCGGATCATGACCGCCGACCAGCGCTGGAAAGCCGCGGGAATGGGAGCCACGGCCGAGACCTACCTGGCCGGGCCGGACGGCTTGATGCGTTCCGATTCGCGGATGTTCCTGCAAGACCCCGAACGATATAAGCGCGACGCGGTGGCGGCGGGAACCCCGGAAGACATTGTCGCCAAGGCAATGCGCTGGCACGGCACGACGCTGGTGCAGCCGGTCGATACCCGGGCGTTTCACGCCGCCCAGCGCGGCCAGAGCGGAACGCTATCGGACACCGGCTACCTGGGCGACCAGGAACTTGCGGCATACGCCCCCGTCACCATTCCGAATTCCGACCTGCGCTGGACGATTTTGGCCACGCGGGACCACGAAGAGGCCTACGCGCGGGTCGAGGCTTTCGCCCGCACGCTGGTGGTGACCGCCGCCGTGCTGGTTTTCGCGCTCTGCGTGCTCGCGATGCTGATCGCCCAGCGTTTCGTCGGCCCCGTCCGGCGCCTACGGGCCGGCGCGGAAGAGATCAGCGCCGGACACTACGACATCTCGATACCGGTCACCACCCGCGACGAAATCGGTGATCTTACAACCGCTTTCAACGAGATGAGCCGGAATCTGGAGATCAAGGAGGGGCTGCTCACCGCGCAGCGCAACGAGAATGACCGGCTGTTGCTGTCGCTGATGCCCGAATCCGTCGCCCAGCGCTACCGCGACGGTGAGCAGATCATCGCGCAAGAGCACCAAGACGTCACCGTCATATTCGCCGACATCATCGGTCTTGACGAGATCTCGATCGGGCTGTCCGGCGACGAACTCGTGCAGACTGTCGACGAACTTGTTCGCGAGCTCGACTCGACGGCGGAAACCCTTGGCGTCGAACCGATTCGCACCGTGCACAACGGCTACCTCGCCAGTTGCGGATTGAACGTGCCGCGGCTGGACAGCGTGCCCCGGACCATCGATTTCGCGGTCGAGATGCAGCGCATCATCGAGCGGTTCAACAGCGGCAAGGGCTATCACCTCACCATCCGCGCCGGCGTCAACACCGGCAACGTGATCAGCGGATTGGTTGGCCGATCGAGCGTCATCTACGACATGTGGGGCGCCGCGGTAAACCTGGCCCACCAAATGCCCAGCGGCACAACCGAGTCCGGGATATTCGTCACCACCGACGTCTACGAGGTGATGCGCGACATCAGGCAATTCGCGCCGGCCGGAACCGTCACGGTCGCTGGCGCCGAGCAGCCGATCTGGCGATTGACGGACCGCAAATGACCGTCGTCGATCCGGTGTGGTTGTACTGGGCCATCGCGCTGGCCGTCGGCCTGCCGCTGCTGCTGATCAGCCTTACCGAATGGCACAACTACCTGGGACGCCGTCAGAGTGCGCTGGCACGGCCGGTCAACTTGCTGCGGAGTTATCTGGTGCCGCTGGCGGCGCTGCTCGTGCTGCTGATCAAGGTGGCTCGCATCCCGGCACAGGTCGACTCGGTGCGGGTGTTGGCGACGGTCTTCGGCTTCGTGGTGTTACTGCTGGTGCTGTCCGGGCTCAACGCGACGGTATTCGAGGCAGCACCGGAGAGCTCGTGGCGCAAACGCGTTCCTGCGATATTCCGCGACGTGACAAGGTTTTTGCTGATCGCGATCGGTCTCACACTGATCTTCTCCTACGTGTGGGGAGTGCGCGTCGCCGGCCTCTTCACCGCCCTCGGCGTGACGTCGGTGGTCATCGGCTTGATGCTGCAGAACTCGGTCGGCCAGATCGTGTCCGGATTGTTCATGCTGTTCGAGCAACCGTTCCGGATCGGGGACTGGCTGGACACCCCGGGTGCCCGCGGACGCATCGTCGAAGCGAACTGGCGCGCGGTACACATTCAGACTGGTCACGGGCTGCAGATCACACCGAACTCGGTGCTGGCCGCGACCTCGTTCACCAACATGAGTCGTCCGCCCGGGGCCCACAAGCTGTCGATCGGCACCACGTTCTCACTGGCGGATCCGCCTGACCGCGTTCGACTTCTGCTGGTGCGGGTGGCAACCGCGTTGCCGCAACGCAAAACCGATGTCGCACCGACGTCGACGATGACCGGCCCCGGCGAGTACGAGGTCAGCGTCGCGCTGAAGTCACCCGCCGACGACGGCGCCACGAAGGCAACCTTTCTGAGGTGGATCTGGTACGCGGCCCGGCGCGAAGAGCTGCATCTCGACGACGTGAGCGACGACTTCTCCACGCCCGCACGGGTTCAGGTGGCGATGCGCGACGTGGTGGCGCCCGCGCTGCGGCTGAGCATCACCGACCAGCAGTCGCTGATCCCGCACGCGCGGATGGTGCGCTACGGCGCCGACGAAATCGTGCAGTTCGCCGGCGAAGTACCCACGGCCATGACGTTTTTGATCAAGGGCAGCATCCGGCGGACCACGACCAACGACGACGGATCGGTGACGCCACTGAGCCTGCTGGAGGAGGGCTCGTTCCTGGGGCTGAGCTCGCTGACCCGACAGCCAAGCGCGGCCGGCGCGTACGCCCTGGAGGAAGTGACCGCACTGGAGATCGATCGCGAGCACATCGAAGATCTCGTGCTCCGGACACCGCTGCTACTGCAGGAATTCGGCCGGATCATCGAAGACCGTCGCAGCGAATCGTCGCCGGTTGGGCCCGTCTCTACCCGCCGGTAGAAAGCCCGCTACCCTGGGTTAATGAGTGTCCATGCCTTCTCGGCGACCGACGTGCGCCAGCAGGTGCATAATGCGGCGCGCCGGGCCCGGGTGGCGGCTCGCGTTCTGGCCGCATTGCCGACGGTCGCCAAGGATCAAGCACTGCACGTAGCCGCCGATGCGCTGGTGGCCAACACCGACCGGATTCTGGCGGCCAATGCGGAAGACCTGCGGTCAGCCCGCGCCGCCGACACCCCGACCGCCATGCTCGACCGGTTGGCGCTGGACCCCAAGCGCGTCGACGGGATCGCCGCCGGCCTGCGTCAGGTCGCGGGCCTGCCCGACCCGGTCGGCGAGGTCCTGCGCGGCTACACCCTGCCCAACGGGCTCGCCCTGCGCCAGCAGCGGGTCCCTCTCGGCGTGGTCGGCATCGTCTACGAGGGCCGGCCCAACGTCACTGTCGACGCCTTCGGCTTGACGCTCAAATCCGGCAACGCCGCGCTGCTGCGCGGTAGCGCGTCCGCGGTGCACTCCAACGAGGCGCTGGTCGCCGTGCTGCGGGAGGCACTGCACAGCGAGGACCTGCCGGTCGATGCCGCACAGCTGATCTCGTCGGCCGATCGCTCGTCGGTCACGCATCTGATCCAGGCCCGCGGACTGGTCGACGTGGTGATCCCGCGAGGGGGAGCCGGCCTGATCGACGCGGTGGTTCGCGACTCGCAGGTGCCGACCATCGAGACGGGTGTTGGCAACTGCCACGTCTACGTGCACGACGCCACCGACCTCGACATGGCCGAGCGAATCCTGTTGAATTCCAAGACCCGTCGACCCAGTGTATGCAACGCGGCCGAGACGCTGCTGGTCGATCGGGCGATCGCGGATGAGGCCATGCCGCGACTGATCAACGCGCTGCAGGATGCCGGCGTGACCGTGCATCTCAATCCCGGCGACGACCACCTGCGTCGCGAATACCTGGAGATGGAGATCGCCGTCGCGGTGGTCGACGGAGTCGATGCCGCGATCGCCCACATCAACGAATACGGCACCGGTCACACCGAAGCCATTGTGACGTCGAACATGGCTGCGGCACAACGCTTTACAGAGGGCGTTGATGCGGCCGCGGTGATGGTGAACGCCTCGACCAGCTTCACCGACGGCGAGCAGTTCGGATTCGGCGCCGAGATCGGCATCTCGACCCAGAAGCTGCACGCCCGCGGTCCGATGGGGCTCGCCGAACTGACCTCGACCAAGTGGATCGGCTGGGGAGACGGCCAGACCCGCCCGGTCTGACATAGCTGAGGAGATAACCCACGTGAGTGTGCCCGCGCGGCCCGCACCGCTGTTCGCCGACATCGACGACGTCGGCCGGCGGCTCGCCGATACTGGCTACCTGCCCGACACCGCCACTGCGACTGCCGTTTTCCTCGCCGACCGACTCGGCAAGCCGCTGCTGGTCGAAGGTCCGGCCGGGGTTGGCAAGACCGAACTCGCCCGCGCCGTCGCGCAGGCCACCGGGTCCGGTCTGGTCCGCCTGCAGTGCTACGAAGGTGTCGACGAGGCCCGCGCGCTCTACGAGTGGAACCACGCCAAGCAGATCCTGCGTATTCAGGCCGGTTCCGACGACTGGGACCAGACCAAGACCGACGTCTTCACCGAGGAGTTCCTGCTCTCACGACCGCTGCTCACCGCGATCCGGCGCACCGAACCCACCGTGCTACTGGTCGACGAAACCGACAAGGCCGACATCGAAATCGAGGGCTTGCTGCTGGAGGTGCTGTCCGACTTCGCAGTGACGGTCCCCGAATTGGGCACCATCACCGCCGAACGTCCGCCGTTCGTCGTGCTGACCTCCAACGCCACCCGCGAATTGTCCGAGGCGCTCAAACGCCGCTGCCTGTTCCTGCACATCGACTTCCCGACTCCGGAACTGGAACGTCGGATCCTGTTGTCCCGCGTGCCGGAACTGCCCGCGCACATCGCCGAAGAACTGGTCCGCATCATCGGGGTGCTTCGGGGAATGCAACTCAAGAAGCTGCCGTCGGTGGCCGAGACCATCGACTGGGGGCGCACCGTACTGGCCCTGGGCCTGGACACCATCGACGACGCCACCATCGCCGCGACCATGGGTGTCGTGCTCAAGCATCAGTCGGATCAAAATCGGGCCACCTCCGAACTTCGGCTCAACTGAGAGAAGAGCTGATGGCCGTCCGCCGCGTTCGCCCCAGCCAGCCGCTAGCTCCGAATGGCATTCCGGGCCATCTGGTCGGGTTCGTCGAAGCACTGCGCGCACAAGGCATTTCGGTCGGCCCGTCGGAGACCGTCGACGCCGGCCGGGTGATGGGAGTCCTCGGCCTCGGCGACCGCGAGATACTGCGGGCAGGGCTGGCGTGCGCGGTGCTGCGCCGGCCCGAGCACCGCGAAACCTACGATGCGATGTTCGACCTGTGGTGGCCGGCTGCGCTCGGCACCCGCTCCGCGGTCGCCGACGAAGACACGATCGACCCGGATGTGCAGTTGCCGCCCGACGACGTCGAGGCGATGCGTCAGATGCTGCTCGACCTGCTCACCGAGAACCCCGAACTCGCCGACATGGACGACCGCCTGGTCGCGATGATCGCCCAAATCGTCGACGCCTACGGCAAATACAACTCCAGCCGCGGACCGTCGTACTCCTCGTATCAGGCACTCAAGTCGATGGCGCTCGACGAGCTGGAGGGCAAGCTACTGGCCGGCCTGCTCGCCCCCTACGGCGACGAGCCCACCCCGACCCAGGAGGAGATCGCCAAAGCGCTTGCCGCGCAGCGCATCACCCAGCTCCGCAAGATGGTCGACGCCGAAACCAAGCGACGCACCGCCGAGCAGCTCGGCCGCGACCACGTCCAGATGTACGGTATCCCGCAGCTGTCCGAGAACGTCGAATTCCTGCGCGCCTCGGGTGATCAGCTGCGCGCCATGCGCAAGGTCGTGCAACCGCTGGCCCGCACTCTCGCGACGCGGCTGGCCGCCCGCCGCCGGCGGGCCCGCGCCGGCGCCATCGATCTACGGAAGACGCTGCGCAAGTCGATGTCGACCGGTGGCGTGCCGATCGACCTGGTGCTGCGCAAGCCGCGCCCGGCCCGGCCCGAGCTGGTGGTGCTCTGCGACGTGTCCGGCTCGGTCGCCGGATTCAGCCATTTCACGCTGCTGCTGGTGCACGCACTGCGGCAGCAATTCTCCCGCGTTCGGGTGTTCGCCTTCATCGACACCACCGACGAAGTCACCCACATGTTCGGGCCGGACGCCGATCTTGCCGTGGCGATCCAGCGGATCACCCGCGAGGCCGGCGTCTACACCCGCGACGGGCACAGCGACTACGGCAACGCGTTCATCTCGTTCACCGAGCAGTTCCACAACGTGCTGTCGCCACGTAGCTCGCTGCTGGTGCTCGGCGATGGCCGCACCAACTACCGCGACCCGGCCACCAGCGTCTTGGCGCACATGGTGAACGCCAGCCGGCACGCGCACTGGCTCAACCCGGAGCCCAAGCACCTCTGGAACAGCGGCGACTCGGCGGTGGTGCGCTACCAAGAAGTGATCACCATGCACGAATGCCGCTCCGCCAAGCAGCTGGCTGCGGTGATCGACCAGCTGCTGCCGGTCTAGCGTCACCGCGAATTTCCTCAGTTGTACAGCTCACATTGACGCTATTCTTAGCTGCGCATCAGGTAGGGCTTAGGTGCGTTATGTGCAACTCGCGGAAAAGAATTGAGGTTCGTCATGGTGAAGCGTCGATATGCCACGGCCCCGATCCTCGGGCTGGCCGGCGCGGCGATCGCCTTGTCCGTACCTGCTTACGCCGACGCGGACGACCCGTTGTCGGGCAGCACCACCGCGATCTTTCTGGGCGGCACCGGCATGCCGTCGCCGTCGACGGCTTATATAGAAACCGCGGAATCGCTGTACCTGAAGCCGCTGGGGTTCGCCGATGCCGCGTCGATCTGCGACATGGTGTTCTCGGTGCCGTGTGACGCCCCGTTGCAGGCGCTGACGACGCCGGAAGTGTTCGAGTTCGGCCCGAGCAGTCTGCAGGGCGAGGCGGACCTGATCGCCGCGGTGGAAGCCGAATACGCCACCGGAGCCATCAGTGCCGAGCACCCACTGACGATCTTTGCCTACTCGCAGAGCGCGATCCTGGCGTCGGCGGCCGAGAAAGTACTCTCGGCCACCATTCCGCAGGACGACCTGCATTTCGTGTTCATCGGCGACGCGAGCGACGCGAACGGGATAGCCACCAACATCTACGCCGACCTGGTCCAGCTGTTCGGCGGGGGCACTACCGGCACAGACATCACCGACTTCCTACTAAAAGCCATCAACGAGGACCAATTCGCCCCCGGCGGCCTGTTGGCCGGTGAAACGCCCAACGACCTGTATCCGACGACCATCTACGACATCAACACCGACGGGGTCTCCGACTGGCAGGAGGATTGGGACGCCACCATCAATAACGGCGGCAGTCCTCTGGACGCCCTGGGCAACGGGCTTTACCACTTTTTCACCACCCACGTGGAGTACCTGGGACTGACGCCGGAGGAGATCGCCAGCGGCGTCACCACCACCGACGGCCTCACCACAACCATCACCATCCCGGACGGTTCGGACCCGGGCGCCATCATCGACGACTGGTCGGCGCTGGTGGGCGCGTTTTCGCACGGGCTTGTCGACAGCGGGGGAATCACCGCCCTACTGGCGACCATTCAAGACCTTTTCAACCCCGCCTACTTCTGAGCGCATCCGGCCGGGTGCTGATGTGGCCTGTGTGACATCGAGGGCCAGCCGTATCGCGCTCAAGTAAGCTGGCAAACCGTGCAAAAGCGGCGGCTGGGAGTGATGGGCGGGACGTTCGATCCCATCCACAACGGACACTTGGTCGCGGCCAGTGAGGTCGCCGACCTCTTCGATCTCGACGAGGTGGTGTTCGTGCCGACCGGCCAGCCCTGGCTGAAGGGCCGCCAGGTCAGCGCGGGCGAAGACCGCTACCTGATGACGGTGATCGCCACGGCGGCCAACCCGCGTTTCTCGGTCAGCCGGGTCGACATCGACCGTGGCGGTCCGACCTACACCAAGGACACCCTGCGGGATCTGCAAGCGCTCAACCCGGACTCCGACCTGTACTTCATCACCGGTGCCGACGCGCTGGCGTCGATCCTGTCCTGGCAGGACCTCGACGAGCTGTTCGCCGCGGCTCGGTTCGTCGGCGTCAGCCGGCCCGGCTACGAACTCGGCAGCGAGCATCTCGCCGGCGTGCTCGAGGGCCTGCCCGCCGACGCCCTGTCGCTCGTCGAAATCCCCGCTCTGGCAATCTCTTCCACCGACTGCCGGCTGCGGGCCGCCGAAGCCCGCCCGTTGTGGTACCTGATGCCCGACGGTGTCGTGCAATACATCTCCAAGACCGATCTCTACCGCAAACCGGGGGTGGACGCGTGACCGCCGCGCCCGAGGCCGTCGACATGGCGGCGGTCGCGGCGCGCGCGGCGGCTTCCAAGCTCGCCGACGATGTCGTCGTCATCGACGTCTCCGATCAATTGGTCATCACCGACTGCTTCGTGATCGCGTCGGCATCCAACGAGCGACAGGTCAATGCGATCGTCGACGAGGTCGAGGAGAAGATGCGCGACGCCGGCTACAAGCCCGCCCGCCGCGAAGGCACCCGCGAGGGCCGTTGGACGCTACTGGACTACGTCGACATCGTCGTCCACATTCAGCACCAGGACGAGCGCGACTTCTATGCCCTCGACCGGCTGTGGCGGGACTGCCCCGTAGTAGCGGTGGACGTGTCGTGACCATCCGGCGGCTGGTGATGTTGCGGCACGGCCAGACCGCGTTCAATTTCGGCAGCCGGATGCAGGGCCAACTCGACACCGAGCTGACCGAACTGGGCCGCGCGCAGGCCGTGGCCGCCGCCGAAGCTCTTGCCAAGCATCAGCCGTTGCTCATCGTGTCCTCGGATCTGCGGCGCGCCTACGACACCGCGGTCGCGTTGCAGGAACGCACCGGCCTACGGCTGTGGGCCGACGACCGGCTTCGGGAGACCCATCTCGGTGACTGGCAGGGCATGACCCACGCCGAGATCGACGCGAGCGCCCCGGGTGCCCGGTTGGCGTGGCGCGAGGACGCGACCTGGGCGCCACACGGCGGGGAGAACCGGATCGACGTGGCCAACCGCAGCGTGCCGCTGGTTGCCGAGTTGGTCGCGGGTGAACGCGAGTGGGGGGCCCACGACGAGTCGGCGCGGCCGGTGGTGCTGGTGGCCCACGGCGGCCTGATCGCCGCGCTGACCGCGGCATTGTTGCGGCTGCCGGTGGGCAACTGGCCGGCGTTCGGCGGCATGGGCAATGCGAGCTGGACGCAGCTGTCCGGGCACACCGAGTCCGGTGCTGCGGCAGATGATTTCGATGCCATCCAGTGGCGGCTCGATGTCTGGAACGCGTCGGCACAGGTTGCGGGCGATGTCCTCTGAGCCGCGGCCGACCCTGCTGGTCTTCGCCGATTCACTGGCCTATTACGGGCCGACCGGCGGGCTTCCGTCCGACGATCCGCGGATCTGGCCCAATATCGTTGCCACCCAGCTGGGTTGGGACGTGGAGCTGATCGGCCGCATCGGGTGGACGTGCCGCGACGTGTGGTGGGCGGCCACCCAGGACCCGCGGGCGTGGGCGGCGCTGCCGCGGGCCGGTGCGGTGATCTTTGCGACCAGTGGCATGGATTCACTGCCGTCGCCGTTGCCGACGGCGCTGCGGGAGCTGATCCGCTACGTGCGCCCGCCGTGGCTGCGGCGTTGGGTCAGAGACGGCTACGGTTGGCTGCAGCCGCGGTTGTCGCCGGTGTCGCGCGCCGCACTGCCGCCGCACCTGAGCGCCGAATACCTCGAAGAGACCCGCGGCGCAATCGATTTCAACCGACCGGGTATCCCCATCGTCGCGTCGCTGCCGTCGGTGCATATCGCCGAGGCATACGGCAAGGCGCACCACGGCAGGCCCGGCACCGTTGCGGCGATCACCCAGTGGGCAGGCGAGCATGATGTTCCGCTGGTCGACCTGAAAGCCGCGGTCGCCGACGAGGTGATGAACGGTCGCGGCAACCCCGATGGCATTCACTGGAACTTCGAGGCGCACCGGGCGGTCGCGGAGTTGATGCTCAAGGCGCTGGCCGAGGCCGGCGTGGCGACGATGCAGAGCGCGCAGCGCGATGAGGAGCCGCGCGATCCGGCCGATATCCGAGTCGACAGCTGAGTTCATGCCCGTCGTCGTCGTCACCGATTCGTCGGCACGCCTTCCCGAAGAACTGCGGCGGCAGTGGGGGATACGTGAAGTCCCCCTGCACATTCTGCTCGACGACACCGATCTTCGCGACGGCGTGGACGACATCCCAGACAGCATCCACGAGTATGGCCAGGCCACCACGGCGGCCGCCACACCCGCCGAGTTGGCCGAGGTGTACCGACAGGCGTTGGCCGACAGTGGCGGCGACGGTGTGGTCGCCGTGCACCTGTCCAAGGCGCTGTCTGGAACACACCGGGCCGCCGAGGCCACCGCCGCCGAGATCGGCTCGGGGATCAGGGTTCTCGACTCGAAATTCACCGGCATGAACACCGGCTTCATCGCCCTGGCCGCGGCGCGGGCGGCCGCCGACGGCGCGGACCAGGACGGTGTTGCTTGTGCCGCGGCCGCCGCGGTGGGCCGCAACCACGGCTTCATCGTGGTGCATCAACTGGACAACCTGCGCCGCAGTGGACGCATCGGTGGCGCCGGTGCGTGGTTGGGCACCAAGCTGTCGCTCAAGCCGCTGCTGCGCATCGACGACGGCAAACTTGTTCTGGCGCAACGGGTTCGGACGGCCGGCAAAGCGGTCGCGACGATGATCGATCGGGTCGTCGAGATCGTCGGGGACCGGCGCGCCTCGATCGCGGTGCATCACGTCGCCAACCCCGACGGCGCGCAGAGCTTGGCGGCGGAGCTGGCCGAGCGGTTGCCCAGCTGCGAACCCGCGATCGTCACCGGGCTGGGCCCGGTGTTGGCCCTGCACGTCGGCGCCGGCGCGCTCGGCGTGTGCGTGGAAGTAGCCGACGCCGACTAGCTCAGGACTTCTGCACGGCCAGCGGGGCGGTGCTGGCCTCGTCGCCGACAGCGGGCGGCGGCTTCGGCTTGGCGTGGTCGCCGCGCGGATGGACCACCAGTGGCCACCAGAACCAGCGGCCGAGCAGCGTTGCCAGTGACGGCATGAAAAGCGTTCGCACGACCAGGGTGTCGAGGAGCAGACCGATGCAGACCGTCGAGCCGAACTGGCCCAGCACGGTCAGGTCGCTGCCCAGCATCGCGGCCATCGTGAAGGCGAACACCAGGCCGGCGGAGGTCACGACCGCGCCGGTGCCGGCCATCGACCGGACGTATCCGGTCTTGAGTCCGGCGTGGATCTCTTCTTTGAATCTCGATACCAGCAGCAGGTTGTAGTCCGAGCCGACGGCCAACAGGATGATCACCGACAGCGCCACGACGATCCAGTGCAGGTGCATCCCGAACAGGTCCTGCCAAATCAGCACGGACAGCCCAACCGACGCGGCGATCGAGCTGCTCGCCGTTCCCACGATCACCAGGGCCGCCACCACGCTTCGGGTCAGCAGCAGCATGATCATGAAGATCAGCGTCAACGCCGACACCACCGCGATCATCAGGTCGTACTTCTCACCGTCGGCCATGTCCCGGAACGTCGCGGCGGTGCCGCCGAGATACACCTTGGCGTCGGACAACGACGACTGCTTGAGCGCTTCCTGGGCGGCGGTGCGTTCCGCGTCCACCCGGCCGATGCCCTCCGGCGACATCGGATCACCCTGGTGAGTGATGAAGAACCGCACCGACTTTCCGTCGGGGGAGTAGAACAGCTTCACGCCGCGAATAAATTCCGGGTTGGTGAACGCCTCGGGGGGCAGGTAGAAGAAGTCGTCGTTTTGCGATTTGTCGAAGCTCTGACCCATCACGATGGAGGTATTGCTCATCGCCTCCATTTGATTGATCATCGCCTGGAACGTCTGGTACATGGTCAGCGTCAGGCCGTGCGTCGTCTTCAACGTGTCGAGCATGATCGGGATCAGCAGCTCTAACTCGTGGGAAGCCTGTGCGGTGCGCCCGATCTCGCCCGAGAGCTGGTGGAACTTCTCCGCGAGTTGGTCGAAGCCGTCGATTGAGTCGAACAGCGCCCGGGTCGAATAGCAGATCGGGATGTCGTAGCAGTGCTTCTCCCAGTAGAAGATGCTGCGGATCGGCCGGTAGAAGTCGTCGAAGTCCGCGATGTGATCGCGCAGGGTGTCGGTGATTTCCGAGGTTTCCTGCGTGGTCTTGGCGCTGTCGAGGGCAGCGCTGGCTAGATCGTGGGTAACCTTCGCCTGGCGTTCGGTCACGTTGATCATGATCTGCATCTCGTCGGCCATCTTCAGAAGGTCCTTCATGCGGTCCTTCAAAAAGTCCATGTTCTGCATGGTCGTCTGGCTCTGGATGCTGTTCTGGAACGGAATTGAGCTGTGCTGGATGGGAATTCCCAGCGGTCTGGTGATGTCCTGGATCATCGCGATGCCGACGGTCCGGATCTCGTTCTTGGCGACCTTGTCCAGCACCAGCATGTCGGCCGGATTGCGCATGTCGTGGTCGGCCTCGATCATCAGCATGTCCGGATTCATCCGGGCCTCGGAGAAATGCCGGTCCGCCGCGGCATAACCGATGTTGGACAGCGCGGTTTCGGGTAGGTAGTGCCGGTCGTTGTAACTCGGCTTGTAGCCGGGCAGTGCGACCATTCCGACCAGGACCACCGCAGCGCTGACCGCGAAAACCGGTGCGGGCCAACGTACTACCGCCGTGCCGACTCGCCGCCATAGCCGACCTCGCGACTGCCCCTTCTTCTCGAACAGGCCGAACCGGCTGCCAAGAAACACCACGGCGGGGCCCAGCGTCAGGCCGGCCGCCACGACGACGATCATGCCGACGAACACCGGTGCGCCCATCGTGTGGAACCACGGCAACCGGCAGAAGCTCAAACAGTACGTCGCGCCGGCGATGGTCAACCCGGATCCCAAGACGACCGGGGCCACGCCTTTGAACATTGTGTAGTAGGCGGTTTCGCGATCTTCGCCGGCTCGTCGCGCTTCTTGATAGCGGCCGACCAGGAAGATGCCGTAGTCCGTGCCGGCGGCGATCGCCAACATCGTCAGGATGTTCGCGGCGAACGTGGTCAGGCCGAAGGCGTTGTTGTAGCCCAGCACGGCAACGATTCCCCGAGCGCAGGCCAGCGCGACGAACGTCATGAACAGCTGGATCAATGTCGTGACGATCGAGCGGTAGACCAGCAGCAGCATGATCGCGATCGCGCCCAGGGTGAACAGCGTGATCTTGGCGAGGCTGGCGTTGCCGATGACGTGCATATCGTCGGACAGCGCCGCCGAGCCGGTGACGTGGGCCTTGACCCCGGGCGGCGCGGGTTCGGCGTCGACAACCTTGCGGACCGCTTCGACGGATTCGTTGGCCTGTGTCGTTCCCTGATTGCCGGCGATGTTCACCTGGACATAGGCGGCTTTGGCGTCGGCGCTCTGCGCGCCTGCGGCGGTGAAGCGGTCGCCCCAGAAGTCCTGGATGTGCTGGACGTGCCCGGGGTCATGCCGCAGCTTGCGGACGATGTCGTCGTAATAGTGGTGCGCGGCCTCGCCGAGCGGCTGCTGACTTTCCACGACCACCATGACCGTGCTGTTGGAGCTGAACTCCTTGAAGTTGTGGCCCATCCGCATCATCGCCTGATTTGACGGTGCTTCCAGGGGTGCCATTGGCGCGGAATGGTTTTCGCCGACGATTTCCAGGCTCGGCACGGCGACGTTGACCAAGACCGTCAACGCGACCCAGCCCACGATGATCGGAATCGAGAAGATCCGAATGAAATGCGGGAGGAACGGATGGTGCGGCTTGGTCTCGGCGCGGCTCATGCGGACTTCACCAGGCAGAAGGTCTGGGCGTTGTGCCCGTCGGAGCTTCGGTGCTCGCGCAGCTCTCCGTCGACCGTGATGCGGCAACCGATGTAGGGGGCATCGGTCTGCGCCATGATGTTGGCGCTCACGGCGGGCAGCGTCGTGGAAATGGTGTACGACCACGGCAGCGGCGCGTTGTTCACCTGGTGGGTGTTGGCGTCGGCGTCCCAGTAGTTGATGTTCGCCACGCTTCCCGGCGGCCCGTCGATCTCGTATTTCACCACTTTCGGGTTGAACTGGACGATCTTGATTCCGGCTCCCGAATTCGCGTTGAGATCCTGCGAAGCGAATACCTTGTGCAACCGCGTGACAGCGAGCGCGGAAACGGACAGCACGACAATAAGCAGCAGCGGTATCCAGGCTCGTTTGAGTGCACCGCTAATCGACATCGCCCTCACTCGGTCTCCTACCGCCAGAACCTTCGCTCGGCTAACGATGCTAGACGCTAGGGCACGATACCGTTCTGTGAGGGCCCTCGCCGTCTCCAGGCCAGGAGTTCCAGCGCGACCGCAACGCGGACGTGGGAATCTTCGAGTGGTTGTGGCAGTAGCTCGTCGGCCTGGGCAAGTCGCGCGTGCAACGTATTGCGGTGGATGAACAACCGCGCGGCTGTACGTGAGGCGCTATACCGCTCGTGGATGAAGGTCAGCACGGTCCGACGGAGTTCGGCATCTGCTGAGGCGAGGTTGCCCAGGGTGCGTGTGATGAATCGATCCGCCTGTTCTGAATCGGCAACAAGCAATGCAACGAGTTCGATGTCGGTGAAACGTACTATGCGGCACGGGCTTCCGACTTGCGCCGACATACGTTGCGCGGTCAACGCGTCAAGGTGACTGCGCCGGAAGCCTTCTGCGCCGGCAGATGTCGGTCCGACCGCGATCCGAGTTCCGGGCAGGCGATCGAGAATCGTCGCAACGCAAGTCAAATCTGGACTGTTCTGGCCGGCAAGCCATAGCCACCTGGTATTAGCGTCGGCTCGCATTCTCAGTGAGTGACCGCCTGTGGCGGTGTCCGTCAGCGCCCGGGCCACCCGGTCCAGATCGCCCCCGTCGACGTCAGGCCGCTCGTTCCAGACCACCGTCGCGGTGTGGTGCTGTCGAAAGGTGTAACCGAGCCGTTCTTCGATGTTCGGCGGAGGAGGTCCGCCCTCAATGATTTGCGCAACGACCTCATGGATCGCGGGATCGGTGCCGCGTTGTAGATGTGCTCGCTCGGTTCGCACGAGTTGGCAGAGGTCGACGACCACCGCCTCGATGAACGACGCGATCGACCGCTGACACACATCGAGTAGCTCGCGCAAGTCGTCCGGATCGGAAGTCAACCGGAACGCAAGAGGCGTCCAGTACCGCAATGCCGCGTTTTGGGCGAGCCGATAGGCGTCCATGACCGCCACCTCGTCAAGGCCGCGGGAAACCACGTTGCGAACCGCGACAAGCTCCGCCTCAGTGATGTTGGTTGATATCGGCTCGCCGGGATGACTGATGTTTTCCGCCAGCCACCGCAGACAGCTTTCTCTAGTACTTCGCCGGATGGCACTCACGATCACGGGATCATCGGCGACGCGTCTGGCATAACGGGAGGCGAGCGGAACCTCCTGCATCTCTTCTAACCACGGCACAGAACCGTCGAGCGCCATCTCGGCGCCACGCCGTATCAACTCGCGTACAGCCTCCGACGGACGTGCCCATTGTCCGCCTTGCACGTTGAGCCCCTTTCGGACATGGAAAGCGGTGCGCGGCACTGTGATTGTGGTAGGCCGGGTGCTGGGACAACGACTAGCAGAAATCATGTTGGGCCGCAATGGAAGTCCAGTTCGACGACCACTGATCCTGCGCTCGGGGCAGAGGCCACAAGGATCTCCGACCCGATGGGATCATCCCCACGCGGGGTTGAAGATATCTTGCAGCGACTCCAGAATGCTGTTCAAGAAGCCACCCGAGGACGCAATGTCCGCCAAGCCGGTCACCCACGCCGAGCTCCAGTCCGTGGGGTCCGGTATCAGGTCGGTGGTGGTCAGGCCGTCGACTGTCAAGGTGCCGGCAGCAACCTCGGCCGGGGTCAACCCCAGGTACTCGATGTGGGTCGTGAGGAAGTGGTAGACCGAGCTCCCAAGGGCGTCCCAGGCATTGCCGTTGTCAGCGGCCATGGCCGCGTTCCAATCCTGTTGCCAGTCCGCGATCCCGTCGGTGTTGATCGTGTAGATCGTCGTCGGATACAAGTTATCCGGGGTGACACTGTTCAAAGTGCCGGCGCCGTTGAGAAGGTGGCCCTCGTACTCGGTGCCAGCGGGGGCGAATTGCCCTTCATTGACGAAGTAAAGCAGCGCGTTGGTGTCGTTGGTCCCGGTTGTGCCGCCCCCAAAAAGCGTGACGAGGTCGTTGTAGATATTGGGGGCAACCCCGGCTTCGGTGTTTCCGTCGCCGATCATCACCAAGTGCAGATCGGCCTGGGGGATACCCGCGGCCATCAACTCGGCTTCGGCATGCGACAAGGCCATCGCGCTCTGCGAATAGGTGAATATCGTTAGCGGATCGGTCGCGCTCATATCGCCGGCAGCGTATTCGGCTTCCACCGCGCTAACGATGTCTTGGCTGGTGGCGAGCGTGCTTGGGCCTTCCTCCAGCAGTTCGGGGGTCGTCAGCACCTGTAGTGGCGCGTCGCACACCGCGGTTCCGGTCATGTCGCAAATGTTCGACGCGCCGTCCCCAACGGTCATACCCAGCGGCTGCAGAAAATTCGTATACGCGGCGTCGACCCAGGCCGTCGACGGTGTCGGTTCGAAAGTGCCGCCCACAAACATCGCGTGAGTGCTGTCCGCAAGCGGTCCGAGAACGTCAGTATTTGTGTCAGCGTGGGCACTCGTGGCCAGTGCAATCGGCACTGCAGCCGCACCGATAACAGCCGCGGTAACGCTGTAACGTTTCAACACTGAAACTCCTGGGTTCTCTTGATTTGCAAGAATTTCACCAAGGCCCGAAACAATTGCCGATGACGATTTGTAGTCAGGGTCTCGGCGTGCTTCTCACGCCAAATTCATGTCGGGCTAAGAATTACCTCAGGTTGATCTCGGGGAACAAGGACATCGCGCACAGAGATCACACGGTGGACAGTGCTAAATGCACTCCGGTGCGCAGGCGGGACGGTCTCGCTATTCGGTGACCCGCCCGGTCACCGGCGGGAGGTCGGCCAGCGTGACGATTCCCGGCTCGGCCGCCACGACGGCGGGCACGGCGTTCGTGACCGGCATCGCGGTGTAAATCATGCCCAGGCCCATGAAACCAGGCTCGGTCCAGTCCTTTGGCGGCAGGCAGTGCAGCACCGTGCGCATGTTGGGGATGCCGAACACCTGAATGACGTGGCCGTGCTCGAGCGGTTTGGGCGGCACCACGTGATTGCCCATGGTCCAGTTGAATCCCACGCTGACCACATTGCGGTCGCCGACCCAGCCGCGGTGGTAGCCGAAGACGCTGCCGACTGTGCCTGCCGGGATCTTCATGAAGCCCAGATCGGAGTCGGCGGTCGCCGCGGTGAACGTCACGTCGAAGGTCATCTTGTCCAGCTTCGCCCCGATCGCGTCGGCCATCATCGCGGCGGACTCGGCGAACACCTCGCTCTCGCGTCGCACATTCTCGGCCAGCCCGGGCGTATCCGGATCCTGCGAAAAGCCCATGGCGGTTTGGGTTTCCGCCGATTCGTAGGTAGAGCAGTCCACCGACTCGGTGATGCGGATTTCGTCGACGCGCTCGCACGAGCCGCTGAGCGCCATCCCGACCAGGTTCGTCATCCCCGGGTGTGCGCCGCTGCCGAAAATCGTCGACTGACCCCGCTCGCAGGCGTCGAGGATCCGTTGCCGGTCCTCAGGCGTCTGCTTGCCACCGGTGATCCAGGCCGCGCTGGTGCACACGTTGACCCCGGCTTCGAGCAGTCGAACCAGCTCGTCGACGCTGGGCCACAGCGGGTTGTAGCAACATGCATCGGGGCGAAGGGCCAGCAGGGCGTCGATGTCGTTGGTGGCGGTGACCCCGGTCGGCTCGGCCAAGCCGGACAGCTCGGCGGCGTCCACCCCGACTTTGTCTTGACCGTGCGCGTAGACGCCGACGAGTTCCATGTCGGGCCTGCCGATGATGGCGTGCAGCGAGCGCCGTCCGATATTGCCGGTGGTCCACTGGATCACGCGAAGCGGTTGGCCTGGGGTCGTCGCGCTCATCAAGGGCTCCTTTGCCGGTGTGACTGACTCATTATGTTCAACCGGCCGACCGGCACCCGAGCCGGGCAGCGCTCGAGCAGAGTTAATTTTGCCGCGCCGGATAATTTCCCCCACGTCTACCGCAGCAGGCCGGCCAGTCAGGGGCCTGCCTCGCTCTCGGTGGCGCCTCCCGCCAGCCCGAGCAACGGGAAATAGACACCTGTCAATGATGGCTGGACGTGGATTTTTGCGTTGAACAGGCGTTGAGTACTGACCGAAACCTGCACTGCCGCAACCGATAGACGCATCGGGTGGGCCGCGTAGCGATAGGGCGGACCGCCGGTACCGAAATCGCTCCAGCAAGTTGACAGTGAACAGTTGTTTTCTTACTCTAGAGTAACCTACGCGCGCGTAAGTTATTCGAGCCGCCGAAAGGGGTCTGATCGTATGGGCACGCAGCAAACTTGTAGTGGACGACGTCCGAGAAGATAGCCCGGGACCTCGAGTCGATGGCGCAATTACACGAGAGCGGCGCACGGATCATCACCGAGGCCGACACGACGCTCGCTCCGCTGTCCGGCTACGGCCAACTCGACCCGCTGTCCGCCTGTGCTGTGGAGGAGTGGGTACGGCGCGGCAGCCTGCTGCCGGTCGAGAATGTTCCGCTCGCGGCGATCCGTAATTCGTATACACCCCGAAAGACCAAGGCCAACGAGAGCCACATCCAGGTGCTCGCGCAATCGCCGGTGCCGCTGCCCCCGATCGTGGTTCATCGGGGCACGATGCGCGTGATCGACGGCGTGCACCGGCTTCGAGCCACCGAATTGCGGGGGCACAGCACTATTGCGGCCCGGCTTTTCGAGGGGGATGACGCGGAGGCTTTCGCGCTCGCAGTGCATTTGAATGTGACGCACGGCCTGCCATTGACGCTTTCAGAAAGAAAAGCCGCCGCGCAAAGGGTGTTGGCATCTTACCCGCATTGGTCGGACCGGTCGATTGGGCTAATCGCGGGCGTATCGAATAAGACCGTCGGAAAATTGCGTGGGTGTGCAACCGAGGAGATTTCCCAGTTGAACCCGAGGCTTGGGCGTGACGGGAAAGTGCGACCGGTCAGTCCGGCTAATGGCCGGCGCCGCGCCGCCGAATTCCTGTCCATGAATCCGCGGGCATCGCTGCGCGAGATCGCCCGCAAAGCGGGCGTTTCCGTCACGACGGCGCGCGATGTGCGTCAGCGCATCGACAAGGGCGAGAGCCCGCTGCCGGACAATGTGGCCAAGAAGGTCGGCCAAAGCGCCGCACCGGTCATCGGTGCCGCCGGCAGCACTGCGGCGCCGCCTCTCCCGAATTCGTCGCGGGGCACCCGGATGCCTCCGGAGGGCCGCGGCCGCGATTTGCTCCAGCGACTGAGGAACGATCCATCGGTCCGGTCGTCAGAGCGGGGACGCGAAGTGCTGCGGCTGCTGTCGACGGTCGTGGTGGCGATCAGTGCCTGTAATGAGTTCGCCGAAGCCGCTCCCGTTCACTGCTCGGGAACTCTGGCCGAGATCGCCAAAAAGAACGCTCGCGCCTGGCAGGAGATCGCGGAGAGGTTCGAAGGCAATGCGCAGTGAAAAAGCCTCAGGGTGAATCAGTTTCGCGCTAGCGACCGACTCAGATGCCGACCGCGCCGGCGGCGACGAACACGCAGCCGATCACGGCCAGCACGATCGCGACGTCTCGTCGACGGCGCGATTGAATCCATTCGTGCAGCCTCGTCACCGCCCTGGCGGTCCAGTTGGGCGCCAGGAGATAGGCCACCAGCGGAACCTCCACGAGCGCGAAGGCCACCACGTTGAAGGCCACCAGCACGGCCACTTGGGTGAGTGCGGCGGCCCCGGAAGCCAGGATGACGGCCAGCGCGCCCAGATAGTCGACCGACGGCAGAGCGATGCTGAGGCCGGCGATCCCGGCGACCGACAATGAGTCGCCCTTCAGCAGCTTGGTGGCCGGCTGCGTCAATTGTGCGGACCGCGGGCCCAGTCGACCCCAGAGGTCCAAGGCGACGATCGCGGCGATGCACAGCACCAGCAGCCCGATCAGCAGCTGCACGCGGGGCACGGTGACGAAAGAATGTCCGAGCAGGATGCGTCGAAATACAAATAGGACGATCAGGCCCACCGTCGTTCCCATGGCGAATCCGCCGCACAAAAATGCGAATAGCTGAAGCGCCGGTCTCGGCCTGTTCAGCATCAGCACCGTCATGCCGATGCGAAATGGTTCGACACTGACGGCAAGCGCCATTATCAGGACTGTCGCCAGCATCAGGTAATTCTGGTGGTGCGCCCGCGCCGGGGCTAGGCGTCCAGCCGCGCGAATTGGTCCTGGCGATATTGCTCGACGCACGCTGCGCGACGGATTTTGCCGCTTGTCGTGGTGGGAATCGAACCGGACGGAACCAGGACGACGTCGCTGACGTTCACGCCGTGGGCGTTGGAGACCGCCGACGTGACCTCGCTGCGGACTCCGTTCAGCCGGTGCGCCAACTCCTCGCTGGCTTCGCCGCGCTTTTTCTTGACCTCGATGACGGTCACCAGCTGCTCGCTACTGTCCATCTGGACCGAGATCGCAGCAACGCGCCCCTGCGCGATCTGCTGGATCGTCGCCTCGATGTCCTCGGGGTAGTGATTACGGCCACGGATGATCAGCAGATCCTTGATGCGGCCGACGATGAACAGCTCGCCCTCGTGGATGAAGCCCAGGTCACCGGTGCGCAGCCACCGGTCGGCCGGGGTTCCGGGCGACGGGTCGTTGAGCGTCGCGCCAAAGCAGGACTGCTCTTCGGGTGGCTTGTTCCAGTAGCCCTCGGCGACATTCTCGCCGTGCACCCAGATCTCGCCGATCTGGTCCTTCGGGCATTCGCGGTACGTCTCGGTGTCGACGACTCGCAGCTCCGGCGCTCGCGGAATTCGGTAGCTGACCAGCGCGGAGCCCTCGCCGGGCGCGCACCGCTCGACCTGACCGACACCCAGCTCGCCGACGTCGAAGGTCTTGATCGGCCGGTCTTCCTGCCAGACACCACTCGCCACGAACACGGTGGCCTCGGCCAAACCGTACGACGGCCGCATCATGGTGTCTTTGAAGTTGAAGTGCGAAAACCGGTCGACGAAGCGCTGCAAGGTAGCCGGCTCGACCCGCTCGGCGCCGCTGATGATGCCCAGCACATTGCCGAGATCGAGACCGGCCAGGTCGGCGTCGGTCGTCTTGCGGGCGGCCAGGTCGAAGGCGAAGTTGGGCGCCGAGGACCACGCGTGGGCGCTCTTGGCCATCGCCTGGACCCAGCGTGCGGGCCGTTCGAGAAACGCCAGCGGGCTCGACAGCTCCGCGTGGTAGCCGCCCAAAATGGGCGCACAGACCCCGAGCACGAGGCCCATGTCGTGGTAGAAGGGCAGCCACGAGACGATCTCCGCCCCGGTCGGGATCTTCGAGTCCGCGAAGAAGCTACTCATCAGCTGCTCGAAGTTCACCGTTAGGTTGCGGTGCGACATCACCACGCCGGTCGGGGTGCGGGTCGAGCCGGAGCTGTACTGCAGGTACGCGATGTCCGGTACGTCGCCGACCGCGAGGCTCGGTCCGCCCTCGGCGTTCAGGTTCAGCGAGTCGATGGCGACGATCTTGGGAGCGGTGTCCATCCGTGACTGGTCGACGTAGTCACCGACGTCTTCTGCCGCGGACGTCGTCGTGAGAACAACCGAAGGCGCGGTGTCGGCGAACACCGCACCGACCCGGTCGTAGCTCGAGCCGCGGTGCGGCAGCGGCAGCGGAACGGCGATCAGCCCGGCCTGCATGGCTCCGAGAAACGCGCGGATGTAATCCAGTCCCTGCGGAGCCAGGATGACCGCCCGGTCGCCGACCGTCCCGTGGGCGCGAATCTCGCGCGCGACATTCAGCGTCTGCCGGGAGAGCTGCGACCAGGTCAGAGTCTCTCGAACGCCCGCATAGTCCTTCTCGTAATCGCTGAAGGTGAACGCGGCGTCATTGGGCCGCATGCTGGCGCGTCCGTGAAGCATCGAAAGGATCGTCGATTGAGACATATGTCGTCCGTCACTTCGTGTCGAATTGAGGATTCGGAGGCAGTGGTCAGTTTGCCGATTCGCTCGCGCCGTGCGAAAGCACCGACAGGGCACCGCTGAGCGCCTGGGATAACGGATCCGCACCGCCGCCGAACGTGGCTTGATTCGTCGGAGCGGTGACCACTGCCGGATCGAAACCGTGCACCGGGTCCACCTGAACCGGCGCCGTCGCCGGATCGTCGTTTCTAATGTAGCCCGCATTCACGCGCGGGATGAGTATCGCGTCGAGCTTGTTCAGCGTGTCCTCCGGAATGCCGATGTACTTCAACGGCATGACCAGCGGAAGATGCTGTTGCGGGACCATGATCGTGGTGTCCTTGGCGCCCCGCGCGTTGATCGTGGTCCTGATGTTCTGCGGCGGCACCATGCTGGCATTGGTGAATGCCACCGCGGTGTGACCGGTGGCCAGACCCATCAACGTGTTCGCGAACGCGAACATGTTGTCCGGGCGGTCCGGAAAGTCTGCGATCGAGTCGTAGGCGGCTACGAACCGGTTGGTGTCGTACTGACTCACGTACTCCGGAGTCATCACGAAGTCCAGCGCCGGCACATTGGCGCCGACCGGGTAGGTAGCCCGCAAGAAACTCTGGCCCCAGGCGTGCCGCCCGATGGGGTCCCCGAAGGTGGCGAAGTTCAGGGCGTTGGGCGGCGGAGCGTCAGGGGCCGAAGCCAGCCGCAACTGCTCGCCGTCGACCACGAACCCGCCCTCGGACAGGCCGATCGCCGTGCCGGGGCGACCGGTGGTCCGGATCGCGTTGTCGAGGTTGTCGACCCCGACGTCGACCGACTGGCCCACGCTGGGGCCGTCCAGGCCCACGCCCGGGAACTGCTGGTCGAGGTTGTCGATCTCCTGCTTAAGGCCGGGGAAGAGTCGTGCCAGCACGTGACCCTGGACCTGACCGGCCGGATAGCGGACGATCTGACGCTGCTGGCCTGGGAACCATTCAGCTCCCTCCATGCGGATGTAATTGTCGTAGGGGACACCCAGCACGTGCGCGCCGCCGAGGGCGTAAGCGGTTTGATCGCCCGGCGCTCCAGGGGAGGGGGGTCCGCTGATCTGCGGGCCGTCGGCGGATGCGGTCCCGACGCCGAAACATCCTGTCGCGCCGATAGTTACCAGCGCTGATACTCCTGCGAGTAGTTTCTTCATCCCTACTCCTGACCCGTTGGGTTCGTCTCGTAGTTTCACACACATAGGGGGTGGGCGCTAACTCGCGCGAGGCTGCGCGGGTATCGGAGCC
This sequence comes from Mycobacterium sp. 1245111.1, assembly GCF_001673405.1. Classification (GTDB taxonomy): domain Bacteria; phylum Actinomycetota; class Actinomycetes; order Mycobacteriales; family Mycobacteriaceae; genus Mycobacterium. The sequence continues at coordinate 92,927 of NZ_LZLV01000004.1, read as the reverse complement.
GACCTCGACGACGGCCACCAGTTTGCCCGTCCCACCAGAGCCGCAATTGCGGGAACGGTGATCGTCCGCACCAGGAACGTGTCGAGCAGAATTCCCACGCCGATGACGAAACCGCCCTGGACGACGGTGCCGATGCTGGAGAACAGCAGGCCGGCCATCGAGGCGGCGAAAATCAGGCCCGCCGCGGTGATCACGCCACCGGTCGAACTCAGGGTCCGGATGATCCCGTAGCGCATGCTGTGCGGCGACTCGTCGCGCATTCGCGAGACCAGCAACATGTTGTAGTCGGCTCCCACCGCGACCAGCACCACGAACGCCAACGGGGGCACGCTCCAGTGCAGTTGCTGGCCCAGGATGAATTGGAAGACCACCGCGCCGATGCCGACGGCCGACAGGTACGAAACCACCACGGACGCAACCAGGTAGAGCGGCGCGACGATCGCCCGCAGCAGCACGATCAGCGTCAACAGCACGACTAACAGGGTCGTCGCGATGATGAACCGGATGTCGTGCTGGTAGTAGTCGCGGGTGTCCTTGAGTCCCACCGTGTAGCCGGCCATCGAAATCTTGGCGTCCGACAACATGGTGTTCGGTTGGGCGCCCTTCGCGGTCGTCAGGATCGCGTTGACTTGGTCCATCGCCTCCGTGCTGAACGGGTTCAGCTTCGTCTGCACCAGGTAGCGCACCGAATGGCCGTCCGCCGAAATGAAAACCTTTGCGGCGTCTTGGAACTCCGGCAACCGCAGCAGCTGGGCCGGGATGTTGAACCCGCCCATCGAGGGTTGCGCCGCGTCCTTTTTGAGCGACAGCAGGAACGTCGCCGATTCGCTGAGGCCGGCGCCCAGTTGCTTGACCTGGTCCACCAGCTGGTTCACCGCGTCGGCGATCTGGCGGCTGCCACCGGCGAACTGATTTGCGCCGCCCTGCAATTGATCCAGGTTCGCCTGCAGCCCCCCGGGCTGATCCATGCCCAGTGTCTTCAGCACGCCGGTGAGTTTCGAGATCGACGCTCGCATCCTGTCGGTCGAGGCCTTGAGCTCCTTCTTGTCCGGGTAGTCGCCCATCTGGCGAGCCAGGTCGTTGATCGCGTCGACGTCTTCTTGGTTCTGCGGACCGAGCAGCTGCTCGAACTCGCTACGCGTGTTGCTGCACGACTCGTTCAGGTCGCAGACTGGGTTGCCGCGCAGGGCGGTCAGCACTGGGCCGACCCACTCGACCAGGTTCTTGGCGCCGGTGTAGTTCCAGCCCATTTTGTTGCTGATCGCGTTCACGTGGTCGACGAGCTGAGCCGCGAGGTCCACCTCGTGGACCAGCGTCTCGCCGCTGTACTGGTCTTTCGTCGACTTGAACGTGTTGTCCAGTTCCTGGACGCTGGCGGCGAGTTCGCCGACCTGGCCCTGAACCTGTTCGAGCTTGTCGGCCAGCGTGACAGAGCCCTCGGACAGCTGGTTGAGGTCGTTGGTGTGGTCGTTGATCAGCGTGGATCCGCCGGCGAGGAACGACCCGATGGCGCCCGCCTGATACGTGGCCCGAAATTGCTCCGGCACGTTTCCGGTGGGTCGGGTGATGCCGCTGACCGCCGCGACGTTGGGCAGCTGGCTGACGCGGTCGGCCATCTGTTCCAAGTCGGCCAGAGCTTGCGGATTACGCAAGTCCTGCGGCGATTGGACGAAGATGTACTCCGGAATTGACTGGTTCACCGGGAAATGGCGATCCAGTGCGGCGTACCCGAGCGAGCTCGGGGCCGAGGCGCTCAGCGCCTTGCGGTCGTCGTAGTTGTAGCGGATCAGCCCCGCGCAGCTGGCCAGCAGGCCCAGCACGATCAGGCTGGCGAGCAAGTGGACCCGCGGCCGGCGCACGATGCGGATACCGGATCGTCGCCAGAACGGCGCGGTCAACTCGCGTCGCGGCTCGACCCAGCCGCGTGGACCGGCCAGGGCGATAATGGCCGGCAGCAACGTGACCGCGGCCAGGTAGGCGATGCCGACGCCGATTGCCGAGGCGATACCGACGGTCTGGAAGACACCCATCTGGGCGAAGCTGATCACCAGGAAGGTGATGCCGACGGTGCTGGCAGACGCGGTGATGACCTTGCCGATCGAGACCAGCGCCTTTCTCAGCGCGGTCTCCTGGCTCTCGCCCAACCTGAGGTAGTCGTGATATCGGCTGATCAGGAATACGGCGTAATCCGTTCCGGCGCCGGCCATGATCGCGCTCAGGAACACAATCGACTGGTTCGAAACGCCGGAGCCCGTCAAGAAGGAGTAGGCAGCCACCACCGCCTGCGCGATCACCAGTGACAACGCGATCGTGATCAGTGGCAACAGCATCGTGATGGCGCTGCGATACACGATCAGCAGCACGATGAGCACCATGACGCCGATTGCCAGTTCGATCGGCATCCGGTCCTGTTGACCGGCGACCGTGAGATCGGCGACGGTCCCCGCGGGCCCGGTGAGGTTGGCCCTCAGCCCGGTTCCGGCGACGGCGTGGTTGACGACGCCGGTGATCTGAGTGAACGCCTCGTAGGACCGCGGCGTGCCCAGTTCGCCCGCGACGCCGACTGGCAAGACCCAGGCCTTGTTGTCCTTGCTGGTGACGATCGACTTCAGCGGCGGTGTGCTGATGAAGTCCTGCAGCATGACCACGTTCTTGGTGTCTTTGCGCAGCGTGTCGACCAGGTTGCGGTAGGTGGTCTCGTCCGCGGGGGTAAGTCCCTTGTCGTCGGTCAGGACCACCAGGAGCAGGTCTTCCGAGCCCGCTTCGTGGAACGCCTCGGTCATCTTTCGCGCGGTGACGGCCGAGGGCGCATCACTGGGCAGGATCGCGAGCGGGTGTTTCTCGGCCATTTCGTTGAGCGAGGGGAACGACAGCGGCAATACCACCGCGATCGCGATCCAGGCCCCGATCACCAGCCAGGGCCATCGCACCACGAAGTCAGCTAGCCGTCGCATGTAAGTCTTCTTCCCGGTCGGCGAAGTCGTCCGCCCACGTCAGGCGACGCGTCCCCAGTGTCCGCTGTCGGCCACCCGCACGCACACTGCGCGCATTGCCTCCATGTACCGAGTGGCTGACTTCAGGGCGATCGGATTGTCGGGATGCATGATCGCCATCACCGTGCCCTCTTTGTAGCGGAAAATATAGATAGTCAGCTGGTAGGAGAATCGCCCATCAGGGTAGATCCCGATGTTGTCGGCCAGGCCCATATCGCCTGCCGCGAGAATAGCGTTGAGCGGAGCAGCCCCGCCATGCAGGAAGTTCGACACCGGAAAGTTCGGTTGCGGCCACTTCAGCCAAGGTGCCAGCTCCAACACGCGGTAATAGGGCACCCGCGCCATGTCCAGGCCTGAGTCGAACGAGGTCTGCGCGGCGTATGCGGCCTCGTTGAACGAGGTCGCGGCGATCGGCACGGTGATCGGGATCAGGCCGGTGAACCAGCCCTGGGTCATGAAGTTGTCCGCGCCGGTGCGCGAATCCCTCGGCGTGAGCCCGTAATACGTGAGAGCGCCGGTGAATTCGTGCTCGACCAGCCCGAGGCAGGCGAACAGGCCACCGACGAAGCGCGCGCCCGCCGTCCCACAGGCCGCTTCGAACCGCTCGGTCTGGGCGTCGGTCATCAGCAGCTCAGACGACATCTCGCTGCTGGTCGTCTTCTCCGGATCGCCCAGCGGAAGCGGGAACTCGGGGAAGCCGCCATCGCAGTTCTCGGCGAAGTCGAGCCATGCCTGTACGCCCGGTGAATCCAGCGTCAAGGTCGACGTGGATTCGCGCTCGCGAACGCAGAAGTCGTCGAAGCTGCCGGCGTCGGGAAGTTCCAGGGCCTCACCGCCGCTGCTCAGCGCGGCGTACATGCCGTTGGCTTCCATCATCGTGGTGCCGATCAGCGTCGCGTCGCCGTGCACGTGGTCCATCGCGACGAAGAAGGTGAATTGCCCCTCGCGTTGCACGATCCCGAACGTGAAACAGCCCCACTCCAGCGGATTGGGTATCGCGGTGGTGTGTTTACGGATGTCGTCGACGGTCATATGGCCCTGGTCGACGGGCTCGAATTCGATATCGGACGGGTCGGTGATGGTGTGCCTGATGAATTCGCCGTCGTCGGTGCGCTCGAACCAGCTGCGGAATGTGTCGTGTCGACGCAGGTAGGCATTCAGCGCGGTGTTCATCGCGGCGATGTTGCACTCGCCTTTGGCATCGCAGCTGGCAATGATCTGCCGGGAAAAGTTGAGTCCTGCGGCGTTGCGCTCGTAATAGTTACGTAAGTGCTGCCCCTGCATGTAGCTGACGGGCACCGAGCTGACCGGTGCTCGACGAGCCTTTTCCGCAGCGGTCGCGGTCGGGTGCCAGGAGGTGACGGTGCCCGGGGTTAGCGTCCACTCATTAAGAGAGCCGACCGTAATTTGCCCGATGCGCAAAAGATTGTCCTCCTCAGTTGGACGGCTCCGAGTCGGCCGCTCGTGCTGGCGGCGAGACCCAAGATAGCCCGCGCGGCTGTGAGTGTCGCCCGTCGTCGGTCGCATGTACACCGATCTTGACTGGGTTAATAATGGCAAGCAGTACGTCTATTGACAGGAACCGCCCGGCGTGCCAACGGGTGATGTGAGCCATACCCTGGGGTACGGTGCGCGGAGTCCGGCACTGCCGCCGGAGCGGTACTTGCAATCCTCGGGCGCGCGGACAAGTCTGTTGCGCATCCGGGCCGCGTGCGGCGACCGAATCTTCCACCAGTCCCCAAGCCGAGAGGACACCAACGCATGGCATCCGAAGGCCGGCAGTCACCTCCCCGTTTCGCGATCGTCGGTTATGCGGCGCGCTTTCCGGGGGCCGCCGACGCCGACGAGTTCTGGGACGTGCTGCGTGAAGGCCGCGACGCAATCTCGGAGGTGCCTGCCGACCGATGGGACGTCGACGAGTTCTTCGACCCTGACCCGGACACGCCGGGAAAGGTGGCGACGCGGCGGGCGGGTTTCGTCGATGACGTGACGGGATTCGACGCGCCGTTCTTTGGGATGTCGACGCGCGAGGTCCGGATGCTGGATCCGCAGCATCGGCTGCTGCTGGAGACGGCGTGGCGCGCGGTGGAGCATTCCGGCACCGCGCCAACATCTTTGGCGAATACGAACACCGGTGTGTTCGTCGGTTTGGCCACTCATGACTATCTCGGCATGGCATCGGGTGAGCTGACGTTCCCCGAGATCGAGGCCTACATGGCGATCGGGACGTCGAACGCCGCGGCGGCCGGCCGGATCAGTTTCCGGTTGGGCCTTCAGGGCCCGGCGGTCGCCGTCGACACGGCCTGCAGTTCGTCGTTGGTGGCCATCCACCAGGCATGCCAGGCGCTTCAACTCGGGGAGTGCGACCTGGCATTGGCCGGTGGCGCGAACGTTCTGCTCACGCCGGCGACGATGATCACGTTCTCCAGCGCGCACATGCTCTCACCGGACGGCCGATGCAAGACCTTCGACGCGGCCGCCGACGGTTACGTGCGCGGCGAGGGCTGCGGCGTCATCGTCATCAAACGTCTAGAGGACGCGATCAACGACGGCGACAACATCCGGGCCGTCATCCGCGGCAGCGCGATCAACCAGGACGGCGCGTCGGGCGGCTTGACCGTGCCCAATGGTGTTGCCCAGCAACGGGTTATCGCCGAGGCGCTGAAGCGCTCCGGCCTCACGCCGGCCGACGTCGACTACCTGGAGGCGCACGGAACCGGCACGTCGCTCGGTGATCCGATCGAGGCTCAGGCCGCGGGCGCCGTACTCGGTGAGGGGCGCAAGGACAACGACCCACTGCTGATCGGGTCGGCGAAGACCAACATCGGACACCTGGAGGCCGCCGCAGGCATCGCGGGCGTCATCAAGGTCATCCTGTCGCTCGAAAACGAGCTGCTGCCACCGCATCTCCATTTCGAGAACCCGTCGCCGCACATCCCCTGGGACCGCCTTGCGCTCGAGGTGGTCAAGGAAGCGACTCCATGGAAACGCAACGGTAAGCCGCGTATCGCGGGTATCAGCTCGTTCGGATTCGCCGGCACCAACGCCCACGTCATCCTCGAGGAAGCGCCCGCGAAGGCCCCGCAGATCGTGGACACCGACGCCCCGGCCGAGCCGGGTTCGGAGAAGCGGTTCAGCATCCTGCCGATCTCGGCGCGGACGCCCGACGCGCTGGTGCAGATCGCCGACCAGTACCGCAGCTGGCTGAACGCGCACCCGGAGGCCACCCTGGCCGACGTGTGCCTGACCGCCGGGGTGGGACGCGCGCACTTCGAGCACCGCGCTGCATTGGTAGTCAACTCCAAGGAATCTGCCAGCGAACTGCTCGGCGCATTGGCCGACGACCGCCCGGCGCCCGGCCTGGTGCGCGGTGTTTCCGACGCCACGCCCAAGACGGCCTGGCTGTTCACCGGCCAGGGCAGCCAGTACCCCGGCATGGCGCGCGAGCTGTACGACACCGAGCCGGTGTTCGCCGAGACGGTTGACCGCTGCGCCGCAGCGGTGGCCGAGGTGCTGGAAAAGCCTTTGCTGGACGTGATTTTCGACGTCGACGGCCCGGCCGCCGAAGAGACCCTTCGGCAGACCACCTACGCCCAGCCCGCGCTGTTCGCGGTGGAGATGGGGCTGGCCCGGCTCTGGCAGTCGTGGGGATTCGAGCCGGCCGTCGTGCTGGGTCACAGCGTCGGCCAATACTCGGCGGCCTGCGTCGCGGGCGTCTTCAGCCTGGAGGACGGCGCGAAGCTGATGGCCGAACGCGGGCGTCTGTTCGGCAGCCTGCCGTCGGGCGGTCGGATGGTTGCGGTGTTCGCCACCGCGGAGCGGGTCGAGAGCCTGACCGACCAGTTCCCGAGCCTGTCGGTCGCCGCGTACAACGGGGCCAACACCGTATTGTCCGGTCCCGCAGCCGATTTGGACAAGGCCGTGTCAACGCTGACCGCCGACGGTGTGCGCTGCGACTGGCTGGAAACCAGCCACGCGTTCCACTCGGCGCTGCTGGACCCGATCCTCGACGAGTTCGAGAAGTACGCGGACGGCTTCACATACGCGTCGCCGCAACGCATTCTGATCGACAACCGCACCGGGGCGGTAATCGGCCGCAGCCAGAAGATCGACGGCAACTACTGGCGTCGCCACGCGCGTCAACCGGTCGAGTTCGCCAAGAGCGTGCAAACCTTGTCGGACCTGAGCTGCAAGGTGCTGCTGGAGATCGGCCCGCAACCGGTGCTCACCGCCGCGGCGCTGCGCGCTTGGCCCGACCCGGCCACCACGCCGCGCGCGATCGCGTCGCTGCGCAAGAACACCGACGACCACCGTCAGATCACCGAAGCCCTCGGCGACGCCTACGCGCTCGGCGCTCTGCCCGACTTTGATGCCGTCCTGCAAGGTTCGGCGCGCAAGCTCGACCTGCCGACCTACCCGTTCCAGCACCGTCAGTACTGGTTCCGGGATAACCGTGAAATGCCGACGCAGCAGTCGCATGTGTCGTCGACCAGCGAGACCGTTCGGCTGCTCGAAGACGGCAAGATCGAGGAACTGGCCACGCTGCTCGGCGGGGCCGGTGACGACGGTCAGACCATCAGCGTCCTGACAAAGCTTGCGGCACAACATAATCAGCAGCGCAAGAACAGGTCGATCACCGATGCGCGTTACGAGTTCCGTTGGGACAAGCTCGACGCGGCGGCATCCGACCCGACCGAGTCGGCCACCTGGCTGCTGATCGGGGACAACGGCGACGCGGTGGCACCGTTGATCGAGGCGCTTACCGAGCGCGGTCAGAAGCACCGGATCATCGACCTGCCGGCATCCGATGCCGACGAGCAGGAGCTCGCGACGACCCTGCGGGCTGCGGCCGAGGAGTCGGCGGCGCTGCGCATCGTCGCCTTCTCCGCGGTCGAGTCCGACACCGTGCCGTCGCAGCGTTCGCTGGCGCGGGTGCAGCAGCAGGTTCTGGCCGGCACCCGGCGGCTCTTCCGGGCCGCGGCGGCCGCCGAAATGCGGGCTCCGATCTGGGTGGTTACCCGTGGCGGGCAACGTGTTACCGATACCGACACCGTCTCGCCCGAACAGACGGCGCTGTGGGGATTCGGCCGTGCCGCGTCGCTGGAGTTGCCCCACCTGTGGGGTGGCCTGGCCGACCTGGCTGAAGGCACCGCCGATGAGTGGTCGCGGGTGGTCAACCAGGCCGCGGCCGAACCGCGCCGCGAAGACCAGGTCGCCGTGCGCGGGCACGACGTCTACGTGCCGCGGCTGGTGCGACGGACCGCGCAGCCAAGCGCGGCGCCGCTGGCACTGCGCGACGACGCAACGTATTTGGTGACCGGCGGACTGGGCTCGATCGGTCTGGAGATCGCGGGATACCTGGCCTCGGGCGGAGCTAAGCACCTGGTGCTGACCAGCCGCCGCTCGCCGAGCGACGCCGCACAAAAGCGCATCGACGCGCTGACCGAGCAGCACGGCAGCGACATCCGGGTCGTCACGGCCGATGTCGCGGACGCCGACGACGTCTCGCGGCTGCTATCGACCATCAAGGCCGACCTGCCGCCGCTGGCCGGCATCGTGCACGCCGCAGGGGAGATCGACACCACCCCGCTGGCCGACCTCACCGACGCCGAAGTCGACCGGGTCTTCGCCGGAAAAGTCTGGGGTGCTTGGCATCTGAGCGAAGCAGCGCCGGAACTGAAGCTGGACTTCTTCGTCACCACCTCGTCGATCGCATCGGTGTGGGGCGGATACGGCCAGACCGCCTACGGCGCGGCCAACGCCTTCCTGGACGGGCTGACCTGGCGCCTGCGTGAGCAGGGCGTCGCCGCTGTCGGCGCGAACTTCGGTCCGTGGTCGGCGGGCATGGCCGACGCGGAATCGCGGGCCAAGTTGGCCAAACGCGGCATCAAGACCCTGTCGCCGGCCGACGCGCTCGCGGGCCTGGCCGACCTGATCTCCGTGTCCCGCGAGCACGGCGCGGCCTCCGGTGTGGTGGCTCGGATCGACTGGGCAAAATTCCTTCCGCTGTACCAGAACTCGGGCCGGCGGGCGTTCCTCGCCGAGTTGGAGCGAGAGGTGCCCGCCGCGGTGGCGCCGGTGACCACGGCGTCCGGCAAGACCGAACTGGTCGAGCGGCTCACCAATGCGCCTGTGCAGCAACGCCGCAAGCTGATGTCGGACTTCCTGCGCGACGCGGTGGCCGACGTGACCCGGGTCGACCCGTCCGAGATCCGCGAGGACGCGGGCTTTTTCGACCTCGGCATGGACTCGCTGATGGCTGTCGAACTGCGTCGCCGCATCGAGCAGAACGTCGGCAAGGAGATCCCGGCCACCTTGGCGATGGACCACCCGCGCCTGTCCGACACGGTCGATTATCTGCTCAGCGACGTGCTGGCGTTGACCGAGCAGAAGTCCGGACCGGCGGTCGCCACCGCGGTGGCCCGCTCCGACGAGCCGATCGCGATCATCGCGGTATCGTGCCGATTCCCGGGCGCCCCTAACCCGGAAGCATTCTGGGACCTGTTGTCCGGTGGCGTCAACGCGATCCGCGAGGTCCCCGAGGACCGCTTCGACATCGACGAGTTCTACGACCCGGACCCCGACAGCCCGGGCAAGACCTACACCCGCTTCGGCGGATTCCTGGACGGCATCGACGGATTCGACCCCGAATTCTTCGGCATCTCGCCGCGTGAGGCCGTCTGGATCGAACCGCAGCAGCGTCTGATGCTCGAGACGGTCTGGGAAGGCCTTGAGCGGGCCGGCTACTCGCCGGCGGCGTTGCGCGGCAGCCGAACCGGCGTCTTCGCCGGTGTAGCCGCCAACGAATACGCCCACCTGTTGTCGGCCGAGTCGATCGACAAGATAGAGCCGTACTTCATCACCGGCAACGCGCTCAACGCCATCTCAGGCCGTGTTGCCTTCGCGCTCGGGTTCGAGGGACCGGCCGTCGCGGTCGACACCGCGTGCAGCTCGTCGCTGGTGGCCGTGCACCAGGCCGTGCAGGCATTGCACTCCGGTGACTGCGATCTCGCGCTGGCCGGCGGGGTCAACGTCCTGCTGAGCCCGGTGACGGTGGTCGCCGCGTCCCGTGCGCGGATGCTGTCGCCGGTGGGGCAGTGCAAAACGTTCGACGCGTCGGCCGACGGCTACGTCCGCAGTGAGGGCTGCGGCATCCTGGTGCTCAAGCGGCTCAGCGACGCCCAGCGCGACGGCGACCGCATCGCCGCGGTGATCCCGGGTAGCGCAGTCAACCAAGACGGTGCGTCCAGCGGCCTGACGGTACCCAACGGCGGTGCCCAGCAACGGCTTATCGCGACGGCATTGGCCAGGGCCGGACTGTCCGGCGGTGACGTCGACTACCTCGAGGCGCACGGGACGGGCACTCCGCTCGGTGACCCGATCGAGGTCCAAGCGGCCGGTGCCGTATACGGCGCGTCCCGCGAGGCCAACCGCCCGTTGCTGATGGGGTCGGTGAAGACCAACATCGGTCACACCGAATCCGCGTCGGGCGCAGCCGGTCTGATCAAGGTCGTGCTGTCGCTGCAGAACAACGTGCTGCCGCAGAGCCTGCACTTCGACAACCCGTCGCCGCACATCCCGTGGGGCTCGTTGCCCGTGAAGGTCGTCGACAAGTCGACCCCGTGGGAGGCCAACGGCCGGCCCCGTCGCGCCGGTGTGAGTTCGTTCGGATTCACCGGCACCAACGCTCACGTGCTGATCGAAGAGGCGCCGGCGCCGCAGCCGCTGATCGTCGGCGAGCAGCCGACGGACGACGTTGTCGCACTACCGGATTCGGACGGCCAGGGCGAGTCGGTGAACGTGTTGCCGCTGTCGGCGCGTTCTCCGGAGGCGCTGGTCGAGTTGGCACAGCGGTACGGCTCCTGGCTGGACAACCACCTGGAGGCCGACATCGCCGAGGTGTGCTTGACAGCCGGGGTGGGACGTTCGCACTTCGAGCACCGCGCCGCTCTGGTGGTGGATTCGGCGCAAACCGCGAGTGAGGGCCTGGCCGACCTGGCTGCCGGCCAACTGCGTCCCGGCGTGGTCCGCGGGGAGTGCACCGACCGGCCGACCACGGCGTGGCTGTTCACCGGACAGGGCAGCCAGTACGCCGGCATGGCGCGCGAACTGTTCGATGCCGAGCCCGTTTTCGCCGAAACGGTGAAACGTTGCGCCGACGCGGTCAGCGATCTGCTGCCGGAGCCGCTGCTCGAGGTGATCTTCGCAACCGACCGCGAGACCGGTGGTAAGGCCGGAGAACGGCTGAAGCACACCTCATTTGCGCAGCCCGCGTTGTTTGCCATCGAGATGGGCCTGGCTCGGCTGTGGCAGTCCTGGGGCATCGAGCCCGACGTGGTGCTGGGGCACAGCGTTGGTCAGTACGCCGCGGCCTGCGTCGCGGGTGTATTCAGCCTCGAGGACGGCGTGCGCCTGATGGCCGAGCGCGGCCGGTTGTTCGGCAGCCTGCCCGCAGGTGGCCGCATGGTGGCGGTCTTCGCCGACCCCAAGCAGGTCGAGCAGGTCACCGGCGAATTCCCGAAGGTGTCGGTCGGCGCGTACAACGGGCCGAACACGGTGCTGTCGGGCCTGGGGGAGGACCTCGAACAGATCGTCGCCAAGTTCAGCGAGGACGCCGTGCGCTGCACGTGGCTGGAGACCAGCCACGCGTTCCACTCCGAACTGCTGGAGCCGGTGCTCGGCGAGTTCGAGTCCTACGCAAGCCAATTCGAGTTCGCGACGCCGACGCTGCCGCTGGTCTGCAACCGGACCGGATCCATCCTCACGGCGGAGACCCCGCTGGACGCGCAGTACTGGCGCAAGCATTCTCGTCAGCCGGTGCAGTTCGCCGAGAGCGTGCGTACCGTTGCGGCGCTGGGCTGCTCGGTGCTGATGGAGATCGGTCCGCAGCCGGTGCTGACCGGTGCCGCTGTACAGGTCTGGCCGGAGCACCTGGCCGCACCGCGCGCGATCGTATCGCTGCGCAAGGGGGTGGCCGACCGTCGCCAGATCGCCGACGCGTTGGCCAACGCCTATGTCAGCGGCCACCGGCCCACGTTCGAGGCGCTGCACCAGCACCATGGCCGCCGGCTGGAGTTGCCGACGTATCCGTTCCAGCGTCGTCGCTTCTGGCCGAAGAGCTCGGCGATCACGGTCGACGGCCCGGCGATGTCCGGATTGCTCGGCAGTGGAAAGGATCTGGCGTCCGGCGATTCGGTCTACACCAGCCGTCTGTCGGTCAAGTCGCAGCCGTGGCTCAACGACCACGTCATCTACGGCACCGTCGTCGTTCCCGGTGCCACGTATGCCGCGATGGCCTTGGCCGCGGTGGGAACCCCGGCGCACGTCAAGGAGGTCTTCTTCTACGAGCCGATCATCCTGCCCGAGAAGGCTTCTCGTGAGGTGCAGCTGACGCTGAGTCCGCTGGAGGAGGGCTGGAAGTTCCAGGTGCACAGCCGGCCGTACGGCGTCAAGGACGCCGAGTGGTCGCTGAATGCCGATGGAACCGCAATAGCCGGCGTCGGTGAGGAGCCGGAGTCAGTCGACGCGGAGGAGCCGATCGACGCGGCGATCGAGCGGATGGAGCGCATGCGTCCGCAGGAGTTGTTCGAGACGTTCGACGACATGGAACTGTCGTGGGGTCCGAACTGGTCCGGGTCGCTGAAGTCGTTGTGGTTGGGCGAAGGTGAAGCGATCGGTGACATCTCGGTCGGTGAGGAACTGTCCGAGAACCTCGGCACCGAGCCGATGCATCCGGTCCTGATGGACCTGTGCACCGGTGTCGCGTTCCCGGCGTTCCCGGCGCTGCGCGCGGCCGAACAGGGCGTGAGCGGCCTGTTTCTGCCGCTGCGCTATGAGCAGGTGACGCTGAAGGACAAGATGCCGCGCCGGTTCTACTGCCGGGCGAAGTGGCACACGAACGAACTCGACGGCGAAACCCAGGTGTTCGACCTCGATTACATCGATCGCGACGGCCGCAACCTGGGTGGGATTCGCGGCTTCACCGTCAAGCGGGCGCCGCGCGAAGCGTTGCTGCGCGGCCTCGGTGGCGATGCGACCCGGCTGCTGTACACCCTCGGCTGGCATGAGGTGCCACTGGCGGCGAGCGAGGAGGCCGTGACCCCGAGCGGCACCTGGCTGGTCGCCGGGTTCAGCGAACTGGCGGCCGCGCTGCCGGGTTGCATCCCTTTCGACCGGAGCCACGACTCCGAGCTACTGGGCCAGGCGCTCGCACAGGCGCACGAGAAGGGCATGCCGTACACGGGCATCGTCTGGCGCAGTTCCAGGCGACCGGCCGAAGAGTCGACCGCAGAGCAGATCTCGCGGCTGGAAGCCGAGATCGAGAACCTGCTCAGCGCCGTGCACACCGCGCAGGCCGACAATTCGGTGAAGCTGCCCGGCGGGTTGTGGATCGTCACCGAACGCGCGGTGGCCACCGAATCGGGCGAGCCGGTGGACGCGGTGCAGGCGGCGCTGTGGGGACTCGGACGCACGGTCCTCAACGAGGAGCCCGGACTGCGCAGCAAGCTGATCGATATCGACGGTTCGCCGGAGGCGGTGAAGCTGCTGACCGGCATGCTCGCCACTCCGGTTGACGAGCCGGAACTGGCTCTGCGCCAAGGGAAAGCGTTGGCATCCCGGTTGCTGCAGTGGTCGCGCAGCGGTCACCTCAGTGTGCCGCGCGCCGACGATTACGCCCTGCTCCCCACCGAGCGCGGCGCGATCGACAACCTGCGTCTGACCGAGAAGGAAGTGCTGCCGCCGGACGAGGGGTATGTGCAGGTACGGGTCGAGGCCGCGGGCCTGAACTTCCGCGACGTGCTCAACGTGCTGGGTCTCTACCCGGGCGACCCCGGGCCGGTCGGTGGCGACTTCGCCGGTACCGTCACTCAATTGGGCGAGGGCGTGACCGGACTGGAAGTCGGTCAGCGGGTCTACGGCACCATGCAGGGCGCGTTCGCCAGCCGGTTCAACGTGCCGGCCCAGTTCCTTGCTCCGATCCCCGACGGTGTGAGTGCGGTTGAGGCCGCGACTATTCCGGCCGCGGCGCTCACGGTGCGGCTGTCGTTCGACTGGTCGAAGCTGAATCCGGGCGACAGGGTGTTGATTCACGCCGCCAGTGGCGGTGTGGGGCTGGCCGCCATCCAGATGGCGCAACAGCACGGCGCCGAGGTCTACGCGACGGCGAGCACCTTCAAGCGAGCGACGCTGCGCAAGCTCGGCGTGAAGCATGTGTACGACTCGCGCACAACCGATTTCGCCGATCAAATATTAGAGGACACCGACGGCGCGGGGGTCGACGTAGTACTCAACTCCCTCACCAGCGAAGGGTTCATCGAGGCGACCGTGCGGGCCACCGCGAAGAACGGTCGATTCGCTGAGATTGCCAAGCGCGACATCTGGACGCATGAGCAGATGGCCGAGGCGCGGCCCGACATCGCCTACGAGATCGTCGCATTGGACACGGTGATGTTCACCGAACCCGACCGCATCCGCGACCTGCTCACCGAGGTGTCGGACGGATTGGCCAAGGGCGAGTGGACGCCACTGCCCGCCGAGATCTATCCGTTGACGGAGGCCAGGACGGCGTTCCGCCGCATGCAACAGGCCCGGCACATCGGCAAGATCGTCTGCCAAATGCCGACTCCGCTTGCGCCGCGGCCGGATCGGACCTACCTGATCACCGGTGGTCTGGGCGCCATAGGTCTGAGCACAGCGTCGTACCTGGCGCAACGTGGGGCCGGTGACATCGTGTTGACCAGTCGGCGTGAGCCGGACGCCGAGGCGCGCAAGACGATCGACGACATCACCGAGCGTTACAAGGCCCGCGTCCACACCTTCTCGGCGGATGTCGGTAACGAGTCGGACGTCGAGAAGCTGCTCGAGCGTATCCGCGGTGAGCTTCCGCCGCTTGCGGGTATCGCGCACCTGGCCGGTGTCCTCGATGATGCGCTGCTGGGCCAACAGGATCTGGACCGCTTCCGGACGACGTTGGCGCCCAAGGCGTTCGGCGCGTTCTACCTGGACAGGCTGACGAGGGACGACAAGCTCGACTTCTTCGTCGTGTCCTCGTCGGTGTCGAGCTTGCTCGGCCCGCCGGGGCAGGCCAACTACTCGACGGCCAACGCGTTGCTCGACGGTCTGATCGCGGACCGCAAGGCACACGGCCTGCCGGCCACTGCGATCAACTTCGGTCCGTGGGGTGGCGCCGGTATGGCCTCGTCGGAGGCTGCCAGCTCCAATATCAGTGCGCAGGGCCTGCTTCCGCTGGATGCGTCGGGTGCACTCGGTGCGCTCGCGGAAGTGGTTGCCAACGGCACCGGGCAGGCGACGGTCCTGAAGGCCAACTGGGCGCGGGCGGCGAAAGTCATGGGCAGCTCGCGGCCACCGATCCTGGATCTGGTGCTGCCCAGCGAAATGTCCGAGGTGGTCGACAGCGAGTTGCTCAAGCAACTGCAGGAACTTCCGGTATCCGAGCGGGCGACGTTCATCACCGAATTCCTGCAGCGCGAGGTGCAGGGTTTCCTGCGGCTCGCGCAACCGCCCGCGGCGACGAGCCGATTCCTGGATCTGGGTACCGACTCGTTGATGGCGGTCGAACTACGAAACCGGTTGCACAGCCAGTTCGGCGGGAAGTTCACGATCAATGCCACTGCGGTTTTCGACTACCCGACGATCGGCGGGCTTGGCGAGTACCTCGCGGCGCAAATGCCTGACGCGGAGTCGGAAGCCGTTGCTGAGCCGGCAGCCGTTGCTGAGCTGGACGCCGTTGCTGAGCCGAACGCCGTTGAAGGGCAGTCGGAGACGGAGTCCGAGCCAGCCGCCGAACAGAGCTGACCTCAGGCGGGTTCAGTCGGCGACGCGAAACGCCGCGTTGACCTTCGTCGGCTGAACCCGCACCACCAACTCGCCGGGAACGGCGTTGCGCCTACCGAATTCGCCGGCACGGTCGGCGCCCATATAGCGGCCGCTGATCCGCGTCGCGATGTCGAGCAGATCCCCGGCGCCGTCGTAGGTGGTAGCAATGCCTTGCACCTGAACGAACGAGAACGGCGGATGCGGGTCGTCGACGCACACCACGACGCGCGGATCTCGGCTGAGCGCACGGCCTTTCGCGCTCTCGGCACCGGTAGTGAACACCAGCTGGCCGTTGTCGACGATGAACCACACCGGAGCGACCAACGGCCGCCCATCGGACGCCAGGAATCCCAACATCCCGGTGCGGGTGCCGTCGGAAAGAAACGCGATGACTTCTTCTGAGAGGTCAGCCACCTCGGCCCTCAGAGCGTGACCACGTCGTAGTCGTCGACGTGGTCGATCAGCACATGCAGCTGATCTTGCGACGATCCCAGCGTGTGGTCGATCGCGGTCAGCCGCGCCGCGTAGTGGCCGACCGGGTATTCGTTTGTCATCCCGATGCCGCCGTGCAGCTGGATGGCTTCCTGGCTGATGTGGCGGCCCGAGCGGCCGATCTGCAGCTTGGCGCGCGCCGCGATCACCGGGTCGAAGTTGCCGTCGGCGACCGACATTCCCGCGTAGAGGTTCATGCTGCGTGCCAACTCCAGCGACACGTACATGTCTGCCGAGCGCTGGGTCAGCGTCTGGAATGTATTCAGCGTGACGCCGAACTGCTTGCGCTGCTTGAGGTAATCGGTCGTCAACCGCAGCGCCTCTTCCATGGCGCCGACCGCCTCGGCGCACAGCGCGGATTGGATGCGGACCAGGCCGTTGCGAATGGCCTTAGAATGCTGTGTCGCGTCATCGCCGAGCGGCTCGCCGGCCGCGTCGTCCAGGTCGATCTGCGCGCCGCGCTGGCCGTCGAAGGTGCGGTACGGATGGCGGCTGACCGCCTCGCTGTCGACCAGGAACAGGCCGACTCCACCGTCGGGCAGCTTCGCGCTGACGACCAAGGTGTCGGCTGAGTCGCCGGCCAGTACCGGGTTCTTGTGACCGCTCAGCACCCACGAATCACCTTGCTGCACAGCCGTCGTCGCGACGGTCTCGATGGCAGAGCCACGTGCGCCCGGCTCCAGATGCGCGAACGCCAACAACCGCTCACCCTCGGCGACCTCGCCGAGCAACTCCTTTTGGGCGTCATTGCCGATCTCGGCGATGATCGCGCCCGGCCCGAGCGCCGCATGCACGACGGGTTCCGGCGCCAGCCGTCGTCCGATTTCGGTGAGCACGGTGATCACTTCGATCTGCCCGGCCTCGTCGGGGTCGAATCCCAATCCGAGGATGCCGGTCTCGGCCAGTTGCTTCCACACGTCCTTGCTCCAGCCCAGGTCGGACTCGATGACCTTGATCCGGCTTTCGGCGTCGTAGCTCCGGGCCAGCAAGTCGCGGGTGGTGTCGCGCAACAGCGTCTGTTCTTCGCTCAGTTGAAAGTCCATGTCTATTCCTGCCTTACAAGCCGAGAATGGTCGACGCGATGATGGTGCGCTGAACTTCGTTGCTACCGCCGTAAATCGACGTCTTGCGGTAGTTCAGGTAATGCGGTGCGCTGCCCTGCGCCCACGACGGCGATGCGATGTCGTCACCGGCGTCGTACGGCAGCGCGTCAGGGCCGGCGACCTCGACGAGCAATTCGGTGGCGATCTGCTGCAGCTGGCTGCCGCGCAGTTTCAGCACCGACGACGCCGGGTTGGGCTTGCCGCCCTTCGAGCCGGACGCGACGCGCATCTGGGTGAGTTCCAGTGCCAGCAAGTCGTTTTCGGCCTCCGCGACCCGGGCCGCGAACAGCGGATCCTTGAGCAGGCCGGTGTCGGCGGCTCGCTTCTTCACGTCCGCGAGCCGGACCTTGGTACGACCGACTTGGGCGATACCGGTGCGTTCGTTCCCCAGCAGGAATTTCGCGTAGCTCCAGCCCTGATTCTCTTCGCCGACAAGCTGATTAGCGGGCACCCGGACGTCTTCGAAGAACACCTCGTTGACCTCTACGCTGCCGTCGATCAACTTGATCGGGCGCATCGTGATGCCCGGGGTATCCAGATCGATGAGCAGGAACGAGATGCCGGCCTGCTTTTTGGGTGCCTGCGGGTCGGTGCGTACCAGGCAGAAGATCCAGTCGGCGTACTGGCCGAGCGTCGTCCAGGTCTTCTGACCGTTGACGACGTAGCTGTCGCCGTCGCGCAGCGCGGTGGTGCGCAGCGACGCCAGGTCGGAGCCGGCTTCGGGCTCGGAGAACCCCTGGCACCACCAGATGTCCAGGGCGGCCGTCGGCGGCAGGAAGCGTTCCTTGATTTCCTGCGAGCCGAACTCGGCGATCACCGGGCCGACCATTTTGGCGTTGAAATTCAGTGGCTCTGGCACGCAGGCCAGTTGCATCTCATCGAGCCAGATCTGATGCTGGGCCGGCGTCCAGTCCTTGCCGCCCCATTCGAGCGGCCAGTGCGGCACCGCCAAGCCATGCTCGTTGAGGATCTTGTGGCTGGTCGCGATGTCGTCGCGGTCGAGGCCTTCGCCCGCGCGGGTCCGCTCCCGGATCTCCGCGGGGATCTTCGTCGTATAAAACTCGCGTAGCTCGTCGCGGAGGGCGGCTTCGTCCTTCGTGAGCGCCAGTTGCATGGCTGTCTCCTCTGCTGCATCTGTCGGACCTGTGTGCACGTTATCCGGCCGCCCAACCAACCAGTCAGGCGGCTCGACGCTGAATCGTTCATGCACAGTCGCCATTCGATTCACAGACGGCACCCGGGGAGCCCCGCGAGGCCGTCGTGGCGGTGGTGGGCGGCTCTACCGTCGGCGCATGCGAACAGAACTTCCCGCCGAGCGTTTGCACCGCCGACTCGGTGCCCAGCCGGGCGCGGACGAGGAATCCGACGACCGCGACGATGTCGACAACGACCCGAACTCCCTGCTGCCTCGGTGGGTTCCCGACGGTCCGGCGCAGGACGGCTGGTTGGCCAAGATCCGGGCTGACCCTGGTCGCGCGGGTGCGGTTGCGTTGGCGGCGGTCGCGGCGATCGCCGTGCTGGTCACCATCTTCACGCTGATGCGCGAACAGCCAGCGCCCGTCGCGTCGGCGAAGCTGCCGCCGGTGGACATGGCGGCCTCGGCGAGCCGCGACCCGAGCCCGTCCGCCCGGCCGAACCAGCCCGTCGTGGTCAGCGTCGTCGGCCTGGTGCACACACCCGGCCTGGTCACGCTGGCACCCGGTGCACGCATCGCCGACGCGCTGACGGCGGCCGGGGGCACCACCGACGGCGCCGACACCATCGGGCTCAACATGGCCCGCCAGGTCGACGACGGCGAGCAGATCGTGGTGGGGATCGCACCGGTCAACGGCCAGCCCGCGGTCCTGGGCAGCGCGGTGAGCCCGGGCTCGAGGGCTCCCGGGCCCACGAGTTCGGCGTCCCGCCCGGCCAAGGGCGCGCCGTCTCAGCCGATCAACCTGAACACCGCGACCGTGCAGCAGTTGGACACGCTGCCGGGAGTGGGTCCGGTGATGGCTGCCGCGATCGTTGCGTGGCGGGACGCCCACGGCAAGTTCACCAGCGTCGACCAGCTCGGTGAGGTCGACGGGATCGGCCCCGGACGCCTGGAGAAGCTGCGTCCGCTGGTCCGTGTCTGAGGCCGGTGGCGCAACCACCCGTCGCCGACCCGACCGCGGCGCGGCTGGATGCTCGCCTGGTGCCGGCGGCGCTGACCAGTTGGGTCGTGACCGCTGCCGGAATCATCTGGCCGATCGGCACGGTCGCCGGATGGATCTGTCTGGCAGCGGGTGCGGCGGGTGCGCTGCTGTCGCGCCTGCGGGCCGACCGGCCGGCGATGCGAGCCATCGGTATCGGCCTGGCCGCCGCGGGGGTGGTCGGGGCGGGCTTCGGATTCGCAATCTCGTTGCGGGTCGACGCGGTCGCGCACCACCCGATCACCGCGGCATTCGGCAGCACCGTCGAGGTGGCGGTCACACCGGTCGAAAGCGCGCGGTCGGTAGGTCGCGGTCATCTGCTGTTCCGCGCCAAACTGCGCCAGCTCGGACACGACGAAACATCAGGCCGCGCAGTGGTTTTCGCACCCGCGCGAGATTTCGGTGTGGTGATGGTCGGTCAGCCGATGCGCTTTCGTGCTCGCGTCGCGGCGCCGACTCGTCGCGATCTGACGGTCGCGGTGGTCACCGCGGTCGGTGCGCCGACGCTGGGTCGTGCCGGACCGTTGAACCGCGCCGCGTACGCGGTTCGCGCGGGATTCGCGGACGCGGCCCGTCGCGTGTTGCCCGCAGACCAGGCCGCCATGCTGCCGGCACTGGTACTCGGCGACATGTCGACGGTCACCCCGATCACCAGTCAAGAGTTCCGCGTCGCCGGCCTGACGCACCTGACTGCGGTGTCCGGCGCCAACGTCACGATCGTGTGTGGGGCGGTGCTGTTTTCGGCGCGCTTGATCGGCCCGCGGGCCGCAGTCGGTCTGGCCGGCGTCGCGCTGGTGCTGTTCGTCATCGTGGTGCAGCCCTCGGCCAGTGTGTTGCGGGCGGCGTTGATGGGCGCGATCGCGCTGGTGGGTGTGCTGTCGTCACGGCGCCGGCAAGCGGTTCCGGCGTTGGCCGCCACGGTGCTGGTGTTGATGGTTGTCGCGCCGCAGTTGGCCGTGGACGTGGGTTTGGCGTTGTCGGTAGTGGCGACCGCGGCGCTGGTCGTGATTGCGCCGATCTGGTCGCGACGCCTGGTCGCGGCGGGCTGGCCCAAGCCGCTGGCGGACGCAGTCTGCGTGGCCTGTGCGGCGCAGCTGGTGACCGCACCGCTGATCGCCGGCATCTCGGGCCGGGTCAGCCTGGTGTCGGCGGCGGCCAATCTCGCGGTCGCGGCGTTGGTCGCGCCGATCACGGTGCTGGGAAGCGCCGCTGCGGCGTTGTGGCTGTGCTGGCCGGCCGGCGCGCAGCTGCTGATTCGGTTCACCGGTCCGGAAGTGTGGTGGCTGCTGCGGATCGCGCACTGGTCGGCGAGTGTGCCCGGTGCGAGTGTGGCTGTGCCGTCAGGGTTTTCCGGCGTGTTGGTGGTCGGCGCGGCGGGACTGCTCGCGGTGCTGCTGTGGCGGTGGTGGTGGTTTCGGGCGGGCCTGGCGTTGGCCGTCTGCGCACTGCTGGCCTGGTCGCTGTCCGGTCTGCTGGCAGGGGTCGGCGGACCTGTCGGCCCGACGTGACACGATCAACCGGTGAGCCAGCAGGATTCGGCAGTACATCTCGTGCTCGGGGACGAGGCGCTGCTGGTCGAGCGTGCCGTCGCGGACGTGCTGCGGGCGGCGCGCAAGCGCGCAGGCACCGACGACGTCCCGGTGGACCGGGTCCGGGCCGGCGACGTCGGCGTCTACGAACTGGCCGAACTGCTCAGCCCGTCGCTGTTCGCCGACGAGCGCGTCGTCGTCTTGGAGGCCGCCGGTGATGCCGGCAAGGAAGCCGCCGAGTTGATCGCCAAAGCTGCAGCCGACGTGCCGGCGGGCACCGAGCTGGTCGTCGTGCATTCCGGCGGCGGGCGGGCCAAAGCCCTGGCCAATCAGCTGCAGAAGTTGGGCGCCCAGGTGTATCCGTGCGCGCGGATCACCAAGGCCGGCGAGCGGATGGACTTCGTGCGCAAGGAGTTTCGCGCACTGAAGGTCAAGCTCGACGATGACACACTCACAGCGTTACTCGACGCGGTCGGCTCCGATGTCCGCGAATTGGCCTCGGCCTGTTCGCAGTTGGTCGCGGACACCGGCGGGCAGGTGGACGTCGCGGCGGTGCGGCGCTATCACCACGGCAAGGCCGAGGTGAAGGGGTTCGATATCGCCGACAAGGCGGTGGTGGGCGACGTCGAGGGAGCGGTCGAGGCGCTGCGCTGGGCGATGCTGCGCGGCGAACCGCATGTGGTGTTGGCCGACGCGCTGGCCGAGGCCGTCCACAGCATCGGACGGGTCGGCTCGCTGTCCGGCGACCCCTACCGGTTGGCGTCGGAACTGGGAATGCCGCCTTGGCGGGTGCAGAAGGCCCAGAAGCAGGCGCGGCGTTGGTCCCGCGATTCGGTGGCCACCGCGATGCGGCTGGTGGCGGCGCTCAACGCCGATGTGAAAGGGGCAGCCGCGGACGCGGACTACGCCTTGGAGGCGGCGGTGCGAAAGGTCGCGGAACTCGTCGCCGAGTAAGCCGAGTAAGCGGACTAGCTGCTGAGCTTGTTCAGCGCGTGGGCGAGAGCGGACTTCTTGTTCGCAGCCTGGTTCTTGTGGATCACGCCCTTGCTGGCGGCCTTGTCGAGCTTGCGGCTGGTCGAGACCAGCAGCTCGGCGGCCTTGTCCTTCTCGCCGGCCTCGGCGGCCTCGCGGAACGCGCGGACAGCCGTGCGAAGCGACGACTTCACCGACTTGTTGCGCAGTCGCGCGCGCTCGTTGGTGCGGTTGCGCTTTTGCTGCGACTTGATGTTGGCCACGCGTAATTCCTCTTCAAATATCAGCGGCTTGTGATGTCACGGGTTGCCGGAGCGTATTGACGCTTGAGCGGCGACTGCTCAGGGTATCAGTCCGCCGTGCATTCCCCCAAAGCGAAGACGCTGACCCTGCGGAGCCGCACGATCTGATGCAGCATGTCAACGTGGCCGTTCGAACCGCTCCCGCCGAGACCAGGCGGCAAAAGCAAGGCATGTCGAAGAACTATGCGCATATTTTCGAGGGCTATAACTCCGTCGACGGCTATTCCGACGCCTTTGACGAGATGTTCGACGCCGAGGGCAACGTTCGGGGCCCCTACAAGGGCATCTACCGGGAGCTGGCGCCGTCGAGCGCCGACGATCTCGACGACCGCGCCGAGGCGCTGAGCCGGGCGTTCGTCGACCAGGGCATTACCTTCTCGCTGTCGGGCCAGGAGCGGCCATTTCCGCTGGATCAAGTTCCGCGAGTGATTGCCGCCGCCGAGTGGACGAAGCTGGAGCGCGGCCTGATCCAGCGCGTCAAGGCGCTCGAGGCATACCTCGACGACATCTACGGCGACCAGGAGATCCTGCGTGACGGCGTCATCCCGCGTCGGCTGATCACCTCCTGCGAGCACTTCCACCGCCAGGCCGTCGGCATCGTGCCACCCAATGGTGTGCGCATCCACGTCGCGGGCATCGACCTGATCAAGGACGAGAAGGGCACCTGGCGGGTGCTCGAGGACAACCTGCGCTCCCCGTCGGGGGTGTCGTATGTGATGGAGAACCGGCGCACGATGGCGCGAGTTTTTCCGAACCTTTTCGCCAGCCACCGGGTGCGCGCCGTGGACGATTACGCCTCGCATCTGCTGCGTGCGCTGCGCAACAGCGCGGCCACCAACGAAGCCGACCCGACGGTCGTGGTGCTGACGCCGGGCGTCTACAACTCGGCCTACTTCGAGCATTCGCTGCTGGCTCGCCAGATGGGCGTGGAGTTGGTCGAGGGCCGCGACCTGTTCTGTCGGGACAACCAGGTCTACATGCGCACCACCGAAGGGGAGCGTCAGGTCGACGTCATCTATCGCCGCATCGACGACGTGTTCCTGGACCCGATGCAGTTCAAGCCCGATTCGGTGCTCGGTGTGGCCGGCCTGCTCAACGCCGCGCGCGCCGGCAATGTGGTGATCTCCAGCGCCGTCGGCAACGGGGTCGGGGATGACAAACTCGTCTACACCTACGTGCCGACGATCATCGAGTACTACCTGGGCGAGAAGCCGCTGTTGGCCAACGTGGACACCTACCGATGCTGGTTGGACGACGAACGCGAAGAGGTGCTCGACCGGGTTGCCGAGCTGGTGATCAAGCCTGTCGAGGGCTCGGGTGGCTACGGCATCGTGTTCGGCCCCGAGGCGTCCAACAAGGAACTGAACGCGATCAGCAAAAGCATCCGTGACGACCCGCGGGGCTGGATTGCTCAGCCGATGATGCAGCTGTCGACGGTGCCCACCCAGATCGGCGAGAAGCTCACCCCGCGGTATGTCGACCTGCGTCCGTTCATCGTCAACGACGGCGACGACATCTGGGTGCTTCCCGGTGGCTTGACCCGGGTGGCGCTCGTTGAAGGATCGCGGGTGGTGAACTCCAGCCAGGGGGGCGGCTCCAAGGACACCTGGGTGTTGGCGTCGAAGACGTCGGCAGAGGACCATGAGCTGGGTGCGGCCGAAGTGGTCAAGGCACTGCCGCCACCGGCCACCGCGGCCGATGAGGAGGCCGCCGAGAAGCCGGTCCAGCGGCAGCGTCAGTCGCAGATGAAATCGGGCCCGAAGCAGCAGCCGGCTCAACAACAACAGCAGGCGGTGATTCGCTGATGCTCGCGCGCAATGCAGAGGCGCTGTACTGGATCGGTCGGTACGTCGAGCGCGCCGATGACACGGCGCGCATTCTCGACGTCACGGTGCACCAGCTGCTGGAGGATTCCAGCGTCGATCCCGACCACACCTCACGAGTCTTGCTGCAGGTCTTAGGAATTGAAGAGCCCGACGACACGCTGGACTTGTGGTCGCTGACCGACGTGGTGGCCTTTCGGCGTAACACCCTGGGCGGCGGCAGCTCGATCGTCGACGCCATCACCGCGGCTCGCGAGAACGCACGATCGGCGCGCGAGGTCACTTCCACCGAGACGTGGGAGTGCCTGAATACCACCTACAACGCACTTGGTGAGCGGATACGCACCGCCAAACGCCTTGGGCCGCATGAATTTTTGTCGTTCATCGAGGGCCGCGCAGCAATGTTCGCCGGCCTCGCCGACTCGACGCTGTCCCGCGACGACGGCTACCGCTTCATGATGCTCGGCCGCTCGATCGAGCGGGTCGACATGACGGTGCGCATGCTGCTGTCGCGGGTCGGTGACAGCGCGGCGTCCCCGGCATGGGTCACCGTGCTGCGCGCTGCCGGCGGCCACGACACCTACCTACGCACGTATCGCGGTGTGCTGGACGCCAATCGGGTCGTCGAGTTCATTCTGCTCGATCGGCGTTTCCCCCGGTCGATCTTCTTCTCGTTGAAAATGGCCGAGCACCACCTCGATGAGCTGCTGCGCAACTCGCACGGCAACGTCGGCACCCTTTCCGAGCCGCAGCGTCTGCTGGGCCGGGCCCGCAGCGAACTCGAATTCGTGCGGCCTGGCGTGCTCCTCGAGTCGCTGGAGAGGCGGCTGGCCGGCTTACAGAAGTCGTGTTCCGACGTGGGAGAAGCCTTGGCAGTGCAGTACTTTCACGCCGTGCCGTGGGTCGCCTGGACTGACGCCGGCCAGCGCGATCCGGCGCCTGCCAAGTCGACCAAGTCGACCAAGTCGACCAAGTCGACCAAGCAGGGGAAGAGCTGATGTGGCGCACTCGCGTGCTGCACGCGACCGGCTATGCGTATCCGTCGCCGGCGACGGCTTCCTACAACGAAGCTCGGCTCACACCACGATCCGATTCCCGGCAGAACGTCGTCCTCAATCGTGTCGAAACCGTGCCGGCGACACGGTCGTACCGCTACGTGGACTACTGGGGCACCGCGGTGACGGCGTTCGACCTACACGCGCCGCATACCGAATTGACGGTTACGTCCGCGTCCGTGGTCGAGACCGACAAGCCCGACCCGCCGTCTCAACAGCTGACCTGGCCAGAACTCCGCAGTGAATCCGTGATCGACCGATACGACGAATTACTGAGCCCGACCTATCACGCGCCGGCAAGCAAACGCATTGCGGGCGTGGGAAAACAGATCGCCAAGGAGCACGCTCCCGCGGATGCCGTGCTCGCGGCGGCTGAGTGGGTGCGCAACGAACTGGACTACGTCAAGGGCAGCACCGGGGTGTACTCGTCTGGCCTGGACGCGCTTAGTAAGGGCAAAGGCGTCTGCCAGGATTTCGTTCACCTATCGCTGATGGTGTTGCGCAGCATGGGAATTCCTGCCCGTTACGTCTCCGGGTACCACCACCCCGACCCCGACGCCGCCATCGGAGAGGTCGTCGACGGCCAGAGCCACGCGTGGATTCAGGCCTGGACGGGAGGATGGTGGGATTATGACCCCACCATCGACAGCGAGATCAACGAGCAGTACGTGACGGTCGGCGTCGGCCGTGACTACGCCGACGTCTCGCCGCTGAAAGGGATCTACTCGGGGCAGGGTGCTACCGACCTCGATGTCGTCGTCGAAATCACCCGATTGGCATAGTCTTTCGTTCTATCGTTCCGGCATGATGGAATCGCGGCACGACGGACCGTCGCCGGCACTACTCGCCGGTCTGTCGATTGCGCTGCTGTTCGGCGGTCTCGGCGTTGGCATCTCGATCGGGGGCATCATGCCGTTGCCCTACGGCTCGACCGCTGCCGTGCAGCACTACGTGCAGACCCAGTCGTTGGCGCTGCACATCATGGCGGTCGCGGTGTTCGGATCGTCAGTGCTGCTTGCGATTTACACCGCGACCGTCAGTTCGCGGCTGCGTTGGCTTGGCGTCAACGGGGCGGGGCCGACGGTCGCGTTGGCGGGCGGGACGTTGGCGGCCGGCGGCCTGGCCCTGACCGGCTTGCTGGGTTGGGTGATGTCGCGCCCCGAGATCGCCGGCGACACCTCGTTGGTGCGCGCGCTCTATCTGCTGACCTTCTTGATCGGCGGCCCCGGGCACGTGGTGGCGCTCGGCATTCTGATCGCGGGCGTCGCGGCCGGTGGGCGGTTGCCGCGAACCACTGTGTGGGCTGGTATCGCGATCGCCACGCTCTGCGAGACGACGATGCTGGTGCTGGCCTGGACCGCCGTGGGACCGATACTGCCGGTGGCCCGGGTCGCGGCACTCGCGTGGTTGTTAGTGGTCGGCATTCACCTACCGACACGCCGCGACGACCCTGCCGCACCGGTCTGACCTGGCCGTTTCGCGCATTTCGTCCAGCTACTTACACGCCGGCCGATCTCGTCGTAGCCTTGATGTGAAGCTGGTCACACTCGACGGGGAGGCTCGATGCGGATAGCAGATGTGTTGCGCGGCAAAGGCGACGCGGTGGTGACGATCAACCCGCAGGCGACGGTGGCCGAGTTGCTCGCCGGGCTCGCCGAGCACAACATCGGCGCGATGGTGGTAGCCGGGCCCGATGGCCTCAAAGGCATCGTCTCCGAGCGCGACGTAGTGCGCCAGCTGCACGCCCATGGCGCGTCGCTGTTGTCCCAGCCGGTCGAGAAGATCATGACGTCGATGGTGTCGACCTGTAGCAAGTCGGACACTGTCGACAGTCTCACGTTGCTGATGACCGAGCACCGGGTGCGGCATGTGCCGGTGCTCGAGGACGGGAACTTGATCGGCATCGTGAGCATCGGCGACGTCGTGAAGACACGGATGGAAGAGCTGGAAAGCGAGCACGAGCAGCTGCAGTCCTACATCACTCAGGGCTGACGCCGCCGCTCAGCTCCACGAGTAGTCGCGGCGCAGACGTGCCGCGACCTGATCGAAAATCGCACGGTCCAGAATCGCGCCCTCGCGCCGGATGCTCTCCTCGGGGACGTCCAACACGCGATCCAGGCGTACCCAACTGGGCCGGCCTTCGTCGTCCCAACTGCCGCTGCCGATACCCACCCAACACCGATCGGTGGCATGGCTTTCTTGGCTCGACATCATCAAGCCGAGCAGCGTGGTGTGGTCGCGACCGACGACCAGCACAGGCCGGTCCTTGCCGCGGGTCGGGTCTTCCTCATAAGTCACCCACGTCCAGACGACCTCGCCGGGATCGGCGCGGCCGTCGAGGTCGGGGGAGTACACGATTCTGCGGGCCCGATGTGCAGTGGGTGCGCTGTTCCTGGTCACCGGGCGACCGGAGGTGATCTCGGCTGGTGCTTCGGCGGTAGTGCCCGCGAGCGCATCCAGACCGATCTTGATACCTCGCTGGACGGCCGGCGAATGCTGCAGCTGCCGAATCAATTTCGGCGCCTCGTTGAACACCAAATGCTCAGCCAGCCGCTGGAACGTTCTCCACTGTGACGGCATGTTCGCAGTTTAGGTGTGGACGTCGCGGTCGCGCTCGCACGCGTTGGCCGGACGCCTACGAGAGGCGTCGCTTGTATGACTTCGTTACGGGAGTTCTCAGCTTACGAGATCCGGACGCACACCTAGTTCTCAGCTTGATGGCCGGGACCGCTGTGATCCACACGCCGCTGACCGCGTTGTTTCGCACCATCTGCCCCCCGCGACAAGCACGTTTCCGGAACAGAGATCACTAGGTGTCACATCGGATACGTCGTCCGAACGGCGGAATTCTCGATCAATTCCTCGCAAAAGCTTCTAAATCACACACAAGATTGTTAAGTTCTTCTCAGGTTCCCGCCAGCTGGGTCAGGCTTCTTGCTAGGGGTGCTGGGGGGACCTCCGACGTTACGCCCGGACTGTCGGTGGAAATCTTTGAAAGGCGCACCAATGCACATTCGTAAAGTCGCGGCTGCCGCTGGCTTCGCCACCGGAGCGGCACTCGCGTTCGCACCGTTCGCGTCCGCGGACCCAGTCGAAATCACCTCTACCGTCAGCAGTGAGATTGCGTCGATGAACGCAATGTTCGACTTCGACTCGCTCCTCACAGGTGTTCCCACCGCTGACATCGTCCACGGGACGGCTGCCAACCCATTCGACACCATCCTTCCGTCGGCGGTAGATACCGTCCAGGGCAATGGAACGACTCCGTTCGACTACCTGATCTACGGGGTGGACCCGGTTAAGGCCGGCCTCGCCGATGACCCCGGTTCCTACAACCTCTTCAACGGTGCGCTGGGCAAGTTCGACGACGCCTACAACGTCTTGCTTTACGCATCGCTCAACAACGGTGCTATCGATCCCAACGACGCCGACTTCATCGGCTCGGCGACCTCGATCGACCACGCTCAGGGCTTGGCCACTGCTACGGACGCCGCCCAGTACTTCTTCAACTTCGGACTGGGCGACCTGGAGGGCTACTTCGGGATCTTCCCGTCGGAGGCGGCGTCGACGGCTGCGGCAGACCCCGCCGCCGTTATCGACATCACCCCCGTCCTGACCAGCGAGGTCGAATCGCTGAACGGCCTGTTCGCCTCGGATGTTGCCTCGGCGGGGATTCCCTCCACCGACATCATCCAGGGCAGCGGCCCGCTCCCGTTCGACACCATCGACACGGCGGACACCAATGCGGCCTTCAACGCCCTCGTATTCGGGGCGGCAGACCCCAGCGGCGACCCGGGTTCTTACGACGTGTTCAACGGCGCGCTGACGGAGTTCTTCAACGCATCGAACGTCGGGCTGTTCGCGCTGTTGAATGGCGGTGACATCCTCCCCGCTGCCGACTTGTTCGGACCGACCGATTACCTGGGCGATGGTGTCAGCACAGCCATTGGCGAATACCTCCAGCTCGGCTTCAACGACCTGCTCGGGTACTTCCTCCCGGCGGCCGCGTCGTCGATGATCCCGTAGTTCCACGCTCCACAACGGACCCCCGGAGGCAACTCCGGGGGTTTCGTTTTGGGACGGAACGCCCCGCAACCGTGCTGCGGGTCGATACACCCAGGGCGTCGCGAGGCCGTTGTACGTTTTACTTGTGCCTTTATTGAACTCAAACTAATCGCACATTTGTAAATTAAATGGAGCACATAGCAATAATATTTAGACTGATTTATTAATCAGCGTGAGCCATTTTGGAAGTTCAAAAGAATGGCTTGCAGCCATACTAAAAAATACTCAGAAAAACCCTTTCAACGGGCATGGTGAATTGCTATTTTCATCTCAGGTTTCCAAAGATGAGACAGGCGTCGGCAGCCTGTGGTCGGAAACCTCCGGTGGTACAGTCCCGAACCGCCGGCGGGCTTCGTTGAAAGGCAGACAGCATGGAGACTCGCAAACTCGGTGTGGTGGCCGGCTTCGCGACCGGAGCGGCAGTGGCCTTCGCGCCGCTGGCATCTGCGGCGCCGACTGATCTCATCGACTTCGACAGCATCAACGCCAGCCAGATTTCGACGCTGAATTCGCTTTTCGAATTCGGAGCGCAGCTCACCGGAGTTCCGGACTCCGCGTACGACACCTATGGCGGATTCCTTGCGATCAATCCGAGCGACGTAGCGGAATTTGCGCCGAAATTGGTCGACCCGGCGGACGCTGCTCAACTGACCGGCCTGGAATATTACCTCTACGGGGTCGATCCCATCGAGGCCGGAATCTCAAGTCAGTCCGGCGCCTACAACGTGCTCAACGGCGCGGCAATCCAATTCGCCGATTCGTACAACGCCACGTTATACGGGCTGCTCAACCCGAACGACGTGGCGCCGGCCGACATTTTCATCGGCTCGGACGGCAATGTTGCTGCCGCCTTGGCTTCGGAGAACCCTGCCATTTGGTTCTACGACCGGGGTATCGACGACCTGTCCGGCTACTTCCAGCAGGATCTGTCCTTCCTCCAGGTCCCGTTGGGCGATGCCATGCCCGGCGCAGCTGACCCCGTCGACCTCAGCTCCACGTTCACCGCCGAGATCGAGGGGCTCAACGGTGTCTTCGGCTCGATTGCCGACGCCGCCGGGCTCTCCGACAAGGTCATCGACGGCACCGGCGCTCTCCCATGGGACACCATTGCCACTGCCGACACCACCGACTTCTTCAACACCCTCGTGTTCGGCTTCAACCCGGACAACGTCACCGACGGGCCGATTGGCTCCTACGACGTATTCAACGGTGCGCTGACGGAGTTCGCCAACGCGTACAACGTCGGCCTGTTCGCATTGCTGAACGGCGGTGACCTGATCGACGCCGGCGACATCTTCGGGCCGCACGTCGAATTCCTGGAAGGCGGCGTCAGTTCGGCGATCACCGACTTCTTGCAGCTCGGGTTCAGCGACATCCTGGGATACTTCGACTTCAGTGCCTTGATGCCGACCATGTAGCACCCGCACGACAACGGACCCCCGGGGGGCGACTCCGGGGGTTTCGTTTTGCCGAACCGTGCCGCGATTGTGCCGGACCGCACCCGGCTGGATACGCTGGTAGCGCCTAAGCCCGGCTTCACCAGGAGATTCCCATCAGCAGTTTCGCCGACCAGACCTTCACCGCGCCGGCGAAGATTCGGAACTTCTGCATCATCGCCCACATCGACCACGGCAAGTCCACGCTGGCCGACCGGATGCTGCAGCTCACCGGCGTCGTCGACGAGCGGTCGATGCGCGCGCAATACCTCGACCGGATGGACATCGAGCGCGAGCGCGGCATCACGATCAAGGCGCAGAACGTCCGCCTGCCGTGGCAGGTCGACGGCGTCGATCATGTCCTGCACCTGATCGACACCCCCGGTCACGTCGACTTCACCTACGAGGTGTCCCGTGCGCTGGAGGCCTGTGAGGGCGCGGTGCTGCTGGTCGACGCCGCCCAGGGCATCGAAGCCCAGACGCTGGCCAACCTGTATCTGGCGCTCGACCGCGACCTGCACATCATCCCGGTGCTCAACAAGATCGACTTGCCCGCCGCCGACCCGGAGCGCTACGCCGGCGAGATCGCTCACATCATCGGCT
Source organism: Mycobacterium sp. 1245111.1 (assembly GCF_001673405.1). GTDB lineage: Bacteria > Actinomycetota > Actinomycetes > Mycobacteriales > Mycobacteriaceae > Mycobacterium. Next base: position 61,543 of record NZ_LZLV01000004.1, on the reverse strand, counting down.
GCGAACCCACTGATGTCTTAAGGGTCTCTGGCAAGACGGGCGAGGGCGTGGCCGAGCTGCTCGACCACGTGGTGCGGGAGGTGCCGCCGCCTACCGGCGAAGCCGACGCCCCAACGCGCGCAATGATTTTCGACTCGGTCTACGACATCTACCGCGGCGTGGTCACCTACGTTCGGGTGGTCGACGGCAAAATCGTCCCGCGTGAGCGCATTCAGATGATGTCCACCGGCGCGACCCACGAACTGCTCGAGGTCGGCATCGTCTCACCGGAGCCGAAAGCCTCGGCGGGACTTGGGGTCGGCGAGGTCGGCTACCTCATCACCGGTGTGAAAGACGTCCGCCAGTCGAAGGTCGGTGACACCGTCACCACCGCGAAGAACGGCGCCAAGGAGGCGCTGACCGGCTATCGCGAACCCAAGCCGATGGTGTACTCGGGGCTGTATCCCGTGGACGGATCGGACTATCCGGATCTGCGCGACGCGCTGGACAAGCTGCAACTCAACGACGCCGCGCTGACCTACGAGCCGGAAACCTCGGTGGCGCTTGGCTTCGGGTACCGGTGTGGATTCCTCGGGCTGCTGCACATGGAAATCACCCGCGAGCGTCTGGAACGCGAATTCGACCTCGACCTCATCTCTACGTCGCCGAACGTCGTCTACCGCGTGGTGAAAGAGGACAACTCCGAAGTCATCGTCACCAACCCGTCGGACTGGCCAGAAGGCAAGGTGCGCACCGTCTACGAACCGGTGGTGAAGACGACGGTGATCGCGCCGAGCGAGTTCATCGGCACGATCATGGAACTCTGCCAGTCTCGCCGTGGTGAACTCGGCGGTATGGACTACCTCTCGCCCGAGCGGGTCGAGCTGCGCTACACGATGCCGCTGGGCGAGATCATCTTCGACTTCTTCGACTCGCTGAAATCGCGCACCCGTGGCTACGCCAGCCTCGACTACGAAGAAGCGGGTGAACAGGAGGCTTCGCTGGTCAAGGTCGACATCCTGCTGCAGGGTGAGGCCGTCGATGCGTTCAGTGCGATCGTGCACAAGGATGGCGCCGCCGCCTACGGCAACAAGATGACCACGCGGCTCAAGGAGCTCATCCCGCGCCAGCAGTTCGAGGTGCCGGTCCAGGCCGCCATCGGGTCGAAAATCATTGCCCGCGAGAACATTCGCGCGATCCGCAAGGACGTGCTGTCCAAGTGCTACGGCGGTGACATCACCCGTAAGCGCAAACTGCTGGAAAAGCAGAAGGAAGGCAAGAAGCGGATGAAGACCATCGGTCGGGTCGACGTGCCGCAGGAGGCGTTCGTCGCCGCGTTGTCGACGGACGCCGCGGGGGACAAAGGCACAAAGAAGTAGCCATGCGGATAGTCGGACTCGCGACGGTGTGTGCGGTGGCTTCCGCTGTCGCCGTGGGATGTGGTCCGGTCATCGACGGCACGGCGAAGCCCGCGCCAAACCTGAAGCCCAGGCCGCTCAGCGGCCTTGTCGTCAAGAAGGTGTTGCTCGACGGCAGAACGCTGTCGAAGATGCTCGGGCAGCCGTTCGTCGCCCGTGCGCCCGCCAAGTTCGGTGGCGCCGATGTCCTCGACCAGCGCGAGGCGCCGCCGGAGTCGGCCGATTGCCTCGAGGTGACGACGATGCTGCAAAAGAGCGTCTACGGCCCGGCGAATGCCCAAACCGTGGCGTCGGTGTCGTGGTGGAACGACGGCGACCCGGCTCAGGTGATCAGCGTGATGCAGGGCGTCGTGACGCTGCCTTCGGCGGCAGAGGCGCGGGCGCTTTTCGCAAAGTTCCCCGACCAGTGGCAGCAATGCAAAGGCCAGACTACGGACGAAAAAGCCGGCCCCATCGACACGTCGACGGTGATCGACGACATTCGAGTCACCGATTCCGTTGTCGCAGCTACGAATACGGCAACCTCGACGCTGCCCAACATGCCGGCGCTGCAGCCTACGCCACAGGCTCGGGCCGTCGGTGTTCGAATGAACTGCATCGTGGAGGTGGAGATCGTTTTCTTCGGCGACCGGCGACCGTCAGACCCCGGATCGGCAAGCCCGGACACCAGCGCCATCGACGTCGCCCAGGCGATGATGGACAAGGTCAGCGAGCTCAGCTGATGACGACGGACGCGCGCAGTCGGGCGGATATGTGCCCCGGCGTGTGGCGCCCATGGCAGGCCGACGACGGTCTGCTGGTGCGCATTAGGCTGATGGGTGGCCTGCTTCCCACGACGGCGCTGCGGCGCCTGTCCGAGGTCAGCCAGGCGTACGCCGACGGTGGTATTTACCTGACTCGCCGAGCGAATCTGCAACTTCGCGGATTGCCGGGCGATGGCGCTCAGTTGGCGCACGACGTCGTGACGGCGATCGAGTCCACCGGCCTGATACCAACGCGCACACACGAACTCGTGCGGAACGTGCTCGCTTCACCGCAGACCGGCTTGGCGGGCGGCCGCGCCGATCTGCGCCCGACAATCACCCGCCTCGACACCCTGCTGTGCACCGAACACCGGCTTGGCCAGTTACCGGGGCGTTTCCTGTTCACGCTCGACGACGGCCGCGGCGATCTACTCGATCGCCTCACGGGCGCCGGAAAGCGTGGCACCGACCTGGGGTGCGTGGCGCTCGGCGACGACGCAGTCCAGTTGCGCGTCGGCGGTCATTGGGGCGCCGTCACGTCACTGCATAAGGTTGCCGATCAATTGGCCGAGTTGGCAGCACAATTCGTCGACGCTCGGGGAACGGGCGATGATGCTCCGTGGCACATTCGCGAACTCGCCCGGCCACTGCAGCCGCCCGTCACCGCCGACCCGCGCATCCCCGCTGCGGCGCCGCCGCTGGCGTACGGACATGTGCCCGGCGGTACTCACGTGCCCGCCGATTACGGCGTCTTGACCCCTGATCTTGTCGGCTCGTTACTCGAAACCGCGGCCGGTGTGCACCATGTCGTCGTTACGCCGTGGCGCGGCGTCCTCGTCCCGAACGCCCCGGAGGCATCCGAGTGACCCAGGCGAGCCGACCGACCAGACGCTACGAGTACATCGCCGACGGCCCCGCGATTTACGCGGACTCCTTCGCGACCATCCGCCGCGAAGCCGACCTGTCACATATCCCCACCGACGCCGAAAAGGTCGCTGTCCGAATGATTCACGGCACCGGACAGCCGGACCTCGTGGATGACTTGGTCATCCACCCCAGGTTGGTCTCCGCCGCGCGCTCGGCCCTGCGTTCCGGCGCGCCCATCCTGTGCGACGCGACCATGGTCGCCACCGGTATCACCGCCGGCAGGCTACCCGCCGGCAACGACGTGCACTGCTTTCTGAACGAACCCGGCGTGCCGGCCCTGGCGAAGCAATGGAACACCACCCGCACCGCAGCGGCCGTGTCGCTGTGGGAACCGTTGCTGCACAACGCAGTCGTTGCGATCGGCAACGCCCCGACCGCGCTGTTCCACCTACTGGAGATGCTGATCGACGGCGGACCCCGGCCGGCCGCGATCGTCGGCTGTCCGGTCGGATTCATCGGCGCCGCTGAATCCAAGGACGCCCTTGCATCGTTCGCCCGCGATCACGGCATCGACATCCCCTTCGTGACGGTGCGCGGACGCCGCGGTGGATCGGCGATCACGTCGTCGGCCATCAACGCGTTGGCCTCGGAGGCCGAATGACAACCGCTCGCTTCTACGGAATCGGCTTGGGCCCAGGGGATCCCGAGCTGATCACCCGCAAAGCGGCGCGGATCATCGGCGATGCCGACGTCATCGCCTACCACGCCGGCGTCAACAAGCAGTCCTACGCGCGGACCATCGCGGCGGACCTGATTCCGGCGGCTGCCATCGAGGAGGAACTGCGCTACCCACTGACGACCGGGACGACCGATCACCCCGGCGGCTACGCCGGAGCGCTGGCCGAGTTCTACGAGGAATCGGCCGGCCGGCTGGCCGCGCATCTGGACGCTGGCCGCTCCGTGGCCCTTCTCGCCGAAGGGGATCCGCTGTTCTACGGCTCGTTCATGTATATGCACGACCGGCTCAGCACCCGGTTCGCCACCGAGATCATCCCAGGGATACCCGCATTCACCGCCGCGACCGCGGCCGTCTCCTCACCGCTGGTCCGGCAGACCGACGTGCTGACTGTGCTGCCCGGGACGCTGCCCGAAGCGGAACTCGCGCGGAGGCTGGCCGACACCGACGGCGCGATCATCATGAAACTCGGCCGCACCTTTCCGGCCGTGCGTCGCGCCCTTGCCGCCGCCGGGCGGCTCGACCACGCGATGTACATCGAGCGGGCCAGTCATCCCCAGCAGCGCTGGATGCCGGTCGCCGATGTCGACGAATCGACCGTTCCGTATCTGTCGCTGATTGTGGTCAACGGCGACTCGATCAACGGCCGACGGTCCCGCATCATGGTCGAGGAACCCGATCCCGCAACGCTTTCCACCCGCGACGATGTCGCGGAGCTGCTCGTCATCGGCCTCGGGCCCGGCCCAGATGGTTGGATGACACCGGAGGCGTCGTCCGCACTGGCCGAGGTGCAACACGTGGTCGGTTACGCACCGTACGTGGCGCGGGTGCCGCAGCGGGAAGGTCTGCAGCGCCACGCATCAGGTAACACCGTCGAAGTCGACCGGGCCCGGTTCGCGCTCGACCTCGCGCTGCGCGGCGAGTCCGTCGCGGTCGTATCCGGCGGCGACGCAGGGGTATTCGGTATGGCGTCGGCGGTCTTCGAGGCTGCCGAGGACGAGCGATTCGCCGACGTTCCGATCCGGGTGCTGCCCGCCGTCTCTGCTGCGCACGCCGTCGCCGCGTTGGCCGGGGCGCCGCTCGGCGCCGACTTCGCGGTGATGAGCCTGTCGGATCGGCTCAAGCCCTGGTCGGTGATCGAGCAGCGGTTGCGGGCGATTGCGGACGCCGACCTGGTTCTGGCCGTGTACAACCCGGCCTCGCGCTCACGCCCCGACCAGATCAAGCTGGCTCGCGAGATCCTGCTCGAACATCGGCCCGCCGACACCGTTGTCGTCGTCGGACGCGACGTCGGGCGAGCCGAGGAATCGCTGACCGTGACCACGCTGGGTGATCTCGACGCCGACTCCGTCGACATGAAATGCCTCGTCTTGGTGGGCGCCTCGAGCACCAGGGCCACCCCGTCCGGCCGAGTCTGGACGCCCCGGTGGGTGCAATGAACGCCGTGCAGTTCGTCGGCGCCGGGCCGGGCGCCGCCGACCTGTTGACCGTCCGGGCCGCCCGGCTGCTCGCGACGGCCGACTCCGTTCTGTACCCGGGTAGCTACCTCGATCCCGGCGTGCTGGAAAGCTGTTCTCCGACAGCAGAATTGATCGACACGCAGAACCTGAACCTCGACGAGATTGTCGCGGCGATCATCGAGGCGCACCGGGCCGGACGACTGGTTGTTCGGTTGGTGTCGGGCGACCCGTCGCTGTACAGCGCGGTATCGGAGCAAACCCGTCGACTCGACTGTGCCGGCGTGCCATGGGAGATCACGCCGGGGGTGCCCGCGTACGCCGCCGCCGCGGCGCGAGTCGGTCGCGAGCTCACGGTCCCGCTGGTCGCGCAGTCGGTGGTGTTGACCCGAACGCAGGCGCGGTCCACCGCGATGCCCGGCACCGAGTCGCTGGCCGCCTTCGCCGCGACTCGCGCAACGTTGGTGCTGCACTTGGCGATCACCGCCATCCGCAGTCTGATGGAAGAAATCGCACCGGCCTACGGTCCGGCCTGCCCGGTCGCGGTGGTGTACCGGGCCTCGCAACCCGAGGAGCTCGTCCTTCGCGGCACCGTCGCCGACATCGCCGATCGGGTCGAGGCGGCCGGTATCAAGCAGGCCGCCGTCGTCATGGTGGGCAATGCGCTTGCCGCCCAAGCGGATCCGCGGGCAGGGGAGAGCCACCTATATGACCCGCAACGCGACCGGACGGCTACTTCGTGAACGCCCACTGCGTCACGGCGCGCGACGGCGTCCAGCCGGTGAATGACCCGACGGGCCCGGCATGCTCGACGTGAATGCGCACGAGCTCGCCGCCGTGCTCGGCGTAGGCCGTAGCGAGTACGGTCTCGGTCTCGACCGTGACCGCGTGTACGACGATCCGGCCGCCGTCGGGCAGCGCGTCGAGGCAGTGCTGCAACAGTCCGGGCCGGCTCGCGCCGCCGCCGATGAAAATTGCATCGGGAGAAGCCAAGTCGTTCAACGACTCCGGAGCCTCGCCACAGACAACATGCAGCGCGGGTACGCCCAGCGATCGCGCGTTGCGGGTGATCCGTTCGGTTCGCTGCGGGTCGGCCTCAATCGCGACGGCTCGGCACGTCGGGTGGGCGCGCATCCACTCGATGCCCACCGAACCGGCGCCGGCGCCGACGTCCCACAACAGCTGGCCCGGAGCGGGAAGCAGGCGAGCCAACGCGGCGGCGCGCAGATCTCGCTTGGTGAGTTGGCCGTCGTGCTCGAACGCGTCGTCGGGCAGCCCGGCCGTCCACCCCGTGAGCAGTGGCCCGTTCAGTTGCAGCGCAACGATATTGAGTCGCGGCGCATCGCCCGGGAAGTCGCCGGCCGTCGAGTCGTGCACCGTCTCGCGGTCGCTGCCGAGGTCGCCCAACACGACAAAGCGACTCGTTTCGTATCCGCGCGCGACAAGCAACTCGGCAAGCGCCGCAGGGGTTTTCTCGTCGGACGACAGCACCAACACCCGGCGTCCGGGTGCGAGCTCCCGCAGCACCGCGCGCACGTCACGGCCGACGACGCTGACCACCGCGGTGGATTCGGCGGACCAGCCGAGCCGCGACCGCGCGAGGGTCACCGACGACAGATGTGGGATGACCGTCACCCGGTCGGAGCCCATGATGTCGACGAGCGTGGTTCCGATGCCGCTGAGCATCGGGTCGCCGGAGGCCAGCGCGACCACCCGCCGGCCCGCGAACTGTGTCAACAGCGCGGGCAACGCCGCGCTCAACGGGGACGGCCAGGCCTGGTGGACCTGCCCGTCGGTGACGGGCAGCAGACCCAGCTGACGCGGGCCGCCCAGCACGACGTCCGCCGACGCGATGACGGCCTGCGCGGCCGGCGTCAGGCCGTCCCACCCGTCGGCGCCGACGCCGACGACGGTCACCCGCAGGTCAGAGGTCGGCACGGCGGCGATGCTAGCGTAATGGCCGCAAGGCACCCCGCGAACAGGGGAAATCCCGCATGAAAAGTCAGCTGTATCCGTTTCCCGCCGTCGTCGGCGGTGATCCCAATGCCCCCGGCGGGCTGGACGACATGGCGCTGGCGCTCGTTCTCAGCGTCATCGATCCCGGCATCGGCGGCGTGCTGGTGCGCGGCGAGAAGGGAACCGCGAAGTCGACGATGGTGCGCGCGCTCACGCAGATCCTGCCGCCCATTGACGTCATCGCCGGTGACCGATTCTCCACCGACCCCGCACAGCCGAACCCGACCTCACCCGACGGAACATTCGGTCCCGACGCGCCCGTGGATACCCGGCCCGTGCGACTGGTCGAGCTCCCCGTCGGAGCCACCGAAGACCGGGTGGCCGGATCGATCGACCTCAAGCAAGCGCTCGGTGAAGGCGCCGTCCACTTCGAACCGGGGCTGCTGGCCAACGCGCACCGCGGAATCCTCTACGTCGACGAGGTCAACCTGCTGCACGACCATCTGGTCGATCTGCTCCTGGATGCGGCTGCGATGGGAACCGTGACCGTGGAACGCGACGGTATATCGGTGACCCACGCGGCGAAGTTCGTCCTCGTCGGCACGATGAATCCCGAAGAGGGTGAACTGCGGCCGCAGTTGCTCGACCGCTTCGGGCTCACCGTCGAGGTCGCCGCGCCGCGGGACCCGGCACAGCGAGCCGAAGTGGTGCGCCGACGCCTGCAGTTCGACGCCGACCCGCAGGGCTTTCGCGCCCAGTACGCGAATGCCGAAGAGCGACTGCGCAATCGGATACAGCACGCTCAGTCGATCCTGAACCGCATCCAGCTCACCGATGCCGCACTGCTCACGATCGCCGAAGTCTGCTCGGCGGCCGGCGTCGACGGCATGCGCGCCGACATCGTGATGGCGCGGGCCGCAGCGGCGCACGCCGCGTGGCACCACCGCGACGCCCCGAACATCGACGACCTGCGTGCCGCCGCGAAATTGGCTCTCCCGCACCGCCGTCGGCGCAATCCCTTCGATGCGCCGGGCCTCGACGAGGACGAACTCGACGAGTTGCTCCCGCCTGACACCGACCACGGCCCAGACCCCGACACCGATCCAGACGACTCTGGCGGCGGGCAGGACGCGCCCGAACCGCAGAGTTCTGGCGGCCAGCGGAATTCCGCGTCCACACCGCCGGTCGGCGCCGGCGAGCCCTACAAGACGAAGCTTTTCGCGGTGCGAGGCGTGGGGGACGGACATGCCGGCCGGCGTAGCCGGGCGCGGACGACGAGCGGTCGGCGCACCGGTGCCAGTCCGCGGTCAGACTCGGGCATTCACCTCGCGGAGACCTTTCGGGCCGCGGCCCCGCATCAGGTCGCGCGCGGCCGCAGCCACGGTCGGCTTCTTCTGCAGCCCAATGACCTTCGGGGAGCAGTCCGCGAGGGCCGCGAAGCCAATTTGGTGGTGTTCGTCGTCGACACCTCGGGGTCGATGGCGGCGCGGGAACGGATGCGTCAGGTCAAGACGGCCATCCTGTCGCTGTTGCTCGACGCCTACCGGCGACGCGACAGGGTGGGTGTCGTCACGTTCAGGGATCAAGCGGCCGAAATCGCGCTTCCACCAACCGGATCGATCGAGATCGCGGCAAAGCGACTCGACGGCCTGCCGGCCGGTGGACGGACACCGCTCGCCGAGGGGCTGATGAAGGCCGCCGAGGTGGTGCAACGCGAGCGGCTGCGCGATCCGAGTCGACGACCGCTGCTCGTCGTCGTCACCGACGGTCGCGCGACTGCGGGATCCGATCCTGTCGGACGGGCGCACCAGGCCGCGGCGCATCTGGTCGACCGGGGCGTCTCGAGCATCGTCGTCGACTGCGAAAGCGGCCGGATGCGAATGGGTTTGGCCGAGAACTTGGCTCACCACCTCAACGCCGAGCACGTGCCGCTCGCACAGGTGAACGCTCAGGCGCTGGCCGACATCGTCCGCGGCGCCACCACTGCCGGAGCGGCCTGATGCCGCAGGGCCAGGTGTCGGTCGTCCCCGACGACAAGCTCACGACGCGCCAGCGCCGTAATCGCCCGCTGCTGATGGTGCACACCGGCGACGGGAAGGGAAAGTCCACCGCCGCCTTCGGGTTGGCGCTGCGTGGGTGGAATCAGGGATTCCGGATCGGGGTGTTCCAGTTCGTCAAGTCCGCCAAGTGGCGGATCGGTGAGCAGACCGTGCTGGAGCGGCTGGGCGCGCTGCACACCGAGACCGGCGAGGGTGGTGCGGTCGAATGGCACAAGATGGGCTCGGGTTGGTCGTGGAGTCGCAAGGCGGGCACCGAGGTTGACCATGCCCAGGAGGCCGCGGCGGGATGGGCGGAGATCAAGCGGCGCCTGGCCGCCGAATCCCACGACCTTTACGTGCTCGACGAATTCACCTACCCGATGACGTGGGGCTGGGTCGACGTCGACGACATCGTCGAGACCCTCGCGAATCGGCCGGGCCACCAACACGTCGTGATCACCGGCCGCAGTGCCGACCTGCGACTGATCGAGATCGCCGACCTGGTCACCGAGATGACCAACGTGAAGCACCCGATGGATGCCGGTCAGAAAGGCCAGCGAGGCATCGAGTGGTAGCCGCGCAGCTTCCCCGGGTCGTCGTCGCCGCGCCAGCATCCGGACACGGAAAGACCACTGTCGCAACCGGATTGATGGCCGCCCTGGTCGCGCGCGGCCTGACGGTATCCGGCCACAAGGTGGGGCCCGACTTCATCGATCCCGGCTACCACGCCCTGGCCACCGGTCGGCCGGGCCGCAACCTCGACCCTTTTCTGGTCGGCGAACAGCGCGTCGTGCCTCTGCTGCTGCACGGCGCCCGAAAGGCGGACGTCGCCGTCATCGAAGGTGTGATGGGGCTTTTCGACGGCCGGCTGGGTACCGCCGGCGAGGCGTCGACCGCCCATGTCGCCGCATTGACGACATCCCCCGTGCTGCTTGTGGTCGACATCTCGCACGCATCGCGGACGCATGCCGCGATGATCGCCGGACTTGCGGCATTCGACGCGTCGGTTCGCATCGCCGGCGTCATCCTCAACAAGGCGGGCAGCGCACGCCACGCCGACGAGGTCCGCGACGCCCTGAAACCCGTCGGCATCCCGGTGCTCGGCGTCCTACCCCGCGACGACGGCATCGTGACGCCGTCCCGCCACCTCGGTCTGGTGCCGGCCGCCGAGCGCGCCGAATCGGAGCAGACGATCAGGCGAATGGCGGAAGTGATTGCGGCACATGTCGATATCGAGGCGATCCTGGACCTTGCTCGTGGCGCGGGCCCGCTGAGCGACACGCCGTGGGAGCCGGCGCAGGAAATCCAGCCGCCCTCGCAAACGCGGCCCGTCGTCGCGCTGGCCGGCGGGCGGGCGTTCACGTTCCGATACGCCGAAACCGAAGAACTCTTGCGAGCCGCTGGATGCGAGGTGGCCGAATTCGACCCGCTGACCGACCCGACTCTGCCGGTCGGGACCGCGGGCATCTACCTGGGTGGCGGATTCCCCGAGGTGCACGCCGCCGAGCTCGCCGGGAACCGTTGCCTGACAGCAGAACTGCACTCCGCCATAGCCGGAGGCGCTCCGACTGTTGCCGAGTGCGCCGGGCTGCTCTACCTGTGCCGCTCGCTCGACGGCACGCCGATGGTGGGGGCGGTGCCCGTCGACGCCGCCATGACGCCGCGGCTCACGCTCGGCTACCGAACCGCGACCAGCCCAGCGGACTCAGTGCTCGCCGAAGCCGGCCAGCAGGTCACCGGACACGAGTTTCACCGCACCACAACCACTGCGGTCGCGGGCCAGCCGGCCTGGCAGCTGCCTGCCGGCCCCGAGGGTTTCGCCACACCGACCCTGCACGCCGCCTACCTGCACACCCATTGGGCCGGCCATCCCGGTCTGGCGCAACGCTTCGCGCGGGCCGTTCACGGCTTATCCGCGTAGCCACTCGACGGCATCGTCCACATCGGCCACCACCGGCACGCCGACGGGAACCGCGGGTCGGCTCACGATGACAACCGGGATGCCCAACTCGTCGGCGGCCTGCATCTTCGGCCAGGTGTACTCGCCGCCGGAGTCTTTGGTCACCAACACATCCGCGCGATGCCCGCGAAGCAAGGCCAGCTCGCCGGCCAAGGCATACGGCCCACGGTCGTGGACCAGCTGCCACGGCGCGGGCAGCGCGAAGTCCGGCTCGTCCACAACCCGGGCCAGCACGGGCAGCTCGCCGAGCGCTGCGACAAACGCCGCCAGTTGCTGGCGGCCGACCGTCAACAGCGGCCGACTGCCCAGCCGCCGCGCCTCGTCGGCCGCCTCCGTGTGCGAGTTCACCCAATGCCACTCTCGCGCGGCGCGCGAGCCCCAGCCGGGGCGTTGCAACCGCAGCAGCGGAACCGACTCGGCGGCGCACGCGTGTAACGCGTTGGCGGACATCGTCGCCGAGAAGGGATGGGTGGCGTCGACCACGACGTCGAAGTCCGCCAATGCCTTTCGCAACCCGTCGACGCCGCCGAACCCGCCGATCCGCACCCGGCCCTCGGGAAGCCTCGGGCGGGCAACCCGGCCGGCGAGCGAACTCGTCACGTCGACACCGTCGGCCACCAGCCGCGCGGCCAGCGCGCGCGCCTCCGATGTCCCGCCCAGCAGCAGCACCCGCTGAGCCATCAGGGTCGCCGGAACAGATAGATGTCCATCACGAAGCCGGCCTCGGCGCGAGCGTGCGCTCGGGCCTTGGCGATCTGCCGGTCGACATCGCCGAACCGCCCCGCGATCAGACGCTCACTAGGCGCCCCGAGATTGGCTGCCCACCACACCATCCAGTCGTCCAGACCGGTCACGTCAAACCGTTCCGGCGGCGGGTTGAGCATCGCGACGATGTTGTCCTGCCCGGCGGCGACGGCGTCCTGCAGCAGGCGACCGGTGGTGATGTGCACCGGGCGGCCGACCTCGTGCAACACGATGCGGTGCCGCGCGGCCAGCACTTGCGGCGCGCTGATCCCCGGCAGCACGTCGAATTCGACTGGCACACCAAGCGTCTGGATCTTCTCGATGACCCGGATGGTGGAGTCGTACAGCGATGGGTCGCCGAATACCAGGAACGCCGCGGTGCCGCGCCGCTCGCGCAGCACATCGGCGTAGGCCTCGGCGCGGGCGTCGTGCCAGTCGGCCACCGCGCGCTGATACCCCTGGTCGGTTAGGCCGGTCGAGCGGTCCCGCTCCGGATCATGCACCGCCACAACGTCGATCGAGCCGTCGGTGCAGGCGTCGACGATCTCCCAACGCAGCGCGAGCAGTTCGTCGCCGGGACCTTTGAACGCGGCCACCACGTAATCGACCGACCGCAGCGCCTCGGCGACTTCCGGGGTGACGTGCTGGGGACCCATGCCGACCCCCAGGACGCGAACCCGGACTGACTCAGGCACCGGCACGGTCCTCGATGTCGCCTTCCACCTCCAGGTAGGCCTGTCGCAGCGCGGCCATCGTCTCCGGCGACGGGTCGGCCCACAGGCCGCGGTCGGCGGCCTCCTGCAGACGCTCGACCATCCCGTGCAGCGCCCACGGGTTCGACTTGTCCAGAAACTCACGGGTTTCGGGGTCGAGAACATAGGACTCGGCCAGCTTTTCGTACATCCAGTCGTGAACGACGCCCGCGGTCGCGTCGAAGCCGAAGAGGTAATCGACGGTCGCGGCGAGTTCGAACGCACCTTTGTAGCCGTGCCGGCGCATCGCGGAAATCCAGCGCGGGTTGACCACCCGGGCCCGAAACACCCGCGCGGTCTCCTCGGACAGCGTGCGGGTGCGCACCGCGTCGGGGGTTGTCGAGTCGCCTACATAGGCCTTCGGATCGGACCCGGTCAACGCGCGAATCGTCGCGACCATGCCGCCGTGGTACTGGAAATAATCGTCGCTGTCGATGATGTCATGTTCGCGGGTGTCGATATTCTTGGCCGCCACCTTGATTCGCGCGTAGTTGGTGCGCATGTCCGCCGCTGCCGCGGCGCCGTCCAGTCCGCGGCCGTAGGCGAAACCGCCCCACGCGGTGTAGACCTCGGCCAGGTCCTTGTCGTCGCGCCAAGTGCCCGCCTCGACGACCTGCAGGATGCCCGCGCCGTATGATCCCGGCTTCGATCCGAAAACCCTTGTGGTGGCACGTCGTTGGTCGCCGTGGTCGGCAAGGTCGGCGCGGGCGTGCGCGGCAACGTAATTCTCCTCGTCGGACTCGTCGAGCAGCGCCACCATCTGTACCGCGTCGTCAAGCATCATCACCACGTGCGGGAACGCGTCGCGGAAGAAACCGGAGATCCGGATCGTCACGTCGATACGGGGCCGCCCGAGTTCCTCGAGCGGGATCACCTCCAGCCGGCTGACCCGCCGTGACGCCTCGTCCCATTCCGGCCGAACCCCGAGCAGCGCCAGCACTTCGGCGATGTCGTCGCCGGACGTGCGCATCGCACTGGTTCCCCACACCGACAGCCCGACCGACTCGGGGTAGCTGCCGGTGTCGTCGAGGTAGCGCTGCAGCAGCGACTCCGCCATCGTCTGGCCGGTCTGCCAGGCCAGCCGTGACGGCACCGCCCGCGGGTCGACGGTGTAGAAGTTGCGGCCGGTCGGCAGCACGTTGACCAGACCTCGCAGCGGAGAGCCGGACGGGCCAGGCCGCACGAAACCTCCTGCCAGAGCCTGCATTACGGCATCAAGCTCGCCGGCCGTACCCGAGAGCCGGGGCACCACCTCGGTGGCGGCGAACCGCAGCGAGGCCCGCACGTCCGGCTCGTCGTGCAGCGCGTCGACGGCTGAGGCGTCCCAGCCGGCGGCTTCCATCGCCTCGACCAATGTGCGTGCGCGACTCTCGATCTCGTCCACCGCCGCGGTTTCGGCGCCGTCCTTCAACCCAAGGGCGGTGCGCAATCCGGGGACGGCGTGGTCGCGACCGCCCCACACCTGGGCGGCGCGCAGGATCGCCAGCACCAGGTTGACCCGCGCCGGCCCGGTCGGCACTTCGCCCAGGACGTGCAGACCGTCGCGGATCTGGGCGTCCTTGATTTCACACAGCCAGCCGTCGACGTGGAGCAAGAAGTCGTCGAACTCATCGTCGTCGGGGCGGTCGTCGAGTCCGAGATCGCGATGCATCTCCGCGGCCCGCATCAGGTTCCAGATTTCGCCGCGGATTGCCGGCAGCTTGGCCGGGTCCATTGCCGCGATGTTGCCGTACTCGTCGAGTAGCTGCTCGAGTCGGGCGATGTCGCCGTAGCTTTCGGCACGCGCCATCGGCGGGATCAGATGGTCGACGATCGTTGCATGGGCGCGCCGCTTCGCCTGGGCGCCCTCACCGGGATCGTTGACCAGGAACGGGTAGATCAGCGGCAGATTCCCCAACACGGCGTCGGTGGCACAAGCCGCCGACAGTGCCGCGTTCTTGCCCGGCAGCCACTCCATCGATCCGTGTTTGCCGAGATGCACCACCGCGTCGGCGCCGAAACCGTGCTCCAGCCAGCGGTAGGCGGCCAGATAGTGATGGCTGACAGGCAGATCCGGGTCGTGGTAGATCGCCACAGGGTTCTCGCCGAACCCGCGCGGCGGCTGAATCATCAGCACGACGTTGCCCGACCGCAGCGCGGCGATCACCAGGTCGCCGTCGTCGTTGACGAACAGCCGCCCCGGCGCCGCCCCCCACGCCCCGGCCATCGCATCACGCAAGTCGGCGGGTAGGTTCGCGGTCCACTCGGCGTACTGCGCCGCAGTCACTTTCACCTGCGCGCCGTCCACCTGTGTCGTGCTCAGCCACTGTTCGTCCTGGCCGCCGGCGTCGATCAGCCTGTGCATCAACCGGTCGCCGGCCTCGGTCTCGTCGTCGATGCCGAGCACACCAAAGCCATCGCCCACGTCGTAACCGTCCCGGGCAAGACGGTGCAGCAGCCGCACTGCGGACGCGGGGGTGTCGAGGCCGACGGCGTTGCCCACCCGCGAGTGCTTGGTGGGATAGGCCGACAACACCAGCGCTAACTTCTTGTCCTTGTTGGGGATTCGGCGCAGCTTGGCGTGATTCACCGCGATCGCTGCGACCCGCGCGCAGCGCTCCTCGTCGGCGACGTAGTGGGGGAGGCCGTCGTCGTCGATCTCCTTGAAGGAGTACGGCGCGGTGATGATGCGACCGTCGAACTCGGGGATCGCGATTTGTGTCGCAGAGTCCAGCGGGGTCACGCCGTCGTCGTTCGACGCCCACTCCTCGCGCGACGACGTCAGGCAAAGGCCCTGCAGCACCGGGATGTTCATCGCCGCGATGCGTTCGATGTCCCACGAGGAGTCGTCTTCACCGGCGCCGGCGGCGGCCGACTTCGAGCCTCCGGCCGCCAGCATGCTGACCACGACGGCATCCAAACTGCCCAGCGCGGCGAACAATTCGTCGGGCGCGCTGCGCAACGAGGAAGCGAAAATCGGCACACCGACCGCGTCGCCGGTGGCATCGATCGCGTCGGCGAGCGCGTGCGCGAAACCGGAGTTGCCGCTGACTTCGTGGGCCCGGTAGTACAGCACACCGACCCGAACGGACCCGCCGACCGCGGGCCGATCGGCGAAGCCCCACTCCGGGATCACCGCCGGCTCGTCGAATCCCTCACCGGTGAGCAACACGGTGTCGCACAAAAACGCGTGCAGCTGAGCGAGATTGGCCGGTCCGCCTTCAGCCAGATATGAGTGTGCTTGCGCCGCAAGACCGATCGGGACCGTCGAACATTCCATCAACTCGGCGCTCGGTGCGCGTTCGCCGCCGAGCACGATCAGTGGCAGGCCGGTGGCCCGCAGGGCGGTGAGCTCGTCGGCCACCTCCGCCGACGAACCCAGCACCCGAAGCACAACGACCTCGGCATCGCCGAGCACGTCCTCGATCGCCTGACGCGCCGGGTTGCCCAAGTTGTAGGCCGCAAGCGACGCGCGGGCCGACAGCAGGTCGGTGTCGGACGTGGACAACAACGCGATGCGATGGGTCATGGGCTACCTCCTCGGGGCTGGACACCGAGGCCCGCGCATCAGCTTAGTGGAGCCGGTTGGAATCACTGAGCCCGCCGAATAGGGTGAGCCCGATGAACGCGATCCTCAACTGGTGGGACGGCGTCGAACTATGGCTGTCTGGCCTGGGGTTTGTCTTCCAGACCATCGTGGTGATGCCGGTCGTGCTGGCCCTGGCCTACGTGGTCGCGGCGGCACTGGACGCGGCCTTGGGGCGCGGCATCGGGCTGATGAACCGCATCCGGCACACCGACGAAGAACCCAGATGAGCGGAAATGCCGGGATGCCCCGATCGCGGGTCACTTTGATACTGGTTGCGCTGGTCGTGTTGGTCATCGTCGCCTGGCTGCTGACGCGCTGACCTGCATCGGCTTCGGCTCCGAGTCCACAGCATTCTGTTAGGCTTCGCCCATGCACGCAGTGTCCGGCAGTACCGAGTGCCACGTCTTGGCGCTCATTGCCGTGGGCGATTGCGCCGTCTCTGACGTGCATTGTTGTCGCTGACCTTCTGCCCGCGCGCCGTTTTTTCGCACTGGGATTTGTCAGACGTCAAGCTCACTTCCGAAAGGTCGACCATTGTTCGACGACACCAAGAACCCCGTCGGATGGCGGCACGCTGTTGCGTTGACCGTGGCCGCCGGCATGATCGCCGCGTGCCACGGAGGCGCCAGCGACGTCGTCGGCGGGGGAGGATCGGCCGCGGGGAACACCAGCATCACGCTGGTCGCCTACTCGGTGCCTGAGCCCGGCTGGAGCAAGATCATCCCCGCGTTCAACGCCTCGCAGGAGGGCAAAGGCATCCAGGTGATCGCCTCCTACGGGGCGTCGGGGGACCAGTCGCGCGGTGTCGTGGACGGCAAGCCCGCCGACATCGTCAACTTCTCCGTCGAACCCGACATCGCCCGACTTGTCAAAGCGGGCAAGGTCGCCAAGGACTGGGACAAGGACGCCACCAAGGGCATCCCGTTCGGGTCGGTCGTGACGTTGGTGGTGCGCCCCGGTAATCCCAAGAACATCAAGGACTGGGACGATTTGCTGAGGCCCGGCGTCGACGTCGTCACCCCCAGCCCGTTGAGTTCCGGCTCGGCGAAGTGGAACCTGCTCGCGCCGTATGTGGTCAAGAGCGGTGGCGGTCACAACCCGAAGGCCGGGCTCGACTTCGTCCACAAATTGGTCAGCGAGCACGTGAAACTCCGCCCCGGCTCCGGACGCGAAGCCACCGATGTGTTCGTCCAGGGCAGCGGTGACGTCTTGATCAGTTACGAAAACGAGGCGATCGCCACCGAGCGGCAAGGAAAGCCGATCACCCATGTCAACCCGCCTCAGACGATCAAAATCGAGAACCCGGTGGCGGTAGTGACCAGCAGCCCGCACCTGAATGCCGCAGTCGCATTCAAGAACTTCCAGTACACGGCGGATGCCCAAAAGGTCTGGGCGGCAGCCGGGTTCCGGCCGGTGGATCCCGCCGTGGCCGCCGGCGTCCGCGACCAGTTCCCGGCCCCGGAAAAGTTGTGGACGATCGCCGATCTCGGCGGCTGGCCCTCGGTGGACACCCAGCTGTTCGACAAGAAGTCGGGCAGCATCACCAAGATCTACACGCAGGCCACCGGATGACGACGGCAATCACCAGCGAGGTCACCGGGAACCCTCGTATCGGTAAACCATTGGGCCGCAACAAGCTTGCCAACAACGGAACGTCGTTGCGGGTCGGGGTTTCGGTGGTGTGGCTATCGGTCATCGTGCTGCTGCCGCTGGCTGCGATCTTCTGGCAATCGGTCGGCGGCGGCTGGGACGCGTTTTGGCTGGCGGTTACCTCGAACGCCGCCATCGAATCCTTCCGGGTGACGCTGACCATCTCCGCCGGCGTCACGGTGCTCAACATGTTCTTCGGACTGCTGATCGCTTGGGTCCTGGTGCGCGATGACTTCCCCGGCAAGCGCCTCGTCGACGTGATCATCGACTTGCCTTTCGCGTTGCCGACGATCGTGGCCAGCCTGGTGATGTTGGCGCTCTACGGAAATCACAGTCCGGTCGGCTTGCATCTGCAGCACACCGGATGGGGTGTGGGGGTCGCATTGGCTTTCGTCACGCTGCCGTTCGTGGTGCGGGCTGTGCAGCCGGTGCTGCTCGAGATCGACCACGAAACCGAAGAAGCCGCCGCGTCGCTCGGTGCCAACAATGCGACGATCTTCACCACCGTCGTGCTGCCATCGTTGACGCCCGTTCTGCTCACCGGCGCCGGGCTGACGTTCGCGCGGGCGATCGGCGAATTCGGCTCCGTCGTGTTGATCGGTGGTGCGGTGCCTGGCAAGACCGAAGTGTCCTCGCAGTGGATCCGCACCCTGATCGAAAACGACGATCGCACTGGCGCCGCCGCGATATCGATTGTGTTGTTGGCGATCTCGTTCGTCGTACTGTTCGTGCTGCGGACCCTCGGATCGCGCGCGGCCAAGCGTGAGGAGCTGGCAGCGTGACCCTCTCGATGCCGGTTCGCTACCTGCTTCGCTTCCTGGCCCTGGCCTACGTGGCGGTGTTGTTGGTGGTCCCGGTCGGGCTGATCTTGTGGCGGACCTTCCAGCCCGGCCTCGGTCAGTTCTTCGACTGGATCAGCACACCCGCTGCGATATCGGCGCTGAACCTGTCGGTTCTGGTGGTGGCGATCGTGGTGCCGCTCAACGTGCTGTTCGGTATCCCGACCGCGTTGATGCTGGCGCGCAACCGGTTCCGCGGCAAGGGCATCCTGCAGGCGATCATCGACCTGCCATTCGCGGTGTCACCGGTCGTGGTGGGTGTGGCGCTGATCGTGTTGTGGGGATCGGCGGGACTGTTCGGCTTCGTCGAGAAGGACTTCGGTTTCAAGATCATCTTCGGCTTGCCGGGCATCGTACTGGCCAGTATCTTCGCGACGCTGCCCTTCGTGGTCCGCGAGGTCGAGCCGGTGCTGCACGAGTTGGGCAACGACCAGGAGCAGGCCGCCGCAACGCTGGGTTCGAATTGGTGGCAGACGTTTTGGCGGATCACCCTGCCGTCGATCCGGTGGGGGTTGACCTATGGCGTCGTGTTGACCATTGCACGCACGCTCGGCGAGTACGGCGCGGTCATCATGGTCTCGTCCAACCTGCCGGGGCAGTCGCAGACGCTGACGTTGCTGGTCTCCGATCGCTACAACCGCGGCGCCGAGTATGGCGCGTACGCACTTTCGACGCTGCTGATGGTGGTGTCGGTACTGGTTCTGATCGTTCAGGTGATTCTCGATGCTCGCCGCAACCGAGCGGCCAAGCAGGCATGACACGGGAGGAGTGGCGCAGATGACCGACAACGCAATCACCGTGCGCGGCGCCAACAAACGCTACGGCGACTTCGTCGCGCTCGACAACGTCGATTTCGACGTACCGGCAGGCTCGCTGACCGCGTTGCTCGGACCCAGCGGGTCGGGCAAGTCGACACTGTTGCGGGCCATCGCCGGGCTCGATCAACCCGACTCCGGGCAGATTGTCATCAACGGGCGCGACGTCACTACCGTTGCGCCGCAACGGCGTGGAATCGGTTTCGTGTTCCAGCATTACGCGGCGTTCAAGCACTTGACCGTTCGCGACAACGTGGCCTTCGGGTTGAAGATCCGCAAGCGACCGAAGGCGGAGATCGCCGAGAAGGTCGACCATCTGCTCGAGGTGGTGGGCCTCAGCGGATTTCAGACTCGCTATCCCAGCCAGCTGTCCGGCGGTCAGCGCCAGCGGATGGCGCTGGCGCGGGCGCTGGCCGTCGACCCGCAGGTGCTGCTGCTCGACGAACCGTTCGGTGCGCTGGACGCGAAGGTCCGCGACGACCTGCGCGCGTGGCTGCGTCGCTTGCACGACGACGTGCACGTCACGACCGTTCTCGTCACCCACGATCAGGCCGAAGCGCTGGATGTGGCCGATCGGATCGCGGTGCTCAATGACGGTCGCATCGAGCAGATCGGTTCGCCGAACGCGGTGTACGACAGCCCGGCCAACGCGTTCGTGATGTCGTTCTTGGGCGCGGTCTCGTCGCTGAACGGCATTCTGGTTCGCCCACACGACATTAGGGTCGGCCGAAGTCCCGATATGAAGCTCGCCGTCGACGATGGCGCCGCATCCACCGCCGTAGTCCGGGCGACCATCGACCGGGTGGTCATGCTGGGCTTCGAGGTGCGGGTCGAACTGACCAACGCGGCCACCGGCGGCCCGTTCACCGCTCAGATCACCCGTGGTGACGCCGAAGCGCTCGGGCTGAAGGAGGGCGACACCGTCTACGTGCGGCCCACCCGGGTGCCAACCCTCCCCGAAGAGGCGTTGCCGCACAACGATGTCGACGTCGACGAGATTAGGGTGAGTTCCAGCTGAAGGCTGGTCCGAGCTTGATCGAGCCGACCCGCTCGGACCCGGTGTGGGCAACGCACCCTGCGGCGTGCCTGTCGAGTTGCTTCCACTCGGTGCCCGGTGACCACGCGTCCACCTGGATGCCCGGGTCGCGGACTGCGGTTGCCGAATACTTGGAAAGTTCTGCCTTGCAGCGATTCTCGATCTGCCGCTGTTCGTGGTCGCTGTCGGGGAAGCGTGAAAGCTTCAGCATCGCGAACAGTTCGTCGGAGTGTGGCTTGTCGCAGCTGACCGGCGAGTTGATGGTTTCCTGAAAACAGGTGCCGACTCTGTCGGACTGGATCGGGCCGGTGATCAGCCCGTCCTTGGGCCACTCGATGTAGGCCCAGATCGCCACCCATAGGGCGGAGATGACCAGCCCGGCGACCGCCAACCCGCGTCCGGCCTCCTTGGTGCCCCGGGTCTTGACGAACGTGACGATCCCGGTGATCACGCTGAACGGGACGAGGCTCACCACCCCGAGCAGAAATGTCGCGACCGCCCATCGGTTGACGGGGCGATCAGTGTCCGTCGGATCGGCGTCCGGTGCTGCTGGTGATGTCATGGTGATGGCTACCGTAGCCTGCTGTTAAGACTCCATCAACGAAATCGCAACCTAATTCTGGCTAGGCCGCGGCGCGTAGGGCAATCGCCGCGTCGAAGCGGTCCAGCACCGTCTGGGCGACCAGGCGATGGCCACCGAGTGGCGCGGCCATCGGAAGACCTTCGGCGGCGGCGAAAGCCGCGACGCGATCGGTCAGCTTGCCGGGCGCGAGGAACCACGGCGCAATCACCACGCGGCGGGCGCCGTTGCGGCGCAACGAGTCGGCGGCCTCGGCCGGTGACGGACCATTTCCGGTCGCGAATGCCGTTGTGGTGCCGCGCCATTGGGTGCCCGCGCCCAGCTTGTCCGCCACCGTCGCGGTCCTGGCGTTCGCGGCCGCATGTGTCGAACCGATCGCGACGACGGCGACACCCAAGTCGGGGTCACGCGCGTCGACTCCCAGTTCGTCAAGCCGCTCACGCAAGACGCACACCAGCCGGTCGTCCTCGCCGAGCACCTCGGCTTGCCGCACGGTCATGCCGCAGCTGTCGATTTGGTGCGGGATGTCGATACGAGCGTGGTAAGCGTCGGCGAGCAGGAATGGTGTGACGACTGCGTCCGGCGTCAGGACGTCAGGCAGCCGCGGCGTGTTCAGGTCGCAGAACGCGACACGCAGCCGCAGGCCCGGCCGCATGAAACGAATCTGATTGGCCACCGCCCGCGCATTGGCGGCCGATCGTGGATCTGCGCTGCCGTGGGCCGTCAGCACAAGTGTCGTCACGACGCGTGCAGCCCGCATTCAGTCTTCGACAGACCCTGCCACCGTCCGCTGCGCGGGTCGGCGCCCTCGACCGGCTTGGCGGTGCAGGGCGCACAACCGATCGACGGATAGCCTTCGTAGACAAGCGGATTGACCAGAACGTCGTTCTCGTCGATGTAGTTCTGCATGTCGTCGTCCGACCACGCGGCTAGCGGGTTGATCTTCACCAGGCCGAACGCCTCGTCGAAGCTGATCAACGGCGCGTTGGCACGCGTCGGTGCCTCGACCCGTCGCAGACCGGTCACCCATGCGGAGTATCCGCGCAGCGCCTTGGACAGCGGGGCGACCTTGCGGAGGCGGCAGCACTCGCCCGGCTCACGGGCGAACAAATCCTTACCGAGCAACTCGTCCTGCTCGGCGACACTATGTTCGGGCGTGACGTTGAGCACCCGGACGTCGTAGACCGCCTCGACAGCGTCACGGGTACCGATGGTCTCGACGAAGTGATATCCCGTGTCCAAGAACAGGACTGGCACACCCGGGCGAACCTTGGCCGCCATATCGACCAGCACGGCGTCCTGCATGTTCGAAGCCACCACGTAGTTGCAGGTCGCCGTGGACCGGGGCCCGCCGACACCGCCGAAGTTCTCGTCGGTCCAGCGCAACAGCTCGTCCGCGCCGGCGCCGTCCAACTCCGCGGCGCCCTTTTCGGCCAGCTCCCGCAATTCCGCTTCCGTCTGGTTGCTCATCGCAGATCTGCCTCCTCGGCACGCATCGCCCAGTTCGCGAAACGCTCGTCACCGTCTCGTTGCTTCACAAAGTTGCGCACCACGCGGTCGATATAGTCGCCGAGCTCGTCGCTGGTCACCTTGTGCTGACGTAGTTTGCGCCCGAACCCACTGTCGAGTCCCAGGCTGCCTCCAAGGTGAACCTGGAACCCCTCGACCGAATTCCCGTGCCCGTCGTCGACCATCTGGCCCTTGAACCCGATGTCGGCCACCTGGATTCGGGCGCACGAGTTGGGGCATCCGTTCAGGTTCACCGTGACCGGCACATCGAGCTGCGCGTTGAGGTCCTCGAGACGCTGTTCCAGTTCGGGCACCAGCGACTGCGAACGCACCCGGGTTTCGGCGAACGACAACTTGCAGTACTCGATTCCGGTGCACGCCATCAGGTTTCGACGCCACTGCGACGGCCGCGATTGCAGGCCCAGTGCTTCGAGGCCGGCGACCAATGCGTCGACCTTGTCGTCGGCGACGTCCAGGATGATCAGCTTCTGGTACGGCGTGAAGCTGACCGTCTGCGAGCCCGCCTGCTCGGCCAGGTCGGCGACCGCGGCCAGGATCGTGCCGGACACCCGGCCCGCAATCGGTGCGACGCCGACGGCGTTGAGCCCGTTCTTGGTCTTCTGCACCCCGACGTGGTCGATCGGTCGGGTCAGCGGCTCGGGTGCCGGGCCGTCGATGAGTTTGCGCTTGAGGTACTCGGTTTCGAGCACCTCGCGGAACTTCTCGATGCCCCAATCCTTGACGAGGAACTTCAGCCGCGCCTTCGACCGCAGTCGCCGGTAACCGTAGTCACGGAACAGCGACGTAACTGCCTCCCAGACATCGGGGACCTCATCCAGCGGCACCCACGCGCCGACCCGTTGCGCCAACATCGGATTCGTCGACAGGCCACCGCCGACCCACAGGTCCAGACCTGGGCCGTGCTCGGGGTGGTTGACGCCGATGAACGAGATGTCGTTGACCTCGTGCGCGACGTCCTGCAGACCCGAGATCGCGGTCTTGTACTTGCGCGGCAGGTTCGAGAAGTCCGGGCTGCCGATGTAGCGGCGCACGATCTCCTCGAGCGCCGGCGTGGGATCGAGCACCTCGTCCAGCGACCGACCGGCCAGCGGAGAGCCCAGCACCACACGGGGGCAGTCGCCGCAAGCCTCGGTGGTCTGCAGCCCGACTTCGGCCAGCCGCTCCCAGATCGCCGGAACATCCTCGATCTGGATCCAGTGGTACTGCACGTTTTCCCGGTCGGAGATGTCCGCGGTGTCGCGGGCGTACTCGATCGAGATCTCGCCGAGGGTGCGCAGGGCGTGGGTCGAGATCGCGCCGCCGTCGCAACGGACCCGCATCATGAAGTACTTGGCCTCGAGCAGATCGGCGTTCTCGTCGCCGGTGAAGCTGCCGTCGTACCCCTGCTCACGCTGCGTGTACAGGCCCGCCCACCGCATCCGGCCGCGCAGGTCGTTCTTTTCGATGCTGTCGAAACCGGTCTTCGAATACTGGTTGATGATCCGATCGCGCACGTTGAGCGCGTCGTCGTCCTTCTTGAACTGCTCGTTGGGGTTGAGCGGCTCGCGCTCACCAAGCGCCCACTGACCCTGGCTCTTGGTCGGGCGGGGGGACGTCATGCGGCACATCTCCTTTGGTGGAGTAGCCGGCGTGGACCGCGCAAACCACCGGTGGCTGGTCCCGGCGGCGCAGATCCGGGAGCCAGCTGTAACTCAGGTGGTCGGGTCTACGAAATCAAGCCAGACAGCGACAGCTGCATACACGCTTGAAGTCGACGTGACGGCGCGCCACCAGCGCAATGCGGTTCTGGCTGTAGTGGGCGACGGTCACCCGACCATTGTGCCACGGAAGTCGCCGACCATAGCTACCAGGTGCGAATTTCGCTCACCGTGAGCAGAACGGCCGGCGGCGGCCGCGGGGGAGGCCAGCGGTGGAGGTTGCGCCCGCACTCGGGGATATTAGGAAGACGTGACGGCATCCACCTCGCCAGTCGGGCTTCCTGACCTGCAGTTCAGCCCCGACGGGCCGTTCGGCCTCTATATCCACGTGCCGTTCTGCTTCACCCGCTGCGGTTACTGCGACTTCAACACCTACACGCCAGCGGAATTGGGTGGCGTCAACCCGGACGCGTGGTTGGAAGTGCTGGCGGCAGAGCTCGAACTGGCCGCCGCCAGGATGGGCGGACCGACCGCCCAGACCGTCTTCATCGGCGGCGGGACGCCGTCACTGCTGGGTCCGCAGCGCCTGACCCAGGTGCTGAACTCGGTGCGGGACAATTTCGAGTTGGCCGTCGACGCCGAGGTGACCACCGAGGCCAACCCCGAGTCGGCGTGGCCGGACTTTTTCGCCGCCGCTCGCGCGGCCGGCTGCACCAGGGTGTCGTTGGGCATGCAGTCGGTGGCGCCGCACGTATTGGGTGTTCTCGACCGGATCCACACGCCGAACCGGTCCGCGGCGGCGGCCCGCGAGGCGCTCGCCGAGGGATTCGAGCACGTCAGCCTCGACCTGATCTACGGCACACCGGGGGAGACCGACGACGATCTGCTCCGCTCGGTCGACACCGCGATCGATACCGGCGTCGACCATGTCTCCGCCTACGCACTGGTCGTCGAGGAGGGGACCGCGATGGCGCGACGAGTCCGCAGCGGCGAATTGGCCGCCCCGGACGACGACGTGCTCGCCCATCGTTATGAGTTGGTCGACGAGCGGTTGTCGACGGCAGGGTTCGAGTGGTACGAGGTGTCCAATTGGAGTCGCGCGGGTGGGGAATGCCGACACAATCTCGGCTATTGGAACGGGGGCCAGTGGTGGGGCGCGGGCCCCGGCGCGCACAGCTTCGTCGGCACGACTCGCTGGTGGAATGTCAAGCACCCCAATGCTTATGCACAACTTCTCGGCGACGCGACCTTGCCGGTGGCCGGCTTCGAACAGCTCGACGCTGCCAGCCGGCACACCGAGGACGTGCTGCTGAGAATCCGGCTGCGCCAGGGTCTTTCGGTCGAACTGCTGGACGAGGCCGAGCGCGGACGCGCCGACACGGCCATCGAGGACGGTCTACTCGTGCGCGAAGGCGATGGCCTGGTGCTCACCGATCGAGGGCGGTTGCTCGCCGACGGTGTGGTGCGCAGCCTGCTGGGTTAGCGGTGTGTTGCGGCAAAGCGATAACGGAATCCTCCCTCGGCCTAGACTTCCGCAATGTTCTCGGAGACGCGCTATGCGATGAACGGGGACTTGCGCGTCGCCTATCGGGCGTCGCCTCCGGGTGAGCGCGACATCGTGTTCGTCCCGGCGCGGTTCAGCAACTGTGAGGTCTTTCCTGAGCAGCCGTCTCTTCGAGGCTGGGTCGAGGCGATGACATCGCTCGGTCGGCTGATCTTCTTCGACCAACCAGGCACCGGAGCGTCCGATCCCGTCACGTCGGGCGCGCTGCCAACCTTGGAGCAATGGGCCGACAGCATCACCGCCGTGTTGAACGATCTCGGGAGTAGCGAAGCGGTCCTCCTCGCAAGCACCGGCGCGCTCGCGACGGGGGGGCTTTTCGCGGCAACACATCCGTCGCGCACAGCCGGGCTGGTCGTGCTGGAGGGCTACGCGGATCCGAGGGCTGAGCGCACCGAGGGACCCACACCAGAGCAGATCACTGCTGCCACGGTCGCCGCGTGGGGCACAGGGGAAATGCAGCATGCGATGAATCCGGACATGCCGTGGAACGAGGAGATCCGGGCAGCCTGGGCGCAACACGAACGCCTGGCGGCGAGTCCAGGAACCTTTGCTCGCATGCTGCCTCTGGTGGCCGAAATGGACGTGCGTGTGTTGCTTCCCACCGTCCGCGTCCCGACACTCGTCCTCCATCACACCGACGACCCGCTGATCCCACCCGAGTGGGGCAAGGACGTCGCTGATCGCATACCGGGCGCGAAATACGTTGAGCTTCCGGGGCGCAACATCCTCCACTTCGTCGAACCTTGGCGCCAGTCCTTCCGGGAGATCGCCGAATTTCTCACCGGTCACCAGGCCGACGTGGCCGATGACCGTGTTCTCGCCACGGTGTTGTTCACCGACATCGTGGATTCGACGCGCCGCGCGGCGGAGATGGGCGACCGTGACTGGCATGCGCTGCTTGACGCACACGACGCCATCGTCCGCTCGCAGCTCGCGCGGTTTCGCGGTCGCGAAGTGAACACCTCGGGTGATGGGTTCCTGGCGATGTTCGACGGACCGCAGCGAGGGATCCGCTGTGCCATGGCAATTCGCGACGCGGTGCAATCGCTCGGTATCGAGGTGCGCGCGGGGTTGCACACCGGCGAGTGCGAACTGCGCGGCGAGGACATCGGTGGGATCGCCGTGCATATCGGGGCGCGGGTGAGCGCCCTGGCCGGGGTGAATGACGTGTTGGTGTCCAGCACGCTGCGCGATCTGGTGATCGGGTCAGGGCTTGAGTTCGAGGAGCGCGGCACCCACCAGCTCAAGGGTGTGCCCGGCGAATGGCGGCTGTTCGCGGTAAACCGTTGACCTGCAATCAGAACGGTGGTGGCTCGTAGGTGGCGGCGAGCCATTCTTGGCGTTGTCGGTGTTCTTCGGCGATCCTGGTATCGTTGATGCGTCGTTCGGCGGTGATGCGGGCGGCGCGCTCGGCGGCGCGGGTCCGGCGGCGGGTCGGCATCATCAATCCCCGGGCGCTGCTGGACGATTCATCACGCTGAGCGACCATTAGCGCTCCGGTAGACGTAGCCAACTGCGGAAAGAAGATGCTGCCGCCCGGGGTCGTCGCGTAGGTGTGTCCGGTCGGGGCGGCCCACTCAACGGTGCCATCAGGTAGCTGATGATCCGCCCAGCCGCCGCACCGCGTGTAGAACGTCTTCAGCAAATGGTGGTAACGACACAGCAATTTCAGATTCGATGCATGTGTTGGGCCCATCGGAAATGGCACGGTGTGGTCGATATCGCACACTTCGGCCGGCTTGTCGCAGCCGGGGAAGCGGCACGTCAAGTCCCGGCACCGGACAAACTCCGCCAACGCCGCCGACGGCCGATAACGTGGCTCAGGGTCGGACGACGGCATCACCAGCGGCTTGATCTTCGCGGTTGTCGCCATGTTGCGCACCGTGTGTGAGTCCAACGGCCCGAACGATTGCAGATATCCGGGCGACTGTGAGTCACCGTCGATCGTCGCTTGCTCGGCCAAGACGTGAATCACCACGTCGGTGGCGGGACGCCGTTGAGCTGCCGAGCAGCGTGGCGAACCGCATTGACAACGCATCTCCGTCAGCCCGGCGACCAACGCGGCCAGGGCGTCCGCGCGGCGTTGCTGCTTGGTTCGCGGATCTGCGGCGCAGACCGTGTCGGCAATCGAGTGCAGCTTCTGATCCAAAGCCACTCCGTCGGCAGCGTGCAGTTGCGCCCAGACTCCGGCCAAACCCCCATCCGTGGCAGCGATTTCGACGTAGCGATTCTCAGTGCGTTCCTTCGGTACTCGCTTACCGGCGGGATCGAATCGCATGATCCACATATCGATGCGCTCGAAAAGCCTTGGCCCGGATAGCCGCATCCACTTTGGCGCGTGCCTGGCGATGGCGGCATCCACCTTGGCGATCAACACCGGATCCTCAACCAGTTCGGTCCGAGATACGACCGCGGCCATCATCCGAAAGTCCATGAGCCCGCGCGCAAAAACTTCGGCGACACGGGGCAGCCGCTCACGCAAGGCGATCGCATAGTGCAGCCGGCCTCGTGCGCGGCCTCGGCTGATACCCAAGGCCGCGGCTACTTCGGCCACGACGTTCTCATGACCGTCGATGGCCCAGTTCGCACGATCGATATCATCCTCGGGTGCGCGGCGTGCATACAGCTCGCCGACTGCCGCCAATTCCAACCCGCATGTCGCGTTCTGCTGGCGAGCCGCGTCGGTGATGGCGTCCACCACGCCGGCGTCGTCCACACCGACGAACGTCGGCACAACCGCCGCCGATGAACATGAATCGAACATATATTCGATAGTACGTGGGAGCTACGACAAGTCGGGCCAGCGCGGCGTTCCGCCTGGTCCGCAACGTGCTGAGCTGGCGCACAGCAATAGTGCGGATCGCGTCCGTCGAACCGCATTTGGTGTCACGCTGACCGGATGACAGAAGCCGAAGCGTATGTCGATCAGACGATGGCCGGCGTCGCCGAGCCGCAGCCGATGTACAAGGCCTTGCGGGAGTCGAACCCGGTGTTCCGGTCGCCGCAGGCGGTGGTGCTCAGCCGATTGGCCGACATTGAGATGACACTCAAGCACACCGAGTTGTTCTCGTCGAGCATGGACGCCGTCGATCTGGGCAACATCCGCCCGCTGATCCCCTTGCAGATCGACCCACCCGACCACGCCAAGTACCGCCGCATCCTCGACCCGCTGTTCACTCCCCGGGAGATGGCCCGACGCGAACCCCGCGTCACCGAGCTGGTCAACGAGATGATTGACCGCTTCGCGGGCCGCGGCGAATGCGATTTCCACGAGGAGTTCGCGGTGCCGCTCCCGTGCACAGTGTTCCTGCAACTCCTCGGCCTGCCGTTGGAGGATCTGGACCAGTTCCTGCAGTGGAAGGACGGCGTGATCCGCCCGGAGAATGCCTCCGGTTACGAGCGCCGGGACGCTACCGCGCCCGCGGCCCAGCAGATCTACGACTATTTCGAGCGCGCGATCGACGATCACATCGCCAACCCCCGCGACGACGTGATGTCCTCGCTCATTGCGGCACGGATCGAGGGAGAACCGCTGACGCGCGAGGAAATCCTCGACATCTGTTTCCTCTTCCTGATCGCCGGTCTGGACACGGTCACCGACTCGCTGGATTGCTTCTTCGTTTATCTGGCCCGCCACCCCGAGCATCGCCATCAGCTCGTCAAGCAGCCTGACATTCTCCCCAGCGCCATTGAGGAGTTATTGCGTTGGGAGACACCAGTTCCCGGCGTCGTACGGGTGGCAACGGAAGACGTAGAGGTCAGCGGCTGTCCGATCAGCAAGGGGGATCGGGTCAGTCCGTTGCTCGGCGCGGCGAACACCGATCCGGCCGAATTTCCCGATCCCGACGTCGTCGACTTCGGTCGCAACCCGAACCGGCACCGCGCTTTCGGCGGCGGTCCGCACCGCTGCCTCGGCTCCCATCTGGCACGGATGGAGCTGCGAGTGGCATTGCGCGAATTCCACCGCCGCATACCCGATTACGCCATCAAGCCCGGTACCGAATTGGTTTACACCGCAGCCTTGCGGTCGGTGGAGTCGCTCCCACTGACATTCCCGGTCTCCGCCCCGTGACACGCGTGGAAGTGGACGCGGATCGCTGCGTCGGTCATGGGCGCTGTTACGCCCTGGCGCCGAAAGTCTTCGACGCCGACGACGTCGGGCATGCGATCGTGATCGCCGAAGAAGTCTCGGGTGACCTGGAGACCGAGGGCCGCGACGCGGAACGAAATTGCCCGGAGCGCGCGATCACGCTGTCGTGACGGTGCCGCCGGCGTCCGCCCGGCCGGCGGTGGTCAGCGTCACAACGACCGGACTTCCCCAGCGCTTCATAGGTTAGGCTAAATTTACTAAGCGTGACCCAAGTCGGTGTCGAAACGAGCCAGGCAGACGCTGCGTCTACGTCATTTCCGTTACCGGTCGACATCGCCCCCGCGGACCTGGCTGCCGAGCTCGCGGCCACCATCGCCGAGGCCGACCACGAGCAATATCTGCTCTACGAGCACGACGGGGAATGGGTCCTGGCCATCGGCGCATTGGCGATGATCGAGCTGGACAGCGAAGAACTGCGCATCATCCAGGACGGCGTGATCCAGCGGCAGACCTGGTCTGGCCGACCGGGGCCGGTGCTCGGCGAGGCCGTCGACCGACTCCTGCTGGAGACCGACGAGGCCTTCGGCTGGATCGCGTTCGAATTCGGCGCATACCGGTTCGGTCTGCAGGACCGCCTGGCACCGCAGACACCGTTGGCGCGGGTGTTCTGGCCGCGCACCCGCATCGTCGTGAGCGACGAAGCGGTGGCGTTGTTCGACGCCGACGCCCGCCACGTCGAGGTGCTGAGCCGACTGCTGCGCGTGGGGATGCCTCCGTTGCCGACACCGGCGGCGGTCGACGTCTCCGCCGACAGCTCCGACTACCGCGTCCGGGTCGCCGCCGCCATCGACGAGATCGCTGCCGGCAGCTACCACAAGGTGATTCTTTCGCGTTGCGTCGATGTGCCGTTCGCGCTGGACTTTCCGGCCACATACCGGGTGGGGCGCCAGAACAACACCCCGGCCCGCTCGTTTCTGTTGCACCTCGGTGGATTCCGCGCACTGGGCTACAGCCCGGAGTTGGTGGCCGCCGTGCGCGACGACGGCGTGGTGGTGACCGAGCCGCTGGCCGGTACCCGTGCACTGGGCCGCGGCGTCGAACGTGACCGCGAGGCCCGAGAAGACTTGGAGTCCAACACCAAAGAAATCGTGGAGCACGCGATGTCGGTGCGTAGCTCGCTGCAGGAGATCGACGAAGTCGCCCAGGCCGGTAGCTCGGCGGTGGTGGATTTCATGACCGTGCGCGAACGCGGCAGTGTGCAGCATCTCGGCTCGACCGTCACCGGCCGACTCGACGCGTCGAAAGACCGGATGGATGCTCTCGAGACGCTGTTTCCCGCGGTCACCGCCTCGGGCATCCCCAAGGCCGCCGGTGTGGACGCCATCCTGCGTCTCGACGAAAGCCCCCGTGAGCTCTATTCCGGTGCGGTGGTGCGGTTTTCGGCCGACGGGGCGCTCGACGCGGCGCTGACCCTGCGGACGGTGTACGAGCGTGACGGGCGGACCTGGCTGCGCGCCGGCGCGGGCATCATCGCCGCCTCCGATCCCGACCGGGAATTCGAGGAGACCTGCGAGAAGCTGGCGACGCTGGCGCCGCATCTGGTTGCGCGCGACTCGACGCTCTAGCCGACGCCTGTCTCGGGCGAACGCTCCAGGTATTCGGCCAGGATCTGGCTGACCAGCGACTCGATCGTGGTTTCGATCGAGGACGCCAAGGTGGCCGTCACCGAGGCCACCGCCTGAGTTCGGAATCTGACCAACATGGTGATCAGCTCGGCGATTTCGGTGTCGGCGGGCAGGGCCTCGCGGGGTTTGATGGAATCGCGGACGTGCTCGGCGCCGGTGCGCACCAACATCTCGCTGATCTGGTCGATGAGCGGGACGATGTTCTCGTGCAGGTCGATCATCTTGTCCAGGGGCAGGCCGTACCCGCGGATCTCGTTGAACGCCTCGATCAGCTTCGGCCGGGTGATGGTGGCCTGTCCTTCGTCGTCGACGTGGATCACCTGCAGCCGCACCAAGCGGTCAAAAGCCTTGACGTCGTTGACGAGTCGCTGTGCGTCCGCCAGCGGCATGGTCTGCGGCTTCTCACTCGTCCATGTGCCCACGATGGCGCTTTCCAGGCCGAGCACATCGCCGAGGTCCTTGCCTTCTTCCCACGCGCTCAGCATCTCCCGGACGTGCGCGATGTTGTAGCCGCGGTCGAGCATCGAGGTGATCAGTCGTAGCCGGGTCAGATGGGTGTCGTTGAACAGCGCGATGCGTCCGACCCGCATCGGCGGCGGCAAGAGCCCACGGTCGCGGTACACCCGGATGTTGCGGGTGGTGGTGCCGGCCAGTCGGGCCAAATCCTCGATGCGGTATTCCCCGGAGCCCGGCAGGCCATGGGGATAGCGCACCGCGGCGTCGAACAACTGTGAGACGGCGTTTTCGATGACCTCCCGTGACTGGCGTCGGACGCGCTTGGGGGCGCGCCGGAGGTTCGCCAAAATTCCGGCGATGGTGCCGGTTTCGGAGCGGGGCGGTCGGTCGGGCGCCATCGGGTCAGGCAGATGAGCTCACGCGCATCGCTGCGTGCTCGACAGCGTCGTAGTCGGCGTACTGGAAGTCGCGCATCTGTCGAAGATACTGGGTGGCGAATCCCGGGTACATCGAGACGTTGCGTCCGTCCTTGGTCAAATACCAACTGCTGCAGCCCGACATCCAGGTCGTCTTGGTCAGTCGCCGTTGAATGCGTTCGTTGTAGCGGCGCTGCACGTCCTGGCGAACGTCGAGGTAGCGCAGGTCGCTGTCGAGGATGGTGGTGATGCCACGGACGGCGTAGTCGAGTTGGCCTTCGATGTAGACCAGCAGCGAGTTGTGGCCGGGCCCGGAGTTCGGGCCGGTCATGAAGAACAAGTTCGGGTAACCGTGCGCGCTGGCGCTCTTGTAAGCCTGTGCGCCATCGGCCCATTCGGCGCTCAGCGAACGCCCGCCCAGACCGGTGACCGGGAACGGTGGGCCGGTGAGGTGTACGTCGTAGCCCGTGGCGAACACCAGGCAGTCCAGGTGGTGTTCGATGCCGTCGCTGGTGCGCAGACCGACCGGGCTGAGCGTCGCGATCGGCCAGTCGATCAGCTTGCAGTTGTCGCGCTGCAGGGCGGGGTAGTAATCGCTGGATACCAACATCCGCTTGCAGCCGGGCGTGAAGTCCGGTGTCAGCTGGCGGCGCAGCCACGGGTCTTTCACCTGCCGGCGCAGGTGCATCTTGCCCAGCCGGGCGACCAGCGACGTCAACGGTGTGTTCCACACCAATGCCGTCGCGCTTGCCTCGTGCCCCCAGTAGAGCGCCTGGCGCGCAAGCTGTTGCGCCGCAGGCGCTTTAGCGAATACCGTCTGTACGGCGGGCGGCGTTGGAAAGTCGAAGCGGGGCAACACCCAGCCCGGGGTGCGCTGGAACACCTTGACGAAGTCGGCCTGCTTGACCAGTTCTGGGATGATCTGGATCGCACTGGCACCGGTGCCGATGACCCCGACCCGCTTGCCGGCGAAGTCGTAATCGGAGTCCCAGTGGGCGCTGTGAATCGTGTGGCCCTGGTAGGTCTCGATGCCGCGGATGTCGGGGAAGCTGGAATCCGGTAGTGGGCCGGACGCCAGAATCACCGTGCGGGCCCGAAAACGCTTGCGGGTGGCTGTGGTTGCCGTCCACACCCCGGCGT
Source organism: Mycobacterium sp. 1245111.1 (assembly GCF_001673405.1). Taxonomy (GTDB): domain Bacteria; phylum Actinomycetota; class Actinomycetes; order Mycobacteriales; family Mycobacteriaceae; genus Mycobacterium. Next base: position 27,886 of record NZ_LZLV01000004.1, on the reverse strand, counting down.
CCTCGTCGAAAGACAGCCCGGTGACCTCCTGCCCGAACTGGATGTGGCGACGGATGTCGAATCGATCGGCCATCTCTTCGATGTGGTCGCGGATCTCGTCGGCGGGCGAGTAGGTCCGTGACCAGGTCGGGTTCTTGACGAACGAGAACGAGTACAGCAGCGATGGAATGTCGCAACTGGCACCGGGATAGCTGGTGTCGCGCCACGTTCCGCCGACTCGGTCGCTGCGCTCCAGAATGACGACGTCGTCGACGCCGGCCTGGGCGAGCTTGATCGCCGCGCCCAGACCGCTGAAGCCGGCTCCCACAATGAGCGTCGCGTAGGTGTGTGCCTTCGCCATGGTCACGCCGCCGGCTCGTGAGTGACTTCGCGGACCCAGGTCGGCACCGACGGCAGCAGCGGGCGCGGATACCGATCGGACAGCCACACCATCGAGTTGGCCAGCAGATGGTAGGGGTGGCGCGGGTTGGTGACCACCCCGGCGTATCGGCGCAGGAATCGATAAGTGGGTACCCGCCTGGTGTGTTGGCCGCGGTCGCCGAGCTCTTTGAACCGCTTGACGGCCTTGTAGAGCCGTTCGGGCTCCATGCCCATGTCGGTGATCTCGTTGCGGATCCGGTTGATCAACGGTGCACCCATGACGGCGCCGATGATCAGCCCCGGGGTGGCATTGTGACCGACGAAGTCGATCAGCAGCCGCCGGATTCTCGCATGCCCGATCAGGTCGAGCACTTCGAAATCGACCACCAGATGCCGTGATTCGTCGTTGTTGATCTTCTCGAACACCTGATGACACACCGGGTCGTGCACCTCGTCGAGGAGGAACTTCAACAGTGCGCCGTCGAGCGCGACTTCGAGCATCGGGATGACGGTGCCGAGCAGCGACAAGGGCATGTCGTCGGCCCACCGGTCCAGCCAGTCGATGGCCAGCCGGATATTCACGTTGGGCTCGGGAACCTCGTCGTCCTCGAGCATGCCCCAGCGCTTCATCAGCGCGAGTTCGGCGTTGGCGTGTCGTTGTTCCTCGGCGTGGAAGTAGCGGTAGATCTCACCGATGGTCGGGGTGGGTGCCTTCTTGGCCAGCGCCGCGAAGCCCCTGGCACCGATGTTCTCGATCCAGCACAGGTCGGCCATGAACGCCTTGAGCTGCGGCCGTTGTTCGTCGGTGATCATCTCGGCACCCGGTGCGTCCCAATCGATGTCGGCCAGCGCCCACTGCCGGTCTTTGATCTTGGCCAGCATCGCTTCCATATCGATAGCCATCGCCGATCCTCCTTCGGATTGGTGTTTCTCTCTAGAGCGGGGCGACGCGGTTCAGCAATCCGACCGCGCGGGTGTAGGTACCTGGTGCGAGTCGCTTGATGTTCCAGCCGAACTTCGCTTCGAGTTGCGGCATGCAGTACAGGTCGCCGCGGTCATGGGCGTCCAGGCAGGTCTTGGCGACCTTTTCCGCGGTGAATCCGGTCAAGCCCATGACCCGGTTCGCGAGTTTCGTTGCGCCGTCTGAGATACGACCGGCTTCGATGATGTTGGTCTTGACGAACGTCGGGCAGAGCACGGTGACTTTGACTCCGCTCCCGGACAATTCGGCTGCCAGAGTCTCCGACAACATCAGCACTCCGGCCTTGCTGACGTTGTAGGCGCCCATGCCGGGCGCGGCGCCGAACGCGGCGGCCGAGGCGACGTTGATGATGCCCCGCGGGACATCGGACTCACCCGCCCGCAGGATGGGCGCGAACACATGCGAGCCGTAAATCGGCCCCCACAGGTTGATGCCGAGCACCCACTGCCAGTCCTCAAGCGGCAGTTCACCGATCGGTGCTCCACCGGAGCCGACTCCGGCATTGTTGATCACCAGCGTGGGAGGGGCGCCGAACCACGACTGGGATTGGGTGGCCAGATTCTGGACGTCGTCGAATTGGGTGACGTCGCAGGGGATTGCGACCGCGTCACCGCCGAATTCGATGATCGCCGTGACGGTTCGCTTGGCAGTGACCTCGTCGATGTCGCTGCAGACGACCCGGCTGCCACGCTTCGCTAGTTCGATCGCGAACGCGGCGCCGATTCCGCTGCCGGCGCCAGTCACCACCGCCCGCGCGTGGCGACTCACCTTGTGTGATTTGCCGAACGGTCCGATCATGTCAGCCCGCCTTTCCTGTGATGCTTTCAATATTGTTGTCACGCAGCGCGTTAGCGATGAAGCTCGCGGCCTGCGCCATCGCCTTTGCGGCTTCCGGTGACAGTCGGGGTAGCGCCTGGAAGACGTGCACCTGGTCCGGCCACACCTGCAGCGTGCACCGGCCGCCGCCGGTGCGGATATCGGCAGCGAGGTGGCGCGCATCGGCGAGCAGGAATTCGGCACCACCGGCCTGGATGAGCGTGGGTGGCAACGTCGGTCCACCGGCGACGTCGAGTCGCAGTCGCGGATGGGCGGGATCGACGCCGCGGCTGTAGAGCCGGACCAAGCGGGCGGCGTCGGATGCCCTGATGGCCGGGTCGCGGCGCAAATCCTCACGGGCGCGGGCGAGTTCGAGGGTCAGGTCGATCAGCGGCGAGAACAGCACCACCGCGGCCGGGCCATGCGCGGCGACGTCGGGTTGCAACAGCAGGTCCACCGAGAGATGACCACCCGCCGAATCGCCGGCGATCACAACGCTTTCCGCGGGCACCCGTGAGGTAAGCCAGTCCCAGCCGGCCCGCACGTCGTCGGCCGCGGCGGGGAAGCGGTGCCGCGGCGCCAACCGGTAGTCGACGGTGAACACCGGCAGCCCGGTCAGTCGCGACAACCATGCCGTGAAGCGGCGATGCGTTCGCGGTGAGCACAGGGCGAAGCCGCTGCCGTGGACGAAGTAGATGGCGCCCCGGCTCGTTGAGACGCCGGGGGCGCGCACCCACTCACCGACGAGGCGACGCCCACCGTGATGCACGTCGATGTGCTCGATGTGGGTCCCGGTCAGTGAAGGTCCGAAGGCATCCATGATGCCGGCGATGATCCGTCGTGACGCCCACAAGCCCCAGGCTCGCTCGGGCGGGAGTACCGCGCTGACCTGCCGCAATGTCGCCATGCTCACCAGCGCCGCGGAACGGGATCGCAGCGATCCGCGAGTCGGCAGTGACTCCGTCATGCGAGAGAGTCAACACCGAATGGTGACATTCGTCAATGGCAACGTTAAGGCGTGTCGCGCATCGAGCCGCCAGCCCGACCGGTTGCACCGCGGTTGACGTGGTCGCCGACGCAGGCGATGAACGCCTGTGCCGCAGCCGATCTGAGCGACTCGGCCGGAGCGACGAGATTGACCTGCCGATAAAGCTGCGTCTCGGCAACCGGACGCAGCACCAGCGTCCGGTCGTCGCCCACCCGCGACGCGGCGACGGACTCCGGCAGCAGAGCGACTCCGAGATCCCTTCTGACGAAATGAATTACCTCGTCGACACGGGTTACTTCGAACGCCACCCGCCGCGGCACGCCGGCGAATCCGCGGTCGGTCTCGTGGCGCAGGCCGTAGCCCGGCGGGAAATCGATGAACGGCAGCGACGCGAGATCTTCGAGGCGCACCGCGTCTCCGGTGGCCAATCGGTGGTCCGCAGGCAGCACAGCGACAAGGGATTCGACGAACAGTTCGGTGAATGTCAGCCGCCCTGCCGTCGACGGCAGATTGGAACCGACAATCGCGACGTCGAGTTTGCGCTCGCGGACCGCGTCGATCAGCAGATCGCTGCCGCCACTACGCAACGTGACAGCAACCTCGGGGTATCGGGTGTGGAAGGTGGCCATCAGCGCCGCGACGTCGAGGCTTTCCGACGGCACCTCCATCATCCCGACCGTGAGCCGGCCCGCGATGGTGCCGCTGATCGCCTGCGCATCGAACTTGATCCGCTCGATGCCGGCGAGCACCTGGCGCATTAACGGCAGTAGCACCTCGCCCGCCGGCGTCGGTGAAACCTTCCGCGTAGTGCGTTCGAACAACGCGACACCCAGCTCGTCCTCGAGTTTGCGGAGCTGCTGGCTCAGCGCCGACTGCACGACGTATTCGTTGACGGCAGCCTTGGTGAAGCTCTGGGCGTCGGCTAATGCGACGGCGTATCGCAGCTGCTGAAGGTTCACAGTCATTCACTTTCGATGATGAATCGCATCATATCTATGCGTTGGACTGAGAAGTGTGGCAGAGCCAGAATCGTCGGATGCCCTTGTCACCGGTTCGGGTATCCGCGCGGCCGTCGGGCCGGCCGGACACCAACGACTGCTCCGACCTGGAGGTCCGCGAGGCCGTCACCGCTGAGTTGGCCGCCCTGCCGTTCCTCGGCGAGGTGACCTGCTCGACCTCCTCCGTCGTCGCGGGAGCAACCGAAGAGTTGGTCTTCACCTATACCGTCGGCCAATCCGGGATTGCCGACAGCGGTTGGCTGAAGCTCTGCTTTCGCTTCTATTCCGACTGGGACTTGCAGACCACCGACCCCCAAGCCCGCGACTTCGCGTCGGCGCGGCTGCTCTCCCGTTCCCTGGTGGGTGGCGCGTCGGAAAGCTCAGCGGCCACGGCGCGACAGCTCACGATCCGGTACGACGTCAAGGGCGGTGAGCGTCCGTTCCAGAAGGCGCTGCTGATTCACGTCGTTGACGGGTACCTCCGTCCGGGCGACACCGTCGAAATACGTTTGGGGGACCGCCGATTTGGCGGCCCAGGGACTCGAGTGCAGACGTTCGTCGAGGACGAGTTCGAATTCCATCTGTTCGTCGACCCGCTGGGGACGTCGCGGATGGCTCGCGCCGCAGTGTCGCGGCTGGCGATAGTCCCGGGTCCACCGGAACGTCTTGCGGTCCAGGGTCCGCGGCTGGTGCGGTCTGACTCGGCTACCGCCGACATCCGACTGCACCTGCAGGATCAGTGGGGCAACGCATGCCGCGACGTCAATGCCTCCGCACAGGCTCGGGTGGGCGAAACCACCGTTGCTTCAGTCGATTTCCCGAGCGAGGGATGGGCCGCCGTCACCATGACGGTTCCGGCCGAGTATCGCTGCATCGACGTCGGCGCACACGCCGCGTCCCACGCGATCGGCGACGAGAAATGCTACCTCGATCAGATAGACGACTTCCCCTCTCCGCGAGCGTTATTCGCTGACCTGCACGTGCATTCCAACGACACGGTGGGTACCCAGGACACCCCGTCGAACCTGAGCTACGGACGAGATGTCGGGGCATTGGACGTCATCGGCTACACAGCCAACGACTTCCAGATCACCGACGACGTCTGGGCCGACGTCGTCACGGCCTGCCGCGACATCAACGAAGACGGCAGACTGGTCTGCTATCCCGGCGTGGAATGGTGTGGAACCGCCGGCGTCGGTGGCGATCACAACGTCGTTTTCCTGGGGGAGGACACGACCCTCGCGCGTTCGCTCGAATGGCATTCGGGCATGGCGTCTTCGACGCCCGTTCCGCAGACCTGGCCGATCACCCAGCTGTACGCCGCCTACGATAAGGACCCCGATTCGTACCTGCTGATCCCGCATGTCGGTGGACGGCGGGCCGTTCTCGACTGGCATCACCCGCAACTGGAGCGGTTGATCGAGGTGCACTCCGCATGGGGATCCAGCCCGTGGTTCTTCGAGGATGCGATGGCCCGCGGGCTGCGACTCGGTGCCAGTGCCGCAAGCGACGAGCACCGCGGACGGCCCGGCGGCGGCGCCCCCGGCGCGAACATCTTCGGCGGACATGGCGGCCTCACCGGGGTGCTGGCGCCTCAACTCACCCGCGACAGCGTCGGTCGGTCACTGAGGGGTCGACGGACCTGGGCGACGACCGGCGCGCGGGCAGTGGCATTGCTGCATAGCGGCGACCACTGGATGGGCGACGAGATCAACTGTGATGCAAGCGAGCTCACGGCCGACTATGCGCTGTATGGCACGACGGGCTGGGAAGAGCTCCACGTCTGGGACGCGACGGGGTTGCTGTACCACCGTGACTTCCACGCCGAGACCGGCCTGTCCGACACCCTGGTCCGCATCCGATGGGGCGGCGCGCGGCACAAAGACCGCTACCGCTGGGCAACCTGGACCGGGCGGCTCACGGTCTCAGGCAGCACCGTCGACGATGTCACCCCGTGGGCGGCAACACATCCCGAGCAAGCCTTCACGCGCGACGGCGACAACGTCGCCTGGCGCACTCAGACGTTCGGCAGCGACATCGGTGTCATCATCCGACTCAGCGACCTGGCCGACGCCCACTTGCGGATCAAGGCGAGCGTTGTCGAGGACGGCCTCGATGCCGACCTGTCGGTCAGTGGAGCCGAGTTGCTGTCCACCGGTGGGCGCGAGATCGCCGTCGGCGGGCTCAATCTGACGTTGCGAGTGGAACGCGTCGCCGAACTCGCGGCCCTTCCCATCACCGTGAACGGAATTCTGGTGATCGACCTGCCACCCGCTGACAGTGCCGTTTACCTGCGCGCGCGCCAATGCGACGGGCATCAGGTGTGGACCAGTCCGCTGTTCATCAACCGCACACAGGCCGAATAATGCCGAGAACAATGGTGCCTCGTACGCTCTCACTGGTTGTCGCGTTGGCCGCTGCATTGCTGAGCGGATGTGGGCACGCCGCGACCACCGGCTCCCCCGCGAAAGTCACGCTGCGTCTCGGCTACCTGACGCGGATCACTCACGCGTCGGCGTTGGTCGGGCTTGACCGTGGCCTGTTCGCCAAGAATCTCGGGTCGGGGGTGACGCTTGCCGCACAGCCCTTCGAGCAGGGCACCGCGGAGGCCACTGCGCTGCTGGGCGGTCAGATCGACGCCGCCTACGTCGGTCCCAACCCGGCTTTCAACGCGTGGCAGAAGTCCAGCGGCACGGCCATCAAGATCGTCTCCGGATCGGCAGTGGGTGGAACGTCGTTCGTCGTCAAACCCGAGATCAGATCCGCACAGGACCTACGCGGCAAGACGGTCGCCGACCCGGCGCTAGGCGGCAATCACGATGTGCTATTGCGAAGCTGGCTGCAAGACAATGGGTTACATACGAACCCACAGGGCGGCGGCGACGTCTTCATCAAGCCCACCAAGCCGGAGTCGGCGATTCTGCAGGAGTTCAACGCCAATCAGATTGCCGGTGCGGTGGAGTCGGCGCCGTACGACGTGCAGATGATCAAAGCGGGCGGTGTGAAACTGTGGCCGGCCCCCGGAACGATCACTGTCTTGGTGGTGCGGCAAGACTTCCTCGCCGCACACCCTGAAGCAGTCTCCGGGCTGCTACGTGGACAGGTGGAAGCCGACCAGCTCATCCACGACGACCCGACCGCGGCAAAGCAAGCCGCCAATGCCACACTCACCAAGAACCTCGGCAAGGGTCTAGACGCCGACGTGCTGGATGCCTCGTTTCAAGAGACCACCTTCACCAACGACCCCGGCATCGCATCGCTGAACGACCTTGTCCGCAAATCGGTCTCGGTCGGATTGCTCAAACCGCTGAGTCTCGACGGACTGTTCGATCCGGTCCCACTCAACGACGTGTTGAAATCCATCGGCAGGCCTCAGGTGAAGACATGACCAGCACCACGAATACATCTGAGCGCGCAACCTCGCAGAAACCGTTCGTAGAAGACGTAATTCGACTCTCGGCGGTGTCGAAGACCTACGGTCGCGGCGGCTCAGCAGTTCCGGCGTTGACCGAGGTGTCGATCAGCGTCCGCAAGGGCGAGTTCGTCTGCTTCGTCGGCGCGTCGGGCTGCGGCAAGAGCACACTGCTGTCGCTGGTCGCCGGACTCGATCGACCCAGTTCCGGGGAGGTCGTCACCGGAGACCAACGGGTAGCCTTCATGTTTCAGGAGCCGGCGCTCTTCCCGTGGTTGACCGCGGCGGGAAACATCGAGCTGGCGTTGCGAGCCCGCAAGATACCCAAGGCGCAGCGGCGTATTCGGGCGGCCGAGCTGCTCGACATCGTCGGGCTGACGAGCTTTGCCGCTGCTCGGCCGCATCAGCTGTCGGGCGGCATGCGCCAACGCGTCGCGCTCGCACGCGCGCTGGCGCAAGACGCCGACGTCCTGTTGATGGACGAACCGTTTGGCGCGCTCGACGCGATCACCCGCAACTCGTTGCATGTCGAGCTCGAACGGATCGTCGCCGAGAGCGGCTTGACGGTCTTGTTCGTCACGCACAACGTCGACGAGGCCGTGCGCCTGGCCGACCGCGTTGTGCTGCTGAGCAATCGACCGGGCCGAATCATCGCTGAGCACGCCGTCGAATTGCCGCGTCCCCGACGTATCGACAGCGCGCAGGTGTCGACTCTGGCGGCGGCGATCACGGCCGGCCTCGAGGTGCGGGAGGCGCGCGATGGTGGCTAGCCAGGTGCACACCGACCAAGAAGGCGAGGCGCCCGGTTCGGTGAAATCCGCTGCCCGGCAGCGGGTCCGATCGCTGTGGGCACCCGGGATAGGACTGCTGGTCGTACTCGCGTTCTGGCAGGCGGTGTACCTCAGCGGCTGGAAGCCGTCGTTTGTGCTGCCCAGCCCGGCCACCACCCTCACCAACCTTTGGACTCAAGCGCGCCAGCCGCTGCTGTGGCAGGCCATCGAAACCACAATGGGCCGAGCCGTTTACGGGTTTGCGCTGGCGGTCGTGATCGGCCTCGCGGTCGGCATCGTGATCTCCAGAAACCGGATCGTGCGCGCCGCCTTCGGCCCGATCATCACCGGCATGCAGACGATGCCGGCCATCGCGTGGTTCCCGTTCGCGATCATCTTCTTCGGCCTCACCACGTCCGCGATTCTGTTCGTCATCGTGATCGGCACGGCACCTGCGATTGCGATCGCCGTCATCGCCGGCAGCGACAACATCCCGACGTTGTTGCGTCGCGCCGCGAAGATGATGGGACTCAAGGGATTCGCCCTCTACCGGCATCTCATCTTGCCGGCGTCACTCCCTGTCTTCGTGACCGGCCTCAAACAGGGCTGGGCCTTCGCCTGGCGCAGCCTGATGTCGGGGGAGTTGGTCGTCATCGTGACCAACACCGCATCCATCGGCGTGCTCCTCGAAAACGCGCAGAACCTGTCCGACATGCCCGCCGCCATCGCGACCATGATCGTCATCCTGGCGCTCGGGATCGTCATCGACGGGCTCTTCTCTCTGTTGGACAACGAGGTTCGCCGCCGTCGCGGCCTCGTCGCCGCCGACGAAACGTGACGGCCGGGCCTCGGCCCTTGCGGTTATGGGCATTCGGCGACGCGCACGTGGGCACCGACAAGGCATACGGCAGAAGCAGCCTGGCCGAAGCGATTTCGCAGTCAGAATTCGGTGGCACCGAGGGCGGCCTACCGTTCGAGTGGGATATCGCCATCGACGTCGGCGATATGTCCGGCTCTCATCACAGCCTGCCGGATGACACCGAAGGTGAGGAAGTCGTCAAGCAGCTCGGGGCGCTGCGGACCCACCGGCGCGAAGACATCTACAGCGTGTGTGGGAATCACGACCGCAGCGGACTGGCCGAGCCCGAGGCGTGGTGGTGGCAGAAGTGGATCGATCCGCTCGGACAGCACACCGGATACTCCGGAGTTGACTCCGGCGCCCGGCCCTACCCGGTCGAGGGCAGCTGGGAGCGATACAGCTTCCGGGTCGGCAACCTGCTCTTCCTGATGATGAGCGACCGCAACGAGCCCACGCAGCAGGTCGGCCGCGGAACGCTCGGCGGAAACCCGGGCGGCGTGGTCAGCGGTGAGACATTCAACTGGTGGAGGTCGATGGTCGACGACAATCCGGATGCGGTCATCGTGTCGGTACACCATTACGTGCTGAAGGACACCACCGTGGCGTCCGGCGAGTGGGAAGGCATCCGCCGTTCGGCCACGGGCGAACTGTTGGAGCACTATCACCGGCCGTTCGAGCGGGGCACCCCGAATGGCGCCTCATACCTGTATTGGGTGGACAGCAAACCCGATTCGGCGGCGTTCGAATCCTTCCTGGCGGCCCGCCCGGGCCGGGTGGCGCTCTGGCTTGCCGGCCACACGCACACCCATCCGGAGGACTCCTTCGGTGGTAAGACGCACATCGAACAGCGTTGGGGCACCTGGTTTCTCAACGTCGCGTCGCTGAGTCGCCACCATATGCCGATCACGACGCTGCCGATCAGCCGTCTGCTCACGTTCGAGCCCGGCAGCAACGAGGTTCGGGTGCAGTGCTACCTGCACACCAGCCAATACGCTCCGCAAGGCTGGTACGAGAAGGCAGAGAAGACGCTGGCGCTGGACCGGCCGTTTCATTGGTAAGGACGCGAGCTGGAATATAGCTGACCGGTCGTCTGTTAATAGGGCCATGCCACGACCAGCCAACCCTGAGGTTCGCAAGCGACTGCTCGCCGCGGGCCTCGATCTCATCCACGCACAGGGCTTCGCGGCCAGCGGCGTCAAGGAAATCACCGACGCGGCCGGCGTGCCGAAGGGCTCGTTCTACGCGTACTTCCCGAGCAAAGAGGCTCTCGCCGCAGCAATTCTCAGAGCGTATTGGGCCGACATCGAGACCCGCCTCGTCCCGATCCTCGAGGGCGACGGGTCGCCGCAGCAGCGGATCACGGCGTTCTTTCACGCGCTCGCCGACGACCACGAGGCCGGCGACTTTCTGCTCGGCTGCTTGATCGGCAACCTGTCGCTCGAACTCAGTAGCACCAGCGAGCCCGTGCGCGCCGAGCTGATCAACATCGTGGAACGCTGGGGCAACGCGTTGGCAGAATGCTTGCGGTCCGGCCGCCGCCGGCGCGGTGTCGATGCCGAGGACGTTGCCTCCCGATTGATCGAGGCCTGGGAAGGGGCGGCGCTTCGGGGCAAGATGATCCGCAGCCGGAGTCCCTACGACCGGTTCGAAGCCGACACCATCCCTGCGCTGCTGCGCTGAGCACCGGCCGGGAATGGAGCGCCGGCAGCGAGCGTTAACTAGACGACTGGTCATCTATAAATGAGAAAGAGGCCAAGACCATGACATCAATCGACGACCTGAGTCGCGTCACGTTCGACTTGAATAACGTCACCAGCAGGATGCCGGCTTTGGGATTCGGGACGTCGTTGTCCGATCGCTCGAAGACGCGAGACGCCGTCAAGGCCGCGGTCAAAGTCGGTTTCCGACACCTCGACGCCGCCGAACGGTATCGCAACGAGGCCGACGTGGGCGCCGCGATCGCGGAGCTCTTCGCCGACGGAACCGTCCGCCGCGACGAGTTGTTCGTCACCACCAAGTTGTGGAACAACAACCATCGCCCCGAACGGGTCAAGCCGGCGCTGCAGGCCAGCCTCAACCGGCTCGGGCTCGACACCGTCGACCTGTATCTGGTGCACACCCCGTTCGCCTTCCAACCCGGCGACGACCAGGATCCGCGTGACGTGCACGGTGCCGTCATCTACGACGACGGCGTCACGCTGGAGGAAACCTGGGAGGCGATGGAAAGTCTTGTCGACGAAGGGCTTACCGGCGCGATCGGACTGTCGGACATCGACGTCGAGGGCGCCAAGCGGATCGCCCACACCGCCAGGATCAAGCCGGCGGTGGTCGAGGTCGAGTCGCATCCATACCACCCACAGTGGGAAATTCACCAGCTGCGCGAGACGGACGGGATCGTCCTTCTGGCGTTCGCGTCGCTTGGCCACGCGCTCGAGCCGCGACTGCTCGACGACCCGCTGATCGTCTCGATCGCCCAGCGGATGGGAAAGACGCCCGCGCAAGTGCTGTTGGCGTGGGGCATTCAACGCGGCAGCGCGGTCTTGACGGGTTCGGTCAATCCCGCGCGCATCCGCGAGAATTTCGACGTGACCGCGATTCCCGAAAGCGCGATCGAAGACATCAACGAGCGTCTTGAGACTCGCGTCCGGTTCAATTCCGTTGTCGAGGGCGGGGAGCCGGGATTCGCCGAGGTGCCCGCGGGCAGTTGACGGTTAGTCCGTGGACGTCGAGATCGCCTCGACGACATCTTCCGCCGACAGGATTGCGGTCGCATAGTTGGGGATGTTGACTTCCAGGGCCGCGTGCATCTCGACGTCGGAGTAGCTGGCCGTCGCATCTTTGACCACGGTGACCTCGTAGCCCAGTTCGGCTCCGAAGCGAACGGTCGCCTCGAGGCAGGTGTGGGCGATCAGCCCGATCATGATGAGTTGATGGACGCCCTGCCGCTTGAGCAGAACGTCCAAATCGGTATTCGCGAATCCGCTTGAGCACCAATGCTCCTGGGCGACAACGTCTCCGGGCTGCGGTTCGAACTCGCTGCGCAGCTGTGCGCCCCAGGACCCGAATTCGAAGGTTTTGCGAGACCACGCCGCCTTCTGGATCGGGGCGATGTACTTCCAGTCTTCGTAGTCGCCGGGCCGATACCGGTGATGTAGCGCGTAGAAGACCTGGATGCCCGCGTCGCGCGCGGCCTGCAGCACCTGGCTCATGTTTCTGACGCACCCGTTGGCTTCGGCAACCCCTTTGAGGCGGTCCCATACCTTGCCACCCTCGGAGATGAAGTCGTTGTATGGATCGATCACGACGAGACCCGTGATGCTTCTGCGGTATTCCACGCGGTCAACTCTGCTCCACCGCCGAGCCCGACACCACTGTTTACATATGGGGTGTCATATGTAACATTTGCAGGATGGTCGTGCAGGCGAGGAAGCCGCGGGTCGGCGTCATCGGCGCCGGTCCCGGCGGGATCGCGATGGGCATCCAGCTGACGCATGGCGGTTACGACTTCACGATCTTCGAGCGCGGCGACGGCTTCGGGGGGACTTGGCGCAACAACACCTATCCGGGTGCGGCCTGCGATGTGCCGTCACATTTCTACTCGTTTTCGTTCGCGCTCAACCCGTACTGGAGCAAGACCTTCGCCAACCAGCCCGAAATCCTCGAGTACCTGGAGAAGGTCGCCGCCGACCACCAACTCGGGCCACATCTGCACGCGAACACCACGGTGAGCGCGGCCCGGTGGTCGGACACCGACGCGCGATGGACGATCGAAACCGAGCGGGGGGAGCGGTACGAGCTCGACGTCCTGGTCAGCGCGGTCGGCATGCTCGACATTCCCAACGTCCCTGCGATCCCGGGGCGAGAGCTGTTCGGCGGGAGAGTATTTCACTCGTCGCAGTGGGATCATTCGAAATCGACCGCGGGCGAACGGGTTGCGTCGATCGGGACGGGTGCCAGCGCGGTCCAGTACGTTCCCGAGATCGCCGCGCAGACCGAGCATCTGACCATCTTTCAGCGCACCCCGATCTGGGTGGCCCCGCGGTTCGACGATCCGTTCACGCCCGAGCAGCAGGCGTTGTTCGCCAGTGATCCCGCCGAAGCGCTAAAGGTTCGGGACGCGGCTTTTGAGCAGTACGAGGCGGCCGACTTCGGCGTCGACTCCGACATGACCAAGATGCTGACCGACATGTCGTACGGATACCTGATGAAAAAGGTCAAGGACCCGGAATTGCGATCAAAGTTGTTGCCCGACTACCCCGTCGGCTGCAAGCGGCCGCTGCAGTCCAAGACGTGGTTTCCGGTCTTCGCGCTGCCGAACGTCACGTTGGAGACCTCACCGATACTGTCCTTCACCGAACGCGGTCTGCGCACCGCCGACGGTGTGGAACACCGGGTGGACACGGTGATCTTCGGGACCGGATTCAAGGCCGCCGACTACTTGAGCAGTCTCGATGTCTACGGCAGCGGTGGCCGGCGACTGCACGACGAATGGTCGGACGGTGCCGAGGCGTATCTGGGCACCGTGGTGCCGGGCTACCCCAACCTGTTCACGTTGTACGGACCGAACACCAACGGGATCACCTCGATGATCTACATCCTGGAAGCGCAGGCCGAGTTTGTCCGTCGCCTGCTCGACACGATGACCCGGGAAGCCATCGGGGCGGTCGACATCAAACGCGGACCGCACGACGAGTTCAACGCCGAGATCCAGCGGGCCCTGGACACCACCGTCTGGGCGGCCAACTGCAGCAACTACTTTCGTCATCCCAGCGGCAAGATGGTGACGCAGTATCCGTATAGCGGAGCGATGTTCGCGCAACGTCTCGCCGCCGTCGGCTTGGATCTGTTCGACACCTACCCGAAGGCTGGTAACGCATGAACGGCGTTCATCACACCGCGATCGTGACCACCGACGTCGAGCATTCGCTGCGGTTCTGGCGGGACGGCCTGGGCCTCGCGATCCTGTTCGATCACGTCTTCACCGGCGACTGGCCAAGCCTTTTCGATGCCAGCACAGACACGCTGCGGTCGGTCTTTCTCGGCGACCCCGGCGCACCCGACACCGGCATCATCGAACTCGTGGTGTTCGACCACGCTGCACCCGCACGCGAACCGACGCATGGTCCGGCAGCGGGTTTCTTCCTGGTCTCGTTGAACCGCGACGTCGAACCGGCGCTTCGCCGGCTGGCGGATGCCGGATTCGCCGACGGCATACGCCAGATCGCGGTCCCCGCGCCGCAGGGAAAGCACGTTCAGATGGCGGTGATCACAGCACCGGACGGTGTCCGCGTGGAGCTGATCGGCCCGGCGCGGTGAGCGCCATCGTGACCGGTGGCGCGTCCGGCATCGGCGCTGCCGCGGCCGACCGGTTGAGGCAAGCCGGACACACCGTCCTCACGTGGGATCTGCGCGGCGGGGACATCGCGTGTGACATCAGTGATCCCGACGCGGTGGCCGCGGCGCTTGAGCAAACGGTGGCAACGGCCGGCGTGCCGGACCGTCTCGTCGCCTGCGCCGCGATAGGCGCATCCGGCATGCTGCTCGCGCAGGATCCCGCCGACTGGAAACGCGTCGTCGACGTCAACCTCACCGGAACGTGGTTGACCATGCGGGCGGTGGCGCAATCGATGATCGACAACGGCGGCGGCGGATCCATCGTCGCGGTGTCGAGCATCAGCGGCACCGTCGCCGACCGCGACATGGGCGCCTACTGCGTATCCAAAGCCGGTGTCGACATGCTTGTCCGGGTGGCGGCCAGCGAATGGGGCCCGCATGCGATTCGGGTCAATGCGGTGGGACCGGGTGTCACCCGAACACCCATGCTCGCCGGCGCCGAGCAACTTCCGGGTTGGCTGGACGGCCTGAGCCGGCGGACGGCCCTCGGCCGGGTAGGGGAGGCCGACGATGTCGCCGAGGCCATCGTCGCCGTCCTCGAAATGACTTGGGTCACTGGACAAACCGTACTGGCCGACGGTGGTCTGGCGTTGCACAGCCCGATCGACACCTACGGGCAGATTCAGAAGTTGCAGGCCAAGCGAAGGAATGGCTGATCGCCCGACGACGTTGTGCCCCGCATGCCAGCTGGAGTCCTGCTCATCCCACGTCCCGGTGCAGCCAACCTCGTCGACGACGTCATCGGCCAGGCAAGACGAGCTCACGAGCTCGGCGTAACGAAGGTGTGGCTGGCGCAACAAATGAACTACGACGCCATCTCGCTGGCAGCGCTTGTCGGGACTGCCGTACCCGGGCTCGGTGTCGGCACGTCGGTGGTCCCGATCAACCCGCGCCATCCGCTGATCGTCGCCCAGTTGGCGCAGACGGCGCAGGCGGCCACCCACGGCAACTTCAGCCTGGGCCTCGGGCTGGGTGCGCGCCTCGTCGAACGTCCCGCGTTCGGCGGTGACTGGCCACACGTCATCACCCGCCTGCGTGAACACTTGACGATCCTGCGTTCGGTCATCGATACCGGAAGCGTCGACTTTCACGGGAGCGAGATCAGTGCGAGCCCGACGTGGCCGGTGCAGGTCGCGGGCGGCACCCCTGTCCCGATTTACGTAGCGGCGATGGGCCCCAAAGCATTGCGCGTCACCGGTGAGCTTGCTGACGGAACCATTCCCTATCTCGCGGGCCCGCGGACCATCGGCGAGTTCATCGTGCCGACCATCAACAAAGCCGCGGCCGAAGCGGGCCGTCCGGTGCCGCGTGTCATCACGGCCGTGCCAGTCGTGTTGTCCGCGGAGGTCGAGAGCGCCCGGGCGGTCGCCGCGGAGCACCTGGGCTTCTACGCGTCAATCCCGTCATATCGCAACGTGATAGCTCGAGAAGGTGTCGACGATATCGCCGAACTTGCCGCTGTCGGCCCGGAGGAAGCCGTTGCGCGACAACTGGCTTCGTATCTGGATGCGGGTGCCACCGAGTTAACCCTCAGTCCGCTGGAGCGGACCGATTCGGCCGATCGCGAGGCGTTGTGGAGGCTGGCCGCGGCTCTGTAAGAGGTTACTGCCGAATTACTTGCCGTGGAACGCTAAAAGCGCATCTCCGGGAGCAACGGACGACGGTGACGCCATTGCGGCACCCGCGCCGAAGATCGTCGCGCCAGTGGCAAGCACCGAGAAAGCGATCGACATGAATGACCGCTTCGCCTCCACCCGGCTGTTCGCCGTGGACGAGCTGTCAACTTTTACTGCCATGACGTTGAGATTAGGCGCTAAAGGTAAAGAATCTCTGTCTGAACTCGGTGAATTCGTCGACGAATCTTAAGACTGTAATTGCCGGGCAATCGCCTTCTTGTCGACCTTGCCGACCGGGGTGGTCGGCAGCGACGTCATCGCGTTGAGCACATCGGGTCGCGCATGCCGGGCCACGCCACGCCGGTCGAGATAGGTGTTCAGCTCCGTGAGCGTCACCGGCTCTCCGGAGAAAACGACTGCCGCGCAGACCTTCTCGCCGAGATAGGCATCCGGCAGCGCCACCGCGGCCGCCGCCGAAATCGCGGGGTGAGTGCGCAGATGCTCTTCGAGGTCGGCCGCGGGAATGGTCTCGCCACCGCGATGAATGACGTCCTTCACCCGCCCGGTGACCTCTATGTTTCCATCGGCGTGCCGCCGGACCAGGTCGCCGGTGCGATAGAACCCGTTCGGGTCGAAGGAGGTCGCGTTGGCTTCGTCGGCACGGAAGTACCCGTTGAACGTGTATGGGCCACGGACCAGCAATTCGCCCTCGGTACCAGCGGTGACGGGTTCGCCCGCATCGTCGACGATGCGCAGTTCGTCGCCCTCACACAGCGGACGTCCCTGCGTGTGGTCGACAACCTCTGGCGGGTCGCCGGGGCGGGTGTAGTTCAGCAATCCCTCGGCCATCCCGAACACCTGCTGCAGGCCCGGCGTCAGGGTTTCTCGGACTCGTTGAGCGTCACCGGCTTCCAGCTTGGCACCGCCAACTTGCAACAGCCGCAACGAGGTTGGCACCTGCGGCTCCCACTCGGTGGCCTGGGCCCAGAGGTTGGCCAGCGCCGGCACCAATGCGGTGACGGTCACGCCGTGACGTGCGATGGCGCCGAACGCCGATTCCGGGCTCGGGTTGGCGAGAAATACCGTGGCCGCGCCGACCGAGATGGCGCCGAGCAGCCCGGGACAGGCCAGGGGGAAATTGTGTGCGGCCGGTAGTGCGGCCAGGTAGACGTCGTCGCTGCTGAACTCGCATAGCGCTGCGCTGGCGGTGGCGTTGTAGACGTAGTCGTCGTGGGTGCGGGGGATGAGCTTCGGTGTGCCCGTGGTGCCACCGGAGACTAGAAGCAACGCGGGGGATTCGGGATCTGGTCGATGGTCCGGTTTTCGGGCTGCACTGGCGCTTACCTGCGACCAGGCGACAAATGGTCCGGGTTCGCCGTCGACGACGACGCGACGCAGCCCGGAGTGGTCGCGCGCGAGTTGTTCAGCCATCGGGCGGTAGTCGAAACCGCTTGCGGTGTCGGGGATTATCAACGCGGCCGCTTCGCTGACGGCGGCGAAGTGCCCCAACTCGGCCGCTCGGTGGCCGGTCAGACACATCACCGGGATCGCGCCGGCGCGCAGCAGCGCGAAGAGCGCCACCGCGAACTGGCAGCTGTTCGGCAGCTGTAGCAGCACCCGGTCACCGGCATCGATACCGAGTTCGGCCAGCCCCGCCGCGGCCCGGTCGGCGCGTTCGTCGAGTTGCCCGAAGGTCAGCCGTTCGGACCCGTCGGCGTCGACCACCGCCGTGTTCGTCGGCCAGCGCTGGGCGGCCCCGGACAGCAGCGAGTCGACGGTCCGGCCCGCCCAATAGCCGGCGGCCCGGTAGGCCGCCGCACGGTCGGGCGGGAACGGGACAAAGCCTTCGAGCATCCCTTGCCTCCATCCCCGCCCGGCGCGCCGCTTGCCTAGAAGCTAAGCAGCCCCGTGAACAAATCGGGGACGGCGCTCGTCACAGCCTCGGACGCGCCCGCGGTCGCCGACTCCGTCGCCAGCGAGCCGAACGCGTCGATGAACTGCGAGGTCCACGTCGTGTACAGCTCGTCGAGGAAGCTGCCCGCGTTGATCAGTCCCGGGAAGATGTTCTCGACACCGTTGACTGGGTTCACGCCCGCGTCGTAACCATTGACGATCGCGTTCAACACGTCGGAGCCCAGGTTGTTCAGATCTGTCATGGCCAGGGTGCTGTCGCCGGCCGTCATCGCGGCATTGATGTTGTCCAGGTCGGTGGATAACGCGAAGAAGCCGCTGATCTCGGGAGACAGCACGGTCTCCGCCAGCCCCTTGAGTTCGTTGTAGTTGCCGAACGCCTCTAGGAGGTTGGTCTGAATCTGCGACAGCTCGACGGGAATCGACAGCGTCGTCACTCCCTTGCTGGTCTCGTCGAGCAGGGGAGAGAGCAACGGCTTGAGGGTGTGGTCCAGCAGCTCGAGCGAATACGCGTTGAAGTCGCTGAAGAGCTGCTCGCTGCCATTGGGGGTGGTCGAGATGTTCGCGAAATCGTTCGAAAGCGTGGCGATCAGGCTGCCGGTCTCGGTGGTGCCGTTCGGCCCGACGACCGGTTCCCCGCCGAAGATCCCGAAGACGAAGCCGTCGTCGCCGCCGTACCAGCCGCCGAACAGCGCGTTGTTGACACCGGTGTCGAAGCCGGTCAGAGCGGTGCTGATTTGGGTGCTGAAGGCATCCGAGACGTTTCCGAGCGCGGTCGACAGCTCGGTGCTCGCCGTGGTGCCTTCGGCTTGCAGGGTCGCCAGGTTGGCCTGGGTGTCGGACAGGAACGTCGTCCAGTCGACTTCGCCCGAGGCCAGCTTCACGTTGTAGTGCTGGACAGGGACTCCGGCGGTCGGCGCGTTGATCGCGAACAGGCCTGCGCCTGCGACCGCGAGGCCGGCGATCATCAGCCGGCTCATGTGGGCCGTCGAGTTGGAGGGGACAGCTAGACGCACGCGCATCTCCTTAAGTGAAGATAAGTGGTGTCGAGTCATAACCAGGCGGAACGCGACGCTACCTGAGGTTTACCTGAGTCACAATAGGGTTGCCTAACCTCAATTAGGGCATCCTTTGTCGCCGCTGACGGGGTGCAAATAACCGCTGGTCGAATCGTCGGTCCGGATGCACCGCGGGACAGAATGTGGTCGGCGTCACGTCGCGCAGCGCCTGCGGGGTCGGGATTTTGCGCCGGTAGCGTTCGCAGGTACCCAGCCACTAAAGTAGCCAGCAATTTAGGCTAGCCTCCACTAACTGACAAAGGGGTGGGTGTGACGACTGGCGGGGCCGGGGCTTCCATTGCTGGCAGCCCTAACGACGTGCGGGCCGAGGTCGCCGAATTGCTCGGCGTGAGCGTCGATTCCGTCGACCCCGCCGGCAGCCTCGTCAGCCAGGGCCTCGACTCGATCAGGATGATGTCGCTGGCCGGCAAGTGGCGTCGTCGAGGGGTCGACGTCGACTTCGCCGCGCTGGTGGCCGAACCCACCATCGAGGCGTGGTCGCTGCTCGTCGAGGCTGCACCCGCCGCATCGGAGCCCGACGCGCGGGCCACGCCGCGCGTTCCGTCGGACGACGCATTTCCGCTCGCCCCGATGCAGCACGCCATGTGGGTCGGCCGCCACGACAGTCAGCCGCTCGGCGGAGTTGCCGGGCACCTCTACGTCGAATTCGACTCCTGCGCAATCGATCCCGACCGGTTACGCCAGGCCGCTACCGCGTTGGCCGCGCGTCATCCGATGCTGCGGGTTCAATTCGGTACCGACGGGAATCAGCGCATCGGCGCGCTGGCCGATTTTCCGGTGACCGTGCACGACTTCCGTGACCTCGCCGACGATGTCGTCGGGCAGCGGCTGCTCGCGCTTCGCGAGACCAAGTCGCACCAACAGCTCGACGGGCAGGTATTCGAACTCACCCTCTCGCTGCTGCCCGGCGAAACATCGCGCCTGCACGTCGATTTGGACATGCAAGCCGCCGACGCGATGAGCTACCGGACCCTGATGGCGGACTTGGCGGCACTGTACCGGGGGCGGCAACTCGCCGACTTGGGCTTCACCTACCCGGAGTACCGAAGTGAGATCGTGCGCCGGGAGGCCGGGCCGCGGCCAGCCTACGACGCCGACCGGGACTGGTGGCTGCAGCGCATACCCGAGCTTCCCGACCCGCCACGACTGCCATCGGGCAATAGAAAAAGCTTGTCGCGCAACAGCACTCGGCGTTGGCAATGGTTGGACCCACAGACCCGCGATGCGCTGTTCGCGCACGCCCGTGCACACGGCGTCACTCCCGCGATGATGTTCGCGGCCGCGTTCTCGCATACTTTGGCATGCTGGTCGAGCGCTTCGCGATTTCTGCTGAACGTCCCGCTGTTCGGCCGCGAGGCCATCCATCCCGATGTCGACAGCCTGGTCGGCGACTTCACCTCTTCGCTGCTACTCGACATCGACCTGACGGATGCGGCCGATGCGGCGTCGCGAGCACACGCCGTACAGGACGCCATGCGAACCGCCGCCGCGCATGCGGCCTACCCAGGTCTGTCGGTACTGCGTGACCTCGGCCGCCACCGGGGCACGCCGGTACTCGCCCCGGTGGTATTCACCAGCGCTCTCGGGCTCGGCGAGTTGTTCAGCCGTGACGTGACCGAGGCCTTCGGCACGCCCGGTTGGATCATCTCGCAGGGTCCGCAGGTTTCGCTGGATGCTCAGGTCACCGAATTCGACGGCGGCGTCATGGTGAATTGGGATGTCCGCGAGGACGTCTTCCCGGCCGGCGTGATCGACGCGATGTTCGCCCACCACATCCACGAACTCCAGCGACTGGCCTCCGACGCCGATGCGTGGACTCGACCGGACCCGCCGGCGCTGCCCGCCGATCAGCGCGCGGTGCGCGACAAGCTCAACGGCCGCAGCGCCGCTCCTAGTACTGAGCTGCTGCACGACGGCTTCTTTCAGCGCGCGCGGCAGCAGCCTGACGCGCCCGCCGTTCTCGCCAGCTCCGGAAACCTGACCTACGGCCAGCTCCGGCAGCAGGCGCTGGCTGTCGGTGCGGCGTTGCGTGACAACGGAATCGGCGTCGGCGACACGGTCGCGATAATGGGGCCCAAGTCCGCCGAACAGGTACCCGCAGTCCTGGGGATCCTCGCGGCGGGTGCGGTCTACCTGCCGATCAGCCTCGACCAGCCCCCCGACCGCGCCGACCGCATCCTGCGGGCCGGCCACGTGAAGCTGGCCCTGGTGTGTGGCGAGCAACAATTCTCGTTGCCGGTGCCCGCGCTGACGGTCACCGATCTGTTGAACGACGATCCCGCGGATTTCGAGCCTGTCGGTGGCGATCCCGCTGCGCTGGCCTACGTCTTGTTCACCTCCGGCTCGACCGGCGAGCCCAAGGGTGTCGAGGTCAGCCACGACGCGTCGATGAACACCGTGGAATTCATCGGCAGACATTTCGACATCGGGCCTGCCGATCGTTGTCTGGCGCTGTCCACCCTCGAGGGCGACATCTCGGTGATGGACGTTTTCGTCACCCTGCGGACCGGCGGGTCGATCGTGGTGGTCGACGAGGCCCAACGTCGCGACCCCGACGCCTGGGCGCGGTTGATCGAGACTCACCGCGTCACGGTGTTGCACTTCATGCCCGGCTGGCTGGAGATGCTGGTCGAGGTGGGCGCCGGCCGGCTGTCGTCGGTGCGGGTAGTGCCGACCGGTGGTGACTGGGTGCGGCCCGAGGTCGTTCGCAGGCTACGCGCCGACGCACCCGCGCTCCGGTTCGCCGGGCTGGGCGGCGCCACCGAAACCGCCACGCACAACACCATTTTCGAGGTCGGCGAGCTAGCTGAGCTCCCGCCCGAGCTGACCGCGCTGCCGTTCGGCATACCGCTTGCCAACAACGTCTGCCGCGTGGTCAACGACCGCGGCGACGACTGCCCCGACTGGGTGGCGGGTGAATTGTGGATATCCGGACGCGGTGTCGCGCGCGGATACCGCGGCCGACCCGACCTCACCGCCGAGCGTTTCGTCGAGTACGACGGCCGGACGTGGTACCGCACCGGCGATCTGGTCAGATACTGGCCGGACGGGGTGCTGGAATTCGTCGGCCGCGCCGACCACCGCGTGAAAATCAGCGGCTACCGAGTCGAAATTGGCGAAGTCGAAGTTGCCCTGCGTCAACTCCCCGGCGTCGCAACCGCGGTCGCCGCGGTGGTGACGACTGGCGGTGGCGCCGAGCTGCTGGCCGCGGCCGTTCATGCCGACCACCCGCGGCTCACCGCCGATCGCGTGCGGCTGGCGATGGCCGAACTCGTGCCGGCCCACATGATTCCGCAACACATTTCCTTGGTCGATCACGTGCCGTTCACGCTTGCCGGAAAGATCGACCGACGCGTCGTGACCGCACAGTTGGCTGCTGCGGCGGCCGAATCGTCGGCACCCCAACACCGCGCCCCGACAACTCCGGTGCAATCCGCGGTCGCGGCGATCGTCGGCGACGTCCTCGGTGCGGACGCCGTCGGTGTCGACGACGACTTCTTCGCCCTCGGCGGGGACTCGGTGCTGGCGACCCAAACCGTCGCGCGGCTTCGGGCCTGGCTCGACACCCCCGACATCGCCGTGGCCGACATCTTCGCCACTCGAACGGTTTCCGCGCTGGCGGATACGCTCCTCCGCCGCGAAACCGACCCGGACCGCCTCGAGCAGGTCGCCGAACTGTACTTGGAGGTCGTCGGCATGGAAGCCGGTCATGTGGTGGCGGCGATCGCTGGAAACGAATCGGCGCCATGATTTTCGACAACCTGACATCGGTGCAGAAAAAGGAGTTCCCGTCCTGGATCAAGCGATTCCCGGGCGGGGGCGTGGGGGCGCGCGGCGCCACAGTGGTGTTCCCGCACGCCGGCGGTGCGGCCACCGGCTACCGGAAGCTCGCGACTGCGCTGGCGGCCGGCGGCGGTGACACCTACATCGTTCAGTATCCGCAACGCGCGGAACGTCTCAACGAGCCCGCGCCGCGGACAGTGCAGGATCTCGCCCGCAGCTTGTTCGTCGCAGGCCCATGGCGTCAGGCGGCGCCGCTGCGGTTGTTCGGTCACAGCATGGGCGCTGTCGTCGCCTTCGAATTCGCCAGGATCGCGGAATCCCGTGGCGTGGCGGTCGAACGGCTGTGGGCCTCGGCGGCGCCGGCGCCCTGCGCGGTCGAGGCCAAGCCCGATCTGCCGACGAGTCACGACGACCTGCTGGTCGATATGACGGAATTCGGTGGGACGGACGCCGAGCTGCTGGCCGACCCGGAATTCGCCGAGCTGCTGGTGACCGCGATGCGCGCCGATTATGCCGCGATCAACCGCTACGCCTGCAGCCCCGATATCCAGATTGCCGCGGACATCTCAGGATTGGGGGCTCACGGCGACCCCCGGGTCGACGCGGGAGAACTGGAACTTTGGGAAAGCCACACCGCCGGGTCCTTTAGCCTCGACTGGTACGACGGCGGTCACTTCTACCTCGACGACCACATCGACGATGTGGCTGCGCGGGTGAATGCCGGTGGCTGAGGACAGGTCTTCGGCTACCCGGGATCCGGTGGTGGTGGTCGGCATGGCGCTGGAGGCGCCCGGTGACATCGACACCGCTGCCGCGTATTGGGATTTGTTGTCCGAGGGTCGTGAAGCGCTGACCTCGTTCCCCGTCGACCGCGGCTGGTCGGTCCGCGAGCTGTTCGCCGGCTCGAGACGGAGCGGATTCAAGGAGATCCACGACCGCGGCGGATTCCTCAGCGGTGCAACGATGTTCGACCCCGAGTTTTTCGGGATCTCACCGCGGGAAGCGGTCGCGATGGACCCTCAGCAACGTATTGCGCTGCGGGTGGCGTGGCGGGCGTTGGAGAACAGCGGCATCAATCCCGACGACCTGGCCGGCCACGACACGGGCTGCTATATCGGGGCGTCCGCCACCGGCTACGGGCCGCAAATGGCCGAATTCTCCGAATACAGCGGCCATCTGCTCGCCGGTACCGCCCTGAGCGTGATCTCCGGCCGCCTCGCGTACACGCTCGGGTCGACCGGTCCGGCGGTGACGATCGACTCGTCCTGTGCGTCGGCGCTGGTGGCTTTTCACGCGGCGGTGCGCGCGCTGCAGAACGGCGACTGCGCCCTGGCGCTGGCCGGAGGGGTCAACGTGTTGGGTTCGCCGGGATTCTTCGTCGAATTCTCCAAACAACACGCGCTGTCCGACGACGGGCACTGCCGCGCCTACAGCGCGCAGGCCAGCGGGACCGTCTGGGCGGAGGGAGCGGCAGTCTTTGTGCTGCAACGTAAGTCCGCGGCACTGCGCGACGGGCGGCCGATCCTCGCTGAAATCCTCGGCAGCGCGATCAACCACGACGGCCGCAGCGCGGGCCTGAGCGCCCCGAGCGCGGCGGCACAAGTCAGCTTGTACCGCCGCGCGATCGCCGAGGCGGGAATCCGCCCCGATGACGTCGGCATGGTCGAAGGGCACGGCACCGGCACCCGACTGGGCGACCGCACCGAACTGCAGTCGTTGGCACAGACCTACGGCGACACCGAATCCGAGACCGGAGCACTGCTGGGCTCGGTGAAGTCGAATCTCGGTCACGCCCTGGCCGCCAGCGGCGCGCTGGGCCTGGCCAAGATTCTGGTGTCCGCAGAACACCAAGCCATCCCCTCGACATTGCACGCCGATGAAGCCAGCACCGAAATCGACTGGGAGAAACAGGGTCTACGTCTTGCAACGACACTGACGCCCTGGCCGGCCGTCGACGGACAACGGGTCGCGGCCACGTCGGCGTTCGGGATCGCCGGCACCAACGCGCACGTCATCGTCTCAGTTCCCGAGGTTGCCTGATGCTGGCCCAACCGCTGCCCGACGGCCGCGTCCCGATCTTGCTCTCGGCGCATGACGAGCGGTTGATCGCCCAGGACGCTTCGGCCATCCTCGATTACCTGGACCGGCTTGGCGGAGACCACGATCCGACCGTCGAGGTCGCATCCACCTTGCTCCGGTTGCGGCGCGTACGACGCCACCGCGCCGTGGTGCGGGCCGCCGATCGCGGCGAGCTGATCGCTGCCTTGTCGGCGTTGGCCCACGACGACAACCATCCGCTGGTGGCGCGGTCATCGAAAAGCGTTGCGCCGTGCGTGGCTTTCGTCTTCCCGGGGCAGGGCAACCAGTGGCAGTCGATGGGAGCGGCGGCCTACCGGCTGCTGGCCGCATATCGCGCCGAGGCCGACCAGTGCGCGGAGGCATTCGTCGCGGCCGGATACCCGTCACCGCTGCCATACCTGCAGGGCGACGCGGAGCGGGATTGGTCGCGAGTCGAGATTCAGGGCGCGCAGTTCACCCACGCGGTAAGCCTGGCGACGCAATGGAAGTTCTCGGGCGTGTTACCGGCCATCACCGTCGGCCACAGCCTCGGTGAGATCGCGGCGGCCTGTGTGGCCGAGAAGATTTCGCTGGCCGACGGGGCCGCTCTGGTTGGTGCCCGCGCCAGCGTGGTCGCACGGCTGACCGGTCACTACGCGATGGTGGTGCTCGGTATCGGCGTCGACGAGGCGCAGGCGATCATCGCCGAAACACCCGGCTGGCTGGAGGTATCCGCGGTCAACGGTCCTTCGGCGACCGTGGTGTCGGGGGAGCGCGACGCGGTGGTCGCGGTGACCGAGCTGGCCCGGGCGCGCGGTATGTTCGCTCAACAATTGACCGTGGACTACCCCGGCCACACCAGCGCGCTACGCCCGTTAGGGGCCGAACTGGTCAAACTGCAGCCCCGATCGGAGTTCCGCGACGGCGGAAAAGTGTTCATCGGCGCGGCCATCGGGGCCGAGGTCGGCAGCGACGTCAACTTCTCGCGGTACTGGTACGAAAGTCTTTGCAGCACAGTACGATTTGACCGTGCTGTGATCGCGGCGCAAAAGTGCGGGGCCGAGGCGTTCATCGAAATGTCGGCGCATCCGTCACTGCTCTACCCGCTCAACGAGCTGATCGACGACGAGTCGGCGGTGATCGTCGGTTCGGGCCATCGTGACGGACCGATCACCGACGTGCTGTCGGCGAATATCGCTGCGGTCGCGATCGCCGATCCGGGCTATGCATGGGCCGATGCGATGCCGGCGCAGCGTGCATCACCGCTGCGCGGATTCCCGAACGCGCCGATGCGGGCGGTACACCTCTGGGCCGCGCCTGATCCCGTCACCGACACACTCACCGACACGGCGTCCCCGCTGACCGTCGCAGTCGAGGACTGGCTGCCCGCGGAGATGCCGGCACCGGCTGCGCCGACGCAGACTGCCATTGCGATCGTCGGCGACAGCGACGGCCAACTCAACGCGGCCGCCGCAATCCACCGCGGATATCAAGTGGTGTCGCCGCGAGAGGCGGAAATCGTTGCGGTGGTGGCACCTACGCTCTACGAACTCGACGCGACCGACGCCGTCGCGCAGATCGCCGAAAGGACCGACGCGGGGCTGCCCGACTACGACGCGGTCATCGGACCGCGATGCCAAGTCGTCTGGCTGCTCACCGCCGGCGGCGAACGCGTGATCGGGGACGACGCGACGCGGCCCGCCCAGGCGGCACTGGCCGCCATGCACCGCAGCATCGGCTTCGAATTCGGCGACCAGGCGTTCGGCACCCTCGACCTTCCGGCGAGCGGCATCGACCCCGACACCGCGGCCGCCGCTCTGGACGTCTTGCTCGGCGATGCCGGTGCCATGGCGCTGCGCAACGGCGAACACAACGAAGCCCGCCGCTACATCCGGACGTTGCGTGAAGACCCCCAACCCGCACCCACCCGACCGCTCGATGCGGCCACGCTGGACAACGTGGTGGTCACCGGCGGTAACGGAGCCATCGGCCTGCGCTATGCCCGGCACTGCATCGAGCGCGGCGCCCGCAGAGTGGTCCTATTGAGCCGCAATGGCGTTGAGCCTGAGACGTTGCGGACGTTGATCGGACGTCATCACGCCGAGGTGCTCGCTCCGCGCTGCGACATCACCGAGCGCGTCGCGGTCGCAGCCGTCGCGGCCGAATTCGCGGAGGCCGGGGCCTCGTTGGTGATCCATGCCGCGGGAATCGCGGCGGTATCGGAGCGCGCCGAACTGAGCGGTTCGGACGTCGCAGGTGTATGCGCCGCGAAAGTTTCCGGCCTGGCCGCGATGGCCGACGTATGGCCCCTGCAGCCGGAATGCCGAATTCTCGCCTGCTCATCGGTTTTCGGTGTCTGGGGCGGCCACGGTCATGCCGCTTATGCGGCCTCCAACCGGATCCTGGACGCGCTTGCCGCTCAGCTGCGCGCCACCGGGTTGGACTGCACCGCCATTCGATGGGGTTTGTGGCAGGACGCCGGCGTTGTCACGTCGGCGGAAATCGCCCGCACCGAACGCTCCGGCCTCGTCGCGATGCGGGCCGAACCGGCGATGGCCGCGAGCCTCGGGCGATACGCCGGTGACCCCCTGATTTTTGATGCGGACTTGCATCGGCTGCGGGTTTTCTTCGAAAGCCAGGGGATCGCGATGCGGTCGGGTCGATCGACAGCGCGTCGCCCAGTTGCAACGTCGCGGCGAGTTCGGCGTGCACGAACTCAGCCAGCGACCGCCCGCTTAAATCGTTGTGCGGCAACGTGTCGTCGTGCTCGTCGGGCTGACCGAACCGCATCGCGATCCCCTGGCTTTCGAAGAAAACCCGCAGCCGATGCAAGTCCGCATCAAAAATCAGGGGGTCACCG
>NZ_LZLV01000003.1 GCF_001673405.1 Mycobacterium sp. 1245111.1 | reverse complement strand
CTCCTCAACCTCGACAAGGTCGGCATCGACGACTCCTTCTTCGACCTCGGCGGCCACTCCCTGCTCGCCATGCGCCTAGCCACCCGCATCCACACCGAACTCGGCATCGACATCCCCGTGCAAACCATCTTCGACCAACCCACGGTTGCCGCCCTCGCCGACTGGGCGCGTCCGAACGACGCCCAACCCACCGCGTCGGCATTGACGGCTCGCGAGCGGCCGGCGGTCATTCCATTGTCCTTTGCCCAGAGTCGACTCTGGTTCATCGACCAATTGCAAGGCCCGTCACCGGTTTACAACATAGCCGTGGCACTGAGGATGCGCGGGCGACTCGACGTCGACGCGTTGGCCGCCGCGCTTTCCGATGTGGTGGATCGTCATGAAAGCCTGCGCACGCTGTTCGTCGCCACCGACGGGATACCCCAGCAATGTGTGATACCCGCCGAGCAGGCCGACTTCGGCTGGCAGGTGGTCGACGCGACCTCATGGCCGGCCGACCGGTTAGAGGAGGCCGTCGGCGAGGCGGCCCGGCACAGCTTCGATCTTGCCGCCGAAATACCTTTGCGGACAACACTTTTTCGTGTCAGTGAGAGCGAGCACGTGTTGGTGGGCGTGGTGCACCACATCGCCGCCGATGGGCTGTCGATCAACCCGCTGGTGCGAGATCTGGGGATGGCCTACGCCAGCAGGTGTGCCGGACATGCACCGGGCTGGGCCGAATTGCCGGTGCAGTACCTCGATTACACGTTGTGGCAGCGCGCGCAGCTCGGCGACATCGACGACGACGGCAGTCCCATCGCCGCGCAGCTCGGCTATTGGGTGGACGCTCTGGCGGGCATGCCCGAGCGGCTGCAGCTGCCCACCGATCGGCCCTATCCGCCGGTCGCCGATCAGGACGGCGCCAAGGTGGCGGTGGACTGGCCGGTCGAGTTGCAGCAGCAGATTGCTCGGGTGGCTCGCGAACACAACGCCAGCAGCTTCATGGTGATGCAGGCCGCCCTGGCGGTCCTGCTGGCCAAGCTCAGCGCCAGTTCTGATGTCGCTGTGGGCTTTCCGATCGCGGGGAGGCGTGACCCGGCGCTAGACGAGCTGGTCGGTTTCTTCGTCAACACCCTGGTACTGCGAGTCGATCTGACCGGCGACCCGACCATCGCCGAGGTGCTCGACCAGGTTCGCGCGCGCAGCCTGGCCGCCTATGAGCATCAAGATGTGCCCTTCGAAGTCATCGTCGAGCGGCTCAACCCCACCCGAAGCCTGGCCCATCACCCGCTGGTGCAAGTGTTGTTGGACTGGCAATACCTACCCGCCGATGCCGGGGAGGACGCCGCCGCATTGACGCTCGGCGACCTGTCCGTCACTGCGGTGCCGGTGGACGCCCGCACCGCGCGGGTGGACCTGTCGTTCTCGCTGGCCGAGCACTGGAGCACAGCCGGTGAGCCCGCGGGGATCGGCGGGTCGGTGGAATTCCGCACCGACGTGTTCGACGCCGCCAGCGTCCGGCTGCTGATCGAGCGGTTGCGCCGAGTGGTGGCGGCGATGACCGCCGATCCGGCCCGCCGGCTGTCGTCGATCGACGTGCTCGATGCGGCCGAGCATGCCCGGCTGGAGGGCTGGGGCAACCGGGCGTCGTTGACCCACCCCGCACCCACCCGGGTGTCGGTTCCGGTGCAGTTCGCCGCACAGGTGGCCCGTAAGCCGGCGGGCGAGGCGCTGACCTTCGGGAGCACCTCGCTGACCTATCGAGAGCTCGACGAGGCCGCTAATCGGTTGGCGCACTTGCTGTCCGGCCATGGCGTCGGCCGAGGTTCGTGCGTGGCGTTGATGTTGGAACGCTCGGCTCAGGCTGTCGTCGCGATGCTGGCGGTGTTGAAGACCGGGGCGGCCTACCTGGCGATCGACGCCGCGCTGCCCGACGCACGCATCGCGTTCATGCTCGACGACGCCGCCCCGATCGCCGCGATCACCAACGCCGGGTCGCGCGGACGACTGCACGGCCGCGACCTCCTGCTGATCGACATCGACGACCCGGCTGTCGGCCACCAACCCGACACCGCACCGCCGGTGCCCGACCCGGACGACATCGCGTACCTGATCTACACCTCGGGCACCACCGGCACGCCCAAAGGCGTTGCCGTCACCCACCACAACCTGAACCATTTGGCGGCGTCCTCGCCGCGGAACCTGCCGGCGGCACAGGTGTGGACGCAATGCCACTCCTACGCTTTCGACTTCTCGGTATGGGAGATCTGGGCCGCGCTGCTGTGCGGGGGACGGTTGGTGGTGGTCCCCGACTCGGTGGTTCGCTCACCGGAGGACTTCCACGATCTCCTGGTCCGCGAACACGTCAACGTGCTCACCCAGACTCCCTCTGCGGTGGCCGCACTCAGCCCCCGAGGGTTGGAGTCGGTGGCGCTGCTGCTCGGCGGTGAGGCCTGCCCGGTCGAGGTGGTGGATCGATGGGCGCCTGGGCGGGTGGTGATCAACGCCTACGGCCCCACCGAGGTCACGGTGTACGCCTCGCTGAGCTCGCCGTTGCCAGCCGGAATCGACACGGTACCGATCGGCGCGCCGGTATCGACGACGGCGCTGTTCGTGCTCGACGAGTCGTTGCGGACGGTGCCGGCCGGTGTCGTCGGCGAGTTGTACGTGGCCGGACGTGGTGTGGCCCTTGGGTATCTGGGCCGGCCGGGGTTGACCGGGTCGCGATTCGTGCCGTGCCCGTTCGGTGCGCCGGGCACTCGGATGTATCGCACCGGTGATCTGGTGCGATGGCGCGCGGACGGCCAACTCCAGTATCTCGGGCGTGCCGACGAGCAAGTCAAGATTCGCGGGTATCGCATCGAGCCCGGCGAGGTCGAGGCCGCCCTGGCGGCGCTCGACGGCGTGGAGCACGCCGTGGTGATCGCGCGCGAAGACCGTCCCGGCGAACCGCGCCTGGTGGGCTACCTGACCGGGACCGCCGACCCGGTCACCGCGCGGGCCGCCCTCGCCGAGCGACTACCCGCCTACATGGTTCCGGCCGCGGTGCTGGCGTTGACCGCGCTGCCCTTGACGGTCAACGGCAAGCTCGACAAACGGGCCCTGCCGGTGCCGGAGTACGACGACACCGAGCGCTACCGGGCCCCGAGCACCCCCACCGAGGAAATCCTGACGCGCATTTACGCGCAGGTGCTCGGGCTTGAGCGGGTCGGAGTGGACGACTCGTTCTTCGACTTGGGCGGGGATTCGCTGTCGGCGATGCGCCTGGTCGCGGCCATCAACAACGAAATGGCCGGCGGCGTCAAGGTGCGTGCCGTGTTCGAGGCGCCCGCGGTGGCCCAGTTGGCGCTCCGGATTGGCGCCGACGAAGATCTGCTCGAGCCGTTGGTGGCCGTCGCGCGGCCCGCGGTCATCCCGTTGTCGTTTGCGCAGCAGCGGCTGTGGTTCATCGACCAATTGCAAGGCCCGTCACCGGTTTACAACTTGGCGGTAGCGCT
The DNA here is from genome assembly GCF_001673405.1 of Mycobacterium sp. 1245111.1. GTDB lineage: Bacteria > Actinomycetota > Actinomycetes > Mycobacteriales > Mycobacteriaceae > Mycobacterium. The sequence goes on along the minus strand of NZ_LZLV01000003.1, from coordinate 8,508 downwards.
GCGGCTACGCGGACGACTCGACGCCGACGTGCTCGCCGCCGCGCTCTCCGACGTGGTGGGCCGCCACGAAAGCCTGCGCACGCTGTTCGTCGCCACCGACGGGATACCCCAGCAGTGCGTGATACCCGCCGAGCAGGCCGACTTCGGCTGGCAGGTGGTCGACGCCACCGCGTGGCCGGTCCAGCGGCTGGAAGACGCCGTCGGCGAGGCGACCCGGCACAGCTTCGACCTTTCCGCCGAAATACCATTACGCGCAACGCTTTTCCGGGTCGCCGATGACGAACACGTGCTGGTCGCCGTTGCGCACCACATCGTCGCCGATGGCTGGTCGATCGCCCCGCTGGTGCGAGATCTCGAGACGGCCTACACCGGCCGGTCTGCCCGCCAGGCGCCGGGATGGGCCGAATTGCCGGTGCAGTACGCGGATTACACGTTGTGGCAGCGCGCGCAGTTCGGCGATCTCGACGACAGCGGTAGTCGCATCGCCGCGCAGGTGGGTTACTGGCAGCAGGCCCTCGCCGGGATGCCCGAGCGGCTCCAGTTGCCCACCGATCGGCCCTATCCATTGGTCGCCGATCAGCGTGGCTCCACCGCAGCGATCGACTGGCCGGTCGAGTTGCAACAGCAGGTGGCCCGGATGGCGCGCGAGCACAACGCGACCGGCTTCATGGTGATGCAGGCCGCGCTGGCGATCCTGCTGGCCAAGCTCAGCGCCAATTCTGATGTGGCAGTGGGCTTTCCGATCGCAGGGCGCCGCGATCCAGCACTGGACGGGCTGGTGGGTTTTTTCGTCAACACCTTGGTGCTGCGGCTCGACGTGTCCGGGGATCCCACCGTTGCCGAATTGCTGGCTCAAGTCCGTCAACGCAGCCTGGCCGCCTACGAACACCAAGACGTGCCTTTCGAGGTGCTGGTCGAGCGGCTCAACCCCACCAGAAGCCTGACCCATCACCCGCTCGTGCAGGTGATGTTGGCGTGGCAAAACCTGCCCGGCGAGGCCGGCGAGCCCGCCACCGAATTAACGCTTGGCGACCTGTCGGTCACCCCGCTGCCGGTCGACACCCGCGCCGCCCGGGTGGACCTGTCGTTCTCGTTGGCCGAACGCTGGAGCAGCGCCGGTGAACCCGCGGGGATCGGCGGGTCGGTGGAATTCCGCACCGACGTGTTCGACGCCGCCAGCATCGACACGCTCATCGAGCGGTTGCGTCGCGTGGTGGTCGCGATTACCGGCGCTCCAGACCTGCGACTGTCGTCGGTGGATGTGCTCGACGAGACCGAGCACGCGCGGTTGGACGGCTGGGGCAACCGGGCGTCGTTGACCGCGCCGGTGAGCGCGCCGGTGTCGATTCCGGCGGTGTTCGCCGCGCAGGTGGCATGGACGCCGGAGGCGACAGCGCTCACCCTCGGCGAACACTCGATGACGTATCGAGAACTGGACGAGGCGTCGAATCGGTTGGCGCATCTACTGATCGGCCTCGGCGCGGCCGCGGGGCAGCGGGTGGCGCTGTTATTGCCACGGTCTAGCGAAGCCGTCGTCGCGATCATGGCGGTGCTGAAAACCGGTGCGGCGTATGTCCCGATCGATCCGGCGGTGCCCGCGGCGCGGATCGGGTTCGTGCTCGATGACGCCGCACCGATCGCGGCGATCACCACGGCAGGGTTGGCCGGTCGGCTGGGCGGGCGCGACCTGTTGGTGGTCGACGTCGACGATCCCGTCGTCGACAGCCAACCCGCTACCGCACCGCTGGCACCGGCCCCCGATGGCATCGCCTACCTGATCTACACCTCCGGCACCACCGGAACCCCGAAGGGGGTGGCGATTCCACACCGGAACGTCACGCGATTGCTCGAGGTGCTGAACGCGGAATTGGGCCTATCGGCCGGACAGGTGTGGACGCAGAGTCATTCGCTGGCCTTCGACTTCTCGGTCTGGGAGATCTTCGGTTCGCTGCTGCACGGCGGGCGGCTGGTGATCGTGCCCGATTCGGTGGCGCGCTCGCCGGAAGACTTGCACGCCATGCTGGTTGCCGAAAAGGTCAACGTGTTGAGCCAGACCCCGTCGGCGTTCTATGCGCTGCAGACCGCCGACGGATTATCGCCCGAGCTGGGCAGCCGGCTGCGGCTCGAACTCGTGGTGTTCGGCGGTGAGGCGCTGGAGCCCCAGCGTCTCGGTGCCTGGCTGGACAGCCATCCGGGCCTGCCCCGTCTGATCAACATGTACGGCATCACCGAGACGACGGTCCATGCCTCGTTCCGGGAGATCCGCGCCGACGACGTCGACAGCACGGCGAGCCCGATCGGTCTGCCGCTGGCCCATCTCGGCTTCTTCGTTCTGGACAGTTCGCTGCGGCCGGTGCCGGCGGGCGTGGTCGGCGAGCTGTACGTGGCCGGCGCCGGCGCCGCCTACGGGTACGTGGGACGCAGCGGGTTGACCGGCACGCGGTTTGTCGCGTGCCCGTTCGGAGCGCCCGGGGACCGGATGTATCGCACCGGAGATCTGGTGTGCTGGAATGCCGATGGACAGCTGCGGTATCTGGGACGCGCCGACGAGCAGGTCAAGATCCGCGGGTATCGCATCGAGCTCGGCGAGGTTCAGGCCGCGCTGAGCGAGCAGCCCGGTGTCGGGCAGGCGGTGGTGATCGCCCGCGAAGACCGCCCCGGGGACAAGCGGCTGGTCGGCTACATCACCGGGGCCGTCGACCCGGCCATGGTGCGCGCCGCGCTGGCCGAACGGCTGCCCGCCTACATGATCCCGGCCGCGGTGGTGGCGGTCGACGCGCTGCCGCTGACCGTCAACGGCAAGCTCGACACGAAAGCTCTGCCGGCCCCCGAATATCACGACGTCGATCGTTATCGCGCCCCGGAAGACGCCGTCGAGGAGATCCTGGCCGGCATCTACGCCCAAGTCCTGGGCCTCGAGCGGGTCGGCGTCGACGAGTCCTTCTTCGAACTCGGCGGCGACAGCATCCTGTCGATGCAGGTGGTGGCCAGAGCTCGGGCCGCCGGGGTGGTGTGCCGGCCACGCGACGTGTTCGTCGAACAGACCGTGGCTCGGCTGGCCCGGGTTGCCGAGGTGACGGCCCGTGCGGAGCAGGTGATCGACGAGGGCGTGGGGCCGTTGACGGCCACCCCGATCATGCGCTGGCTGCACGACATCGACGGCCCGACAACGGAATTCAACCAGTCGGTGCTGCTGCAGGCCCCCGCCGGGGTGACCGAAGCCGACGTGGTGGTGATGCTGCAGGCCTTGCTGGACCGCCACGCCATGCTGCGACTGCGGGTCATCGACGACGGTGCGGGCGGTTGGTCGCTGCACGCGCCCGAGGCGGGTTCGGTCGATGCCCGGGTGTGCCTGCGAACGGTCGATGCGCTGTCCGACGACGCGGTCGTGACGGCGCGGTCGCTCCTCGATCCGGCCGGCGGGGTGATGCTCAGCGCGGTGTGGGCGGCGTCCACCGCTCAGTTGGCGATGATCGTGCATCACCTGGCCGTCGACGGAGTGTCGTGGCGAATCCTGTTGGAAGACATCAACATTGCCTGGTCTCAACATCGCGCCGGCCAGCAGGTGGCATTGCCGGCGACCGGTACGTCGTTCGCCAGGTGGTCAGCTCTGCTGGCAGAGCATGCCCACAGCCCGTCCGCCGTCGGCATGACCGAAGCCTGGCGTCGGGCCGCTGCGGTGCCCGCCGCGCTGCCAGCCGTGCGCCCCGAGGAGGACACCTTCCAGACCGCGGGCCAGTTGTCGGTGCTGCTCGATAGCGAGACCACCCAGCTGCTGCTCGGCGAAGTGCCGAGCGCTTTCCACACCGGGATACACGACATCCTGCTGATCGCGTTCGCCTTGGCGTGCACGGAGTTTCAGGGCACCGGCGGCGCGCCGGTCGGGATCGACGTGGAGGGCCACGGCCGCCACGACGAGCTGTCCGCCGACGTCGACCTGTCTCGGACGGTGGGTTGGTTCACCACTAAATTTCCGGTGGCACTGACCGTCGGCGGGCTGTCCTGGGTGCAGGTGGTGGCCGGCGACGCCGGGCTGGGCGCGGTGATCAAAGCCGCCAAGGAGCAGCTGCGCGCGCTACCGGATCCGTTGACGTACGGTGTGCTGCGCTACCTGAACGCCGACGTCGATCTGGGCGGACCGGACCCGGTGATCGGGTTCAATTACCTTGGCCGCCTTGGTGGTTCATCGGCGGCGGCGGCCAACGAGGGGTGGTGCATCAGCCCGGACAGCGGGACTGTGACCGCGGTGTCCACCGCCATCCCGATGCCGTTGCTGCACACCGTGGAGCTCAACGCGGGCACGGTCGACACCGACACCGGCCCGCACCTGCAAGCCGGCTGGACGTGGGCGCCCTCGGCGCTCGATCACGCGCAGGTGAGCAGGCTGAGCCGGTTGTGGTTCGAGGCCCTGGCCGGTATCTGCGCGTATGTCAGGCGGGGTGGCGGCGGGTTGACGCCGTCGGACATCGCGCCGGCCCGGCTGCGTCAGCAACAGATCGACGAACTGTGCCGGCAGTATCGCGTCGCCGACATTCTGCCGTTGACGCCCCTGCAGCAGGGTCTGCTGTTTCATGCGAGTGCCGGGCATGCCAGCGGCGCGCAAGGTAGCGACGACGTCTACGCGGTGCAGCTGGATATCACGCTGACCGGTCGGCTGGATCCGCGTCGGCTGCGTGATGCCGTGCAGGCGGTCGTGACTCGGCATCCCCATTTGGCGGCCCACTTCTGCCCGCAGTTCGACGAGCCGGTGCAGATCGTCCCGGCCGATCCCGTCGCTCAGTGGCGACTTGTCGACCTGAGCGGCGCAGACCTCGACCTCGACCTCGACGAGCAGGTCGGGCGGGTGTGCGCCGACGAACGCGCCGCGGTCTTCGACCTCGCCGACCGGCCGGCATTTCGGGCGGTGTTGATCCGCACCGCCGACGATCAGCACCGATTTGTGCTGACCAATCACCACATCGTGCTCGACGGCTGGTCACTGCCAAACCTGTTGCGGGAGTTGTTCGCCGGCTACTACGGGCAGCGGCTCCCACCGGCCGTGCCGTACCGCCGGTTCATCGCCTGGCTTGCCGGGCGGGATCGCGACGCCGCCCGCGACGCCTGGCGCGAGGTGTTGGCCGGCTTCGACACCCCCACATTGATCGGTCCACCCGACCGGTTGGGGTTGGGACCGCGAGACGTCGCATCGTTCCGGGTGCCTGAGCACACCACTCGGGCGGTCGCCGAGCTGGCCCGCTCGTCACACACCACCGTCAACACCGTGCTGCAGGGCGCCTTCGCGACCGTGCTGAGGTGGCTGACCGGCCACCACGACATCGCCTTCGGCACAGTGGTTTCCGGCCGCCCCGCGGAGGTGACCGGTGCGGAGTCGATGATCGGCCTGCTGATCAACACCGTGCCGGTGCGGGCGACGATCGACGCGGCCACCACCACCACCGACCTGCTCGACCAATTGCACAACGCCCACAACCACACCCTCGAACACCAACACCTGGCGCTGTCCGACATCCATCGGACCACCGGTCACGAGCGGCTGTTCGACACCGTTTTGGTCTACGAGAACTATCCGACCGACGCGGCCGCATTGTCGGGCGCGGACGGGTTGGTCATCAGCGGGCTCACCAACCGCGACCACTACCACTACCCGCTGGCGATCCAGGCCGTGCCGGGCCGCGAACTGGAACTCGTCGTCCAATATCGAGCGGATGTGTTCGACGCGGCCATCATCGAAGCGCTGATCGAGCGGTTGCAGCGAGTGCTGACTGCCATGGCCGACGACGCGACACAGCCGTTGTCGGCGATCGACCTGGACGAGCGGGCGCTGTTCGCCCAGCCTCCGACCGCGTCGACGGCGGAGTCCGGGCATTGCGACAACGGTGCCGGTTATCGTGCTCCAACCACACTGGTCGAGCAGATTCTGGCCGGCATCTGGGCCGAGGTGCTGGGTGTGGACAGGGTGGGGGTCGATGAGTCGTTCTTCGATCTCGGCGGCGATTCGCTTTCCGCTATGCGGGCGATCGCAGCGATCAACACCGCGCTTGACGTTCACCTCGAGGTGCCCGTGTTGATCAACGCGCTGTCCATCAGCAGTCTGAGCCGGCAGTTGGCCAGACACGTCAGCCCGGCCAGGGATCTCTGAGCCGCCGCATGCGGATCGCCGATGTCTTGCCGTTGACCCCCTTGCAACAGGGGTTGTTGTTTCACGCCGTCGCGGCGCGGGGCAGTGCCGACGATGTGTATGCGGTGCAGCTCGGTATCGGGTTGAGCGGCCGGCTGGATGTGCATCGGCTGCGGGATGCGTTGCATGCGGTGGTGCATCGGCATCCCCATGTGGCGGCGCGGTTTTCCGATCAGTTCGACGAGCCGGTGCAGATCATTCCGACCGATCCGTGGGTGCCGTGGCGCTATGTCGACGTCGACGGTGTCGGGGTGGACGAGCAGATCGAGGCGGTGTGTGCGGCCGAGCGTGCCGCGGTGTGTGATCTGGTGGATCAACAAGTGTTTCGCGCGGTGTTGATCCGCCTGGGTGAGGATTCGCATCGGTTGGTGTTGACCAATCACCACATCGTGATGGACGGCTGGTCGCTGCCGATCCTGGTGCGTGAGTTGTTCGCCAGCTACGACGGGCAGCGCCTACCCGAGCCGGGTTCGTATCGCGCCTTCGTGTCCTGGCTGGCCGCACGCGACGGGCAGGCCGCCCGCACCGCCTGGCACGAGGTGCTGACCGGATTTGAGACCCCAACCCTGGTCGGCCCACCCGCCCGGTTGGGGCTCGGCGCGCGGTCGGTGGCGTCATTTGTGGTGCCAGCGGCGGTCACTGCGGCTGCCGCCGAGTTGGCCCGCGCCTGCCACACCACCGTCAACATCGTGTTGCAGGGCGCCTACGCCCAGCTGCTGTGCGCGATGACCGGGCGCGCCGATATCGCCTTTGGCACAACGGTATCCGGGCGGCCGGCCGAGATACCGGGCGCCGAGTCGATGGTGGGCTTGTTGATCAACACCGTGCCGGTTCGGGCCAACCTGAGCGCGGCCGCCACCACCACCGACCTGCTGGCCCAGTTGCACCAGGCCCACCACCGCACCCTGGACCATCACCATCTCGCGCTGTCCGACATCCACCGCCTCAGCGGCCACGAGCAGCTGTTCGACACCTTGTTCGTCTACGAGAACTACCCGCTCGACGCCACCGACCCGCTGCGCGTCGACGGGCTGACCGTCTCCGAATTCAGCAACCGTGAGTACAACCACTACCCGCTGACCCTGCAAGCGATACCCGGCACCGAACTGGGCCTGCGCATCGAATACGACACCACGGCGTTCACCCCCGCCGACATCTGCACCCTCGCAAGCCGTTTCACTCGGATGCTGGCCACCATGACCCACACACCGACCCGAACCCTGTGCTCGATCGATGTTCTCGACCACACCGATCACGCCCGCCTGCACGACTGGGGCAACCAGGCCATGCTGGCCCGCCCCGCGCCGGCCGGCATCTCCATCCCCGCGGCGTTCGCCATCCAGGTCGCCGCCGTCCCCGACGCCGTCGCGATCAGCGACGGCTGCCACACCCTGACCTACCGTCAACTCGACACCGCCGCCACCGCACTGGCGCACCAACTGCGCGGCTACGGCGCGGCTCCCGGCGCCCGCATCGCCGTACTCATGCCCCGCAGCAAAGACGCCGTCGTCACGATCCTGGCCGTGCTGAAAACCGGGGCCGCCTACCTGCCCGTCGACCCGGCCCTCCCCGACACCCGTATCGCGTTCATCCTGTCCGACGCCACACCCATCGCCGCTATCACCACCCCCGAGCTACGCGAACGGCTGCACGACCCTGACCTTCCTGTCATCACGACCACCGCCGCCGCCCCGCGCGGAACCCCGCTACCGCACCCCGTCCCCCACGACATCGCGTACGTGATCTACACGTCCGGCACCACCGGCACCCCCAAAGGCGTGGCCATCACCCACCGAAACGTCGCCGAACTCCTGCATTCACTCGACGACGAGCTCACACCGAAACAGGTTTGGTCGCAATGCCATTCGTTGGCTTTCGACGTCTCGGTGTGCGAGATCTGGGGAGCCCTCTTGCGCGGCGGGCGGCTGGTGATTGTGCCCGAGACGATCACCTACTCACCGCACGACCTTCGCGCCCTGCTCGCCACCGAACACGTCACCGTCCTCAGCCAAACGCCGTCGGCGTTCTACGCGTTGCAGACCGTGGACGGGCCCGAACAGCTGGCGCTCGAGGCCGTGCTGTTCGCCGGGGAAGCCCTTGAGCCACAACGGATCAGACCTTGGCTGGACAATCACCCCCGTCTGCCACGGCTACTCAACCTGTACGGCACCACGGAGACGACCGTGCATGCGACCGTTCGGGAGATCGTCCCCGGCGACGTCGAGAGCACGGTAAGCCCCATCGGGGTCCCGTTGTCGGGGGCGGCGTTTTTTGTGTTGGACGGCTGGCTGCGGCCGGTGCCCGCAGGTGTGGTCGGAGAGTTGTATATC
>NZ_LZLV01000002.1 GCF_001673405.1 Mycobacterium sp. 1245111.1 | reverse complement strand
GGGCCTGGTGATGTGGGCGTTCCAGCAGGCCGGCATCGCGCTGCCGCACTCCAGCCAGGCGCTGGCACACGGTGGACAGCCGGTCGCGCTGTCCGACCTGCAGCCCGGTGACGTGCTGACCTTCTACTCCGATGCCTCGCACGCGGGCCTCTATATCGGTGACGGCCTGATGATCCACTCGTCCACCTATGGCGTGCCGGTGCGGGTCGTGCCGATGAACTCCTCCGGCCCGATCTACGACGCCCGCCGCTACTAACGCCAAGCGCCGGCTGCTGGCCTGCGTTTTGCTCGCCGAGGTGATCGTCGGCGCCCTCCTGGCGGCCAGGCCGAGCCACGCCCCGTCGCCGCCGCCGTCGGTCAGCGCACCGCAGCGTCTCGACGTCGGCGACCGCACCGTGCGGATGGCCAATCTCGGCGGATCGCGGCAGCACGTCCTGCTGACTCGCATCGCCGCGGACATGGGCCCGGCGATCGCCGCAGTGGACGCATTCTGGGGCCGCGACTGGCCCCACGACATCGACGTCCTCGCCACCGGCACCCAGCCGCAGTTCGAGGCGAAGGCCGGCGGCGGTCCGGCCGGACAGTGGGCCGATATCGCCGCGATCGCGGTCGCCGACCGCGTCGACCCGGCGCGGCGGATCGCGTTCGGTCAGCGGATCGTGTTCGCGCCCGGCGCGGCGGACATGAACGAGCGTGCATTGCGAATCGTGTTGACCCACGAGCTTTTTCACTACGCCGCCCGCGCCGACACGGCGTTGGACGCGCCCCGGTGGCTCACCGAAGGCGTCGCGGACTACGTCGCACGGCCGCACACCCCGCTGCCTCAAATACCGCCGCCCGCCGCCCTGCCGTCCGACACCGACCTCGCCGACCCCGGCCCGCAACGGTCGCAGGCCTACGACCGCGCCTGGCTGTTCGCGTTGTTCGTCGCGGACACCCGCGGGGCGCCGACGCTGCGCGCGCTCTACGTCGCCGCCTGTGGCTACCGGCATGCCGACCTGCCCTCCGCCGTCCACGACGTGCTCGGCACCGACGAAGCCGGGATAGTCGCCGACTGGCAGCGGTGGCTGACCCGTCAGCCCACCCGCTGAGCGTCACGCTAGCCTTCCTAGGTGTCCCGGGTCCTGCTGGTAACCAACGACTTTCCGCCTCGGCGCGGCGGGATCCAGTCGTATCTGGTCGACCTGGTGACCAGGCTGGCCGCCGCGGGTGAGCACACCTTGACCGTGTACGCGCCGCAGTGGAAGGACGCCGACGTCTTCGACGCCCACACCGCCGGCTACCGCGTCGTTCGCCATCCCGGGACGCTGATGTTGCCGGTACCCACCGTCGACGGCCGCATGCGACGGCTGATCGCCGAGCACGACATCGACACCGTCTGGTTCGGGGCCGCCGCGCCGTTGGCGCTGTTGGCCGGGCGCGCGCGGCAGGCCGGCGCGCGTCGCGTGCTGGCGAGCACGCACGGCCACGAGGTGGGCTGGTCGATGCTGCCGGGGGCCCGCTCGGTGCTGCGCCGTATCGGGAACGACTGCGACGTCGTCACCTACGTCAGCCGTTACACGCGAGGGCGCTTCGCCTCGGCGTTCGGATCGCGAGCCGCGCTGGAACACCTGCCACCTGGTGTCGACACCGAGCGATTCCGGCCCGACCCGGCCAGCCGCGACGAGATGCGTACCCGCTACGGCCTGGGTGAGCGGCCCACGGTGGTGTGCCTGTCGCGGCTGGTACCGCGCAAAGGACAAGACATGTTGATCCGCGCGCTGCCCGCGATCAGGCAACGGGTGGGCGGCGCCGCTCTGGTCATCGTCGGCGGCGGGCCGTATCTGGACACGTTGCGCAGGCTGGCTGAGAGATCCGGCGTCACCGATCACGTCACGTTCACCGGCGGCGTGCCGTTCGCCGAACTGCCGGCCTACCACGCGATGGCCGACGTGTTCGCCATGCCGTGTCGCACTCGGGGCGCGGGACTCGACGTCGAAGGGCTCGGCATCGTCTTCCTCGAGGCGTCGGCCACCGGCGTACCGGTCGTCGCAGGGTCCTCCGGCGGTGCGCCGGAAACGGTGCAGCACAACAAGACTGGGATGGTGGTCGACGGCACCTCGGTGCGGCAGATCGCCGACGCGGTCAGCCAGCTACTGGCCGACCCCGACCGTGCCGCCGAGATGGGCGCCGCCGGCCGCGAATGGGTCACCGCGCAGTGGCGATCCGACGATCTGGCCAAGCGCCTGTCGGATCTGATCCGCGGCTAATGATCCGTCGTGACGAGGCTATCGCCCGGATAGACGTGGCAGACACAAATTGGTCCCGAAGAGCGTTGCGCGAGAATAATTTTGGACGAGCTGCGCGGTGGGTTCTCACGGCGGATCCCACCTCCGATCGCGATTTGACTCGGCTCTGCGTAGCAAACGGCGATAATGAGGGTGCGAGCTGGATGCCGGGAGGCTGAATGGGCGAACTCCCCACTGTTGGGGTGGAGGAAGAGTTCCTCCTGGTTGACCCACGGACCGGTGAGCCGACCCCGCGTAACGCTGCGGTGGCCGCCGAGGCCGAGCACCGCGGCCTGGCACTGCAGCTGGAATTGAGCGCTTGTCAGGTCGAAACTACTTCCAGCGTGGCCACCACCAGCGCCGAACTTGGCGAAAACCTCACCCGGCTGCGGCGTATCGCGGCCGAGGCGGCTCGGGCCGCCGGCGTCCAGCTTGTGGCGCTGGGGCTCCCGCCGGCGGTGCCGCACGAGTTCCCGGTCAGCGGCACCGAGCGGTATCGGCGGATCGGGATGGAGTTTGGGATGATCGCGCACGAGCCGGGGATATGCGGATGTCATGTGCACGTGCACGTGTCCGACCGCGCGGCTGCCATCCGGGTCAGCAATTGGCTGCGGCCCTGGCTACCGTCTTTGCTTGCGTTGTCGGCTAATTCGGCGCTGTACCGTAATGCCGACAGCGGCTACGCGAGCTGGCGCAGCGTCTTGTGGAGACGGTGGCCGGTTGCGGGTGCGCCACCGTTCTTCGCTTCTGTCGAAGAGTACGACCGTTCGGTCGCCATGTTGGTTGACGCCGATGTAATCCTGGACCAGAAGATGATCTATTGGGATGTGCGTCCATCGGCGAACTTCTCGACGGTCGAGGTCAGGGTGGCCGATGTACCGGCAACGGTCGCCGAAACGGTGCTATTGGCCACTCTGGTCCGAGCGGCCGTGATGACAGCACTCGAGGAGCCTGTGCGGGGCGATGACATCGGACGCCTTCCGGCGGGTGCCTTGCGCGCTGCGTACTGGAAGGCCGCCCACGACGGACTATCAGGCAGCGCAATCGATTTGACCCACGGCGGCGGACTGGTGCCGGCACGTGTGCAGCTGGATACCCTGGTACGACGGATGCGGCCGGCCCTGGAGACGCTCGGTGAATTCGACCGCGTCACGGGCGAACTCGACCGCATCGTCGCACACGGGAATGGGGCGATGCGGCAGCTCCGCGCATGGCAGAAACGCCACGAGGTGATGGACGTCATCGCCGAAGCGGCAGTGGCCACGCTGAGCTGACCATCGGCGATGCGTAGGCCGATCAACTAGTCCTTGCTGTAGATCGCCTCGATGTCGTTGGCGAACTTCTCGGCGACCACCTTGCGCTTGACCTTCATCGTCGGGGTCAGCTCGCCGCTGTCCTCGGTGAAGTCGACCGGCAGAATGCGGAACTTGCGGATCGACTCCGCATGCGACACAGAAAGATTGGCCTGTTTGACGGCCGTGTCCACCTCGGCGAGCAGGTCGGGATCGTCGGCCAGATCGGCCACCGACGCGCCGGCGGGCTTACCGTTGCGCTGCTTCCATCCCTCGATCGCTTCGGGGTCGATGGTGATCAGCGCGCCGATGAACGGCTTGGCGTCGCCGACCACCATCGCCTGGCTGATCAGCGGATGCGAGCGCAACTGGTCTTCCAAAACCGCTGGGGCAACGTTCTTTCCGCCGGCGGTGACGATAATCTCCTTCTTGCGGCCGGTGATCGTCAAGAACCCGTCGTCGTCGACCGCGCCCAAGTCACCGGTCTTGAACCAGCCGTCTTCGAACGACTCGTCGGTGGCCTGGTCGTTGTGCCAGTAGCCGTGGAACACCACACCGCCGCGCAGCAGCAACTCGCCGTCGTCGGCAATCCGCATGCTGTTGCCGGGCACCAACTTTCCGACCGTGCCGATCTTCAAGGCGTTGACCTGGTTGACGGTGATCGCCGCGCTGGTCTCGGTCAGCCCGTAGCCTTCGTAGACGGTCAAGCCGACGCCGCGGTAGAAGTGGCCCAGCCGCGCGCCCAGCGGTGCGCCACCAGACACCGACGCATGACAGTTACCGCCCAGCGCGGCGCGCAGCTTGTGGTACACCAGCTTGTCGAACAGCGCGTGCTTGGCGCGCAGCAGCAGGCCGGGGCCGCCGCGATCGCAGGCTTCACTCCAGTCGACGGCCGTCTGCGCGGCCATCTCGAAGATGCGCCCCCTGCCGTCGTTGGCGGCGTTCTGCGCCGCGGTGTTGTACACCTTCTCGAACACCCGCGGAACCGACACCACGACGGTCGGCTTGAACACCCCGAACATCGGCACCAGATTCTTGATATCGCTGGTGAATCCGACGACGACCTTGTTGTGGAACGCACACAACGTCAGCGCGCGGGCCAAGACGTGCGCCAGCGGCAGAAAGATCAGCAGCCGCTCACCTTTCTTGAGCAGGGTCGGCAGCACTTCCTTGGTCCCGCGGGTCTCGTAGACCAGATTCGCGTGCGTGAGCTGACAGCCCTTGGGGCGACCGGTGGTGCCCGAGGTGTAGATCAACGTCGCCGGGTCGCCGCTGCGCAGCGCCTCCAGGCGAGCGGTGAGTTCGGCCGGCTCCACCGACGCACCCGCCTCCTGGAGGTGGTCGAGCGCCTTGGGAGCCGAACCGTCGATGACCAGCACCCGCCGCAGTCCTGGCAGCTCGCCCGAGAGCTCGGTGACGATCTTCGCGTGGGCATCGGTCTCGGCGAATGCGAGCACCGCGCCTGAGTCGCTCAGCACCCAGCGCACCTGTTCGGCTGAGGAGGTCTCGTAGATCGGGACGGTGACCGCGCCGACCGCGAGGATGGCCTGGTCGAGGATCGCCCACTCATAGCGGGTGGCGGAGAAGATGGCCACCCGGTCGCCCGCATTCACCCCTTCAGCGATCAAACCCAGTGCGGTCGAACGGATTTGGGCTGCCGCCTGGGCGCAGGTCACGTCCACCCAGTTCCCGTCGACCAGACGGTTGAAGATCACCGCGTCGGGATCGTCGCGCTCGTGCTCGAACACCGTGGCCACGATGTTGTCGTGCTCACCGACCGTGAACCCGGCGGGAACAGATAATTCGCGCACTCTTCAGACCTCGCTTCAACGATTTCAGGCGATCGAAAGTGTAGTCCGATGACGACGTGCGCCGGACGGGCCGTTGGTGAGCAGGCGGTTCCCGGTCGGCGCGGCGGTATGTGAAGCTATTGGCCGTGCACAGCGTTCAGATTGCCGACGAGACGTACGTCGCCGCGGACCCGGCGCGCATCGGAGCTGTGGTCGGCGATCCGTCCAACTGGCGGAAGTGGTGGCCCGACCTGCGCCTGGAGGTGACCGAAGATCGAGGGCCGCAGGGCGTTCGGTGGGCGGTGGCCGGCCCGCTGACCGGCACGATGGAAATCTGGCTCGAGCCGATGCTGGGCGGCGCACTGCTGCATTATTTTCTGCACGCCGAGCCCACCGGCGTGCAGGCACCGCAACTGGCCAAGCTCAACCTCGCGAAGATGACGCACCGGCGTCGCGTCGCGGGCAAGAAGATGGCGTTCGAAGTGAAGACGACGCTGGAGAGTTCCCGCCCGGTCGGGGTTTCTCCGGTGCTTGACCAGGCCTGAGCTCGGTCGGGGAGTACCGTTTCTGCCGTGGGCAGACGTTCGAGCCCAGTGACGCAGGCATAGCGGCGGGCACGGCGGCCCGAGCCGCGTAGCGCGGAGAAGGAAGCAACCAGGTGGCGGAGAAGACGGCCCAGACGATCTACATCGACGCGGACCCGGGCACGGTGATGGACGTGATCGCCGACATCGGCTCGTACCCCGACTGGGTCTCGGAGTACAAAGAAGCCGAGGTCCTCGAATCCGACTCCGCCGGCAAGCCCAAGGTGGCGCGCTTTGTGATGGACGCCGCCGTGCTCAAGGACACCTTGGTGTTCTCCTACAAGTGGTCCAAAGACCGTAAGTCGGTGAGCTGGTCGCTGGTTTCCAGTTCGCTGCTCAAATCGCTGGACGGTGTATATCGCTTGGCGCCCAAGGGATCTGGAACCGAGGTGACTTACGAGCTGACCGTCGATCTCGCGATGCCGATGATCGGGTTGCTCAAGCGAAAAGCAGAGCGCAGGCTGACCGATACCGCGTTGAAGGACCTGAAGAAACGAGTCGAGGCTGAGTGAGTCTGGGTGAATCAGTCCCACCCTCCTCTAGTCGAATCAGTCTTTTCGTTGGCAAGGGCGGGGTAGGGAAGTCCACATTGGCGGCCGCGACGGCCGTGCATGAAGCGCGCGCGGGTCAGCGCGTGCTGCTGGTGTCCACCGACCAGGCGCACTCGTTGGGTGACGTGCTGGGCGTCCCGGTCTTGCCGACCGGCCACCGCGATGCCGTCCGGGTGATGGCCGATCTTGAAACCGGTTCGCTCGACGCGCTGGCGATGGACACGTTGGCGCTGCTTGAGGCGCGCTGGCGCACGGTGGTCGAGACGCTGGACCGCCGATTCCCCCAATCTGAGCTGGGAGATATTGCGCCGGAGGAACTTTCGGCGTTGCCCGGAGTCCAGGAAGTGCTCGGCTTGCACGAGGTCGGGGAGCTGGCGCGGTGCGGACAATGGGATCACCTGGTGGTGGATTGCGCGTCGACCGCGGACGCCTTGCGGATGCTGACCCTGCCGGCAACATTCGCGCTGTACGTCGAGCGCGCATGGCCGCGTCACCGCAGGCTTTCCACCGGCGCCGACGACGTGCGGTCCGCCGCGGTGGTGGAGCTGCTGGAACGGATCAGTGCCAGCGTGGAGAATCTCAGCGCGCTGCTCGCCGACGGCACGCTCGTGGGCGCGCATTTGGTGCTCACTGCGGAGCGGGTGGTGGCGGCCGAAGCGATCCGGACGCTGGGCTCGCTGGCGTTGATGGGCGTGCGCGTAGAGGAACTAATCGTCAACCAGATTCTGATGCAAGACGATTCGTACGAATACAGCAACCTGCCCGCGCACCCGGCCTTCGACTGGTACTCGGAGCGGATCGACGAGCAGCGGACGGTGCTCGCCGAACTCGACGCCGCCATCGGCGACGTGGCGCTGGTTCTCACACCGCATCTGGCGGGTGAGCCGATCGGTCCCAAAGCGTTAGCCGAATTGCTGGACAGCGCCCGCCGGCGGGACGGGTCCGCGCCGCCGGGGCCGCTGCGTCCGGTGGTGGATCTGGAATCAGGATCCGGACTCGAGTCGGTCTACCGAATGCGGCTAGAGTTGCCGCAGATTGAATCCGGCGCGCTTACTCTGGGCCGCGTCGGCGACGACCTGATCGTCGGCGCCGGCGGCATGCGGCGAAGAGTCCGACTGGCGTCCGTTCTGCGTCGATGCACTGTGATGGACGCGCATCTTCGCGGCAGCGAATTGACTGTACGTTTCCAACCCGATCCGGAGGTGTGGCCCAGATGACCCACCCCGACATCGGTCCGGAGTTGCGCAGGCTCGCCCAGAAGATTCTCGAGCAGATCGACCCCGCGGTCCGCCTGGCCGCAGCGCGCGCCGTCGGCGACGGTGCCGGCACCGGAACCTGTCAGCAGGTCTGGTGCCCGGTATGCGCACTGGCCGCCGTCGTCACCGGCGACGAGCATCCGCTGCTGACCGTGATCGCCGAACACAGCGTCGCGCTGCTGGGCGTGATCCGCGCGATCGTCGATCAAGTCGACCGGCCCGCCCCGCCACCGCCGGATGGTCCACCCGACGGCAGCGGCACGGCAAACGCCGCGGACAAACCCGCACCGACGAGTCGCTACCAGCCGATCACCGTAACCGTCGAGGAATAGCGGCGACGGCCGCCTAGCACATCGGCCGGATAAACGTTGCCGTGTCAACAAGTCGCAGATGTCATGTGGTCGCACACACACTGGGTCGGTACTCTTGGCGCTGAACACTGCTGGCGCGGCTGAGAAGGAGGCCTGATGGCGTACTGGATTTTCAAGTACATCCTTCTGGGCCCGCTGCTCGCCCTGCTTGGCCGCCCGAAAGTCGAAGGACTGGAACATGTTCCGCACTCCGGCCCGGCGATCCTGGCCAGCAACCACCTCGCGGTGATGGACAGCTTCTACCTGCCGCTGGTCGTACGTCGCCGGATCACGTTCCTGGCGAAGTCGGAATACTTCACCGGAACCGGATTCAAGGGCTGGTGGAGCCGGTGGTTCTTCACGGCCGTCGGCCAGGTGCCGATCGACCGCAGCAGCGCCGACGCGGCGCAGGCCGCGCTGGACACCGCCAAGCGGGTGCTGGACGAGGGCAAGCTGCTCGGGATGTACCCCGAAGGGACGCGATCGCCTGACGGCCGGCTTTACAAGGGCAAGACCGGGCTCGCGCGACTGGCGCTGGAGACCGGCGTCCCGGTGATCCCGGTCGCGATGATCGGCACCAACAAAGTGAACCCACCCGGAACCTCGATGCTCCGGTTCGGCAAGGTCACCGTTCGCTTCGGCAAGCCGATGGACTTCTCCCGGTTCGATGGGCTGGCGGGCAACCGCTTCATCGAACGCGCGGTCATCGACGAGGTGATCTACGAACTGATGGGACTGTCGGAGCAGGAGTACGTCGACATCTACGCCGCGACGCTGAAGAACGGCGACGGTTCGGAGTCACCGGGAAAAGCATCGCCGTCTCGGATTCCTGAGACGGCGGCCGGCTAAAACTCGGTAGGTGGCCGTCTGGGCGCTGATTCTGTCGCCAGGGCGATGATCCCACCTTCGACGAAGCGCACGAGTGCATGGTGGCGTTCTTCGATGTCGTCAGTGTGCATGCGGCCTTCGGTGAGGCTGTCCAGGCGCAGGTTGTTGGAGTAGGTGTGCAGAGTGGCTGCGACTAGGTGCAGGTAGGCGTCGTGGACGGCTGCGTCGGTGGCGGCGGGGAACAGCGCTTGTAGGTGGCTGATGAAGTCGGCGGCCATGACGTTGTAGTCGTCGGCGATGAAGCGTCCGATCGGGTGTCCGGAGTTGGCGAGTTGGGCGATGAAGCGAAAGTAGTTGTCCCATCCGGGGTTACCGGCTCGTTGGCGCATCGGTTCGGTGAATGCGTCGATGATCGCGCGCAGACGCCGGGCCCGGGTGCCGCGGACGGGTAGTCCCTCGAGCCGGGTTCGTCGGTCGTCGTTGAGCGGTCGGATGCGGCGTTGCAGGGCCGCGCGGAAGAGGCCTTCCTTGCCGCCGAATTGCTCGCTGACTGCGGCGAGCCGGGTGCTGGCGTGGTCGGTGATGTCGCGGACGCTGACGCCGAAGTAGCCACGGTCGGCGAAGAGTTCTTCGGCACTGTCGAGTAGCCGCTCCCGAAGGTTCTCGCGGTTGGCCGCTCGCGCGGCGCGCGGGGGCTGGTTGGCTGGCGCGGTCACGAGCTGACGATCGCGTGTTCGATGCTGCCGATGCCGGTGATGCTCAGCCCCAGGGTGTCTCCAGGATGCAGCCAGTGTCCGGTTTCCATGCCGCTGCCGCCGGGAAGCGTGCCGGTGCCGAAGAGCTCGCCGGGGCGTAGGTGTTCGCTTCGGGAGGCGTGGGCCAATACCTCGCCGAGACCGTGTTGCATGCCGGCGCTAGACACCGTGGACACCGTCGATCCGTTGATCATCACCGTGCCCTCAAGGGCGTCGATGTGGGGCAGGATCTCCTCGGCGGTGACGGCAACCTCCGACATCGAGCTGGCGAAGTGTTTGGCTTTCTGGGGCCCGAATCCGCTGTTCATCTCGGCGCGCTGCACGTCGCGGGCACTCCAATCGTTGAGCACGACGAACGCGCCGATGGCGTCGAGCGCTTCGGCCGGGGTGGCATTGAACAGGCCTTGGGCCAAGACGAACCCGATCTCCACCTCGTAATCCAGGGCCTTGGTGTAGGCCGGTGCGGCGATCGGTGTTCCCGAGGGCACGAACGTCAACGCGTTCGACATGTAGTACATGGGTTGGGCGTAGAACAGTTGCTTGGGCTTCAGCAGCGGGAACGGGCGCCGGGTGACCGTTTCAACGGCATCGACGAGTCGGTACTGCCCGGGATGAAAGCGCCTGACGAGGCCTCGGCTGGCGTCCAGGACGTGTTGCTCGTAGAGCATGAAGTCGCGAAAGGACGCCGGCTGAAACGGCAACAACACGGTGCTGTGACGAAGGTGTTCGTCGGCGCGGGCCAACTCCCAGTCAGGGTTGAAGATGCGACCACCGAGCGCGGTGTGGTCGTCGGTGGAATGCCAGGAACCACCGGCGTCCTGCGCCTGCAGCTCCACACCCTGGGTGGTGCGCACCCGCCTCAGCTTCATCGTAAAGTGACCTCATTTCGGAGCGGAACAGTCGTTCCAGATTATCGCAGATCGATGCTAGTGTCGGAACAATCGTTCCGGATTGGCGGTGTGTTCAGGACGCCGTCCGCCGCGCTCTGAAAGGACGCCGATGGCCGAGCCCACCCTGCTGCAGAAGCTCTTCGTGACTGCTTGCGCCGTCACCCGCAGCACTGATCTGGCGGCACGGTGGACCGGGGCTGCGCCGTTTCTGCCCGCTCTGTTTGTGCTGCGCTACGCCAACATGGGTGGACTCGACCACAGCTCATTCGCCCGGCAGATTCGGGGGGCCCGGTCTTTCCGGGGCGACCGCTGGTGCGCGTACTGGAATCGCATCGCCGGTGCGCACGCCGGGCAAGCCACCGACCTGCTGCGCAGCCTGGCCGGCGCCGAGCCCGCTGCCGTCCTCGATATCAGCGACCCGGTGTCCACTGCTGAGCACGTCGACCGGCTGACCGAATGGATCGCGCCCGCAGTGGAGCTGTTCGCCGACCACGGACCGCAACCGGACACCGGCACGCTCACCGCGCTGGTCGACGAGCACGTGCCCACCGGGGATCGTCCCCGCGTCACCTTGGCGTACCGGGCTCTTGACGCGTGGGTCAAGGCGATCACCTACTACCAGGTGAGTGCGTTCCCTGGGCATGACCCGGACCGGATGCAGGCCTACTGGCGCTCAGCCTGCCTATTCGACGCGTTGGTGGGAGCGGTGGCACCCACGCTGGGGCTTACGCTCGAACGCGTCGAGATTCCGCTGGTCGGCGGTGACGCCGCCCGCGGCTACCTCATCGTGCCCCCGGGAGTCGGGCCTCATCCGGTGGTGTTGACCACGAACGGTCTGGAGGGCACGGTCCAGGAGCTGGCGATCCCGCAACTGCGCTACCGCGATTCGGGCATGGCAATTTTCGTCATGGAGATGCCAGGCAGTTACGCCTACATCGATCCGATGAGCCCGGAATCCGAGGCGGTCTACCACCGGGTCATCGACCACCTCGCCGCCGACGAGCGGATCGACGCCGACCGCATCGCGATGGTCGGGGTCAGCTTCGGCGGCTACTGGACCGCCCGGTTGGCCGCCACCAACCATCGGCTGGCCTGCGCGATCGCGTGCGGTGCGCCGACACACAGGTCCTTTCACGGCGGCGCACTGGGCACCCCGCAGATCATCCTGCACGCCCTAGCCAGAACAGTCGGCGCTGCCCACCCGATCGATCTGATCAGCAAGCTCAGGGCGTTGTCGATTCGAGATCTCTACCCGGACATCACGATTCCGCTGCTGGTCATCAACGGCGACCACGACACCCTGATGAGCACTCAAGACAGCAGCGACCTCGCCCGTGCCGCTGCCAATGCCACCCTGCTCCTGTACCCCGACGACGATCACTGCGCGATGGGCCACTACCGCCAATGGCTCGACTACTCACAGCGCTGGCTTACCGAGCACCTCACGGCCGCCGTGAGGTGATCCGGTCGGCTAGCGGATCAGGCGGAGACCGGCGCGGGCGTGTTCGATGGGCGCGGCGCCGTCGCCGTGGTCGCCCGGACACCGACGGTGGCCCCCGTCGCGACGAGTGTGGCCAGCGCCCACCACAGATACGAGACCCCGGCCAGTTGGCGCCACCAGGCGATGCCGACCTCGTGATGCTTGGGCATCAGGTCGATCGGCGTCCACACCATCGCGGCCACCCCGGCGGCACTGACGAAGCCCAGCGCGGCGTTGCGTCGCCGCCAGCCCAGTACCGCGGTCACGATGACCGCTTCGAGCATCCACACCCAGTGGTGCGACCACGACACCGGCGACACCGCCAGGCCGAACAGCGCAATGCAGACCACCGCCAACACCGGCTCGCCGGCCCGCAACGCCCGGCGCGCCGCCCACACCGTCAGCGCCAACACCAGGAAGCACGCCAGCACCCACGGCAGGAAGCGTTGATGGTCGTCGAGGCCGAGCCGCGCCAGCGTGCCGGCGATGTTCTGGTTGGTGTTCAGGCTCGCCGATCCGATCCGATCGGTGTTGCGCACGGTGTGGGTCCAGTACTCCCACGAGTCCCGCCAGGCCAGCGCGAATCCGGCCGCGACCGCAGCCACCACGGAGACCAGCGACGTGAGGACGGCGCGGCGGTCCCGGTTCAGCAGGAAGTACAGCAGGAACACCGCCGGCGTGAGCTTGAGTGCGATGCCCAGCCCCAGCAGGAGCCCGCGCGGCCACGGCGTGTGTCGCGGCACGCACTCCGCTATCACCAACGTCATCAGCACGACGTTGATCTGACCGAAGGCGAAGTTCGCCTGGATCGGCTCCCAGTACAGCGTCGCCCAGGCCACCACCAGCGCGGTCAACCACCAGCGGCGCAACCACGCGGGGCCGGGCATCACCCGGCTGGTGGTCCACACCTCGAGGCGGGTCAGCACGATCATCGTGGAGACCAGCAGCAGCACCAGCGTGATCGCCGTGATGGTGACGCTGGCGGCCGGCATGCCCAGCCAGGCGAAGGGCGCGAAGATGACCGCAGCCAGCGGCGGGTAGGTGAACGGCAAATTGAGGCCGATCGGTGTGTGGAACTTGACGTCCGGGCTGTACAGCGGGTGCCCGTCCAGCCAGGCCTGACCGCCCATCCGGTAGACGTCGATGTCGATCCGGTAGACCGTGCTGCCGAGCACATGCCAGCTGGCGTATCCCAGCGCCGCCAGCGCGGCCAGTTGCAGCAGCAACCAGCCGGCCTGTCGCCAGCGATCCGGTTGCGCTGTGGCTTCTGGCCCGCGCGAACTGCCCGCGTCGGGCGAGCGCCATTTAGTCATATCGAGGAACAGACTATCGGTGCTCGGGCCTTGGACGGTGTCGCGGACGGTCATCTGCGTGACGTGCGCGTAGCTTTTTATGCGTGCTGCACTGGTTCGAACACGACATCATCGGTCGCGGTCGACTGCCGCTGCTGTGCTGCCTGATCGCCTTCATCCTGACGTTTTTCGTGACGCGGACCTCCGTGCGCCTGATCCGTCGTCGCCAGAGCATCGGCAGGCCACCACGGTGGTGGGAGCCGCGCAACCTCCATATCGGGTCCAAGCACATCCACCACGTGGTGATCGGTGTTGTGCTGGTGATGATTTCCGGCATCACGCTCGTGACACTGTCGGTCACCGGCAACGAGGCCGAATTCACTGCGGTGGCAATCATTTTCGGGATCGGCGCCGCGCTGGTGCTCGACGAGTACGCATTGATCTTGCATCTGTCGGACGTGTATTGGGAGGAAGACGGACGGACCTCGGTCGACGCCGTGTTCGCCGCGGTGGCGGTGGGCGGTTTGCTGGTCCTGGGCCTGCACCCGTTGATGTTCTTCATCAGCCTCTGGCAGGACACCACCCACTCGACGGTGCTGCGAGCCGGTGTGGTGTTCGCGATGGTGCTGACGCTGCCGCTGGCGGTGCTTGTCGTACTCAAGGGCAAGGTGTGGACCGGGCTGATCGGCATGTTCTTCGTTCCGCTGCTGGTCATCGGGGCGATCAGGCTGTCCCGACCGCAGGCGCCGTGGGCGCGCTACCTCTACATGCGACGGCTGGACAAGATGAGCCGCGCCCTGCAGCGCGAGCGGACACTGCGCCGGCCGGTGGTGCGGGCCAAGCTGTGGCTGCAATACACCATCGCGGGCACGCCGCGGGTGCCGTCGCACCGGATGGTCGACGCGCAGCTGGACCGTGAAGTGCATCCGGCACCCCCGCCCGAGCAGGTGCCGGGCGTGCTGGCCAGCGGGCTCGGTGTGGGGTAGCAGCCGGTGCGCTACTTCTACGACACCGAGTTCATCGACGACGGCTACACCATCGAGCTGATCTCGATCGGGGTAGTCAGCGAGGACGGCCGCGAATACTACGCCGTCTCAACGGAATTCAATCCAGAGCGGGCCGGGAAGTGGGTGCGCGCGAATGTGCTGCCCAAGCTGCCGTCACCGTCGTCGAAGGTGTGGCGGTCGCGGTCGCAGATCCGCAACGACCTCGAGACGTTCTTCGACATCGACGGCCCGGAGCCGATCGAGTTGTGGGCGTGGGTCTGCGCCTACGACCATGTCGCACTGTGTCAGCTGTGGGGTCCGATGACCCATCTGCCACCGCCGATGCCGCGATTCACCCACGAGCTGCGCCAGCTCTGGGAGGACCGCGGCAGCCCGCCGATGCCGCGCCGGTCGGAGAATGTGCACGATGCGATCGTCGACGCCCGCGATCAGCTGATGCGATACCGGGTGATCATGGGGGATGACGACGGGCGCTAGCCAGGACGTTTCGCATTGGCGCTGATCGCGGCCGGATTGGGGGCGTCCGCGGCCCGGTTACCATAGACGGGTGAATTCGACCGTCGACCTTCCCATCGAGCAGCTGCCAGCACTGCCGCCGCTGCCGACGGACTTGCGGGCCCGGCTGGACGCCGCGCTGGCCAAGCCCGCCGCCCAGCAGCCGAGCTGGACCCGTGAGCAGGTCGAGCCATGGCGAACGGTGCTGGAGAGCGTGCCGCCGGTGACGGTGGCGTCGGAGATCGTGCGGCTGCAGGACATGCTGGCCCAGGTCGCCCGCGGCGAGGCGTTTCTGCTGCAGGGCGGCGACTGCGCGGAGACGTTCGTCGACAACACCGAGCCGCACATCAAGGGCAACATCCGCACGCTGTTGCAGATGGCGGTGGTGCTGACCTACGGCGCCAGCATGCCGGTGCTCAAGGTGGCCCGCATCGCCGGCCAGTACGCCAAGCCGCGTTCCGCCGACACCGACGCGCTGGGGCTGCGGTCCTACCGCGGCGACATGGTCAACGGATTCGCCCCCGACGCCGACGCGCGCGAACACGACCCGTCGAGGCTCGTGCGCGCCTACGCCAACGCCGCGGCCGCGATGAACCTCGTGCGGGCGCTGACCTCGTCGGGCCTGGCGTCGTTGCACCTGGTCCACGACTGGAACCGCGAATTCGTCCGCACTTCGCCGGCCGGCGCCCGTTACGAGGCGCTGGCCTCCGAAATCGACCGCGGCCTGAAGTTCATGAGCGCCTGCGGGGTGGCCGACACCAACCTGCAGACCGCCGAAATCTACTCCAGCCACGAGGCATTGGTGCTCGACTACGAGCGGGCGATGCTGCGGCTGTCCACGGAAGAGGACGGCGAGCCCCAGCTGTACGACATGTCGGCGCACTACCTCTGGATCGGTGACCGCACCCGGCAACTCGACGGTGCGCACATCGCGTTTGCCGAGGTGGTGGCCAACCCGATCGGCGTCAAGATCGGTCCGTCGAGCACGCCGGATCAGGTTGTCGAGTACGTCGAGCGTCTCGACCCGCACAACAAGGCGGGCCGACTCACCCTGGTGAGCCGGATGGGCAACAACAAGGTGCGCGACCTGTTGCCGCCGATCATCGAAAAGGTCCAGGCGACAGGGCATCAGGTGATCTGGCAGTGCGACCCTATGCACGGCAATACCCACGAGTCGTCGACCGGTTACAAGACCCGGCACTTCGACCGGATCGTCGACGAGGTGCAGGGCTTCTTCGAGGTGCACCGCGCGCTGGGCACCTACCCGGGCGGTATCCACGTCGAGATCACCGGCGAGAATGTCACCGAGTGTCTCGGTGGTGCGCAAGACATTTCGGACACCGACCTCAGCGGACGCTACGAAACCGCCTGCGACCCACGGCTGAACACCCAGCAGTCGCTGGAGCTGGCGTTCCTGGTCGCGGAGATGCTGCGCGACTAAGTGGCGACCCGCTTCGCCCGGCTCCGCCGCGCTCGCGATCGCCACGGCGACTAAGTGGCGACCCGCTTCGCCCGGCTCCGCCGCGCTCGCGATCGCCACGGCGACTAGAGCAGCCCGGCCACGTTGCTGCCGACGGTCCAGGCGGCGGCGGCGGCCATCCCGGTAATCGACAACACAACCGCGATCCAGATCAACATCATGCGTCGGGATCGCTCGCGCTCGAAGGCGAATTCAATCAGGTCGATACCGGCGAATCGCCTTGCCGCATCCCGGGATTCGGCGGGCTGGCGTTGCGGCTCGCGGGTCAGCTCGCGGGTCGGCCGGTGCACCGGCGGACGCGCGGCCGTCGGCTGACGCAGACCTGCGGTGCGGTTCTGGTCGGCGGTGTCCTGGCTGCGGTGCGCCGCGGCCGAGCGGTGTTGCGCCGAGTTGCGTGGCGTGGGCACCCGGAAGTGGGGTAGCTGCAATGCGTCGGCGATCGCATCCAATTCGGTGCCCATTTCCTGGGCGTCGGCGTAGCGATCGGCGGGGCCGCGCGCGGTGGCGCGCTCGATCAGTTCGTCGAATTGTGTGGGCACTCCGCTGATCACGCTGCTTGGCGGCGGCACGTCGGTGTCCAGCCGCTGATAGGCGACCGATAATGAGGTGTCGCCGGAGAACGGCGTTTGGCCGGTCAGTAGCTCGTAGGCGACGATCCCCACCGCGTAGACATCGCTGCGTGGGCTGGCGTTTCCATCTTTGACCTGCTCCGGGGAGAGGTAGGCCGCAGTGCCGAGAATGACGCTGGTGGACGTGATTCCGGCCTCGGCGACCGCGCGCACCAACCCGAAGTCGACGATCTTGACGTCGCCCTCGTCGGAGATCAACACGTTCTCGGGTTTGACGTCGCGGTGCACCAGACCGGCGCGATGCGCGGCGGCCAGCCCGCCCAGCACCGGGCGCAGCACCGCGGCGACCGCGTGCGGCGGCATCGGCCCGCGCTCGGTCAGAAGTTCGCGCAGCGTACCGCCCTCGACGAGCTCCATCACCAGGAACGGGTGCCGGGCGTCCAGGCCCTGGTCGTAGACAGCCACCAGTCCGGGATCCTTCAGCCGGGCCACGCTGCGGGCCTCCAGCTGGAATCGGGTCAGGAACTGCTCATCGCCGGCGTAGCGGGAGTCCATCACCTTCAGCGCGACCGGGCGGTCCAGTCGGGTATCGAGGCCGCGGTACACCGTCGAGGTGCCGCCGGTAGCGATCTTGGTCGCGACGCGGTAGCGCCCGTCGAGCAAGGTGCCCTCGAGGTCGCCGCTTGCCGCTGCAGTCACGCGCCCATCGTAGGCGGCGTCCGACGCTGCGCCGGAAACCTTTACGCCGCGAGCCTGCCCTAGCGGTGTGAGCCGCCGTACACTACGTCGGGTGAGCAGGATTCCGGCCGGGGAGGATGTTCTCGACCCTGACGAACCGACCTACGATCTTCGCAATGTCGCCGATTTGCTGGGCGTCGCGGTAACCAAAGTTCAGCAGCATCTGAAGGAAGGTCACCTGGTCGCGGTGCGGCGCGCGGGTGACGTGGTGATCCCGCAGCTGTTCTTCACCAGCAGCGGCGAAGTGGTCAAGAGCCTGCCCGGTCTGCTGATGGTCCTCCGCGACGGCGGCTACCAGGACACCGAGATCGTCCGCTGGCTGTTCACCCCCGATCCGTCGCTGACCGTGACGCGGGACGGGTCGCGCGACGCACTCAGCAACGCCCGACCGATCGACGCGCTACACGCTCACCAGGCGCGCGAAGTGCTGCGCCGGGCGCAAGCTATGGCGTACTGACCTCCGCCGGTTCGGGCCGGTCCAGGATGCGCCAGACGAACAGCGCGATCGCCGTCGCCAGCAGGACATGTGGCCACGAGTACATCCCATGGGCCCCATCGGGTTTGAAGATGACCATGATCCACGTCGAGAACGCCGCGATCGACGCGACCGAGCGGCGTGACTGGGCGAGCGGGGCCACCACCGTCAGCGGCCAGGAGTAGTACCAGGGCAGGGCGGCGGGCGCGAACAACACCACGACGAGCATCACCCATGCGATGCCGGTGAGTGCCTCGCGGTCGTCGTGGCGGAACCGCCACCACAACAGCGGCAGTGCGATCGCGATGATCGCGATCCCGATCGCGCGGGTAACCTGCAGCGTCCCATAGAAACTCACCGAGAAGAACAGCCCGCCCACAGCGTGAACCAAGTTCGCGGCCGCCGTCGGAATGCTCAGCCAGTTGATGATCTTCACCGAGCCGGCCAACGCGGTCAGCCAGCCGAGTCCCACTCCGGCCGCCCCGGACAGCACGGCGAACACCGCGACGACAATCAGCACCGACGCGAGCGATGCCATCGAAAACGCGAGCAGCGGCCGGTATTCGCGACGATCGCGCAGATGACGCATCCACACCCAGGCCATGAACGGCAGGGCGAGCCCGGCGGTTGCTTTGACCGCCATCCCCACCGCGATCACGGCGATGCCGGCGACGTGGCGTCGCTCGAAGGTCAGCGCGATGCCCGCGGCCATCAGGCCCACCATCAACATCTCGTTGTGGACCCCACCCATCAGGTGGATGATCACCAGCGGGTTGAGCACGCAGATCCACAGCGCGATGGGCACATTCGCGCCGATGTGGCGGGCGATCCGCGGAGTCGCCCACACCAGCAGCGCCAGCCCGGGCAGCATGCACAACCGCAGCAGCATCGTTCCGGCGATCACATGATTGCCCACCAGCATCGTCACCAGCCGGGCGATCATGATGAACGCCGGGCCGTAGGGCGCGGTGGTGATGGTCCAGATCGGACTGACGTTGTCCAGCAGGGGATTCGGGTTGTCGATCGGCCCGACGGCGTAAGGATCCAGCCCGTCGCGCAGCAGTGCGCCCTGGGCGAGATAGGAGTAGGTGTCGCGGCTGAACAGCGGCACCGACAGCAGCAGCGGCGCCAGCCAGAATGCGGCGCTGGCGATCATGGCGTATTCGCTTGCGTTACCGGCCAATGCGCGGCGGCCGAGCCACAGCCACGCGCTCAGCATCAACGTCACGCCGATCCACAGCAGAATGGACGACAGCACCAGGCCGTGCCCGTAGCGCAGCCACGACAGATGCAACGTCTCCAGCAGCGGGTCGTGCTGTTTGGTGCTTCCCGAGCCCAGCCCGCCGGTCGTGATGAGCACTGCGCCAAGGAAGCCCAGCAGCGCGGGCCGACCCTCGGCGGCGGTGGCGAACACTCGTAGTCGCGAAAGCTGTTGGGGTGCAGGGGTAGCCGCGTCAGAGGCCGGGGCGGACGTCGGAATGGACATGGGTGTCAGGCCGATCGGTTCGCGGCCAGGTCGGCGAGATCGGCGAGGCCGACCTTGGCCGCCGCGTGGATGGGTGCGTCGGCGATCAAATCCAGCGCGCGACGGGTCAGCGTGGCGATCTGCTCCTCCACGCTGGCCAGCGCACCGACCCGCTCGATCACGTCGCACAGCTCGCGCGCCTGGGTGTCGCTCAAATCAGTGCCCACCGCGGCGCGTAACAGCTTGGCGGCGGCCGGATCTGACGCGTCGGCCAGCTCCAATGCGGTCGCCAGCAGCACGGTTCGCTTGCCGGAGCGCAGGTCGTCGCCGGACGGCTTGCCGGTCACGGCCGGATCGCCGAACACGCCCAGCACGTCGTCGCGTAGCTGAAACGCCACACCCAGTCGATCGCCGACCTCGTGAAAAAGCGCGTGGACGTCCGGCCGATCGGCCGCTGCGGCAGCCCCCAACTGCAGCGGCCGCGACACCGTGTACGACGCGGTCTTGTAGGTGTTGACGGCCATCGCCGATGCGATCGACTCCGCGGCGCCTGCCTCGGCCACGATGTCGAGGTACTGGCCCGCGAGGACCTCGGTGCGAATATCGGCCCATACCTGGCGCACTCGATCGCGGGCAGCGGCCGGCAGTTCGACGCCGGCGACGATGTCGTCTGCCCACGCCAGCGCAAGATCCCCGAGCAGGATCGCCGCCGACATCCCGAACTGCTCGGCCGATCCACGCCAGCCCCGGTCGCGATGCACGTCGGCGAACTGGATGTGCGTGGTCGGTCGCCCGCGTCGCGTCGCCGAACTGTCGATCACGTCGTCGTGCACCAACGCCGAGGCGTGCAGCAGCTCCAGCGCGGCGAACAACAGCAGCGCCCGCTCATCGGCGTCGTCGTGGGAGACCGCCCGCCAGCCCCAGTACGCGAAGACCGGGCGCAGCCGCTTGCCTCCGCCGAGGACGAAATCCTGCAGGCCGGCCGTCAGCGCATCGAACCCCGCTCCGATGTGGGCGGACTCGGCTCGACGCTGGCGCAGATACCCGCGCAGCCGGTCGGTGACGGCGTCGGCCAGCTCGACGGTTGCCGCTGCTCCTGCGCTCAGCGCGACACCTCTTCCCGGTCCCTGGTGATCATGGCTCGCCAAGTCTATTCGGCGCGGCGTTGTGCAGCGGGTTTTGCCTGCCTCGGGTTGGCCCGGCGGAGCGATGGATGGACGTCACTATGCTGTCGTGCAGCACGGTGCCGGGTGGCCTGCTGCGGCGGGGGACTAGTCGTTGAATGAGGAGCAGCTCGTTGACTTTGAACACCATCGCGCTTGAGCTGGTACCGCCGAACCTGGAAAGCGGCACCGAGAAGGCTCTCGAAGACGCTCACAAAGTGGTGCAGCTGGCGACGAAATGTGGGATCGACGGCCAGATCGGCCACGTGATGATGCCCGGGTTGATCGAAGAAGACGACGACCGCCCGATCGAGATGAAGCCCAAGCTGGATGTGCTCGACTTCTGGTCGACGATCAGGCCCGAGCTGCCCGGGGTGCGCGGATTGTGCAGTCAGGTCACGGCTTTCATGGACGAGCCGACCCTGCGCCAGCGGCTCGGCGCCTTGGTCGGCGCCGGGATCGACGGCATCGTGTTCGTCGGTGTGCCGCGCACGATGGCCGACGGCGAGGGCTCCGGCGTGGCGCCGACCGACGCTCTGTCGATTTATCAAGGGCTGGTGGACAATCGGGGTGTCATCCTCATTCCGACCCGCGAAGGCGAAACGGGCCGGCTGAATTTCAAGTGCGAGCAAGGTGCGACCTTCGCGCAGACGCAGTTGCTGTATTCCGATGCGATCGTGGGCTTTTTGACCGACTTCGCCAAGAAGACCGACCATCGCCCAGAGGTCCTGCTGGGGTTCGGGTTCGTGCCGAAGCTCGAAGAGAAGATCGGCTTCATCAACTGGCTGATCCAGGATCCGGGAAATCCCGCCGTCGCCGAGGAACAAGCGTTCGTCACCAAGCTGGCGAATACCGAACCGGTGCAACGGCGGGCGCTTCTGCTCGATCTGTACAAGCGGGTGATCGATGGCGTCGCCGAATTGGGCTATCCGCTGAGCATCCATCTGGAAGCCACCTACGGCAATTCCGCGCCGGCGTTCGAGACGTTCGCCGAAATGCTGGATTACTGGTCACCGACCCGCTAATCGGGTCAGCTCGACGGCGGGTCGCTCGGCTCGCCGATCTTCGGCGACTGGTCGCGGGTGTACCAGGCCAGGCCTGCTACGGCGGCGGCGACCACCAGCGATGCCAACGCCAGCCACATCGCCGCACCCTGGAATGAGCGGGTGCTCGGGTCGGTGTAGCGGGCCTGCGCGATAAGCATGCTGACCACGCCGGGCTTGAGTTTCCACTGCACGGTCTGGTCGTCGACGCGATCGCCGTTGGTCGAGGTCACCGATCCTGGGAACGCGACGGAGATCTCCACGTCGGCATCGGGATCGTTCAGCGACGTCAGGTCGGCGCGTCCCTCGAGGATCACCAGGTCGCCGGCTCTGCGCAGCGACAGGTTTACTCCCTGCGCGTCGGAGTTCATCCGCGCCAGCTCCGGCAATTCGGCGAAGGTCAGGTCGGCGAAGGTGGCTTGCGATCCCACGTAGCCGTCGCGGTCGTACTTGGACACCGCGACTTTCTGGCCGAACGCCAGATTGGGATCCAGCTGCGGACCATTGTCTTTTTCGTTGCGTGGCTTAGACGCCGCGATGATGTCGCCGGATACCAGATCCTCGGGGGAGATGGTGATCGACGCCTTGATTCGCACGCACCCGGCCAGCATCGGGATCACCAGCAGCAGCAACGCCCATGCCGTCAGGCGGCGGCCCGCCGGCCGTGCCATCAAACCCCGGGACGAGAGCTGTATACCGCTGGCGCGCACCAGGTCATCGTGCCAGACCGCGACGGAGCCGGTGCCACTACAGCGGCAGCTGGCGACCCAGAATCGCGAATGCCCGTGGGTCGCCGGTGAAGTGGTAGCCGCGGATCACGTCGTTGAAGCCCAGTCGCCGATACAGCCGCCAGGCTCGATTGGCTTCGCCGTTGGTCTCCGGCGTCGAGAGCAAGACGTTGGCTTCGCCGCGTTCGGATAGCAGCCGACGGGCCAGCGCTTCGCCGAGGCCGCGCCCCTGCGCCCGGGGCGCGATGTGTAGCTCGGTCAGCTCGAAATAGCTGGCCATCAACTTGGCGATCTCGGGGTCGGGGTAGCCGCTGCGCTGCAGTCCCGCGACGACCTGCTGCTGCCACCACTGGTCGGGGGCGCCACAGTAGCCGTACGCCACGCCGAGCAGGGGTGCGTTGCTCAGTTGCTCCGACGAGGGCTCGGTTCCGGCTGGGGTGTCGACTTCGACCGCCGCCACGGCCTGCCAGCCGCGCCGGCGGGTGTGTTCGAGCCACATCGCGGCGCGCTGATTCTCGGTGCCGGGCGGATAGCGCATGGCGTCGACGTAGACGCCCAAGGCCTCAGAAAGCCTCCGCTGCATGTCCTGCGGCGGCAGGTTGATGAGGAATGTCACCAACGTGCGGTCCCCTCCTCAGTCGTCCAGTGCGGTGGGCCATCCCATTATCGGGCGCGGCGCCGGCGCATGGCTCGCCGACCGTCGCGATTACAATCAGCGAGCGAAGCGGTGGTAACGCGCAGATTGACCTCGTATCATTCTTATTAGTTGTCCCCGCAGCGAGGGCAAGCGTGCTATCGGTATTAACGTGACAGGATTTCGGCAAGGAGGGACGAATGCCACTCTCCGATCATGAGCAGCGGATGCTCGACCAGATCGAGAGCGCTCTCTATGCCGAGGACCCTAAGTTCGCCTCGAGCGTCCGCGGTGGCGGATTGCGCGCGCCGACGGCGCGGCGACGCCTGCAGGGTGCGGCGTTGTTTGTGCTCGGGCTGGCGATGCTGGTTTCCGGTGTGGCGTTTAAGGCCACCATGATCGGAACGTTCCCGGTCCTGTCCGTGCTCGGTTTTATCGTGATGTTCGGTGGTGTGGTGTTTGCCATCACCGGACCTCGGCTTGCCGGCCGGGGCGAGCGTCCCGGAGCCGCAGCCGCGTCGCGTCAGCGCCGCAGCAAGGGCGCCGGTGGATCGTTCACCAGCCGCATGGAAGACCGGTTTCGCCGCCGCTTCGAGGAGTAGCGGGCGGGACGCGTAAAGGGCAGCCTCCTGGCTGCCCTTTTTTGTGCCCCACCGACGGCGGCTTGGCGGTCTGAGCGGCGCGCCATCACCCACTACGCCCCACCGCGGCTCGAAATACCAGGTCGCGGCTATTTTTGTCGGGCCTTCTAGGCGCGGACCTCGCTTCCTGTGGTCGCTGTGGTGGCCAAGAACCTGCAGAAACGACACCAATAGGTGACATTCGTGCCGTTAAATGGAGCGAAGTGGGGGATTGTGGGGTATCGTGGCGGAAGTCGAAAGGCATGGAGGTAGCCAGATGTTTCTCGGCACCTACACGCCAAAACTCGACGACAAAGGGCGACTCACGTTGCCCGCCAAGTTCCGCGACGCGCTGGCAGGGGGGTTGATGGTCACCAAGAGTCAGGACCACAGCCTCGCCGTCTACCCGCGAGCCGCGTTCGAGGAACTCGCCCGCAAAGCCAGTCAGACGTCGCGCAGTAATCCTGAGGCGCGGGCGTTCCTGCGCAACCTGGCCGCCGGCACCGACGAACAACACCCTGACGCCCAAGGCCGGATCACGTTGTCGGCCGACCATCGTCGCTACGCGAGCCTTTCCAAAGACTGCGTCGTCATCGGATCGATTGACTACCTGGAGATCTGGGACGCCGCGGCCTGGCAGCAGTACCAACAAGCCCACGAAGAGAACTTCTCCGCAGCCAGCGATGAAGCACTCGGCGACATTATCTGAGGCGCGTGCCCGTGCAACGTGGCCCCTGTCCGAACCGACCCTGACGTACTTCCCCAACGCCAGGTTCGTGCCATCGGACAGGGACCTCGATGCACCGGCCAGCCCTGCCGCCCAACACTTCTCACGCCGGGAGAGCGCTCTCATGCCTGACGCCACGGGTGGGTTCGGTCATGTGCCCGTATTGCTCGACCGCTGCTTCGAACTGCTGCTTCCGGCGCTGACCCGCCACCACACCGACGGATCGGGCGCGGTACTTCTCGACGGCACGCTCGGCGCCGGTGGGCACGCCGAGCGCTTTCTCACCGAGTTGCCCGGGCTACGCCTGATAGGTGTGGACCGCGATCCGACCGCTCTGGACATTGCCCGCGACCGGTTGTCCCGATTCGCCGACCGGCTCACCCTGGTGCAAACCCGGTACGACGGTATCGAGTACGCGTTGGCCGAATCGGGCTATGCACCAACCGAATCCGTCGACGGCATGCTCTTCGATCTCGGTGTCTCGTCGATGCAACTCGACCGGGCCGAGCGGGGTTTCTCCTACGCGCAAGACGCGCCGCTGGACATGCGGATGGACCCCACGTCGCCGCTGACCGCCGCCGAGATCGTGAACACCTACGACGAGGCCGCGCTGAGCGACATCCTGCGGCGCTACGGCGACGAGAAGTTGGCCCGTCGCATTGCGGCACACATCGTCCGCCGACGCGCCCGCTCGCCGTTCGTCTCGACCGCTGAGCTGGTCGAGGTTATCTACCAAGCGGTTCCGGCACCGGCACGTCGCACCGGGGGACACCCCGCGAAGCGGACGTTCCAGGCGTTGCGCATCGAGGTCAACGGTGAGCTGGACGCATTGCGGGACATGTTGCCCGCCGCGCTCGACGCGCTGGCCGTCGACGGGCGGATCGTGGTGATGGCTTATCAGTCGCTGGAAGACCGGATCGTCAAACGCACTTTCGCCGAGGCGACCACCTCGAGCACGCCGTCGGGTCTGCCGGTCGAATTGCCTGGGCATGCACCGCAATTCAGGCTGCTGACGCGTGGCGCTGAACGTGCCGGCCACATCGAAGTCGAACAGAATCCGCGCAGTGCCGCGGTGCGATTGCGTGCCATCGAACGGGTGCAATCGAAATCAGACGCAGCGAGGAAGGGAGGCTCATGAAAGCCAAGGGCCCAGCGCAACCGCAGCGCGCCGGCGAACGGCGTCGCGGCCCGGCCAAGGCTTCCCGGGTAGCCGACCCGGCCCCGGCTCGTCGTGGCCGCCCGCGCCGCGGAAAGCCCACCGCGCCTGCCCGCGAACCGCGGACCTCACAGACCACGCCGGTCGCCCGGCCGGTAGAACGACCGTCTCGCGCGAAGAGCGCCACCCAGGCCAAGGCTCGCGCCAAGGCCCGGAAAGCCAAGGCGCCAAAGGTTGTTCGCCCTCCACTGCGCGAGCGCCTCATCGACCGGTTGGCTTCGATCGACCTGCGACCCCGCACGTTGGCGGCCAAGGTCCCCTTCGTCGTGTTCGTCATCGGCTCGCTCGGCGCCGGGCTCGGTCTCACCCTCTGGCTGTCCACCGACGCCGCTGAGCGGTCTTACCAGCTCGGTAGTGCCCGCCAGCGCACCGAGTTGCTACAGCAGGAAAAGGAAGCGCTCGAGCGCGACGTGCAGCAGGCGCAGTCCGCGCCGGCGCTGGCCGAGGCGGCTCGCGGGCTGGGCATGATTCCGACCCGCGATACCGCGCATCTGGTGCAGGATCCCGCCGGCAACTGGGTGGTGGTCGGCACCCCGAAACCGGCGCAGGGTGTTCCGCCGCCACCGCTGAACAGCAAGCTGCCCGAAGATAAGCCGGTGGCGCCGCCGCAAGCCAACGCGGTCGAGGTGCCGGCGCTGGTGTCGCCCGGGAACGGTGTGCCGCCGGTCCCGCTGGCGCCTGGCCCTGACGCGATGGTCCGCACGCCCGACGGCGCGACGACCTTGGGTACCCAGCACCTGCCGTCGCCGGACGGTCCGCTTCCGATGCCCGGTGCGGGGCCGGCGGCGGTGCCCGGGATGCCGGTACCGGGAGTGCCGCTGGCACCCGGAACGCAGCCGCTGCCGAGCGCACCGGCGGCTCCGGTGGTCCCCGTTGCGCCCGCGCCGGCGGTTGGGCCAGCGCCTGTCGTCGCGCCAGCACCCGCGGTCGCGCCCGTGCTGCCACCGCCCACCGCAGCCGCCGTGCCCGCGCCGCTGCCGCCGCCCGCCGCGTCGTCGCCCGCCGATCTGCCGGGCATGCCACACCACCCAGGTCCCGCCGGGCCACTCGTGGGTGAGCAGTTCGGCCCGCTGACGGTGACAACTCCCGGGCCCGGCCGATGAAGCGGCCGGCCCAGTCCCGCAAGCCACTTCGAGTCAAGCCCGGCCCAGCTGACCGTTCGGCGCGCGCACGCCGCACCCGCCAGGCGACGGAGATCGGAAGCCGCGGCGCGTCATTCGTCTTCCGGCACCGGGTCGGCAACGGCGTCATCTTTCTCGCGCTGCTGATCGCCGGCGCCCAGCTGTTCTACCTGCAGGTGCCCAAGGCGGCGGGTCTGCGCGCCGAGGCCGCCGGGCAACTCAAAGTAACCGACGTCGAAAAAGCCGTTCGCGGAAGCATCGTCGACCGCAACAACAACCAACTGGCGTTCACGATCGAGGCCCGCGCGTTGACCTTTCAACCCAAGCGCAT
This sequence comes from Mycobacterium sp. 1245111.1, assembly GCF_001673405.1. GTDB lineage: Bacteria > Actinomycetota > Actinomycetes > Mycobacteriales > Mycobacteriaceae > Mycobacterium. The sequence goes on along the minus strand of NZ_LZLV01000002.1, from coordinate 20,311 downwards.
TCTCAAGCAGCTGACCGAGGCCAAGCAGAAAAACGCGAAAGCGCCTGACCCGCAACGGCGGTTGAACGAGATCGCCAACGACGTGGCGGTCCGGCTGAACAACAAGCCGGACAAAGCCACCATTCTGAAGAAGCTGCGCAGCGACGAGTCGTTCGTCTACCTGGCCCGCGCGGTCGATCCTGCCATCGCCACCACGATCACCCGGAAGTTCCCCGAGGTCGGTGCCGAACGTCAAGACCTACGCCAATATCCGGGCGGATCGCTGGCGGCCAACGTCGTCGGCGGAATTGACTGGGACGGGCACGGTTTGCTCGGCCTGGAAGATGCCATGGACGCCGAGCTCGCCGGCACCGACGGCTCGGTCACCTATGACCGCGGCTCCGACGGCGTGGTGATCCCCGGCAGCTACCGCAACCAGCACCGGGCGGTCAACGGCGCGACGATCCAGCTGACCATCGACGACGACATCCAGTTCCACGTCCAGCAGCAGGTGCAGCAGGCCAAGAACGTGTCGGGCGCCCGCAACGTCTCCGCGGTCGTGATGGACGCCAAGACCGGCGAAGTGCTGGCCATGGCCAACGACAACACCTTTGACCCGTCGCAGGATATCGGGCGCCAGGGCAACAAACAGCTGGGTAACCCGGCGGTGTCCTCACCGTTCGAGCCCGGTTCGGTGAACAAGGTCATCACCGCCGCGTCGGTGATCGAGTACGGCCTGTCCAATCCCGACGAGGTGCTGCAGGTACCGGGCTCGATCAACATGGGCGGGGTCACAGTGCACGATGCCTGGGAGCACGGCGTCGCGCCCTACACGACAACTGGTGTATTCGGTAAGTCGTCGAACGTCGGAACCCTGATGCTGGCGCAACGCGTTGGGCCGCAACGGTATTACGACATGGTCGAGAAGTTCGGGCTGGGTCAGCGCACCGGGGTCGGACTGCCGGGTGAGAGCGCGGGGCTGGTGCCGCCGATTGGGCAATGGTCGGGTAGCTCGTTCTCCAACTTGCCGATCGGGCAAGGTCTTTCGATGACCTTGGTGCAGATGGCCGGCATGTACCAAACGATCGCCAACGACGGGGTGCGGGTTCCTCCACGGATCGTCAAATCCACCGTCAGCGCCGACGGGTCGCGCACCGAAGAGCCGCGCCCCGAAGGAGTTCGGGTGGTGTCGCCGGAGACCGCGCGCACGGTGCGCAACATGCTGCGTGCGGTGGTGCAGCGCGACCCGAGGGGTGTACAGCAGGGGACCGGGCCGGCGGCCGCGGTTGACGGCTATCAGATCGCCGGTAAGACCGGCACCGCGCAGCAGATCAACCCGGCGTGCGGTTGCTATTACGACAACGTCTACTGGATCACCTTCGCGGGCATGGCAACCGCGGACGATCCGCGCTATGTCATCGGAATCATGATGGACAACCCGTCGCGTAACTCCGACGGAACGCCGGGCCACTCGGCCGCCCCGCTGTTCCACGACATTGCGGGCTGGTTGCTCCAGCGCGGCAATGTGCCGCTCTCACCCGATCCCGGCCCACCGTTGTTGTTGCAGGCCAGCTGATTTCAACTGGTGCTGTACGCCCAATAGTCATACGCACCAGGCGTCGGGCACAGGTTGTGATATGCGGCCAGCACGAAATTGGCCGCCTCCGGGGTAGTGACCCCGGGATGGTCGTGCACCAGGCCCGCGGCCACCGCGGTGCCCTCGACGCGTCCATTCCACAGCTTCCAGCACACGTCGTAGCCGTCGGCCAGCATTGCCGGATCCGATCCGGTGACTCCGCCCGCGCGCGCGGCCGCCAAAAAGCCCGGGACGGTGGCAGGCGGTGCCGCGACAGCGCCGGCTGTCGAGACCGGGTCGGCACCGGCCGGCGCGGCCAGGCCGAGGGCGAGCGCCGCGCCGGCTATACCGATGAGAACTCTTGGGATCATGGTGGACTCCTGTTCGTCAGACGACGAATCGTGTTTGTGTAGAACGTATTTCGCTAGCAGCGACCGATAGGTGACGTGCATAACCACCGCCGTTGATTCGCGTCGTCAAACCAACCGTTCAGCCGGTAACTACCTTGGTGTCAAGGCCTTTGGTTGGTATCCGGCACGGGGTCGTGCCGGGTGAGCGCCTCGTTGTTGTTGGGAGCCAGCTGATTTAGCTGGTGCTATAAGCCCAGTAGTCGTACTCGCCGGGCGCCGGGCACAGGTTGTGGTACGCGGCCAGCACGAAATTGGCGGCTTCGGCGATGGTGACCCCTGGGTGGTCCCGAGAGATGCCGGCGGCTACGTCAGTGCCTTGGGCGTGCGCATCCCACAGTTGGAAGCACACGTTGTTGCCGTCTTCCACCATCGCCGGATCCGTCCCGGTGACGCCCGCCGCGCGTGCGGCGGCCAGGAAGGCCGGGGTCGACGGATTTGGCGGCGGCGCCGGGGTGGCGACGCCCACGAGGTCAGGATTTGGCGGCGCCGGGTCGGCACCGGCCGGCGCGGCCAGCCCGATGGAGATCGCGGCTCCTGCAGCACCGATGAGGACTTTTGCGATCACGAGTAGCTCCGTTCACTCGGCGTTCATCGTGAGTATAACTGTAATTCATAGCATGGATGCCTAAACTTAAGGTTCTCTGTGGGCGTGTTGGGGTTCTTGCCGACCGCACCGCGACGCCACCGAAAAACTTTCCTACCTGCACTTTCACGAGGCGGCCGGGAAGCTCAGGGCGTACCGCCCCCGCTTATGGGTACGCGGCGAGCAGCGGCAACACCCGGACATTCACGCAAAAACCGGCACGCTAGCGTTTGGGTCGCGTTCATGTTTTGTTCACCTTTGGTGTGGGACTGGCGCCGTGCCGACTCGGGGCCGCGTAACGGTCTTTCCGTCGAATGTCGCCTGCTCGATAAGGTGTCAGGGCCGATCTGCAGACGGAGGTGATGACGGTGCCCGCTGCGCTGCGTCCCACTTCCTGTGCGGGCGTGCCGCTGTCGACGCTGGCCGCCCAGGTGGGCGCGATTCCCGCCGAGGGCAGCACCGAATCCGACCTGCAGATCACCGGAGTGACCCTGCGCGCCCAGGATGTCCAGCCCGGCGACCTGTTCGCGGCGCTACCGGGCGCGTCGACGCACGGTGCGCGGTTCTATGGCGAGGCGGTCGAGAGCGGAGCCGTCGCGGTGCTCACCGATGCCGACGGGCTGGCGCAGGTGAACCGCGACGCCGGCATGGTTCCGGTGCTCGTGCACCCACAGCCTCGCGGCGTGCTTGGCGAGATCGCCGCCACCGTGTACGGGCATCCGTCCGAACATCTCTCGGTCGTCGGAATCACCGGCACGTCGGGCAAGACCACGACCACCTACCTGATCGAAGCCGGTCTGCGCTCGGCTGGACGGTCGGTGGGGCTGATCGGCACGGTCGGACTGCGGATCGACGGCAACGACATCCCGAGCGTGCTGACCACGCCGGAAGCGCCTGCGCTGCAGGCGCTTCTCGCGGCGATGGCCGAGCGCGGCGTCGACACGGTGGTGATGGAGGTGTCCAGTCACGCGCTGACCCTGGGCCGCGTCGACGGCATTCGGTTCGCGGTCGGTGGCTTTACCAACCTGTCCCGCGACCACCTCGACTTCCACCCGACCATGGACGACTACTTCGAGGCCAAGGCGCGGTTGTTCGACCCGGCCTCCCCGCTGCGTGCCCGGCGTGCGGTGGTCTGCGTCGACGACGAGGCCGGCCGCTCGATGGCCCACCGCGCCGACAAGGCCGTCACGGTCAGCACCCAAGGTCGGCCCGCCGACTGGCGCGCCGAGGCCGTCATCGCGCACGCGGGTGTCCAGGAGTTCACGGCGGTCGACCCCGCCGGGGTCCACCACCGGGTCGGCATCACCCTGCCCGGCGACTACAACATTGCCAATTGTCTTGTCGCACTGGCGGTCCTGGACTCCGTTGGCGTTTCGCCGGAGCAGGCGTCGGCCGGTCTGCGGCACACGCAGGTTCCCGGGCGACTCGAACAAATCGACCGCGGCCAGGATTTCCTCGCGCTGGTCGACTACGCGCACAAGCCGGGCGCGCTGCACGAGGTGCTGCGCACGCTGCGGCGCCCGGACGGTCGACTGGCCGTGGTGTTCGGTGCCGGCGGCGATCGCGATCCCGGCAAGCGCGCGGAGATGGGGCGTGTCGCCGCGGAACTGGCCGACCTGGTCGTCGTCACCGATGACAATCCCCGCAGCGAAGACCCAGCCGCGATCCGTCGCGAAATCCTCTCCGGCGCAGCCGAAGCCGGCACCGACGCGGACATCATCGAAATCGGGGACCGGCGGGCGGCGATCGAGCACGCCGTGGCCTGGGCGGGCGCCGGAGATGTCGTGCTCGTCGCGGGCAAGGGTCACGAAACCGGCCAGACCCGCAACGGGCAGACGCAGCCCTTCGACGATCGGGTCGAACTCGCCGCCGCGCTGGAGGCCCGCGGATGATCGACCTCACCGTCGCGCAGATCGCGGCCATCGTCGGCGGCGAACTCGCCGACATCTCCGCCGAGGACGCCGCCCGCCTGCATGTCACCGGAACCGTCGAATTCGATTCCCGCAAAGTCACTTCCGGCGGGCTGTTCCTGGCGTTGCCGGGCGCCCGCGTCGACGGGCATGATCACGCCGCCTCGGCGATCGCGGCCGGTGCCGCCGCGGTGTTGGCGGCCCGGCCGGTCGGCGTGCCCGCGATCGTGGTCGCCCCGGCGGCGGACATCGCCGATACCGGCGCCGGTGTCCTCGAGCACGACAGCGACGGATCGGGCGCCGCGGTGCTGGCCGCACTGGCCAAACTTGCCGCCGCGGTGGCCGCCGAGTTGGTGGCCGGTGGCCTGACGATCATCGGCATCACCGGATCGTCGGGCAAGACGTCGACGAAAGACCTTCTGGCCGCGGTTCTTTCGCCGCTTGGCGAGGTGATCGCCCCGCCGGGATCCTTTAACAACGAACTCGGCCACCCGTGGACCGTGCTGCGCGCCACACCCGACACCGACTACCTGGTCCTCGAGCTGTCGGCACGGCACCCCGGCAACATCGCCGCGCTCGCGGCGATCGCGCCGCCGACCATCGGGGTGGTGCTCAATGTCGGCACTGCGCATCTGGGCGAATTCGGCTCGCGGGAAGTCATCGCGCAAACCAAAAGCGAGCTACCGCAGGCTGTTCCGCGGTCCGGCGTGGTCGTGCTCAACGTCGACGATCCGGCCGTCGCAGCGATGGCCGATGTGACGGCGGCCCGCGTGGTGCGGGTCAGCCGGAACCGTGAGACGGATGTGTGGGCCGGGCCGGTCACGCTCGACGAGCTCGCCAGGCCGCAGTTCACGTTGCACTCACCCGCCGGGGCCGTCGACGTCAGCCTGGCCGTGCACGGCGATCATCACGTCAGCAACGCGCTGTGCGCGGCCGCCGTCGCGCTGGAATGCGGCGCCACCGCCGCGCAGCTCGCCGAGGCGTTGGCCGGAGCGGGCCCGGTGTCGGGCCACCGGATGCGGGTCAGCACGCGTGCCGACGGGGTGACGATCATCGACGACGCCTACAACGCGAACCCGGATTCAATGCGGGCCGGGCTGCAGGCATTGGCCTGGATTTCGGCCGGTGCCGGTGACCAGCGGCGCCGGAGTTGGGCGGTGCTGGGGGAGATGGCCGAGCTCGGCGACGACGCGATATCCGAGCATGACCGCATCGGGCGGCTGGCGGTGCGATTAGATGTGTCTCGACTCATTGTCGTCGGAACGGGGAGGTCTATGAGCGCCATGCACCAAGGTGCGGTCATGGAGGGCTCATGGGGTGAAGAGGCCGCGATCGTGGCCGACGCCGACGCCGCTCTGGCCGTCCTGCGGGCTGAACTGCAGCCTGGCGACGTGGTGCTGGTCAAGGCCTCCAACGCGGCCGGGCTCGGGGCGCTGGCCGATTCGCTGACGGCGGAGAGCCAGGGCGATACCCGATGATCGACATTCTTATCGCCGTCGCGATTTCGCTGACGGTCTCGATCCTGCTGACCCCCATGTTGATTCGGCTGTTCAACCGGCAGGGCTTCGGTCACGAGATCCGCGAGGACGGGCCGCCGAGTCACAAGACCAAGCGCGGCACGCCGTCGATGGGCGGGGTCGCGATTCTGGCCGGCATCTGGGCGGGCTACCTCGGCACCCACCTGGCCGGTCTGGCGTTCAACGGCAACGGCCCGTCCGCGTCGGGTCTGCTGGTGTTGATTCTGGCCACCACGCTGGGCGCGGTCGGGTTCGTCGATGACCTGATCAAGATCCGGCGTTCCCGCAACCTCGGGCTGAACAAGACCGCCAAGACACTCGGCCAGATCACCGCAGCGGTCCTGATCGGCGTCCTGGTGCTGCAATTCCGCAACGACGCCGGCCTGACGCCTGGCACCTCGGACCTGTCGTATGTGCGCGAAATCGCCACGGTCACACTGGCTCCCGCCCTTTTCGTGCTGTTCTGCGTGCTCGTCGTCAGCGCGTGGTCGAACGCGGTCAACTTCACCGACGGGCTGGACGGCCTGGCCGCGGGCTCGATGGCGATGGTGACCGCCGCGTACGTGCTGATCACGTTCTGGCAGTACCGCAATGCGTGTGCGACGGCGCCCGGTCTCGGCTGTTACAACGTGCGCGACCCGCTGGACCTGGCGATCGTCGCGGCCGCAACCACGGGCGCCTGCATCGGATTCCTGTGGTGGAATGCCGCGCCGGCCAAGATCTTCATGGGCGATACCGGATCGCTGGCACTGGGCGGCATCATCGCCGGCATCTCGGTGACCAGCCGCACCGAGATCCTCGCGGTGGTGCTCGGCTCGTTGTTCGTGGCCGAGATCGTCTCGGTGGTGGTGCAGATACTGGCGTTCCGCACCACCGGCCGACGGGTATTCCGGATGGCGCCCTTCCATCACCACTTCGAGTTGGCCGGCTGGGCCGAGACCACGGTGATCATCCGGTTCTGGCTGCTCACCGCGATCAGCTGCGGCCTGGGTGTCGCGCTGTTCTACAGCGAGTGGCTGGCCTCCACCGGCGGCGGCTGACGTGACCGACCCCGCCCTCGAGCACCTGTCGGCCGGCGCGCCGGTGCTGGTCGCGGGCGGCGGCGTGACCGGCCGCGCGGTGCTGGCGGCGCTCGGCGCACTGGGCGCCGCGGCGACGCTGTGCGACGACGCCTCGGCCGCCCGTCAGCACTTCGCCGACGCCGGCACGCCGACAGTGGATTCCGCGACGGCCGCCGCCCACGTCGCCGAGTACGCGCTGGTGGTGGTCAGCCCCGGTTTCCCGCCGTCCGCGCCGGTCCCCGTCGCGGCCGCCACGGCCGGGGTCCCGATCTGGGGCGACGTCGAGCTGGCCTGGCGGCTCGATCAGGCCGGTCGCTACGGCCCACCCCGACGGTGGCTGACGGTCACCGGCACCAACGGCAAGACCACCACCACCTCGATGTTGCACGCGATGCTCGTCGCCGGTGGCGTGAACAGCCGGCTGTGCGGAAACATCGGCAACCCCGTGCTGGACGAATTACCCGAGCCCGCCGACGTGTTGGCCGTCGAATTGTCCAGCTTCCAATTGCATTGGGCGCCGTCACTTCGGCCCGAGGCCGGCGTGGTGCTCAACATCGCCGAAGACCACCTGGACTGGCATGGCACCCTCGCCGAGTACGCCGCGGCGAAGGCCGGTGTGTTGCGCGGCCGCGTCGCGGTGGCCGGACTGGACGATCCACGCGCAGCCGAGCTGTTGTCGACGGCGCCCGCGCCGGTCCGGGTGGGTTTCCGGCTGGGTGAACCGGCCGCGGGCGAACTCGGCGTCCGCGACGGCCTGCTGATCGACCGGGCATTCGCCGACGGGTTGGTTCTCGCCCCGGCGTCGTCCATCCCGGTGCCGGGCCCGGTCGGCGTGCTCGACGCGCTGGCCGCGGCCGCGCTGGCCCGCAGCATCGGGGTGCCGGCGGAGGCGATCGCGGCCGCGCTGTCATCGTTTCGGGTGGGCCGGCACCGCGCCGAGCTGGTCGCCGTCGTCGACCAGATCAGCTACGTCGACGACTCCAAGGCGACCAATCCGCACGCCGCCGAGGCGTCGCTGCTGGCATACCCGGGGGTGGTGTGGATCGCCGGCGGTCTGCTCAAGGGCGCGTCGGTGCAGGAGACGGTCAAAAGGGTCGCGTCACGGCTGGTCGGAGTGGTGTTGATCGGCCGTGATCGGGCGATGGTTGCCGACGCGTTATCGCGACACGCGCCGGATGTGCCCGTCGTACAGGTGGTGGCACGCGAGGATGTTGATATGCATGCGACTGCTGAGTCTCCTGTGACATATGTGGCTCCCGCGTCGGACGAGACCGTCGGCACTCGCGTCATGAACGCAGCCGTGGCCGCCGCTCGCGACCTCGCCCGTCCCGGCGACACCGTGCTGCTGGCACCGGCCGGTGCCTCATTTGACCAGTTCACCGGCTATGCGGACCGCGGCGACGCGTTCGCCGCCGCCGCTCGCGCGACGCGTCGGTAGCAGCGGGTGAAGCACGCGCTGGCCCGGCTGCTGCGCCGGGAACCCAACGACGGCCAACCGGCGGCGGACGACGCGGAGACCGGTAAGGACAAGCCCGCCACAGCCGCCAAAGGTGCGACCCTGATCGTCGGCGAGCCACGGACCCGGTTCGGGGCCTGGCTCGGCCGCCCGATGACCTCGTTTCACCTGATCATCGCGGTGGCCGCGTTGCTGACCACGCTCGGCTTGATCATGGTGCTCTCGGCGTCCGGGGTGCGCTCTTACGACGACGACGGCTCGGCCTGGACCATCTTCGGCCGTCAGGTGCTCTGGACCATCATCGGGCTGTTCGCCTGTTATCTGGCGTTGCGGTTGCCGGTGCGATTCATGCGGCGGATGGCGTTCACCGGCTTCGCCACGACCATCGCCATGCTGGTGCTGGTGCTGATACCGGGAATCGGTAAGGAAGCCAACGGTTCTCGCGGATGGTTCGTCGTGGCGGGCTTCTCGATGCAGCCCTCCGAGCTGACCAAGATCGCCTTCGCGATCTGGGGCGCGCATCTGCTGGCCGCGCGACGGATGGAGCGGGCGTCGCTGCGGGAGATGCTGATTCCGCTGGTGCCGGCCGCGGTGATCGCGCTGGCCCTGATCGTTGCCCAGCCCGACCTTGGCCAGACCGTGTCGATGAGCATCATCCTGCTCGGCCTGCTGTGGTACGCCGGTCTGCCGCTGCGGGTGTTTCTGAGTTCGCTGTTCGCCGCGATCGCGGCGGGCGCGGTCCTCGCGGTGTCGGCGGGCTACCGCTCCGACCGGGTGCGGTCGTGGCTGGACCCGGGTCAGGATCCCCAGGACTCGGGCTATCAGGCGCGCCAGGCCAAGTACGCGCTGGCCAACGGCGGGGTTTTCGGCGACGGACTGGGCCAGGGCACCGCGAAGTGGAACTACCTGCCCAACGCCCACAACGACTTCATCTTCGCCATCATCGGCGAGGAACTCGGCCTGGTCGGCGCGCTCGGCCTGCTCGGCCTGTTCGGATTGTTCGCCTACACCGGGATGCGGATCGCGCGCCGCTCTGCCGACCCATTCCTGCGGCTGCTGACCGCGACTACCACGCTGTGGGTGATCGGTCAGTCGTTCATCAACGTCGGCTACGTCATCGGCCTGCTGCCCGTCACCGGTATCCAGCTGCCCCTGATCTCTGCCGGTGGAACATCTACGGCCACAACACTTTTGATGATCGGCATGATGGCCAACGCGGCCCGCCACGAGCCCGAGGCAGTCGCGGCGCTACGCGCCGGCCGCGACGACCGGATGACCCGCATCCTGCGGCTACCGCTGCCGGAGCCCTACTCGCCGACCCGGGTCGAGGCGCTGCGCGACCGGCTGCGGGGTAACCCGAAGCCGGCCAAGCCGCAGCGCAAGCCGCCACCGGCTCGAGCAGCCCGAAAGCCCAGGCCGCCAGCAGTGGACAAACGCGGTGCACGGGCAAGGCATCATGTAGGCGGACAGCGGTACACCGGCCAGCGTCAAGGACACGGCCGTCGAGCACTGGAAGGTCAGCGCTACGGGTGAACGACTCGGTCAGGGAGCCAACCGGGCCTTCGTTGTCGGTTGTGCTCGCGGGCGGCGGCACAGCCGGTCACGTCGAGCCCGCCATGGCCGTCGCTGACGCATTGGTCAGCCTCGATCCCGATGTCCGCATCACCGCGCTGGGCACTGCGCGAGGCTTGGAGACCAGGCTGGTCCCCGAGCGCGGCTACTCCCTCGAGCTGATCACCCCGGTGCCTCTGCCGCGCAAGCCGACCGGCGATCTGGCCCGGTTGCCGGCGCGGGTGTTGCGCGCGGTCCGGCAGGCCCGGGCCGTGCTGGACAAGGTCGACGCCGACGTCGTGATCGGGTTCGGCGGTTATGTCTCGCTGCCCGCCTACCTGGCCGCCCGCGGCGTGGTGCGGCGCGGGCGACGGGTGCCGGTGGTGATTCACGAAGCCAATGCCAGCGCCGGAATTGCCAACCGCGTCGGGGCCCGCAGTGCGCATCGCATCCTCTCGGCGGTGCCCGATCCCGGCCTGCGTGGCGCCGAGGTCGTCGGCGTCCCGGTCCGGGAGGCGATCACGTCGCTGGATCGCGCCGCGCTGCGGTCGACGGCGCGGGCGCACTTCGGCTTCGCCGACGACGCCCGGGTGCTGCTGGTGTTCGGCGGCTCGCAGGGAGCGGCGTCCCTCAACCGCGCGGTGGCCGCGGCGGCCGGTGACCTGGCTGCCGCGCGAGTGGCGGTGTTGCATGCGCACGGCGCCAAGAACACCATCGACCTGCGCGACCCGCAGCCCGGCGATCCGCCGTATGTCGCGGTGCCGTACCTGAGTCGGATGGACCTGGCCTACGCCGCGGCGGATTTGGCGATCTGCCGATCCGGCGCGATGACGGTCGCCGAGGTGACCGCGGTGGGCCTGCCCGCGATCTACGTGCCGCTGCCGATCGGCAACGGCGAGCAGCGGCTCAACGCGTTGCCGGTAGTCAATGCCGGCGGTGGCATGCTGGTCGCCGACGCCGACCTGACGCCGGGCTTCGTCGCCGAACAGGTGGCCGGGCTCCTCAACGACGAGTCGCGGCTGGCGGCGATGACGACGGCGGCGGCGCTGGTCGGCCACCCGGAAGCCGCGCGTCAGGTTGCGCAGGTCGCGTTGGATGTCGCTCGCGAAGCGCGGAACGGGAGGCGCGCGAAAAAACGGCGTAGTGCGTTGGATGTCGCTCGGTCGGGGAGAGCGGCCCGATGAGTCAGCCGCTGCCTCCCGAGCTGCAGCGCGTCCACATGGTCGGCATCGGGGGAGCGGGCATGTCGGGCATCGCCCGCATCCTGCTCGACCGGGGTGGACAGGTCTCGGGGTCAGACGCCAAGGAGTCGCGCGGCGTGCGCGCGCTGCAGGCCCGCGGCGCGCTGATCAGAATCGGCCACGACGCATCGTCGCTGGACCTGCTGCCGGGCGGGCCGACCGCGGTGATCACCACCCACGCCGCGATCCCGAAGACCAACGCCGAACTCGTCGAGGCCCGCCGTCGGGGCATTCCGGTGGTGCTGCGACCGGCCGTGCTGGCCAAGCTGATGGCCGGGCGGACCACGCTGATGGTGACCGGAACGCACGGCAAGACGACCACCACCTCGATGTTGATTGTGGCGCTTCAGCATTGCGGCCGGGACCCGTCGTTCGCCGTCGGCGGTGAGATGGGAGAGGCCGGCACCAACGCCCATCACGGCAGCGGTGACTGCTTTGTCGCCGAGGCCGACGAGAGCGACGGGTCGCTGCTCGAATACACCCCGAATGTCGCGGTAGTCACCAACATCGAGGCCGATCACCTCGACTTCTTCGGCAGCCCCGAGGCCTACGTCGCGGTTTTCGACTCCTTCGCCGAGCGCATCGCCCCGGGCGGTGCACTGGTGGTCTGCGTCGACGATCCGGGGGCCGCGTCGCTGGCGGAACGCGTTGCCGCGCTGGGGATTCGGGTGCTGCGCTACGGCTCCGCCGGCGATGGGCTGGCCGGAACGTTGCTGTCGTGGGAACAGGTTGGCACCGAGGCGGTCGCGCACATCAAGCTCGCCGGCGAAATCCATCCGTGGGTGATGCGACTGTCCGTGCCGGGCCGGCACATGGCGCTCAACGCGCTCGGCGCCTTGCTGGCAGCCGTCGAAATCGGCGCCGATGCCGACTGCGTACTGGACGGCTTGGCCGGTTTCGAGGGCGTGCGACGTCGGTTCGACATGATCGGAACCGCTGCCGCGGTAAGGGTTTTCGACGACTACGCACACCACCCGACCGAGGTCCGCGCCACCCTGGAGGCGGTCCGGACTCTGCTGGAGCAGGCCGGCGCCGGCCGGTCGCTGGTGGTGTTCCAGCCCCACTTGTATTCGCGGACACAGGCTTTCGCCGCCGACTTCGGAGCGGCCCTCGACGGCGCCGACCAGGTGTTCGTGCTCGACGTCTACGGCGCCCGCGAACAACCGATCGCCGGAGTGAGCGGGGCGAGCGTCGCCGAGCACGTCAGCGTGCCGGTCCAGTACCTGCCCGACCTGTCCGCGGTGGCCGAGGCGGTGGCCGCCGCGGCCGAGCCCGGTGATGTCGTCGTGACGATGGGGGCGGGCGACGTCACGATGCTCGCGCCGGAGATCGTCACCGCGCTGCGGGTGCGGGCCAACCGCAGCGCGCCCGGAGCGTCGCGGTGACTGAGCCCGACGGTGTGGCGCCGGACGAGGCCGCCGACGACATCGCGGCCGAGCCGAGCACGGCGGCCGACAAGCGCGACGACACCGCCGAACCAGACAAGACCGACGAACCGGTCGAAGGCCGGCGACGGCGAGAGCGCCGGGAACGCGCCGAGCGCCGCGAGGCTCAAGCCCGCGCGACCGCGATCGAGCAGGCCCGTCGCGAGGCCAAGCGCGCAGCGCGCGGTCACGGCGCGACCGGCCCCAAACCCGTTGCGCGCGGGACAGTTCGGGGTCTGAAGCTGTTCCTGGTGTCGCTGCTGATGGTCGTCACGATCACCGGGGCGGGGCTCATCCTGTACTTCACGCCGCTGATGGCGGCCCGCGGCATCATCGTCAACGGCCTCGGCGCGGTCAGCCGCGACGAGGTACTCGACGCGGCGCACGTCAAGCTGGGAACCCCGCTGCTGCAGATCGACACCGACAGCGTCGCCGACCGGGTCGCGGCGATCCGCCGGGTGGCCAGCGCACACGTGCAACGCGATTACCCGTCGGCGTTGATGATCACGGTCATCGAGCGAATCCCGGTGGTGGTCAAAGACTTTCCCGACGGCCCGCACCTGTTCGACCGCGACGGCGTCGACTTCGCGACCGCGCCGCCGCCACCGGCGCTGCCCTACATCGACGTCGACAATCCGGGGCCGGCCGACCCTCCGACCAAGGCCGCGCTCGCGGTGCTGACCGCGCTGCGTCCCGAAGTCGTCGCGCAGGTGAGCCGCATCGCGGCGCCCTCGGTCGCGTCGATCACCTTGACGCTGACCGACGGGCGGACCGTGATCTGGGGGACCAACGACCGCACCGAGGAAAAAGCGCAGAAGCTGGCGGCCCTGCTGACCCGCCCGGGCCGCACCTACGACGTGTCGAGCCCGGATCTGCCGACCATCCGATGAATTAGCGTCCACGAGGCCAATCGAGCCGTCGTAAGTTCGAACCGTGAAAAATTACGTCGCCTACGTCGCCTACGTCGCCATCGCCGCGGCGCTCACCCTCGCCGTCGTGTCCGCACCAGAAGCCATGGCTGACCCCGGACCGCAGCTCGGCACCGCGACCATGCGGGTGAGCGGCGCCCCGGGGCCGGTGACGCTGCGATACCACATCAACGGCGGCCCGCAACAGACCGAAACCGGCGTCACGCTGCCCTGGGAGAAGCAATATCCCGTGTACAACGAGATCTCCACGTCGGTCACCGCCGACGCCGGCGACACGGCAGTCACCTGCACGATCACGATGGATGGCAAGTTGCTGTCGTTCAAGACCGAGCCGCGACCCACCTGCAGCTTCGCCTATTTCGAGTAGTGCGCCGAGCCCGCACGCTCACGCAGGCATAAATTTCGCCGAAATTCGCCCGCCACGCCTCGGCGCGCCTGCTTCGATCCCGCACGCGGCGGCCATACCGTTCTGTTTGCGCGAATCAACTTGACATAACTCTAACCCTTTACTAGAGGTTGAGGTTTGCCACCGGTTCGCTCCAAGCAGTCCCACCAGGGAGGAAGACAGCATGATGACCCCGCCGCACAACTACCTGGCCGTCATCAAAGTCGTGGGGATCGGCGGCGGCGGCGTCAACGCTGTCAACCGCATGATCGAGCAAGGGCTCAAGGGCGTGGAGTTCATCGCCATCAACACCGACGCGCAGGCGCTGTTGATGAGCGACGCCGACGTCAAGCTCGATGTCGGCCGCGACTCCACCCGTGGGCTGGGCGCCGGCGCCGACCCCGAGGTCGGCAGAAAGGCTGCCGACGACGCCAAGGACGAAATAGAGGAACTGCTGCGCGGGGCCGACATGGTCTTTGTCACCGCAGGTGAAGGCGGCGGAACGGGCACCGGCGGGGCGCCGGTGGTGGCCAGCATCGCCCGCAAATTGGGTGCCCTGACGGTCGGCGTGGTCACCCGGCCGTTCTCCTTCGAAGGCAAACGCCGCAGCACCCAGGCAGAGAACGGCATCACGGCGTTGCGGGAAAGCTGCGACACGTTGATCGTCATCCCCAACGACCGCCTACTGCAGATGGGCGACGCCGCGGTGTCGCTGATGGACGCCTTCCGCAGTGCGGACGAGGTGCTGCTCAACGGCGTGCAGGGCATCACCGACCTGATCACCACGCCCGGCCTGATCAACGTCGACTTCGCCGACGTCAAGGGCGTCATGAGCGGGGCGGGCACAGCACTGATGGGTATCGGGTCCGCGCGCGGTGACGGGCGCGCCCTGAAAGCCGCCGAGATCGCGATCAACTCGCCGCTGCTCGAGGCCTCGATGGAAGGCGCTCAGGGCGTGCTGCTGTCGGTCGCGGGCGGCAGCGACCTCGGCCTGTTCGAGATCAACGAGGCCGCCTCGCTGGTGCAGGACGCCGCACATCAGGACGCCAACATCATCTTCGGCACGGTCATCGACGACTCGCTGGGCGACGAGGTCCGGGTGACCGTGATCGCCGCGGGCTTCGACGCCGCCGGGCCCGGTCGCAAGCCGGTCGTCGGTAACGCCGGCGCCGGGTCGTCGTCGGGAATCGTCGCGTCGGGCAAGCACGGCAAGGTCAGCTCCACTTTGTTCGAGCCCCCCGACGCGGTCAGCGTCTCGGTACCGACCAACGGTGCGACCTTCGACATCGGCGGCGAGGACGACGACGTCGACGTGCCGCCGTTCATGCGGCGCTAGCCGTACGACGCGATGGCGGCCTTGCTCCGGCCGGATACTGGACGGGTGAGCGTTCGCATCCGGCGGGTCAGCACGACCCGCGCGGGCGGTGTCTCGTCGCCGCCGTTCGACAGCTTCAACCTCGGCGACCACGTCGGCGACGATCCGGCCGCCGTCGCCGCCAACCGCAAGCGGTTGGGTGCAGCCATCGGCCTGGGCGCCGATCGGGTGGTGTGGATGAACCAGGTGCACGGCGCCCACATCGAGGTCATCGACGGCCCACGCGACACCCCGTTAGACAACACCGACGGATTGGTCACGCGCACACCGAGATTGGCGTTGGCGGTGGTGACCGCCGACTGCGTTCCGGTGTTGCTGGCCGACGCGCGCGCCGGGGTGGTCGGGGCCGTGCACGCCGGCCGGGTCGGCGCCCGCGACGGGGTGGTGGCCCGCGCGATCGAGGCCATGGTCGAGTTGGGCGCGCACGAGTCGGACATCTCGGTGCTGTTGGGGCCGGCGGTCAGTGGCCGCAACTACGAGGTGCCCGCTGCGATGGCCGACGAGGTCGAGGCCGCGCTGCCGGGCAGTCGCACCACCACCTCGGCTGGAACGCCCGGTCTGGATCTGCGCGCCGGAATCGCTTGTCAGTTACAGGCTTTGGGCGTGAGCGCCATCGATGTCGACCCGCGGTGCACGGTCGACGACGCCAACCTGTTCAGCCATCGCCGTGGTGCTCCGACCGGACGGCTCGCCTCGTTGGTGTGGATGGAATGAGTGTGGCGGTAAACGGTTCAACCCGGCCGGGGCGGGAAATGGAATTGGCGGATTCTTTGTCGGCCTTACGTTCGCGGCTTGCCGCCGCTGCCGAGTCGGCCGGCCGCAAACTCGGCGAAATTCAACTCCTGCCTATTACCAAATTCTTTCCGGCAACCGATGTGGCGATTTTGTCGCGATTGGGATGCGCCGACTTCGGTGAATCCCGCGACCAGGAAGCGGCAGGAAAGGTGGCCGAAGTCGATCGGTTGCTGGACGGTCCGGGCGGCGGCGGCCACGGATCGGCTCGCCCACACTGGCACATGGTCGGCAAGATCCAACGCAACAAGGCGCGGTCGCTGGCCGGCTGGGCGCACACCGCCCATTCGGTCAGCAGCACCCGGGTGGTGAGCGCGCTCGACCGGGCCGTCGAGGGGGCACTCGGGGATGGACGCCGGACCCATCCGATGCGTATCTACGTCCAGATCAGCCTCGACGGCGACATGACCCGCGGCGGCGTCGACGTCTCCGATACCGCGGCCGTTGACGAGATCTGCGCGCAGGTCGACGCCGCAGAATTCCTCGAACTGGTTGGCCTGATGGGCATCCCGCCGCTGGACTGGGAGCCGGACCGGGCGTTCGCGCGCCTGCAGTCGGAACACCAGCGGGTGCGCCGGTCGCACCCGGACGCGGCCGGGTTGTCCGCGGGGATGTCGAATGACCTCGAAACGGCCGTTAAACATGGTTCGACGTGTGTGCGTGTCGGTACCGCATTGTTGGGCCAAAGGCCTCTATCGTCACCGTCAATAGTCACTCCAGTCACATCTTCATCACAGACCACCCCATCCCCAGAGTCCTAAGTCCCCAGAGCTGTAGAAGGGTCAAGCGATGAGCACACTGCACAAGGTCAAGGCCTACTTCGGCATGGCTCCCATGGAGGACTACGACGACGAGTACTACGACGACCACGGCCCGTCCCGGACCGGCGGCTACCCGCGGCAGCGATTCGCCGACGACGGATACGGCCGCTACGAGGGCCGCGAGTACGACGATCCGCGCGGCGAGCCCGCCGAATACGCTGGCTACCGCGGCGGCTACGCCGACGAACCGCGATTCCGCGGGCCGGACTACGACCGGGGCGAGATGTCCCGGCCGCGATTCGGTTCGCTGCGCGGCTCCACCCGCGGCGCCCTGGCCATGGATCCGCGCCGGATGGCGATGCTGTTCGACGAGAGCAGCCCGCTGTCGAAGATCACCACCTTGCGCCCCAAGGACTACAGCGAAGCCCGCACGATCGGTGAGCGGTTCCGCGACGGCACCCCGGTGATCATGGACCTGGTCTCGATGGACAACGCCGACGCCAAGCGCCTGGTCGATTTCGCCGCGGGTCTGGCATTCGCTCTGCGTGGCTCGTTCGACAAAGTGGCGACCAAAGTGTTCTTGCTCTCACCCGCCGACGTTGATGTCTCCCCCGAAGAGCGCCGACGCATCGCCGAGACCGGGTTTTACGCCTACCAGTAACCGCCCGGCGGTCCGCCCGCCGAGCCGGTAGGCTGACTTCCGCCCTGCTGGAAGCAGCCTGGGCTGTCGTCATGGTCACATCTTCATCACTAAGGTCGGGCTCTCGTTGACGCTGATCGTGCACATCATCGGTTTTGCGCTGTTCATCTTTTGGCTATTGCTGATCGCCCGCGTCGTCGTCGAGTTCATCCGGTCGTTCAGCCGCGACTGGCACCCGCGCGGGCTGACCGTCGTGGTGCTCGAAATCATCCTGTCGGTCACCGATCCGCCAGTGAACCTGTTGCGACGGCTGATACCGCAGCTCACCGTCGGTGCGGTGCGTTTCGACCTGTCGATCATGGTGCTGCTGCTGGTGGCGTTCATCGGCATGACGATGGCGCTGGACTACCGCGCCTGACCCCTCGCGGAGCCGGCCTGCGGGGTCGCGCATTTCTCCGCTGAGGCAGTTTGCTGGCGCCGGGATATAGGTTTCATAAGGGGTCGATTTGTTACCTCTTAATCTGTGAAATTCGGTCTTATTTATCGACCGATTCGGCAACCGGCGGGTCTGGTGTGA
Organism: Mycobacterium sp. 1245111.1; assembly: GCF_001673405.1. GTDB lineage: Bacteria > Actinomycetota > Actinomycetes > Mycobacteriales > Mycobacteriaceae > Mycobacterium. Next base: position 2,144 of record NZ_LZLV01000002.1, on the reverse strand, counting down.
CAGGATGGGCGGCAGTTGCACTATGGCTACGACACCGTTCAACCCGTTCTACACTTTCCTGGTCGGTATGACCGTCCACACTCGAGGGGGCTAAGAATGCCGCTGACACCCGCAGACGTCCACAATGTGGCGTTCAGCAAGCCGCCGATCGGCAAGCGTGGTTACAACGAGGACGAGGTCGACGCCTTTCTCGATCTGGTCGAGAACGAGCTGACCCGCCTCATCGAGGAGAACTCCGACCTGCGTCAGCGAGTCGCCGAACTCGACCAGGAACTGGCCGGCGCGCGAGCCGGTGGCGGCGCCAGTGCTCAAGCCACCCAAACGATTCCGGTCTACGAGCCCGAGCCCGAACCGGCCAAGCCCGCTCCTGCGCCTGTCGCCGCGCCGGTGGCCACCCCCCAGCCGCTCGGCGAGGAGCAGGCCATCAAGGCCGCCCGCGTGCTCAGCCTGGCGCAGGACACAGCCGACCGTCTGACCAGCACCGCCCAGGCGGAGGCGGACAAGCTGCTGGCTGACGCGCGCACGAACGCGGACCAGATCGTGGGCGATGCCCGCCGCGAGGCCGAGACCACGGTTTCCGAAGCCCGTCAGCGCGCCGACGCGCTGCTGGCCGACGCGCAGACCCGGTCGGAAACTCAGCTGCGTCAGGCCCAGGAGAAGGCCGACGCCCTGCAAGCCGACGCCGAGCGCAAGCACTCCGAGATCATGGGCACGATCAACCAGCAGCGCACTGTGCTGGAAGGCCGCCTCGAGCAGCTGCGGACCTTTGAGCGCGAGTACCGCACCCGACTCAAGACCTACCTGGAATCCCAGCTCGAAGAATTGGGCCAGCGCGGTTCTGCGGCACCGGTGGATTCCAGCGCCACCAACGACGCGGCGGGGTTCAACCAGTTCAATCGGGGTAATAACTAGGCGATACCGACCCCAACTGCGGCTATCGTGCACAGTTGGCAATGTCGCCGAAGTCCGCTGGAGGTTAACCGATGCTGATTATCTCGCTGGTATTGGCAGTAATCGGCCTGGCCGCCCTGGTATTCGCGGTGATCACCAGCAATGAGTTGGTCGCGTGGGTGTGCATCGGCGCCAGCGTGTTGGGTGTCGTGCTGCTGATCGTCGACGCGCTGCAGGAACGCCAGCGACGTGAGGCGGGCACCACCGCGCACGACGCATCGACGCACGACGACCACCACGACGAGGAGACCGCCGAGTACCCGGCGGACGAGACCGAGGCGGGCGAACACAGTTCGGCGCACCCGGATTCTGAGCCTGCCGACGACGCCGTCAGCGACGATCACACCAACCACTAGGGCCGGGGCAGGGTCGCCAGCAGCTCACGGACCTCGTCGTCGCTGACTTGGTGGAAGTCGGCGAAAACCTGTCCGACGGCAGCGAAATCCTCGGGCATCGTCGCGCAGACCACCTCATCGGCCTCCTCTGCCAGCACTTGGCATACCGAGGGTGGTCCCACCGGGACGGCGACGACGATCGCGTCCGGAGCGCTGGCCCGCAGGGCCCGCACAGCGGCCAGGATGCTTGCGCCGGTAGCGATTCCATCGTCCACCACGATGACCGTCTTGCCACGGGGGTCCGCCGGCGGCCGTCCTCCCCGGTACGCCTGTTCGCGCCGATGCAGTTCGGCGGTCTCCTGATCGATCACGCGGCGCACCTGCTCGTCGCTGATCTGCAGGCTCGCCATCACGCTGTCGTTCATCACCACTCCGCCGCCGCTGGCCAGCGCGCCCATCGCCAACTCGGGCCAGTGCGGCACACCGAGCTTGCGGACCAGGAAGACGTCGAGTTCCGCACCCAACGCCGCGGCGACCTCCCAACCCACCGGCACGCCGCCGCGGGCCAGCCCCTCGACCAGCAGGCCGTTTTTTCCGCGGTACGACGACAATTTCTCGGCGAGCACGCGGCCGGCATCGTGACGGTCGCGGAAGGTGCGCATGCCTCAGTGTGGACCTGACGGCACCAAGCCACGCCGAAAGTGCAACTACCGCTTATGGAATGCGGGGGTGAGCGCGGCTTCGCCGCTCGCACCGTCAATCGGCTCGGAAACGAGAGTGAACTCTCGTTTCGCTCGCCTCAATCCGGTGTCCGAGGGGGGACTTGTCCGTCTACGACACGGGTCGTGGTCTGGCGAT
>NZ_LZLV01000001.1 GCF_001673405.1 Mycobacterium sp. 1245111.1 | reverse complement strand
GCGCCACAAATGCGGTCACAAAAACAACAACAAAAACAAAACCACCAAACACACTATTGAGTTCTCAAACAACACCCGTTTTCGGGCAACCCTGCTACTGTACTCCATCGCAAAAGCGCCGTCAAACTGCACGATTCACTGCCAGGGGCAGGTGTGCGACGTACCTAGCCGTCTACTGTACCCGCTCGATTTCTGCGCCGAGACTGGCCAGGTTCTCCACGAACAGCGGGTAGCCACGGTCGATGTGAAAGACGTCGTGGACCTCGGTGTCACCGTCTGCGACCAGGCCCGCAAGCACCAGTCCGGCGCCGGCCCGGATGTCGGATGACCAGACGGGCGCACTCGAGAGCTGAGGAAGACCGCGTACGACGGCATGGTGTCCGTCGGTACGGGCATCGGCGCCCAGTCGGATCATCTCCTCGACGAACCTGAACCGCGCCTCGAAGACGTTCTCGGTGATCATCGAAGTGCCGTCGGCAATCGACGCCAGAGCGATCGCCATCGGCTGCAGATCCGTCGGAAAACCGGGGAACGGCAGGGTGGCGACGTTGACGGCCTTCGGCCGTTCGTACTGGGTGACCCGGAAGCTGTCGTCCGTCTGGGTGACCGTGGCGCCTGCGTCGTGCAGTTTGTGTAAGACGACCTGCAGATGTGCCGGATCGATGCCGGTCACGGTGACGTCCCCGCGAGTCATCGCGGCGGCTATTCCCCACGTGGCGGCCACAATTCGGTCACCGATCACACGATGCTCGGTCGGGAATAGCCGCGGGACACCGGTGATCGTCATCGTCGGCGAACCCGCGCCTTCGACATGCGCACCCATTTGATTCAGCATCGTGCACAGATCGACCACGTCGGGTTCCCGCGCGGCGTTGTGAATCGTCGTGACACCCTCGGCCAGAACCGCGGCCATCAAGATATTCTCGGTGGCTCCGACCGAGGGGAACTCGAGCTGAATTTCCGCGCCGTGCAAGGAATCTGCCTGCGCGACGACGCAGCCGTGTTCGATATTGCAGACGGCTCCGAGTTGCCGCAGACCGGCTTGGTGCATATCCAGCGGACGCGAGCCGATGGCGTCACCACCTGGCAGTGCGACCCTGGCGCGCTTGCACCGCCCGACCAGGGGGCCGAGCACGCAGACCGAGGCCCGGAACTGGCGCACCGCAGCGAAGTCGGCGTCGTATTTGGGTTCGTCCGGCGAGGTGATGCGTACCGTCGCGCCGTCCAACTCGACGTTGGCACCAAGGCCTCGCAGCACCTCGGCCATCAATGGCACATCGAGGATGTCGGGGCAGTTGGTGATCGTGCTGGTACCTTCGGCCAGCAACGTCGCCGCCATCAACTTCAGAACGCTGTTTTTGGCTCCCCCAACAGCGACTTCGCCCGACAACCGACTCCCACCGGTCACCACGAAACGCTCGGTCACGCGGGCTAGTTTAGTGAAGCAGTATCGCCCTGTCAGTCAGCTAGGTACGTTCGTGATCATGGCCGTACATCTGACTCGCATCTACACCAGGACCGGCGACGACGGGACCACTGGATTGAGCGACTTCTCGCGGGTTTCCAAGAACGACACGCGATTGGTGGCGTACGCCGACTGCGATGAGGCCAACGCTGCTATCGGTGCGGCCCTGGCCTTGGGCGCCCCCGACGAGCGGATTGCTCACGTGCTGCGACGGATCCAGAACGACCTGTTCGACGCGGGCGCGGATCTCTCGACACCGGTGGTCGAGAATCCGAAGCATCCGCCGCTGCGCGTTACGCAGGACTACATCGACCGCCTCGAGACCTGGTGCGACGAGTTCAACGCGGCTCTGCCGCCGCTCACATCCTTTGTGCTGCCTGGTGGTTCGCCCCTCTCCGCGCTGCTGCACATCGCCCGCACGGTGACGCGGCGGGCCGAGCGCGCTGCCTGGGATGCAATCGATGAACATCCCTCGGACGTCAGTCCGCTGCCTGCGAAATATCTGAATCGCCTGTCCGACTTGCTGTTTATCCTGTGCCGGGTGGTCAATCCGGACGGCGACGTGCTCTGGCAACCAGGCGGCAGACGAGCCGACTAGCCGCCACGTCAGGTGCTGCGACGGCGCGCGCGCGGTGAGGGACGCGACTCCAGCCACGACTGGAACGCCGTCAAAGCCCCTCGGTCCAAGGCGATTTCGTAGCCTGCTTTGCGCTCCTGCGTGGCATCGCGTAGTTCCAGCACGATGATCTCTTCAGTCATGATGTCGAACTCGTCGCCGCGCGGTGGTCGACGCGAGACGACCTCGACGCCGCGCCTGTTGAGCTGGCGATCCGGCCAGAGGCGAACACTCGACAGTCGATAGAACGCGGCATCGCTTCCGCGGTAACGGATTACGCCGTGACGCCAGCCGTGGCCGCCCACCGCGGGGATGTCCCGCATGATTGCCGCTGTCCCACCCTGGCGCAGCTTCCACAGCCGATAGCTGAGAGCGACGACCGCCAGCCCCAAAACCGCAACGAGCACGACCATGACAATCATGAGCGCGCTCATCGCAGTGGTATATCAGTCGAGCGCGCCGACTGCGCGCAGCCTGCCGCGTCCCCTAGCAGCGATGCGAGGGTCGTCTGACTCCGAATCTTCTTTGGCCGCCGCCTCGTCGATCTCCGACTCGAATTGCGCCGACTCCGCGAGGATGCTCACGCTCTCCTCGGTCACTGACAGGAACCCGCCTTCGATGGCGACCCGAAGGTCGTCCTCGCCCGCACGCTCGACACGAACCATCGCGTCGTCAACCAATTGCGCAACCAGCGGGATATGACTGGGCAGAATCCCGATCTCCCCCACCGTGGTGCGCGTGAAGAGGAACGTCGCCTCGCCCGACCAGATCTTCCGATCGACGGCAACGATCTCCACGTTCAGCGCGGTCATCTCACACCTGCCCTTCCACGCTCAACCTTCGCCGCCGGCACCAACAACATCACAGCTTGGCGCCGAAGCTTTCGGCCTTCTTGGCCAGGTCGTCCAGGCCACCGATGAGGAAGAACGCCTGCTCGGGGATGTGGTCGAAATCACCCTTGGCCAGCTTGTCGAACGCCTCGATGGTTTCCTTCAGCGGCACGGTCGAACCCGGCTGCCCGGTGAACTGCTCGGCCGCCATCATGTTCTGCGACAGGAACCGCTCGATCCGGCGGGCCCGGTTGACCTGCTGCTTGTCTTCTTCCGACAGCTCGTCGATACCCAGAATCGCGATGATGTCCTGAAGGTCCTTGTAGCGCTGCAGGATTCGGATGACTTCCTGGGCAACCCGGTAGTGCTCGTCGCCGACGATCGCGGGGTCCAGGATGGTGGAGCTGGAGGCCAGCGGATCCACGGCCGGGAAGATCCCCTTGGAGAACACGTTTCGCGACAGCTCGGTGGTGGCGTCCAAGTGAGCGAACGTGGTTGCCGGGGCCGGGTCGGTGTAGTCGTCGGCGGGCACGTACACGGCCTGCATCGAGGTGATGGACTTGCCTCGGGTCGAGGTGATCCGCTCCTGCAGCTCACCCATTTCATCGGCCAGCGTGGGCTGGTAACCCACGGCCGAGGGCATCCGACCGAGCAGTGTCGACACCTCGGAGCCGGCCTGGGTGAACCGGAAGATGTTGTCGATGAACAGCAGCACGTCCTGGCCCTGCTCGTCGCGGAAGTACTCAGCCATCGTCAACGCCGACAACGCGACCCGCATACGGGTGCCAGGCGGCTCGTCCATCTGACCGAACACCAACGCGGTGTCCTTGAGCACATCGGCGTCCGCGAGCTCGACCCAGAGGTCGTTGCCCTCACGCGTGCGCTCCCCGACGCCGGCGAAAACCGAGGTCCCACCGAAGTTTCGGGCGATACGGTTGATCATCTCCTGGATCAGAACCGTCTTACCCACACCGGCACCACCGAACAGCGCGATCTTTCCACCACGCACGTAGGGCGTCAGCAGATCGACGACCTTCAGGCCGGTCTCGAGCATTTCGGTACGTGGCTCGAGCTCGTCGAACGGCGGGGGCTTGCGGTGAATCTCCCAGTGATCGAAGTCTTTTCCGTAGCCCGGTTCGTCAAGGCAGTCGCCCAGCGCGTTGAACACGTGGCCCTTGACGCCGTCGCCGACCGGAACCGAGATCGCGTCACCGGTGTCAGTCACCTCGACGCCACGGACCAGACCGTCGGTCGGTTGCATCGAGATCGCGCGAACCAGATTGTCGCCGAGGTGCTGTGCGACCTCGAGCGTGAGGGTCTTCGCCAGGTCCTTATAGGTGATCTCGGCGTGCAGGGCGTTGAACAGTTGGGGCACCGAGCCACGCGGAAATTCGACGTCAACCACGGGTCCGGTGATCCGCACGACGCGGCCGTGGGTGTCGCTGCCGTTCGGGTTCGTCGACTTCTCAGTCTTTTGGGTGGTAGCAGCCATGTCCTCTTCGCTTCCTGATGGGGCTTATTTGGCGTCGGCGAGCGCGTTGGCGCCACCGACGATTTCGCTGATTTCCTGGGTGATCTGGGCCTGCCGCTCACGGTTCGCCTCGAGCGTGAGCGACTTGATCAGGTCGTCGGCGTTGTCGCTGGCCGACTTCATCGCCCGTTGCCGTGAGGCCAGTTCTGACGCGGCGGACTCGAGCAGCGCCGCGTACACGCGGGTGGTCAGATACCGCGGCAGCATCGCATCGAACAGCGTCGTCGCATCCGGCTCGAACGAGTACAGCGTCTTCGGCTCGTTGTCGTCCTCGACGTACTCCACGACCATCGGTGCGATGCGGTGCGCTCCTACCGACTGCGACATCATCGACTTGAATTCGGTGTAGACGACGTGCACTTCGTCGACGCCGTCGTGCTCGTCGGACTCGTCGTCGCCGCGGCCGGCCATGAACGCGCTCACCAGCGAATCGGCCACCTTGACCGCGTCCTCATAGCTCGGCCGCTCCGAGAACCCGGTCCACGAGTCTTCGATGTCCCAGTTGCGGAACTTGAAGTAGCCCTGCGCTTTTCGCCCGACGGTGTAGAGCACAGGTGTCTTGCCGTCTTGCCGCAGCCGCGAGAAGAGCTCCTCGGCTCTGCGGAAGGCGCCGGAGTTGTACGCTCCGCACAGGCCACGGTCGGACGAAACGACCAGCACCGCAGCACGTTTCGGCGAGGGGTTCTCGACCAGCAGTGGGTGGTCGAGCGCGGCCTCGGCCGCCAGTGTGGTGAGCACGCGGGTGAGTTCGACGCAGTAGGGCCGGGCCTCGTTGAGCCGAGCCTGCGCCTTGCCGATGCGCGACGTCGCGATCATTTCCTGCGCCTTGGTGATCTTCTTGATCGCCCCGGCGGAACGAATGCGACCCCGCAGTTCGCGAAGTGTGGCAGCCATCCTCGATTACTTCTTCTGCTCCGGCGGTGCGGGCTTGTGCACCTGCACCGCTTCCTTCTCAATCTCTTTTTCGTCAAGCGCCTCGACATGCTCATCGGGCACCACCGAACCACCGCCGGTGGCGGCGAAGCCCTTCTTGAACTCGTTGATCGCGTCGACCAGCTTGTTCTCGGTCTCTTCGCTGAGCTTCTGGCTGTCCTTGATATCGGACAGGATGCCGTCCTTGCCTCCGCGGAGGTGGTCGAGGAATTCAGTCTCGAACCGGTGCACGTCCTCGGTGGGAACCGAGTCGAGGTGGCCACCGGTACCGAGGAAGATCGAAACCACCTGCTCCTCAACGGGTGCCGGCTGGTACTGCGGCTGCTTCAGCAACTCCACCAGCCGCTCGCCGCGCTCCAGCTGCGCCTTCGAGGTGGCGTCCAAGTCCGACGCGAACGCGGCGAACGACTCCAGCTCCCGGTACTGCGACAGGTCCAGTCGCAGCGAGCCGGCGACTTCCTTCATCGCCTTGATCTGAGCGGCACCACCGACACGGGACACTGACACACCGACGTTGATCGCCGGGCGGACACCCTGGTTGAACAGGTCGGACTCCAGGAAGCACTGACCGTCGGTGATCGAGATGACGTTGGTCGGAATGTAGGCCGAGATGTCGTTGGCCTTGGTCTCGATGACCGGCAAGCCTGTCATCGAGCCACCGCCGAGCTCGTCGGACAGCTTGGCGCAACGCTCGAGCAGCCGCGAGTGCAGGTAGAACACGTCGCCCGGGTAGGCCTCACGGCCGGGCGGACGACGCAGCAGCAGCGAGATGGCGCGGTAGGCCTCGGCCTGCTTGCTCAGGTCGTCGAACACGATCAGCACGTGCTTGCCGTTATACATCCAGTGCTGGGCGATCGCCGAACCCGTGTACGGCGCAAGCCATTTGAATCCGGCGGCGTCGGACGCCGGCGCCGCGACGATGGTCGTGTAGTCCATCGCGCCGCCCTCGTCGAGCGCACGCCGCACCGAAGCAATCGTGGTGCCCTTCTGACCGATGGCCACGTAGACGCAGCGGACCTGCTTCTTCTCGTCTCCGGTCTCCCAGTTCTCACGCTGGTTCAAGATGGTGTCGACGCAGACCGCGGTCTTGCCGGTCTTGCGGTCACCAATGATCAGCTGACGCTGGCCACGACCGATCGGAGTCATCGCGTCGATGGCTTTGATGCCCGTCTGCAGCGGCTCGGAAACGCTCTGCCGCTGCACTACCGACGGGGCCTGAATCTCCAACGCGCGACGCGTTTCCGCCTTGATGTCGCCCTGGCCGTCGATGGGCTCACCCAGCGGGTTGATCACGCGGCCGAGGAACTCGTCGCCGACCGGGACCGAAAGGACCTCGCCGGTCCGCTTGACCTGCTGGCCTTCTTCGAGCTTCTCGAAGTCACCCAGGATCACCGCGCCGACGCTGTGCTCGTCGAGGTTCAGTGCGACACCGAGCACCCCACCCGGGAACTCGAGGAGCTCCTGGGTCATCACGGACGGCAAACCCTCGACGTGCGCGATGCCGTCACCGGCATCCACGACGGTGCCCACCTCTTCTTTGGTGGTGTCGGAGGTGAAGGAGCTTACGTACTCCTCGATCGCACCCTGAATGTCGTCAGCCGAGATAGTCAACTCTGCCATGGCTTTTCGTTCTTCCTGCTTGTCGATGGTGTTACTGGGTCAGTCGGGCAACTGGGTCTGGGCTGCGGCGAGACGCGACGACAGCGTGCCGTCGATGATTTCGTCGCCAACCGAAATTGCGAGCCCGCCGAGCAGCTCTGGGTCGGTGGAAATCTGTGCTGTGACCGGGTGACCGTAGATCCGGCTCAGCACCTCGGTGAGGCGGGTGTGCTGGGCGTCGCTCAGTTCGGCCGCCGCGCTCACCTGCGCGACGATCTCGCCACGTCGAGCCACCGCGACCTTGGCCAGTTCTTGCACGGCCTCTTCGGCCGGCCGGCCACGAAGCAGCTCAACCGTCTTGGCGAGTAGGTCAGCCGTGGTCGCGTTGACGCCGGCGCCCGCACTTCCAAGGACGTTGCGCAGCAACTGAACTCGGGCGTCAGCCGGTGTTTCGTAGTCGCCCAGCAGGATGGCCAGGCGAGGCTGGGCATCGAGGATGCGAGAAAACCGGAACAACTGGTCTTCGACCTCGTCGAGCTGCCCGGCGCGATCGGCGCGAATCAGCAGCGCTTGGCGACCCGCCAGCTCGATGGCATCGATCAGGTCGCCCTCGGCCGACCAGCGCTGGGAAACGGCCGCTTTGGCCACGTCAAGCGCGGCCTGACCGACCTTGCCCGACACCAAACGTTCGAGCAGTCGGACTCGCGGTGTCGCATCCTCTGCGGTCTGCGTGAGGTAGCGGTTGACGACGGTCTCCCGATTCAACAGCGCCACAACGGATATCAGATCATCGGCGAGCGTTGACAAACCCTGGTCGTCAAGGCCGTCGGCAATCCCATCGAACTTGTCGAGCAGGTCCGTCAGGGCCTGCCGGCTGGCCGAGCGCATCTTCGTCGCGACGGGATATTGGACATCGGCCGTCGACGACGCCATGTCGTCGAGCTCGTCCAGGAAACGGTCCACAGTCGCCGACTGCTGTGCCGGGTCGGCCACGTATCCGCGCACCAATTCGCCTGCCCGGTGCACAGATTCGGCACCGATGTCCTGACGCAGCTGACGGATCAACTGCGCGCGCATCAACTCCGCTTGCTTGGCGCCCTGCTGCTTGATCCGCTCGGCGTCACTGTCGGCTTGAGCCCGTAGTTGTTCGCCGATGCGTTTCGCGTCGGCTCGCGCCTCTTCGGTCAACCGCTGCGCCTCGGCGCTGGCGTCTTCCTTCGCCTTGGTGTGGGCACGGCTGGCCTCCGCCAACCGATCAGCGGCGGCCGCGGATTCCGCCAGCTGCCGGCGCACGGTGTCTTGCTGGTCCGCCATCATCTTTCGCACTGGTGGCACGACGTAGCGCCAGACCAGCAGGATGATGACGGCGAACCCGACGAGCTGCCCGATAAATGTTGACATCTGGTGCTTACCGCTCCGAACCTATAGCCGAGACCGAGGTGCTGATCTCGACGCCGAGGATGCGGCTCGCCAGCGCGGTCGAGAGGCTCTCCACCCGCGTGCGAAGGTCCGCAGCCACGGCGTCACCCTCCCGCTTGAGTTGCTCGGCGACGTTCTGCAGGTTCGAGGAGACCTCCTCCTCGGCCTGCCCACGCTTTTCGTCGACGACCTTGCGGCCCTTGGTCCGAGCCTCGTCGCGAGCCGCCGATGCCGTAACCCGAGCGGCCGACATCGCCTTCTCGTAGTCCTCTTGGGCAGCGGCGAATTGCTCGGCCGATTTCTTGTTGTCTGCAACCGTTTTGGTGACCATGTTGTCGCGCTCTTTGAGCACCTTCGAGATCGGCGGGACCACGAAGGTGCCGATCACCCCGAGCACGATCAAGAAGATGATCAGCACGACGAAGAAGGTGCCGTTAGGCATGAGGAAGTTGCCCTCAGCCTGGCTGGCAGCCGCCAGAACCACAGCGCTCATGTCACCCATCTCGACTGACTACTTGACCGGAGTGGCGAAAACGAACAGCGCCATGAAGGCCAAGTTGATGAAGTAGGCGGCCTCGACCAGACCAACCGTGATGAAGAACGGCACGAACAGCCGTCCTTGCGCCTCGGGCTGGCGGGCGATGCCGGCGATCAGGGCGTTACCGGCGACACCGTCACCGATACCGGCGCCGATCGCGCCTCCGGCCATGATGAGTCCACCGCCGATGAGGGCGCCGGCAGCGATTGTGGGGTTCATTGCTTATCCTCCTTGATATTTGGTAGCGGTCTACCAAGTCTGTGGTGGTCGAGCCAGGACGTCTTAATGGTGGTCTTCCTCCAGTTCCATCGACTGGCTGAAGTACAGGATCGTCAGCAGCGCAAAGATGAACGCCTGGATTGCGCCGACGAACAGGTCGAATGCCTTCCAGACCGCGTTCGGCGCCCACAGCACGTATGGCGGGAACAGCGCGATCAGTGCGACGAGGATGCCGCCGGCGAAGATGTTGCCGAAGAGTCGGAGCGACAACGAGATCGGCTTGGCGAGTTCTTCGACGACGTTGATCGGCATGAAGATCACTCCGACGACCGGGGACAGGTTGTCCCACACGTGCCCCTTGAGGACCTTGACCGGATACCCGATCGGGCCGGCCCGCCAGATGCCGGCCAGGTGGTAACAGATGAACACGAACAGCGCCAGCGCCAGCACGTAGTTGATGTCCGAGGCAGGCGGGCCGAACACCTCTTTCGGCGATCCGCCCGATGACTTGGTGTACTGCAAGGGCAGCACCGACAGCCAGTTCGAGATCAGGATGTAGACGAAAAGCGTTACCGCGAGCGGCAGTACGAAGGGCGCGATACGCATTCCGATCGCAGCCTCGATCTGGTTGCGCATCTGGATGGTGATCGCCTCGAAGAACAACTGCACGCCGCCCGGGACACCACTCGAGGTGACCTTGGCGCGCAGGAAGAAGGCCAGTCCGATGACAATGAGGGCGGCGATCCCTGCCGACATCACCGTGTCGACGTTGATCGTCAGGCCGAACAACTCGGCGGTGTCGTGATGGCCGACCTCGATGGCGCCCTCAGCCAGCAGCATCTCAGTCATTGCTGTATCCCATCCCTTCAACACCGTCAGCCGCTCCGCTGCGCAGCTTCTTCCAGACCGGCAGTGCGGTCGTCAGCACCAGCAGCACCTGAAAGAGCGCAAGCCCGAATACCACGCCAAGCCCGGCCGGCCGGAACACGAACGCGATCGCCAATCCGATCGTCGTGATCACCAGCAGTCGCGTCGCAGAGTTCGCCGCCATCTTCTTTTTCAGCGGGTGCTCTTCGGCGGTGATCGCCGCGACCGAACGCTGCACACCGAGCGCATTGAGCAAACCCAACAGAAGTCCCACGCCGAAGAAAAGGCCGACCTTCGGATTGCCGAGAGAAGCGGCGATTGCGACCGCGACGGCAGTCAGCACAACCGAGATCGCGAACAGGCGAATAGGCCGAAACGCAATGGACGGGAACACCAACGGCGTGTCCTGCGCTGGTGTAGTCACTGCAGCACCTCAGTCCTCGTTCGGGGGGAGTTGTGCGTTGCTTGTCGCGTGGCCCGTTGAGCGTATCGGAGCGCTTTCAGCGCGCTCGCATCACCCAAGGGACTACTCCCCATTGTCGGTCGTTGGTCGGCAGGACCGGAGCTGGCTCCGACTGCCGATGGCCGGCAACCCGCGAGGTTAATTCGGGTTCTACCAGCACCGTACCATATCGACGAGGACTCTACTACTCCTCGTCGTAGACATCGTCACCGCGTCGTAGCAGCGGAATCAGCGTTGCGACGACCGCGATCACGGTGGCACCCAACATGACAGCGCCGGTGTTCCGCGGATCGAAGAAAATGGTGCTTGCCGTGCCGAATGCGACAATGCCGACCCACAGATAGATGATCAGCACGACCCGCCGATGGGAATGGCCGATTTGCAGGAGTCGGTGATGCAGATGCATTTTGTCGGGGCTGAACGCACTGCGGCCGGCTCGGGTGCGGCGCACGATCGCCAGCAGCAGGTCGAGCATCGGGACGAACATGACCGCAACGACCAATAGGAACGGCGACAGCAGAGCAAACACATCGCGGGCGCCGTACGCGTTCTGCGAGATGGGTCCGGCGGCCGTCGTCGACGCCGCGGCCAGCATCAGGCCGATGAGCATCGAACCGGAGTCACCCATGAAGATCTTGGCCGGATGGAAGTTGTGCGGCAGGAAACCCAGGCACGCTCCGGCCAGCACCACCGAGATGACCGCAGGCGGATAGAACAGCACGTCGCCGCCGTGGTCGCGGAGCAGGCCGACGGAGAACATGCAGATCGCCAGCGCGGTGATGAGCCCGAGTCCGGCGGCCAGCCCGTCGAGGCCGTCGACGAAGTTCATTGCGTTGACGATCGAGACCGTCAGCGCCAACGTGAGCAGGATCGACGACACCTGGTCGAGGACGATCGTGCCCACCCCGCCCAGCGGGATATACAGGACGCTCCACGCGACGCCCATCGTCACCAACACGCTGGCCGCGGTGATCTGACCGGCGAATTTCGTCAGCGCGTCCAGGCCCCAGCGATCGTCGATCAGGCCGATGCCCATGATCAGCCCACCCGCCAGCACCACCGCGGGCATGCCCGTCGAGTAGACGAAACCGCGGGTCAGCGCGGGAAGCTGCGACGCCAGGAACACCGCCGCGATCACGCCGATGTACATGGCCAGCCCGCCCATGCGCGGGGTCGGCGTCACATGCACGTCCCGCTCGCGGGGATACGCCACGGCGCCGAATCGGGTCGCCAGCGTCCGCACTGGCCCGGTCGCAAAGTAGGTGATGATCGCGGCGGTCAGCCCTACGAGTGCGAGTTCGCGCAACGGGACGCCCGCGCCCCGATCGGCCAAGGCGAGCAAACCGCCGGCGAGGTTGTCGGCACCGCTGACCATCCGGAAAACCATACTGAATCGCCCTGAGATCGAACTGAGTCGGTCAGGCGGTGAGGCTTTCGGCGTCGACGCCGAGTACCTCGGCGATGCGTTCGGCACTGACCGGGCCGGATCGCAGGATGCGCGGCTCGGGCGAGGTCAGGTCCAGAATCGTCGAAGCGGCCTGCTGGGCCGCCGGCCCACCGTCGAGGTAGACGTCGACGAGATCGCCCAACTGCTGGCGAGCGTCACCGACGTTGACGGCCGGCGGGCGTCCGGAAATGTTGGCGCTGGACACCGCCATCGGTCCGACCTCACGCAGCAACTCGATGGCCACTGGGTGCAGGGGCATACGCAGCATCACCGTGCCGCGCGCATCACCGAGATCCCATTGCACCGACGGGGCCTGCCGGACCACCAGGCTCAGAGCGCCGGGCCAGAACGCGTGGACCAGGTTGCGCATCGGGGTCGACACCGACATGGCGAGCCCGTCGATGGTGTGCCATGAGCCGACCAGTACCGGCACCGGCATGTCGCGTCCGCGGCCCTTGGCCGCCAACAGTGCAGACACCGCCGTGCCGTTGAACGCGTCGGCGCCGACGCCGTAAACGGTGTCGGTCGGAAGGACGACCAGCCCACCGTTCTTCACCGCCGCGGCCGCCGATGTGATTGCGCGCGAACGCTGTTCGGCCTGAGTGCAGTCGAAAGTATCGGTCATGGGTGGTCACCGATCCGGCGAGCAGTGACGAATCGTGGACGACCGGTGAGATCCTGGCGAGGCACGACGTCTTCGAAACCTCTAGTGCCGGAGACCAATTCGACGGTAAACACGGACGTGGTGTCATCGTGCTCGACCGCGAGCAGGCCGCCGGGGCTCAGCACTCGTTGGGCCAGTTCGACGATCGCGGTGATCACCGTCATGCCGTCGGGTCCGCCGAACACGGCGTGCGACGGATCGTGGTCCAGCACTTCGGGATCGAGCTCAGCGCCGTCTGGAACATACGGCGGGTTGGACACCAGCAGATCGACCTGCCCGTCCAGTTCGCTGAGGGCGCCTGGCGCGGTGACGTCGGCCTCGATCAACTCCACCCCGGTGCCCGCGGCATTGGTGCGCGCGTACTCGAGGGCCGCGGCGGAGTCGTCGACGCCGATCACCCGGGCGTGGGGCCACTGCCGGGCCAGGGCGAGTGCCAGCGCGCCCGAACCGGTGCAGAGGTCGACGATCACGGGAGCGTCCGGAAGGCGTTGTGCGCTAGCCCATTCCAGCATCGCCTCGGTTTCCGGCCGAGGGATGAACACGCCGGGCCCGACCGTCAACGTCAACGGGCCGAAAGGGGCGGTACCGGTCAAGTGTTGCAAGGGAACTCGACGTGACCGCTCGGCAATCGTTTCGCGGTAGCGGTCGAAAAAGCCGTCATCGGGTGTGGCCAGCAGCGCCAGCCGCCCCCGCTCGGTACCGGCCAGATGCGCGGCTAATTCCTCTGCGTCGTAGCGCGCGGAATCGATGCCGGCTTGGGCGAGCAGCGTTGTCGCCGAGTCGATCGCACAACGCAGCCGGGTGGTCATGCCTGCTGCAGCCGGGCTTGCTTGTCGGCGGCGCCAAGGGCGTCGAACAGTGCATCCAGGTCGCCGTCCAGGACCTGGTCGAGGTTGTGTGCCTTGAAATTGATTCGGTGGTCGGCGATCCGGTTCTCCGGGAAGTTGTAGGTGCGGATGCGCTCGCTGCGGTCGACGGTCCGGATCTGGCTGGCCCGGTCGGCTGACGCGTCGGCCTGTGCCTGCTCTTCGGCCAGCGCTTGCAGCCGGGCCGCGAGCACCAACATGGCCCGGGCCTTGTTCTGCAGTTGCGAGCGCTCGTTTTGACAGGTGACCACAATTCCGGTGGGCAGGTGGGTGATTCGCACCGCGGAGTCGGTGGTGTTGACGCCCTGACCGCCCTTACCTGACGACCGGTAGACGTCGATGCGCAGATCCGAATCGTCGATCTGTACCTCGCCCACTTCCTCGGGCTCGGGATACACCAGCACGCCCGCAGCCGAAGTGTGCACGCGGCCTTGGGATTCGGTGACCGGTACCCGCTGCACACGGTGAACGCCACCCTCGAATTTCAGCCGCGACCAGACACCGTCCACCGAATCGCCCTTGCTGGCGATCGTCAGCGTCGCGTCTTTGTAGCCGCCCAAGTCGGAGAAGGTCTCGTCGAGCACCGTCACCGTCCAGCCGTGCCGTTCCGCGTAGCGGATGTACATCCGGGCCAGGTCCGCGGCGAACAGAGCCGATTCTTCGCCGCCCTCACCGGATTTGACCTCCAGTACCACGTCGTCGGCGTCGTGCGGGTCGCGTGGCGCCAGCATGTCGCTGAGCTTGGTCTCCAACTCGTCGACCCGCGCTTCGAGTTCGGTGACCTCGTCGGCGAACGACGCGTCGTCGACGGCGAGTTCACGCGCGGTCTCGAGATCCTCACGCGCAGAAGTGAGCTGGCGGTGGGTCGCCACGATCGGGGCCAGTTGCGAGAATCGCCGCCCCACCTTGCGCGCGTTGGCCGCATCGCTGTGCAGTTCGGGATCGGACAGCTTCTTCTCGAGGTCGGCATGCTCGGCCACCAGTGCGTCAATCGCCTGACCGCCTTGTGTCATGCTCACCTCCTCGCTGGACTCTCCCGCACATGAAACGACGCCCGTCCCGCGCGATTATCGCGACAGTCCGGGCGTCGATCGTGCTACTTGTCGGCCGCAGCTTCCTTCTCGGCGCCAGCCTTGCGCTTGCCGTAGCGCTTCTCGAAGCGCGCAACGCGGCCACCGCTGTCGAGAATCTTCTGCTTACCGGTGTAGAACGGGTGGCACTGCGAGCAGACCTCGACCACGATGTGGCCGCTCTCCTTGGTGCTCCGCGTCTGGAAAGTATTGCCGCAACCGCAGACCACGGTGGTCTCGACGTATGCGGGGTGAATGTCAGCTTTCATGTTTCCTCTTCATTCGTCGGCCGCCGGGTCGCCAGATCGTGCTGAGAAGATCGGACGTGAACCGGAACCGTGACTTCGGCTGACCATTATGCCAGTTCAGCCGCCATGTCCCTAAACGCCGACAAGGCCCCGCGCATTCCCGGAGCTAGCGCGCGCTGACCTGGGCTTTTGCCGAGGAGTCCACGGTCGTATAGCTGGTGTCGCGGCCGTGCCGAGTCCACAGCAGGCCGCCGTCGGGGGTGCTGCCCTGGGCGGTGAGCTGCCGTTTGAGCACCTTGTTGGTGGCGGTGGTCGGCAGCTTGTCGGTGATCCAGACGTGTCGCGGCCACGCTTTGGGCGACAGGTCCGGCTGGGCGGCCAAGAAGTCGCTGAACTCCCCCGGCTGCAACGTGGCGCCGTCGACGAGCACCAGCGCGGCCATCACCTGGTCGCCCACCTGCTCGTCGGGCACCGCGTAGACCGCGACCTGGCTGACCGCGGGCAGACGCTGCAGGATGCGCTCGATCGGCGCGGTGGTCATGTTCTCGCCGTCGACGCGCAGCCAGTCGCCGCTGCGCCCGGCGAAGTAGATCCAGCCGTCGGCGTCGCGGTACGCCAGGTCCCCGGACCAGAACATGCCGTTGCGCAGCCGCGCGTCGGTGGCGTCCTTGTCGTTGTAGTAGCCGGCGAACAGGCCGGCGCCGGTGGTGTTGACGAGTTCGCCGATCGCGTCGTCAGGGTTGAGCAGCGCCCCATCGTCGTCGAATTGAGCTACCGCGCATTCGGTGAGGGTGTCGGGGTTGTAGATGCTGACACCCGGAAAGCCTTGTCCCAGTGAGCCCGGTGGGCAGCCGTCTTCGCGGGTGATGATGATGGCGCCTTCGCTGGAGCCGAAGCCGTCCCAGACCGTGCAGTCGAACCGCCGACTGAATTCGGCGATGTCGCGGTCGCTTGCCTCGTTGCCGAAGGCAACCCGCAACGGGTTGTCGGCGTCGTCGGGTTGCTCGGGGGTGGCCAGCACGTAGGCCAGCGGCTTGCCGACGTAGTTCATGTAGGTGGCGCCGTAGCGGCGTAGGTCGGACAGCAGCCGCGAGGCCGAGAAGGTGGCCGGCACCATCGCTGAACCGGAGCCGACGGCCACGCTCCAGCCGGCCAGCAGCGCGTTGGAGTGAAACAGCGGCATCGACAGGTAGCAGGTGCCCGAGGAGTCGACCTCGAAACGGCCAATCAGGTTGGCGCCGGCGAATATAACGGTCAGGTGGGTGATCTGGACGGCCTTCGGCTCGCCGCTGGTGCCCGAGGTGAAGATCATCATCAACGTGTCGGTGGGTTCCACCTCTTTGTGAGGTACCAGTGGGCCGGCCGAGGCGAGCAGACCCGACCACTCGTCGCCGCTGACATCGATGACGCGGACCCCGGGCAGATCCAGACCGTCGAGCAATCCGCGATGGGCGGGGTCTGTGAGCAGGATCTGGCAGTCGGCGCGCGCGATGTCGTTGGCCAGTGCGGCGCCGCGACGGGTGTCGTTGATGCCGCAGAGCACGAAGCCGCCGAGCGCGGCCGCGGCCATCGCGGTGAGCATCTCGGGGGTGTTGCCCAGCAGCGCGCCGACGTGCAAGGGCCGCTCGGCGTCGGCGATGCCGATCAGTGCGGAGGCGGTTGCCGAGGCGTCGGCGAGATGTTCACGCCAGGTCCACACCCGGTCTTCGTATTTGACCGCAGGCGTGGAGTCGCCGCTGCGCTCGCGAAGCAGCTGCTGAATAGTGTCCGCCACAGGCTGGCACGTTACCGCCGCAGCGGGGGTCGCAAAGCGGGACTGGCGATGTTGTCCGACGGAGTCGGTGTGCTAATCGCTAGTCGTTGTCCATGCCCGGTGTCGTCTTGGACACCTGGACCAGGAACTCGTAGTTGTTCTTGGTCTTTCGCAGCTGCGACATCAGCAGGTCGATGGCCTGGTGCGAGTCCAGGCCCGACAGCACGCGGCGTAGCTTGTGCACGACCGAGAACTCGTCGGGCGAGAGCAGCAATTCGTCCTTACGCGTACCGGAGGGATTCACGTCGACGGCCGGGAACACCCGACGCTCGGAGATCTTGCGGTCGAGCTTGAGCTCCGCGTTACCCGTACCCTTGAACTCCTCGAAAATGACTGTGTCACCGGTGGATCCGGTCTCGACCATCGCGGTGGCGATGATCGTCAGCGATCCGCCCTCCTCGATGTTGCGGGCCGCGCCGAGGAATCGCTTCGGCGGGTAGAGCGCCGTCGAGTCGACACCACCGGACAGGATGCGGCCCGACGCCGGGGAGGCGTTGTTGTATGCGCGGCCCAGTCGGGTGATCGAGTCCAGCAGCACGACAACGTCTTTGCCCTGTTCCACGAGTCGCTTGGCACGCTCGATGGCCAGCTCGGCTACCGCGGTGTGGTCGGTCGGAGGCCGGTCGAACGTCGAGGCGATGACCTCACCCTTGACCGACCGCGTCATGTCGGTGACCTCCTCAGGGCGCTCGTCGACGAGCACGACCATGAGGTGGCATTCGGGGTTGTTCTTGGTGATCGCGTTGGCGATGTCCTGCAGGATAGTCGTCTTACCTGCCTTGGGCGGTGACACGATCAGCGCGCGCTGTCCCTTACCGATCGGCATGATCAGGTCGATCACGCGGGTGGTCAGCCGATCACCCGTGGTCTCCAGGCGCAGGCGCTGGTTGGGGTACAACGGCGTCAGCTTGGTGAAATCGGGACGGTTCTTGGCATTTTCGACCGGGCCACCGTTGACGGTGTCCAGGCGCACCAGCGGGTTGAACTTCTGCCGCTGATTGGGCTGTTCGCCGTCCTTGGGCACCCGCACCGCGCCGGTCACCGCGTCGCCGCGGCGTAAACCGTTCTTGCGCACCATGTTCATCGAGACGTAGACGTCGTGCGGGCCGGCCAGGTAGCCGGAGGTGCGGACGAACGCGTAGTTGTCGAGCACGTCGAGGATGCCGGCGACCGGCTGGACCACGTCGTCCTCACGCAGTTCAGTGTCACCACCGCCGCTGTCGCGGGGCCCGTCACCGCGGCGCCGACGTTCGCGGAACCGGCGACCGCGACGACCGCCGCGTCCCTCACCGTCGTCGTCGTTCTGGTTCTGGTTGTTCTGGTTGTTCTGGCCACCGCGGTTCGGTTGACCGCCGGAGCCTTGCTCGCCGCCCTTGTCCGAATCCTTGTCGGAGTCGCGACCTTCGGATTTGTTGTCCTGCCGATCGCGGGCGGGCTTGTCGTTGCCGTTGTGCTGCTTCTTCTCCGTCTGGTCGCTCTTCTCCCCCGCGTTGCTGTCGTCGGAAGAAGGCTTGTCGCCGGCGTCGGTGCGGGCCGTCTGGATGTTGTCGGCCGCTTCGGTGTGATTGTTGGCGGCGGCCTCGGCGGCGTGATTTTCTGACTCGCCCGCGCCGCTCTTCGTTGGCGCGCCGTTGGAGTGGCCGCCTTGGCGGCTTTCCCGGATCGCGGCGATCAGTTCACTTTTGCGCATTCCCGAGGTGCCCTTGACGCCGGACCGGTTGGCCAGCGCGCGCAGTTCGGGGAGCACCATGGTGGCCAGCGAGCCATCCGACGCGCCTGATTGGGCGTCGTTCGCGCTGGAAGTATCGGGGGTCACGGGGTTCGACAGGTCGTCATTTCCGGTGCTGTCGCCAGCCGTAACGAGGTCCGTATCGGTCACGGATTTCCTTTCTCTCCCTCGCTGATCTAGTCAAGCCAGGGGTTCGTTGCACTTAGCCAATTCGCCGAGTGCTGCCAAAGACCGACTCTGTAACGGTGATTGCCAAGATTGGCGATGCAAATGGCGAACCATCGTCAACGAGAAGAATTTGGTATTCGTCCTAGTGGTCGCGCAATGTCTGCGCATGAGGCAGATGACTGCGATTGCTGGACGGCTCCGAGGATAACCTTCTTCGATGCCGGAAGCAAGAAGCCCCCTCGCCGTGTCTGTGGACACTAGCTGGGGACTGCTACCCCGGAACTCCAGCGCACGCCGTCACCGGGCGTCATCTCGCTGATCGCAAATCCGTTTGCGACAGCGTAGTCGTGCACTTCGGCGGGCAGTTGGGCCACCGTGCTCAGGGCGATAACTGCCGGTCCGGCGCCCGAAAGCACAGCTGCCAGGTTGTAACGCCGCAATAGCTGCAGGTATTCCGCCGACGCCGGCATCGCCGCTGCCCGGTGCGGCTGGTGCAGCACGTCCTCGGTGGCCGCCATCAGCAGGTCAGGCCGCTCTGTGAGGGCCACCACCAGCAGCGCGGCGCGGCTGAGGTTGAAGCGGGCGTCCTCGTGGCTGACCTGGGTCGGCAGTAGCACCCGGGCCTCCACGGTCGACGAGCGCTGGACGGGAATGGCCGGAAATAGATGAATGTCGGGATGCAGCCGTAGCTGTGCCGCCGCATAGGCAGGCGCGCCTCCGCTGGTGTCGGTCCACGACACCACGGCGCCACCGAGCACCGCCGCGGCCGCGTTGTCGGGATGCCCCTCGAACTCCGAGGACAATTGGATCAGCTCGGGTTGGCTCAGCGGCGTCAAACCCGCTTGCGCAAGAAGGCCGTTGACCGCCGCCAGACCGCCGACGACAGCCGCGGCCGACGACCCCAGGCCCCGTGAATGCGGAATAGCATTGCGGCACAGTACTTTCAGGCCAGCGGCGCTGACACCGGCGGCCTGCAGCCCGTGCTGGACGGCGCGCACGACGAGATGACCGGCGTCAAGGCTCAATTCCCCGGCGCCCTCGCCCTCGACCTCGACTACGAGGCCGGAATCTATTGTCTCGACGATGATTTCGTCATACAGGCTCAGCGCCAGCCCGAGGCTGTCGAAGCCCGGACCGAGGTTGGCGCTGGAGGCGGGGACGACCGAGGTCCCCAAGAGGCCGGAAGCCAGCACTAGGCCAGCCCCAGTTTGGCTACGACGGCGACCGGGTCGACCGGAACCGGTTCCACCTTCGGCATGTCGCGCAGCGCAGTGTCGGGGTCCTTGAGGCCGTTGCCGGTCACCGTGCACACCACGCTCGAGCCGGGTTTTACCCAACCATCCTCGACCGACTTGAGCAGACCCGCGATGCTGGCCGCTGAGGCCGGCTCGACGAAGACCCCTTCAGCGGCTGCGACCAGGTGATACGCCGCGAGGATCTCGTCGTCGCTGGCGGCCAGGAAGCGCCCGTTGGACTCCTGCTGCGCCGCGACCGCCGGCCCCCACGACGCCGGCGACCCGATCCGGATCGCGGTGGCGATGGTCTCGGGATTTTTCACCGGCTCGCCGGTGACCAGCGGGGCCGCGCCAGCGGCTTGGGTGCCGAGCATGCGCGGCAGCGTGTCGGTCACGCCGTCGGCGTGGTATTCGGTGTAGCCCTTCCAGTACGCGGTGATGTTGCCCGCGTTGCCCACCGGTAGAGCGTGAATGTCCGGGGCGTGGCCCAAGACGTCGACGATTTCGAATGCCGCGGTCTTCTGGCCGTCGATGCGAACCGGGTTGACCGAATTGACCAATGCGATTGTCGGGAAGTCGGCGACGATCTTGCGGGCCACCTCCAGGCAGTCGTCGAAGTTGCCGTCGACCTGAATGATCTTGGCTCCGTGCATGACCGCCTGCGCGAGCTTGCCCATCGCGATCTTGCCCTGCGGGATGAGCACCGCGCAGGTGATGCCGGCGCGGGCGGCGTAGGCCGCGGCCGACGCGGACGTGTTGCCCGTCGAGGCGCACAGCACCGCCTGCTGACCGCGCGCCACCGCGTCGGTGACGGCCATCGTCATGCCGCGGTCCTTGAACGAGCCGGTGGGGTTGAGCCCCTCGACCTTCAGGTGGACCGTGCACCCGATCTGCTCCGACAGCCGGGGCGCCGAGATCAACGGCGTACCACCTTCGAACAGGGTGACCGGGGTCCAGTTGTCGCCGACCGGCAACCGGTCCCGGTATGCCTCGATCAGGCCCGGCCACTGCCGGTGTACGGCCGCCTTGGACGAAGTCATGCGTTGGTTCCTTCCAGCCGCAGGACGCTGGCCACACCCTGCACCACATCCAATTCGGCCAGCGCGTCGACGGTTTCGGACAGCGCAGCGTCGGTCGCGGTGTGGGTGACCACGACGACACGTGCCCCGACGCGGCGTCCGCCCTCGCCGACCACACCTTCCTGGCGTACTTCGGCGATGCTGACTTCGCGCTTGGCGAATTCGGCTGCGACGGTGGCCAATACACCGGGCTTGTCGGCGACGTCCATGCTGACGTAGTAGCGGGTGGGGATCACGCCCATCGGGGCGATCGCCAACTGCGCGTACTTCGACTCCTTCGGCGCCCGGCTGCCCAGAACCCGGTTGCGCGCGGCCATCACCAGGTCACCGGTCACGGCCGACGCGGTCGGCGCGCCGCCGGCGCCCTGGCCATAAAACATCAGCCGCCCGGCGGCCTCGGCTTCGACCACGACGGCGTTGAAGGCGCCGTTGACGGTGGCCAGTGGGTGCTCCAACGGCACCAGCGCCGGGTATACGCGGGCCGAAACCCGTTGCAGCCCATCGTCCCCGGCGATCCGCTCGCAGATCGACAGGAGCTTGATCGTGCAACCCAGGGCTCGCGCGGACGCGAAGTCGTCCGGGCTGATCTTGGTGATGCCTTCGCGGTAGACGTCGTCGGCGGTTACCCGGGTGTGGAATGCAATGGACGCCAGGATGGCGGCCTTCGCAGCGGCGTCGAAGCCTTCCACGTCGGCGGTCGGGTCGGCTTCGGCGTAGCCGAGCGCGCTGGCGTCGGCCAGCGCCTTTTCGTAGTCGGCGCCGGTGCTGTCCATTTCGGACAGGATGTAGTTGGTGGTGCCGTTGACGATGCCGGCCACCCGCTGCACGGTGTCGCCGGCCAGCGACTGGGTCAGCGGGCGGATCACCGGAATCGCGCCGGCCACGGCGGCTTCGAAATACAGGTCGACCCGGGCGCTTTCGGCGGCCTGCGCCAGTTCGCCGGTGGAGACCGAGAGCAGCGCCTTGTTGGCCGTCACGACGGACTTGCCGTGCTCGAGCGCGGACAGGATCGCCTTGCGCGACGGTTCGACCGGTCCCATCACCTCGACGACGATGTCGACGTCGGCGCGGGTGACCAGTGCCTCGATGTCCTCGGTGAGCAGGTCGACGGGCACACCGCGGTCGTCGGCCACGCGACGGACACCGATGCCACGCAGGATCAGCGGCGCACCGACGCGGGCGGCGAGGTCGTCGGCGCTCTCCTCGATAATGCGGACCACCTCACTGCCCACATTGCCCAGTCCCAATACCGCTACACCGACCGGCTTTTCATCGCTACTCACGACTCACCTCACTTCCAGACTCAGCAGATCGTCGACCGTCTCCCTGCGCAGGATCAGACGGGACCCTCCGTCGCGTACGGCCACCACCGCGGGGCGGCCGATCAAGTTGTACCGACTCGACAGCGAATAGCAGTAGGCGCCGGTCGCCGCGACCGCGACCAGGTCACCGGGCGCAATGTCGTCTGGCACCCAGGTGTCGCGGACGACGATATCGCCGCTCTCGCAATGCTTTCCGACGACACGCGCCAGGGTTGGCTCGGCGTCGGTGGCGCGCGATACCAGTCGGATGTCGTAGTCCGCGCCGTAGAGCGAGGTGCGGATGTTGTCGCTCATGCCGCCGTCGACGCTGACGTAGCGGCGGTGCGCCGTCGCGCTGACGCCCACGTCTTTGACGGTGCCGACCTCGTACAGCGTGACCGTCCCCGGACCCGCGATTGCGCGCCCGGGCTCGACGACCAGACGCGGAACCGGAAGGCCGACGGCCGCGGACTCGTTGCGCACGATGTCGCTGAGCTTGTCGGCGAGTTCGCCCACCGGTGGCGGGTCGTCGTTCGGCAGGTATGAAATGCCAAGGCCGCCACCGAGGTCCACGGTGGCGATCTGCGCGGTCTTGTCGACGCCGAACTCGGCGACCACGTCGCGCAGCAAACCGATCACCCGGTGTGCGGCGATTTCGAAGCCGCCGACGTCGAAGATCTGCGACCCGATGTGGCTGTGCAGGCCGACCAATCGCAGGTTGTCGGTGGCGAACACCCGCCGGATCGCGGCCATCGCGGCACCGTTGGCCAGTGACAGGCCGAACTTCTGGTCTTCGTGTGCGGTGGAGATGAACTCGTGGGTATGCGCCTCGACACCGACGGTGACGCGAACCAGGACGTCCTGGACCACGCCGGCCTCCCCCGCGATGGCATCGAGTCGCTCGATCTCGATCATCGAGTCCAGCACGACAAGACCGACACCGGCCTTGACTGCTGCGGTGAGCTCGGCTGTCGATTTGTTGTTGCCGTGCAGCGTGATTCGCTCAGGGGGAAAATCCGCGTGCAACGCGACCGCCAACTCGCCTCCTGAGGCGGCATCCAGCGACAGGCCTTCCTCGTCGATCCAGCGGGCGATCTCGCTGGACAGGAAGGCCTTCGCGGCGTAGTGCACGTTGGAGCCACCACCGAAGGCCGTCGCGATTTCGCGGCAGCGGGACCGGAAGTCGTCCTCGTCGACGACGAACAGCGGCGTGCCGTACTCCTGCGCCAGCGACTGCAGCGAAACCCCAGCGATGCTGACAGCACCGTCGGCGCCACGTACGGCGTTGCGCGGCCACACATTCGGCGCCAGCTCCAGCAGCTCCTGTCCCGCACGCGGGCACGGCGGGACGCCGCCGTGGTGGAACTCCTCGGCGTGCCGGGGGCCGGCCGGGTGCGCGCTCACATTCGCTCCGGAGCGCTGACGCCGAGGATGGCCAACCCGTTGGCGATCACTTGGCGAGTCGCCTGGCAAAGCGCCAGGCGCGCGGTGTGCAGTTCGTTGGGTTCCTCGTCGCCCTGCGGCAACACGCGGCAGGCGTCGTAGAACCGGTGGTAATCGCCGGCGAGGTCCTCGAGGTAGCGGCAGACCCGGTGCGGTTCCCTCAGCGAAGCAGCGGTTTTCAGCACCCTCGGGAACTCGCCGAGGTTGCGAATCAGCGCGCCCTCTTTCTCGTGGGTGAGCAACTCGAGGTGGCTGGTGTCGGCGATCAGCCCGAGCTCCGCGGCATTACGGGCCAGCGCAGAAAGCCGCGCGTGCGCGTATTGCACGTAGTAGACCGGGTTTTCGTTGGATGCCGACGACCACAGCGCGAGGTCGATGTCGATCGGGGTATCGACCGACGAGCGGATCAGGCTGTAGCGCGCGGCGTCGACGCCGATCGCCTCGACCAGGTCGTCGAGCGTGATCACGGTGCCGGCCCGCTTGCTCATCTTCACCGGTTGCCCGTCGCGAACCAGGTTGACCATCTGGCCGATGAGCACCTCGACGGTGCCCGGTTGGTCACCGAACGCCAACGCGGCGGCCTTCAAGCGCTGGATGTAGCCGTGGTGGTCGGCGCCGAGCATGTAGATGCACAGGTCGAATCCGCGGCTGCGCTTGTCGAGGTAGTACGCGAGATCGCCGGCGATGTAGGCGTGCTTGCCGTCGCTCTTAATCACGACGCGATCTTTGTCGTCGCCAAAAGCGCTGGTGCGCAACCAGGTTGCGCCGTCCTTTTCGTAGATGTTGCCGTTCTCACGCAGCCGCGCGATGGCCTGCTCGACGCGGCCGCTGGTGTGCATCGACTCTTCGTGGGTGAAAACGTCGAAGTCGGTGCCGAATTCGTGCAGCGATTTCTTGATGTGGTTGAACATCAGGTCGACGCCGATGCGCCGGAACGTCTCGTGCTGCTCGGCGTCGGGTTGGCTCAGCGCGTCCGGCACCTGCTCCAGGATCTGCGCGGCGATGTCGGCGATGTAGTTGCCGGCGTAGCCGTCTTCCGGTGCGGGCTCACCCTTGGCCGAGGCGATCAGCGAGTTGGCGAATCGGTCGATCTGCGCGCCGTGGTCGTTGAAGTAGTACTCGCGGACCACGTCGGCGCCCTGCGTGGTGAGCAGGCGGCCTAACGCGTCGCCGACCGCCGCCCAGCGGGTGCCCCCGATGTGGATCGGGCCGGTGGGGTTGGCGGAGACGAACTCGAGGTTGATCTTGTGGGCGGCTTCGGCGTCGGAGTTGCCGTAACTCTGGCCGGCGTCGATGACGTTGTTGACGATCAGGCCCTGCGCCGAGGCGTCCAGCCGCAGGTTGATGAAGCCGGGCCCGGCGATCTCCGCCGAGGCGATGCCGTCGGCCTGGGTCAGTGCCTCGGCCAGCCATCCGGCCAGCTCGCGGGGGTTGGCGCCGACCTTTTTGGCGACCTGCAGAGCCAGGTTGCTGGCGTAATCGCCGTGCTCGGGGTTGCGTGGCCGCTCGACGGTGACCGCCGGCGGCAGCGCGGCGGTGTCGAGCCCATGCTGGGTCAACACCGCGGTCGCGGTGGCCTTCAGCAGCTCGGCAAGATCGGCGGGATTCACGCAGGCCATCCTATGGGCTGAGGTCCTCAGCCTTCGAATCCATTCCGATGCTCGGTCGGCCGCTGTGATGCGTTAGTCTGTCGTGGCCCTTTGGCGCAGCATTTCTCGCGTGCGCCCCCGTAGCTCAGGGGATAGAGCGTCTGCCTCCGGAGCAGAAGGCCGCAGGTTCGAATCCTGCCGGGGGCACGCTCTCACCAGGCATTTCCCGAACCCGTGCAAGCCACGTGCGATTAGTGCCCCGATGTCAACCCATATCAACCCAGGTCGTGAGAGCTAGAGCCCCAACGCTGGACACGATCAAGAGCATCACATCGAGTGGGCGAAGGCGCGGAGGTTCCGCGGCGCCGATCCGAATCTCGCGAGCGATAAGGAACAGCGGAACCGTCACGCTTATGGCGATGAAGACCCCGCCGATGATGTAGAGCCAGACGAATCGCACTCCGTGCTTCCTGGCTTCGAACACCATGAGGATGACGACGGACATGCTCAGCATCAGCGCGTCGGCGGTGATGTTGCGCGAGGCAGCATTGACTCTGGTGTCCTGCCAGAAGGTGCCGAAGAAGGCGGCGCCGCTGTGTGTGTATGCGACGGTCTGGCTCCATGTCGCGACTAGCGCCAGAAGCGCGATCAGCGTGTACACGCCGCACAACACTTTGCGGGCGAGGGGCATTGATGCGGGTTGAACCGTCTCGCTAGTTGTCATGGCCACACGGTAGGGGAACACAAAACCGGTGGCCGCAGGATTGACCCAACACCATTGGCAGTTCAGAAAATATCTTCTCGGGCAGCTCCATTTTGGGGCAACGGGCCGTCGGGCAGCGGCTCAGAACGCTTGTCCCGCAGCACTTCGCCGCAGGACGTCGATCCTTCGACGACGCTTGCGCGAGCTTTCCGACTGCCGGCTTAGCCCGCGTTCACTCGTCGAGGTAACGGACGTGGTCGTCATCGTAGTCCGGCCGTGGGCCGAAGTTCGTGCTGGGATCGATCAGAGAATGCGGCGACGCCGGCGAGCTGTAGGGACTCCATTGGGGGTCCATGCGCGGGTCGATGCGGCCGTTCCGCATTTGTCGGAAAACCCAATATGAGAACAGCACGAAAAGCGCGACGACGGCCACGAATGCGACGCCAGCCGCGATCGAGGTCGTCACGTCGGACACGGCGGCATTCATCTGCACGTTCGAATCCTGCCTGGGCACTTAGGTTCTCGCATTCTGGAACGTATTTCTGGCACAGTTGGAAGGGTACGCGTCCCTGCCGCGTCCTAGCGGTTCGAGCGCATTCGACCGTCAAGGAGGACAAATGGCTCAGCACGTGGTGATGACCGTCAGCGGAACCGGCACCAATATGTGGGACCAGACCCCGCCGCAGCCGGCCGCCGTCGCGAACGGTCTGCCAGGTGTGGCCACCGGAAACAGCGGGCCGTTCTTTTGGCAGCCCGTGGGAAACTACCCCGCCGCCTACTTTCCGATGGGTCCGTCGGTCGAGGACGGCGTCCAGGAACTCATCCGACTCGTCAACGACGTGTATCCGCCGGGAAATCCCGTGGGCCAGGGCATCATCCTGTTGGGCTACAGCCAGGGCGCGATCGTCGTCTCGCACTTCATGAGAGATCACGTGGTCAACCCGCTCGGGCAATGCCATAACCGCTGGCCAGACATCGTCGCGGTGGCCACGTGGGGAAACCCTTGCAGAGGACCAGGATTCGCGTCGGGCAACGATTTCGCGGGCTGGCCGGATCCAGCCCCGGTGGACGGCGTGATCACCGGTGGCATCGCCGGCCCTGACGACCTCATGCCTGCGGTCTATGCACCAGTCAGCAAAACGGTCAACCACTACTGGGGAGAATTCGTCAACACGATCGGCAACGGAAATGACCTGTACGCCGACTGTCCGGTCGGAAGCAATCCGTGGACGGGCGAAGCCCCGACCGGGGTGGTCGAGACAAACATCTACAACATCGTCCAGAACGTCACCCCGGCCGACATTTTCCAGATCATTCTCGAGGTCGTTGGCGTCATCGCCACGTTGGGGCTTGAACTCATCCCGATCATCGAGGCCATTATCAACGGCGGCTTGTTCCTGCAGGCCGGACCTGGCGCGCCCCACTACACGTACGACATTGGCCCGATTACCAATTTCGTTGCGTTAGCCGGATCCGAGACCCAACCGTACGGAGCCGGCGCTAGCAACCTCTAGCAGTGAGCGGCCCAGCACCTCTGGTTAGGGCAGTACACCTGACGCGCGATGTTGACCATGGCGCCGACGTCGTGCACGGAGATGTTATCCGGGTCCAAGTTGGCGTGGACGTGGTTGGCAATTTGTTGTGGCGTCCAACCCCAACCGAGGTCGTCGCAGATGAGCAACGCCGTCCCGATGAGCGCTCCCTCGTGGCCCGGCGGCCACGTCAGGCCGGCGCCGCGAAGTTGATCGAGGTATGAGTCAGCGAGGGGATCCGCGGTCGCGGCCGGAGTCCCGGTGACTAGAGCGGCGCCGATCAGCGCGGGAACGGCCAAGGTCATCAGCCACCGAGGTGAACGCATATTCGGGCCTTTCGTCGCGCCGAGGACAGGTGCGGTGAGTGTGCGCGCCCAAAGCGGCAGAAAGATGAAAAATCGGCGAAAGCTGGGCGAACCTATTCGCGGTCGCCGGGCCAACAGACTCAGCAGTGGGCGGCCCAGCACCTCTGGGTCGGGCAGTAGGTCGCGTGCGCGAGGTTCACCATGCCCGCAGCCTGTGAGTAGTGCACGCCTTGTCCACTGACAGTGGCGTGGATGTCTTGGGCGATTCGGTCTGGCGTCCAACCCCATCCAAGGTCCTGGCAGATGAGGCCTGCCATCTCCACCAGTGACGGTTCATGCCCCTGCGGCCAGCTGAAGCCCATGTCTTTCAGCTCCGCGAGGTAGCCGTCGTCGCGGGAATCAGCGCTCGCCGTCGCAGAGCCGGTGAGCAGAGCGCCGACGACGACCGCGGGAACGGTCAGGGTCGTCAGCCAGCGAGGTGAACGCATCTGATGGGGGCCTTTCGTCGTGCCGAGGACGGTGACAAAAGTATGCGTGTCCACAGCGGCGCGACGCCGTAAAGAAGCCCATATGCAGGGCAAATACCTACGCTGCTCGGCAAATACCTATCTTTATTGGCTGCAGCCACCAGGCCCTGCGGGCACCGGTCCCTGCTGCGGCGGGACGAACAGGCCCGGCGGCGGTGGCGGCTTGACGCACTGGACGATGACCAGCGCGGCCGTCCCCGGGGCACCGCGGTTGATGGCGCGCCAGTAGGAGCCGTCGTCGTAGGGAACGCCGTCGCAGGATGGCTCGGCCGGCGACATCATGTCGACCGTTCCGCCGCCCGGGCAGTAGTGGGCCCCAAGGTCCGGCTTGTGTGGGTCAGCAGGCGGAGGGGGTGGAGCCGCGTGGCCCACGGGGGCGGTCAGCAAGGCGGCTGCGGTCAGCGCGAGCATCATCGCGTGCTTCATGGTCGGCATCCTGTCAGAGTGTCATCGCGGTCTGGCTGTGTCATTATCCGCACATAGCCTCTGTGTTGCTACTTCGCGACTTGGTGCGTTGTTCTCGGCCGACCAGCGACTAGTTCACCGCTCCACGGGTCACCTGCGGCCCGGGCGAGGCGCGATGCCGTGACAGCAGCCGCGCCGCCTGACCGGGAGCGCCGAGTTGCAGCATCGCGGCCAACGCGGTTTCGAGAATCACCTCTTGTTGCACGCGGCTGCCGCCGATAGAGGCAAGCCCGCCAAGCGATTCCAGGAGGTAGTCCAGGGCCAAACGTGGCTCGCCCGCTATCAACGCAATCAGTCCTTCGCCGATGAGGCGCAACGTCGTCTGCTGCGCATCGGTGGCGCCCGGCACGTGCATCGCCCGGATGGCCGCGGGATCATTCGCCGCGGCCAGCACCAGCAGCGCGTGGAACGCGATGAACGCCGTCTGCGGCGTATAAGCAAGTGCGCCAGCCTCGTTGAGCACCTTCATCGGGTCGGGCGGCGTCACCCAGTCCGGGTGCAGGCGGGCCCGCCAGGCGAGCGAGCCGGCGTCGACCAGGCAGCGCACGCCGTTCGAATGCGGCGGCGCGAGTGTGGCGTTGTAGCGGCGCGCGGCGGCGGCCGCATCGCCCATCGCCAATTCGTGTAGCGCGGCGTGCCATTGGAAGTGAGGAACGTAGCGCTGGGTGCTGCCGTCGGTGGGGATCCAGTCGGTCAGCCATTTCAGCCCGGCACCGTGTGCATCGGTCTCGTAGTGCACATGCGACAGCGCATGCGCGGCGTTGCCATTTCCCGGGTCGAGTTCCATTGCGGCATCGGCCAAGTCGGCGGCGTCGTACCAGAGCCCCTGCTCGGTTCGCCCGTAGGCGCGCAAGCCGAGGTACCACGGCGCCTCGCCGTGGACACCGGTGAACTTCTCGACGTATTGCCATGCGTCCGGCAGCGCATCGCCGGCGCCTGCGAACGCGATCGACGGCGCGAGGACCAACAACGCGACCGCGTCGTCCGGAATCCGTTCGAGGTGGTCGATGAGTGCATCGGTGCCGGCCTCGTTGCCCTTTTCGCACCAGGTCGCGATGGCTTCGACGTGGCTTCGGTCGTCGTCGCTGCCGTGTGCCAGCGCCGCGCGTGCTCGGGTGAGGTGGCCGGTGACGGCGTCGGGTCCGCCTGCGCGGTCAGGTCTTTCGGTCGCGATCATGGCCAGCGCGACGTGTGCGCGGGCGTGGTTCGGGTCTTCGGCGACGGCGGCCGCGAACGCGGTCGACGCACCGTCCTGGACGGCAAGCAGGCGGCGCACGCCCTCGGCGTACGACGCTGCGGCACCGGTCAATTGCGGCTTGGCCGCGATGAGACTGGGTGCCCGTCGCGCCGGCCGCTCGGGGACGCCGTCGGCGAGAAGCTTCGCGATAGCTGCTGCCTGAGCGCGGATTTCCGGAATGGCGGTGGTTTCCCATTCCTGGCCCTGTCGAATGGCGCCGATGCAGACGATATTGGGGACCAGGCTTCCGGCTGCGTCGATCAGGTAGCCGTCGGGGGTGAGCCGAACCCCCACCCCGCACGGGTGCAGCGACGCGACCTCTGCCGCAAGCAAATTCGCCCACAGCGGCGAATCGTGCAGCGAACGCCGGTCCCAGGCCGCGCCGGTGGCAACCACGACCGCGTCACCGCGACGGCGGACGGATCCGTCGCTGGTTGTCACCACCAACTCGACGCCCTTGCGCCGCAACGACACATCGGCGACCTCGCCCGCCTCGATAACGAGTTGCCCGCCGTCGATCGCCTCGTCGATCGCGTCGGCGACGGTCGGCGGCATCCGGTGTCGCAGCACCTCCCAGTCGCGCAAATCCTCGCGGAGGAAACGGCGTTGGTCCTCCCACCCCAACGACTGCCACAGTCGCGCCGTGCGTGGACGGATCGCGTCGATCACCTGTCGCCAGTCCCTGCCCGCGTCACGGGCGGCCACGAGGTCGGCGGCGAGCGCTTCACGCATCTGCTCCAGCGAAACGTCGCCGCGCAGCGCGTCGAGATGCGGCAACTCCGTGGGCGCACCCGTCACCCGGAACCGGCGTGGTATCGCGCCATGCCGCGAGAGCAGGGTGACGGTCGCGCCCCGCGCGGTGAGATGCAGCGCGACATCGACACCGGTGAGCCCCGATCCGATCACCAGCACGCTGTCCGGCCGCCTCGAGCCCAGAGCGTCCAAAGCGCCGGGTGCCCACGGGTCCAATACGATCCGGCCGTCGGCGCCGTCGGCCAGTACCGGGGCGAAGGCACGTTCCAATGAGTCGGGCAGGCTGTTTTGCGGTCGGCCGGACGCGAGTACCACTGCGTCGGCGGACAATTCACGACCATCGTTGAGCACCAACCGAACCGGGGCACCCGGGTTTAACCCGACGACTTCGGCCGTCTCGATACGCACGTCGGCCGCGGCGAGTTGCTCTCGCAGATAACGGCCATACGCCAGCCGCGGTGCGAAGCTGTCAGCCGGTGCCACGGCTCGCTGGTCGAGCCAACGGGCGAAATGGTCGGGATCATCGGGCCAGGCCGACATTCGCGACGCGGGCACATTCAGCAGATGCGTCGGGTCGTTGGTGCCATAGGCCGCCCCGTTGCCGGGACGCCCCGACGCATCGATCAGCGTGATCTGGGCGTCGGGCTTGCTGCGGCGCAAGTGCACCGCCGCAAGAACTCCGGCGGCTCCGCCGCCGACGATCGCGACCCGCATCATTGCGGAAGGTTATCGCTCAAAGCCGACATTCCAACGGGATTCGAGCTAATCCACGTTGCTGATCGTCGCGTGGCAGATCGGCAGCGCGACGGGCAGCGTATGGGCGACCGAATCACCGGGCGCGGTGACCACCAGGGTGCCTTCACGCGGGCATGGATTTCCCGAGCCGTTGACGTCCAGCGCCGACGACTGGACGGTCGCTGTCGCGGTGTCACCCGGGTTGAGGTGCAGCAGGTGCGACGCCAACGCCGGCTCCCTGTCGACATGAACCAACACACCCCCGGCGGCGGTGACCAGATTCGCATCGGGATAGCCGACCAGCGTGCATTGGGCCGACGACGTGTTGGTGAAGGTCACGACCACGTGGCGCAGGGTATTGGCGGGTTCGACGGGCCCGCTGGTGACCGAGAGGCCGGCGCCAGAGCAACTGCCAGGGGTAGCGGCCGGGGCCGGCGTCGGGGCACCGCCGCCGCCGCCGCCGTCGTTCGGCGGGCCCCCAGCATATGCGGATGGCGCCATGCCAATTGCGGTGGCGGCGAACACTATTGCGGCAACAGACGTCCCTGACGGTTTCATGATTCTCCAATTGCTTATGGCATTGGGATGCCGTGAAACTATTCATTTTTGGGACACTGCAGTTAATAGTAGGCGATATTATGCACGTGTATCAATAACTACAGGCTGCCCAGATCGTCGGGCACATCGACGGCGTTCTCCTGCAGGGCCTCGAGCGGCACGACGTCGAGAGTTCGCTCGTGCGTGGACGCCAATACCACCGGGGCAGCGACACCGTCACGATATGCCAGCAGCCAGTTGTTCGCGGTCACACACCAGCGATCACCTGGCACCAGGCCGGGAAACCTGAACTGCGGCATGGGCGTTGACAAGTTGTTGCCGATCGAGCGTTGGTGCTGCAGGAATTCGGCGGTCACCACCGCGCAAATCGTGTGCAGGCCAATGTCTTCCGGCCCACTGGAGCAGCAGCCATCGCGGTAGAAGCCGGTGAGCGGCTCGCTACTGCACGGCTCCAACGGGCCGCCCAGAACATTGCGCTCAGACATCGATCGCCTTCACCAGATCGGCCGCCCGCCGCAGTTGGTCGAGATCGGCACTCGTTGGAATGAGTTGAACTTCGTCGGTGCCGACGGCCGCGAATTCGCGCAATACCGCTGCCAGATCGTCCTCGCTACCGGCGAATCCGGTGGTAGGCGCCATCGCGTCGATGTATTCGGCAGGTATCCAGTTCATATAGCGCCGCAAATGCCGGTGCACCTGCGCGCGGGCGTCGTCAACGGATCCCAACGCGAACCAGAACGACGTGGCGAGGTGCGGCTTGGGCTTGCCAGCCTCGGCCCACGCCTGGCGCGCGACGTCGAACAGCTCGTTCTGCTTGGCGACGTCGAGATCCAGCGTGGTTCCGGCCAGGCCGTCGGCCCACGCCGCCGCGCTGCGCAACGTCTTGGGCCCGAGGGTCCCGACCAGCAGCGGCGGCCCACCGGCTTGCACCGGCAGCGGTCCCACCGGCAGCGTCGACTCGGTGACCTTCTCGCCGGCCCACACCCGTTGCATCACCGCGACCCGCTCGGCCATCCCGCGGATGCTCTGCGTCGACGGGTCCGCGCCGGCCGCGACATAGTCTTCGACGCGTCCGCCGACGCCAAGGCCAACCGTGAGCCGGCCGCGGCTCACCATGTCGCCGGTGGCCAACGCTTTGGCCAGCATTACCGGGTCGTGCAGCTGCGGCACGATCACCGTCGTCACCAGTCGCACCCGATCGGTCCAGGCCGCCAGCGCACCCATCAACGTCAAGGTTTCCGGGTTGTCGAAGGCCATCCGCTCGCCCCAACACAACGACGAGAACGGGCCGTCGTCGATCGTGCGCGCCCAATCCCTCAATATGGCGGCGTCCAAATCCGGCTCCATGACCGGCATGGTCATCGCTATCTGCACGATCGCGATTCTGGCACGCGGACCACCCTGTTCCGGTTGCTATCGACGTGGCAGCATCATCGGGATGGCCATCACCGCCAACTCGATCGCTCACGTGCGGCTTACCGTCACCGACATCGAACGATCGCGGCAGTTCTACGAAACCGTGTTCGGTTGGCCTGTTCTGATCGAGGTCCCCGACAACGCCGACGACGCGACCCGGGAGCAACTCGGGTTTCTGTTCGGCGGTGTCATCTACGACCTGGGCGGTGCGCTGATCGGGCTGCGGCCAGTGGCCACCGACCGCTTCCACGAAGACCGCGCCGGGCTGGACCACATCGCTTTCAGGGTCGCCGACAGGTCCGGATTAGACTCCGCCGCAGCGCATCTCGACGACCTCGGGATCGCCCACGAGCCGGTCAAGGACATCGGCCCGTCCTACATTCTGGAGTTTCGCGACCCGGACAACGTCGCCTTGGAGTTGACCGCGCCCAAGTAGACTGGTGGGCACGATGCCTATCGAGTTCAACCACACCATCGTCGCGGCATGCGACAAGCGAGAATCTGCCGAGTTCCTCTGCGAGCTGTTCGGCCTAGCGGACCCCAAGCCGTTCGGGCATTTCATGGCCGTCACCCTGGAACACGGCGCCAGCCTCGACTACGCCGACGTGGCCGACGGCGAGGAGGTTCGTCCGCAGCACTACGCGTTTCTGGTCTCCGAAGACGACTTCGACGCGATCTACGGCAAGATCTCCTCGCGCGGCCTGCAGCATTGGGCCGACCCCGCCGGTCGACGGCCCGGGGAGATCAACACCAATGACGGCGGGCGCGGCGTCTACTTCCGCGACCCCGCGGGCCACTATCTGGAGATCCTCACGCGGCCCTACGGCTCGGGCAGCTAACTGGCGCTCCGCGGACCGCGGCGCAGGGTCTCCTGGTCGCGGTAGTCGTCGGCTAGTCGACTGACGTGGTCGGGCAACGCCCCGGCCGCGACGTCGGCCAGGGTGGTCTGCTCCAGCACCGAACGCATGCTGGCGCGCAGCGCCCGCCAGACATCGGTCAGCGCCGCGGTCGGTCCGGAGTAGGGCAGGTCGCCCAGCCCGATGTCGCGGACGCTGGCCAGCGGGCCGTCGATGCAGCGCAACACGTCGGCGATGCTGATCTCGGTTCCGGGACGAGATAATTCGTATCCACCGTCGCGCCCGCGGTGGCTGCGTACGAGGTGATCGGAGCGCAGCGCGGACAGGATGTCGACCAGAAACTGCGGTGGGATTCCCTGCGCGTTGGCCAGATCGTCGGTGGTGACGCGGACGCCGTCGTCGACGGTGGCCAGCTCGACCATCGCCCGCACCGCGTATTCCGCCTTCGCCGACATCCGCATGGAATGCGATTCTCCCACCGCAACGGCCTCAGCTCGTGACCGCCAGCACCGCGTCGGCGTATTCCGGGCGGCACACCACCAGGTCGGGCAGTTTCGGGTCGGCCCGGTTGTACTGCAACGGCGACCCGTCGATGCGAGAAGTATGCAGGCCAGCGGCACGGGCGACAGCGACCGGCGCGGCCGAATCCCACTCGTACTGGCCGCCGGCGTGTACGTACACATCAGCCAAACCTTGGATGACGGCGGCGACTTTCGCCCCCGCCGAACCCATCTCGACCAGCGTGCCGTTCAGCTGATCGCGCACCTGCAACGCGATGGCCGGGGGGCGGGTGCGGGAGACGACGATCCGCGGGTCGCCGGAATGCTCCGGCGGCGGTGTGGGATCGGGGGTGGCCAACGTGATCCTCTGCGCCGGAAGCGCGACCGCGCCGGCCACCAGCGCACCTGACTGCCACAGCGCGACGTGTACGGCCCAGTCCTCGCGACCGAGCTCGGAGAATTCCCGGGTGCCGTCCAATGGATCGACGATCCACACCCGCTGCGCGCTCAACCGAACCGGGTCGTCGATGCCCTCCTCTGACAGCACCGCGTCGTCCGGGCGTTCGCGCGCCAGCGCCTCCATCAGGTAGTCGTGAGACCGCTTGTCGCCCGCGGCTTTTCGCTCCGCTTCGGTCGCGTCGGCGAGCTCCTCCCGGACCGCCAGCAGCAGTCGGCCCGCCTCGGTCGCCAAATGCGCGGCCACCTCGTGATCGGTCACTTCCGGCCCTCGATCAGCTCGACGACTTGGTCTGCGAGCTCGTCGACGCTGCGGTCGGGCACGAGTCGCAGGTCCGGGTTCTTCGGTCGCTGGTAGGGGCTGTCGATTCCGGTGAAATGCGTGATCTCACCCGCCCGTGCCTTGGCGTAGAGGCCCTTGGGGTCTCGCCGTTCGCAGTCCTCGAGCGGGGTGTCACAGAAGATCTCGATGAAGTCGAGCCCGCTCTCCGCGTGAATCCCGCGGGCCAGCTCGCGATGCTCTTCCAGTGGGCTGATCGCCGGCACCAGCACCGTGTGGCCGGAGTCCGCGATCAGCGCCGCCACGTGGGCCAGACGCCGCAGGTTCTCGGCCCGGTCCGCCATGCTGAAGCCCAGGTCGGCGTTGAGGCCATGCCGCAAGTTGTCTCCGTCGAGAACATAAGCGGGAACACCCTTTTCGAGTAGCTTCCGCTCGACGAGCATCGCCACCGACGACTTACCCGAAGCCGACAGGCCGGTGAACCACAGCGTGCGGCCCCGCGACATGCGGTCCTCGGCGGTCACCAACGAGCTGTGCCGCACGGTGTTGGGGCTCGCCGTCTGCGCGGTGGCCTCACGCAGCACCATGCCCGCGGCAACCGTCCCGTTGGTGTGCGGGTCGATCAGGATGAACGACCCGGTGCTGGCGTTGCGGGTGTACTCGTCGAGCAGCAGCGGCACCTGGGACCGTAACGAAACCCGGCCAAGTTCGTTGAGCTGCAACGCCGTTGCATCCTTGTCGCGGCGCAGCGTGTTGACATCGAGCCGGTATTCCAGCGCCTTGACCCTGACCCGGGTGGTCCGGGTGGTGTGCTTGATCAGGTAGTCGCGGCCCTCTTCCAGCGCCGACGCGTCGGCCATCCAGCACACGGTCGCGTCGAAATCCTGGGTGACCCGCGGCGCGTTGGCCGGCCGGGCGATCATGTCGCCCCGCGAGATGTCGATGTCGTCGGCCAGGCTCACCGAGACGGCCATCGGCGGGAACGCTTCTTCCACTGGGCCATTGGGCCCTTCGATCGCGGTGATGCGACTGGGCTTTCCGGTCGGCAGCACCACCACCTCGTCGCCCGGACGCATCACGCCGCTGGCCACCGTCCCCGCGTAGCTGCGGTGATCCTGGTGGTCGTGGGTCTGCGGACGGATGACGTACTGCACCGGGAACCGGACGTCGACGAGGTTGCGGTCGGCCGCGACATACACCTCTTCGAGGTGCGACAGCAGCGAGGGCCCGTCGTACCACGGCGTGTGCTCGGACTTGCTGACCACGTTGTCGCCGTGCAGCGCCGACATCGGGATGGTCAGCACATCTTTGACGTCGAGGCGGGTGGCGAAGGCGTAGAACTCGTCGCGAATCGCCTCGAAAGCTGCCTTGTCCCAGTCGATCAGGTCCATCTTGTTGACGGCGAGCACGATGTGCTCGATGCCCAGCAGCGACGCCAGGAAGGTGTGCCGGCGGGACTGCTCGAGCAGGCCGTGACGGGCGTCGACGAGCACGATCGCCAACTGCGCGGTCGATGCCCCGGTCACCATGTTGCGGGTGTACTGGATATGCCCGGGGGTGTCGGCGATGATGAATTTCCGCTTGGGCGTGGCGAAGTAGCGGTATGCCACGTCGATCGTGATGCCCTGTTCCCGCTCGGCGCGCAGGCCGTCGGTCACCAGGGACAGGTCGGTGTATTCGTGGCCGCGGTCTTTGGAGGTGCGCTCCACCGAGGCCCACTGGTCGTCCATGACGGCCTTGGAGTCGTACAGCAGCCGCCCGATCAGCGTGGACTTGCCGTCGTCGACCGAGCCCGCAGTTGCTATGCGCAGCAACGTCGTTGGTCCACTCATCAGAAGTACCCCTGCCTCTTGCGGTCTTCCATTCCAGCTTCGGAGATTCGGTCGTCGGCCCTGGTGGCGCCGCGTTCGGTCAGTCGCGACACGGCCGTCTCGGCGACGACCTCGGCGACGGT
The DNA here is from genome assembly GCF_001673405.1 of Mycobacterium sp. 1245111.1. GTDB lineage: Bacteria > Actinomycetota > Actinomycetes > Mycobacteriales > Mycobacteriaceae > Mycobacterium. The sequence goes on along the minus strand of NZ_LZLV01000001.1, from coordinate 72,436 downwards.
GGCGGCGGTCGATTCCACGCAGCCGGTGCAGGTGACGTCGCCGACGGTGCGGAACCGGACCGTCTTTTCGACCACCTTCTCGTCGGCCCGTGGCTGCAGGTGCCGGTCGACCGCCAGCAACATCCCGTCGCGCTCGAAGACTTTCCGCTTGTGCGCGTAGTAGATCGACGGCAGCTTGATCTTCTCGGCGCCGATGTAGGACCAGATGTCGAACTCGGTCCAGTTCGACAGCGGGAACACGCGGATGTGCTCGCCCTTGTGGTGGCGCCCGTTGTAGATGTTCCACAGCTCGGGCCGCTGTGCCTTGGGGTCCCATTGGCCGAACTCGTCGCGGAAGCTGAACACTCGCTCCTTGGCGCGGGCCTTCTCCTCGTCGCGGCGGGCGCCGCCGAATGCGGCGTCGAACTTGTTCTCCCGGATTGCGCGCAGCAGCGTCACGGTCTGCAGCGGGTTGCGCGACGGGATGGTCTCGACCACCCGGCCCGCGTCGATGTCGTCCTGGACCTTGGCGATCACCAGCCGCACCCCGGTCTCGGAGACCAGCTCGTCGCGGGCGGCGATCACCTCGTCGAAGTTGTGACCGGTGTCGACGTGCATCACCGGAAACGGCAGGCGGCCGGGGCGGAAGGCCTTCAGCGCCAGATGCAGCATCACGATCGAGTCCTTGCCGCCGGAGAACAGCAGCACCGGACGCTCGAACTCTGCGGCCACCTCGCGGATGATGTGGATCGCCTCGGCCTCCAGCGAGCGCAGATGGCTCAGCTCGTACTGCCCGGCAGCGGGCGCCTCTTGGGTGGTCATCAGCCTCCCCGATTCTGGGTAAAGTGGGTAGATTTGGTCAGGTTTATAAACATTACCGAGTATGAAACCAGGCTGACAGTCTGCTGTCAATCAATTCGGTCAGGACGACGCCAACGTCCGTCGACGGTGCAGCTAATTAGCGTTTTTGCGGCCCATTTGCGGGCATAACCCACACACTCGGCGCATACACCGCCCTAGCCGGTGACCTCGTCGAGCTTTCCGGTGGCGACGTCGAAGATGAATCCGCGCGCCGACGTGTGCTTGGTGACGAACGGGCTGTTCTCGATGCGGCGCAACGACTGGCGGACGTCTTCGGCGAGCTCGGGGAACGCTTCGGCCGCCCACGGCGGCTTGACGCCGGTCTCGTCTTGGATCGCGCGCTTGAAGTCGTCGTCGGTGAACGTCAGCATGCCGCAGTCGGTGTGGTGAATCAGGATGATCTCGGTGGTGCCCAGCAGTCGCTGGCTGATGGCCAGCGACCGGATCGCGTCGTCAGTGACCACCCCGCCGGCATTGCGGATGACGTGCGCTTCGCCTTCGTGGATGCCGAGCGCGCGGTAGACGTCGATGCGGGCGTCCATGCAGGCCAGCACGGCGATGTGTTTGCTCGGCGGCAGCGGCAGCGGGCCGTGGAAGGACTTCGCGTAGTCGGCGTTGTTGGCCAGGTAGCCATCGGTGACCGTCACCTCCTCTACGCTACGACGCGACGGGCGTCCGATCACCGGTCCGAATCAATCGGATCGCAATCTCTTAGTCTGGGCGGATGCGACAGGGGCGAGGCCGGTAGGCATGACCCGGTTTCTGGCGCGTCGGCTGCTGAACTATGTGGTGCTGTTGGCGCTGGCCTCGTTTTTGACGTTCTGCCTGACGTCGGTGGCGTTCTCGCCGCTGGAAAGCCTGATGCAGCGCAGCCCGCGACCACCGCAGGCCGTGATCGACGCGAAGGCCGCGCAACTGGGCCTGAACAAGGCCATCCCGCTGCGCTATGCCGACTGGGCGTCGCACGCGGTGCGCGGCGACTTCGGCGCGACGATCACCGGTCAACCGGTGTCGGGTGAGCTGTGGCGCCGGATCGGGGTCAGCCTGCGGCTGCTGCTGATCGGGTCGGTCGCCGGAACGATCATCGGTGTGGTGCTCGGCGCTTGGGGGGCGATCCGGCAGTACCGGATCAGCGACCGCGTCATCACGATGCTGTCGCTGCTGGTTTTGTCGGCCCCGACCTTCGTGATCGCCAACCTGCTCATCTTGGCGGCGCTGCGCGTGAACTGGGCGCTCGGCTGGCAGCTGTTCCAATACACCGGTGAAACTTCGCCCGCCTTGATCGACGGCGCTGCGGCGCGATTCGTGGATCGCTTGCAGCACTTGGCTTTACCTACGCTGACGCTGACACTGGGCACCGCGGCCGGGTTCAGTCGTTATCAGCGCAACGCGATGCTCGACGTGCTCGGCCAGGATTTCATCCGCACCGCCCGCGCCAAAGGCCTGAGCCGCCGCCGCGCCCTGGTCAAGCACGGCCTGCGGACGGCGCTGATCCCGTTGGCGACGCTATTCGCTTACGGCGTAGCCGGTTTGGTGACCGGGGCGGTGTTCGTCGAGAAGATCTTCGGCTGGCATGGCATGGGCGAATGGATGGTCCAGGGGGTGGCCACCCAGGACACCAACATCGTCGCGGCAATCACGGTGTTCGCCGGCGCGGTCGTGCTGCTGGCCGGGCTGCTGTCTGACTTCATCTACGCCGCACTCGATCCCAGGGTCCGGGTGTCATGACGGTCATTGCAGCGGCTCCCGAGTTCGCATCCCGACGGACGTTGGTGCTGCGCCGCTTCCTGCGTCGCCGCTCGGCGGTGGCCTCACTGCTGGTGCTGCTGGTGTTGTTCGTCGGCTGCTACGGACTGCCGTCGTTTCTCCCCTACTCCTACAGCGACCTCGACTTCAACGCGCTGCTGCAGCCGCCGAATGCGCGACATTGGTTGGGCACCAACGCCCTTGGCCAGGATCTGCTGGCCCAGACGCTGCGGGGTATGCAGAAGTCGATGCTGATTGGGGTGTTCGTGGCGGTCATCTCCACCGCTATCGCCGCGACCGTGGGATCGGTCTCCGGTTACTTTGGGGGTTTGCGCGATCGCGTGCTGATGTGGTTCGTCGACCTGATGCTGGTGGTGCCCGCATTCCTGTTGATCATGATCCTGACGCCGCGCACCAAGGGCTCCGGCAACATCGTCGCGCTGGTGCTACTGCTGGCAGGCTTCGGGTGGATGGTGAGCTCGCGAATGGTCCGTGGCATGACGATGAGCCTGCGTGAGCGTGAATTCATCCGCGCGGCAAGGTATATGGGAGTGCCCAGCGGCCGGATCATCACCCATCACGTGGTGCCGAATGTGGCGTCGATCCTGATCATCGATGCGGCCCTGAATGTCGCCGTCGCGATCCTGGCCGAGACCGGGCTGAGCTTCCTCGGCTTCGGCATTCAGCCCCCGGACGTGTCGCTGGGCACGCTGATCGCCGACGGCACCCAGTCGGCGACGACGTTCCCGTGGGTCTTCCTGTTTCCAGCCGGCGTGCTGGTGCTGATCCTGGTGTGCGCCAACGTGACCGGTGACGGGCTACGCGACGCGCTCGATCCGGCTTCCCGGGGTGGGCGCCCGTGAGCCGGCTACTGGACGTCCGCAACCTTGCGGTCAGCTTCCCCACCGACGGGCCGCCACTGAAAGCGGTGCGCGGCATCGATTTTCACGTCGATGCCGGTGAGGTGGTGGCGATAGTCGGCGAATCCGGTTCGGGCAAGTCGACAGCGGCGATGGCAGCGGTGTCACTGCTACCCGAGTACGCCGACGTCCGAGGTTCGGTGCGGTTGCAGGGCAACGAGCTGATCGGCCTGCCCGACCGCGCCATGTCGCGGCATCGCGGCAACACGATCGGCATGGTGTTCCAGGACCCGATGTCGGCGCTCACGCCGGTCTACACGGTCGGCGATCAGATCGCCGAGGCCATTGAAGTGCACCAGCCGCGCACCGGAAAACACGCCGCCCGTCGCCGCGCGGTCGAGTTGCTGGAGCTGGTCGGCATCAAGCAGCCCCAGGAGCGTGCGCGTGCGTTCCCGCACGAGCTGTCCGGCGGCGAGCGGCAGCGCGTCGTCATCGCGATCGCGATCGCCAACGACCCGGACCTGTTGATCTGCGACGAGCCGACCACAGCGCTCGACGTCACCGTGCAGGCGCAGATCCTCGAGGTGCTCAAGACCGCGCGCGACGTGACCGGCGCCGGGGTGCTGCTGATCACGCACGACCTGGGCGTGGTGGGCGAATTCGCGGACCGTGCCCTGGTGATGTACGCCGGCCGGATCGTCGAGTCGGCCGCCGTCAACGACGTCTACCGTGATCGCCGAATGCCTTACACGGTCGGGCTTTTGGGCTCGGTCCCGCGGCTTGACGCACCGCAGGGCGCCAGGCTGGTGCCGATCCCGGGCGCTCCCCCATCGCTGACCGACTTGGAGCCGGGCTGCCCTTTCGCGCCACGCTGCCCGCTGGTCGTCGACGAGTGTCGTGCGGCCGAGCCGCCGCTGGCGCCCGTTGCCCCCAACCACGACGCGGCTTGTATCCGCACCGATCACGTCGTCGGTCGCAGTGCCGCAGATGTTTACGGGGTTAGCACGGAAGCGAAAGCTTCGGCGCCCGGCGAACCGACTGTCGTCGTGCGGGTTCGCGACTTGGTGAGGACCTTCCCCTTGACCAAGGGAGTGCTGTTTCGCCGCAGGGTCGGCGAAGTCCGCGCGGTCGACGGCATCAGCTTCGACCTGCACCAGGGGCGCACGCTGGGCATCGTCGGCGAGTCGGGTTCGGGCAAGTCGACGACGCTGAACGAGATCCTGGAGTTGGTTGCGCCGCAGTCGGGTTCGATCGAAGTGCTCGGCAACGACGTCGCCACGCTGAACTCGACGACGCGACGGGCGTTGCGACGCGACATTCAGGTGATCTTCCAAGATCCGGCGGCGGCGCTGGATCCGCGGCTTCCGGTCTTCGATCTGCTGGCTGAGCCGTTGCACGCCAACGGATTCAGCAAGGCCGAGACCCAGACGCGAGTCGCCGAGTTGCTCGACACCGTCGGGTTGCGGCGCGGCGATGCCAGCCGATATCCGGCGGAGTTCTCCGGTGGGCAGAAGCAGCGGATCGGGATCGCACGGGCGCTGGCGCTGCGGCCCAAGATCCTCGCGCTCGACGAGCCGGTCTCCGCGCTGGACGTGTCGATTCAGGCCGGCATTCTCAACCTGCTGCTCGATCTGCAGCAGGAACTTGGTCTGTCGTATCTGTTTGTGTCGCATAACCTGTCGGTGGTCAAGCATCTGGCGCACGACGTCGTGGTGATGCTGCACGGCGTGATCGTGGAGCAGGGTGACAGCGACGAGATCTTCAACCGGCCGCAACAGGAGTACACCCAGCGGCTGCTAGCAGCTGTGCCGCAACCGGATTCGGCCCATGGGTAAACGGCTCCTGGCTCTTACCTTCGCGGTCGGCCTGCTGGCCGGCTGCTCGTCGGGTGCCGACTACGTGCCCAGCGATCCAGCCACCGCCGTCGGCGCGACCAGCGACATCAATCCACAGAACCCGGCAACGCTGCGCGACGGCGGAGACCTGCGGCTGGCACTCACCGAATTCCCGTCCAATTTCAACACCCTGCACATCGACGGCAACTCCGCCGACGTCGGCGGGATGCTGAAGGCCACCATGCCGCGCGCGTTCGTGATCGGCCCGGACGGCTCCACCACCGTCGACACCGACTACTTCAGCAGCGTCGAACTCACCGGAACCAACCCGCAAGTCGTCACCTACACCATCAACCCGAAGGCGACCTGGTCCGACGGAACACCACTCAGCTGGGAGGACATCGCCAGCCAAATCCACGCCACCAGTGGGGCCGACAAGAACTTCGCGATCGCCGGCACCAACGGCAGCGAGCGGGTCAAGTCGGTGACCCGCGGCGTCAACGACCAGCAGGCCGTGATCACCTTCGCCAAGCCCTACGCGGAATGGCGCGGCATGTTCGCCGGCAACACCATGCTGCTGCCAAAGAAAATGACCGCCACCGCGGACGCGTTCAACAAGGCGCAGCTGTCCGGTCCGGGTCCGTCGGCCGGCCCGTTCGTCGTCTCCGCGCTCGACCGGACCAAGCAGCGAATTGTGTTGACCCGCAATCCGAAATGGTGGGGCGAGCGGCCACGGCTGGACAGCATCACCTTTCTCGTACTGGACGACTCCGCCCGACTGCCGGCGCTGCAGAACAAGGCGATCGACGCGACCGGCCTGGCCGGGCTGGACCAGATGACGATCGCCCGTCGCACGAAGGGCATTTCGATCCGTCGGGCGCCCACCCCAAGCTGGTATCACTTCACATTCAACGGCGCCAAGGGGTCAATACTCGCCGATCCCGCGTTGCGCCGCGCCATCGCCGAGGGCATCGACCGGCAGAGCATCGCCGCCGTCACGCAGCACGGGCTCAACAGCCATCCGGCGGCGTTGAACAACCACATCTACGTCGAAGGCCAACAGGGCTACCAGGACAACAGCGGGGTGGTGGCGTACAACCCGGAGAAGGCCAAGCTCGACCTCGACGCGCTCGGCTGGAAGCTCAACGGGCGGTTCCGCGAAAAAGACGGCAAGCAGTTGGTCGTGCGCGACCTGTTCTACGACGCGCAGACCAGCCGGCAGTTCGGGCTGATCGCGCAGCACAGCCTCGCCCAAATCGGGGTGAAACTCGAGCTGATGGCCAAGGCCGGCAGCGGATTCTTCACCAACTACATCAACGTCGGCTCGTTCGACATCGCCCAATTCGGCTGGATGGGCGACGCTTTCCCACTGTCCGCGCTCACCCAGATCTATGCGTCCACCGGGGAGAGCAACTTCGGCAAGATCGGCGGCCCCGAGATCGACGCGAAGATCGAGCAGACCCTCGAAGAGCTGGACCCGGCCAAGGCGCGAGTCCTGGCCAATGACGTCGACAAGCTCATCTGGGCAGAGGGTTTCAGCCTGCCGCTGGTCCAATCCCCCGGCAACGTCGCGGTCAACAGTTCATTGGCCAATTTCGGTGCGGCCGGGTTGGCCGATCTCGACTACACCGCAATCGGATTCATGCGCTGACGCATTATCAGACCCCACCGCCAATTAGACAGATGTCAGCAAATATGTCCAAAATCTTGCGATCTGCCAGGTGAGGCGGTAATTCTTGACGTTGATGACCGCGACGATTGATCGACTCGATGTTGACGCGCTTCCGCTTGCGCCGAAAAATCCGTTGCCCATTCTTCGGGTGCTGTCGGCGGGGCGGGCTTTGCACACCGGGCTGCCGCTGCTGAGCGAGGCTGGCGGGCCGGTGACCCGCTTCGTGCCGCTGCCGAAGTTCCTCGCCCCGGCCCTGGTGCTGGTCAGCTCGCCCAGCGGGGTGCGCGATGTGCTGGGACGCACGGACGGACTTACCGAGCGATGCCAGCTGCACCAGGAAATCCGAAACGTGGCGGGCGACAACCTCTTTGTGCTGCCCAACAAGGAATGGGCTCCGCGTAGACGGATGCTGCAGCCGGTGTTTACCAAGCAGAGCGTCGACAGTTTCGGCAGTCACATGACGCAGGCGGCACAAACGGCTGCCGATCACTGGCGTGAATTCGGTGACGTCGACCTCGACACTGAGTGCCGCCGATTGGCCATGCGGTCGCTCGGCCGCTCGATTTTCGGTGTCGACGTCAACGAGTTCGGTACTGAGATCGCGGCCAACCTGCACGTGGCATCGCGCTATGCGGCCGATCGTGGATTGCGGCCGGTGCGTGCGCCGTGGTGGCTGCCGACGCCGTCACGCCGTCGCGCTCGCGCCGCGGTTGCGGCGATGAAACGGGGCACCATGGCGATCCTGCAGGCCTGCCGCGCGGACACCACCCGCGATGCGCCGCTGGTTCGGGCGCTGATCGCGGCCACCGATCCGGACACCGGCCGGCCGCTGTCCGACGAGGACATCTGCAGCGAGCTGCTGATCTTCATGTTGTCGGGCCACGACACCACCGCGACAATGCTGACCTACGCGTTGTGGGAACTGGGACGCCATCCCGACATGCAGGACCGGGTCGCCGCCGAGGTTGCCGCGATCGGCGATCGAGAACTGACGCCGGCGGATGTCCCCCGGCTCGGATACACCACCCAGGTGATCAAGGAGTCGCTGCGACTGTGCCCGCCGGCCGCCGGGGTCGGCCGGGTGGCGCTGAGCGACCTCGCGGTAGACGGCTACCGAGTGGAGGCAGGCAGCATTGTGGCCGTCGCAATCAGTGCGCTGCATAGGGATCCGGCCTTGTGGGAGCGTCCGTCGGTCTTCGACCCCGATCGGTTCAGCCCGGAAAACTCCGCGAATCGCGATCGGTGGCAGTTCATTCCGTTCGCCGCCGGGCCGCGTTCGTGCATCGGTGAACACTTCGCGATGCTGGTGACGACGCTCGCGCTCGCCACCGTCGCCAGGTCGGTGCGGATCCGGTCTGTCAATGAGGATTTCCCGGTCGAATCGCCGTGCACCACCATTGCGAAGGGACCCATTCCGGCTCGGGTCGACGCGCGGGGGTAGACGGTCTGCTCTAGACGAGCAGGCGGGCAGCGCCCAATTCCGTTTGGACGTATCGCGCGTGGTGACCGCGGCACTGAGCAATCTCGGCAAGCGCTCCCACGTCATTCCCGGGGCCGCTAACAATTTCACGGACCTCATTGTCAGATACCTCATGCCGCGGCGATTGTCGGTCAAACTGTACGGCCGGCTCATTCATCGCGCACTCGATGACAGTGCCACGAGGGCGTGACTGCCTTGCTGAGGGGTGTTACGTTGTCGAAATTCTCGCCGGCCGTCGAGCCAACCCCTAGGCGCACAACTCAATCCGCTGCGCGTCCTTGACGCCGTCGTATCGGGCTGGCGTGCAGGTCAATACGATGACCTGGCCGCGCTCCCCCAGCGTGTCGAACACCGCGGCCATCTTGACCAGCCGTTCGGGATCGGTGAAGCCGAGCGCGTCGTCGATCAGGATCGGGACCGCGTCGTCCTTCGCGACCAAGGCCGCGCCGGCCAACCGGGCCAGGATTCCGAGTTGCTCCTTGGCCCCACCCGACAGCGACTCGTACGGAACGGTTCGGCCGTCGAGTGTCCGGTTTTGGATGCACAGGTCGCTGTCGACGTCGACTTCGAAGCTCTCGCCGAACACGGGTCGGCCAAGCCGCTGCAGTTCGGCGCGATACGGCTCGACATAGCGCAGCCGCGTGGTGTCCCGGTGCCGCGTCATCACCTCACGCAGCAACTGCACCGCTCGGGCCCGGCGCCCGACCCGGTCGTACTCGTCGCGAGCATGCTCGAGCTCGATCTCGGCTGCATCGAGCTTGCCCTTGCGCCCCTCGGTGCCGAAAACCGTGAGCTGGGCGGCGATCTCATGCAAAGTACGCGTGACATCGTCGTGACGCTGACGCAGTCCCTCGGCGGCCTCGACCGCATCGGCCAGCTCGGTGGCGACGGCCTCGGGCGCCTTCGCGGCCAACTGCTCAGCCAACTCGGCGACTCGGCTCGCAGCGGTAGCGGCCGCCTCCGTGTGGGCATCGACATCCGCGGTCAGCTTCTCGTCGGGAACGGCGGCACGCTGTTCGGCCAACCGGTCGGCGACGATAAACAGCTCGGCTCGCTGCGTCACCAGCTTGTCCTGCACGCGCGTGGCCTGCGCGGTGATCTCGGTGAGCTTGCTCATCGCCAGCGCCGCAACCTTGCGGTGCGTCTCACAGTCGACCTCGGCCTGCGCGCGAGCGGCGACCGCCTCGAGGAGCTCGGCGCGCGCGGCCCCAGCATCGACATCGCCGGAAAGAGCTGGCAATTCCTGCAATTCGGCCAATCGAGCCCGAAGCTGCTCGACGTCGTCATCGCCGGACAGGCCGCACAGAGTCGCGGTGAGCTGATCGCGGGTGCTCCGCAATTCGCGGCGCCGCTCATCGGCCTGGCGCGCCGCGGCCAGGTCGTCAACCCCAGCAGCCACCAACGCCGCGGCCAACTTCGCTTGCGCTGCAGCGTATTTTTCTTGAATGTCGAGCGCCGACGCTCCGGGTGTGACGCGGGAGGTCACAATGCCGGGAATCACGACCTCGGTGGCGGTGGTCGCGACCGTCGACCAGGTCTCGCCGGCCGGCAGCGACACACGCTGATCACCGACGACCAGTTCGACGTCGGCGGCGGCGACGAATTCGACTGTCGCCGAGATCAATGCGAGCTGCCCCTCGGCCCGATCGACCGCGGCGGCGGCTTGTTCGATCTGACGCAGCGAGTCGTCGGTCATGGCGATGGCCGACAGCTCCCGCGCCACCTCGTCGCGTTCGCTCACCGCGGCATCGATTTTCGCGAGCCTGGCGGTCAGCCGCTGCGTCTCTTCGCGGCGGGCCAGATCGTCGACAGCCTGTCGGGCGGTCTCGGCGCGTTCCCGGGCGGCGGCGAGAAGTTGATCGGACCGCTCGACCACGGCGTCGGCCTCGACCGTGACGTCGCGCGCGATCGCCTGGGCTTCGCCGACCTCACGGGCTTCCTCTTCCAGTGCCGCGACTGTGGCTGCGCGCGAGTCGTTTTCGTCACGCAGCCGAATCCGCTCGGCGAGGGCAACTGTTGACGCGGTGCTTGTCGCGGCCGCGGCCGCGGCAATCAGCTCGGCCTCCCTCAATTGCTCGGCGAGCCGGTCGATCTCGTCGGCGGCGGCTTGCGCGGCGGTCTGCCTCGACGCGGCGGCCTGCCGCTGCTCCACCAGTTCGGCCAGCTCAACCGTGAGCGCAGCGTGCCGCTGCACCCGGTCGTCGACCTCGGCGACCGCCGCGGCGCAACGCTCGACTTCCTGGTTGGCGGCCTCCAATGCCTTGATCGCGACCATCCATTCGCCGGTGGGACGGCCGGTCGAGGTGAAGTACCGGGCGTATTCCTTGTCGATCCGCTCGATCAGCAGCGGCTCGGTGCCCGACAACGCCGCCGTGTCACCGGCGGCGACGTCCAGTGCCCGGGTCAGCGCGTCGCAGCCGGACAGGCTTACCGCATCCGTCGAAGTGGCCTGCAAAACCCTTTGGGCATGCCATAATTCGGTGTCTACGGTCTCGGCCAGCATGGCCTGCACCCTGTCGTGGGCCTCGTCGCCGCTGTGCTGTTCGCGGCGCGGCTCCAGGACCGTCAGCTGGGTCTCGGGCCTTTTGTGGAATCGCTTGTGATAGATGAAACGGTAAGGGCCGGCGCTGATCTCGGCGGTGATCTCGGATCCGACGTCGGCGTGGGTCGGCTTGACCTGCTTGACTTCTTTCTTCGTCGAACGGTCCTTGGATTCCAGCAGCAGATCCAATGCCTCGACCATCGACGACTTGCCGATCTCGTTGGCGCCCGACACCACGACCACGCCGTGGTCGGGAAAGTCGATCTCGCGGTGGGCGATTCCGCGATAGTTCTTCAAGACCAATCGATGCAACTTCATGCCGCACCCCGGCCCTGCCGACCGTGGTCGGTCAGCCGCAACAACAAGGCCAGCGCTGCCTGCGCGTCACCCGCGGCGTCATCGTCGGCGCGGGCGGCCTTCATCAACTCCTCGACCGCGTCGGCGGCGAACCCGCCGATACCCAGGTCGCTGAATTCGCCGTCGGCCGGGATCACCGCGAGGTCGCTGTGGCTGTCCCACACCCGCAGCGACGCGAACAGCCGCGAATACTTGTCTAGGCAGGCGTCCAGCGCGGCGCGATTGGTGACGGTCAGCGAGCCAATCAGGGCCAGCCGCAACACGGTTCGATCCTTGTCGGGCATCAGGTCGAGGTTCATGTCCAGGTCGGCGATGTCGCGGCTGTTGTTCACGTCCCGGTTCAGCGTGCTGAACCGCCAGCGGCCGACGCGTGGGGAATCGACCGTCACGCGACGCTGCGGATCCGCCTCCTCGAGGTCGACGATCAGTACGTGGCCGGGATCGGCCTCGACATCGTCGTAGTTGGTGACCTCCGGCGAGCCGGAGTACCAGACCCGACCGGTGCTTCCCACGTCGGTGAGCGAATGCTTGTCGCCGAGCGCCACGTAGTGGATTGCCCCGCGCGCCAGCGCATCTTCGACGCCGGCCAGGCGGATCAGTGACGGCTTAGTCGGATCGGGGTCGAGCACGTCGACGCCGCCGTGGGCGACGAGCACCCGGGTGACCCCGTCGACCGGCACGCCTTCGAGCACCTCGGCAACCAGATCAGTGGTCGGCGCCTTGGACCGCCACGGCGCCGCGACGATCTGGAGCCCAGGCCGGACGTCGTGGACGCCGGCCCGATCGAGCACGTGCACGTTGGCCGGGCACTCGGCTCTGAACAGCGCGCTGGTGTACACCGAGGAGGCGTCCAGCGGGTCGTGGTTGCCGGGCAACAGGTAGACCGGAATCCCGATGGCGCGCATGGCTTCCAGTGACTGGCTGATGACCGCCGGAGCGAGCTGATTGTGCTCGAACACGTCGCCGGACACCACGACGAACTCCGCGCCGGCGTCGGCCGCCAGCGGGCCTAGCCCGGCCACCGCGTCACGCCGGGCCGCCGAGTAGCGCGGCTGCGCTTCGCCCGCCAGGAAGTGACGGGTCATGCCCAGTTGCCAGTCGGCGGTGTGCACGAATCGCATTGCGATGCCGTCCCTTCTACGTATGTCCGGCCAAACTTCGACCGGGCAACGAGAGTTTAGGACCGCCCGCCGACAAGTCCGGGGACCTCGATCGGCAGGTCCGCCGCGCATCGAAACCGGGCCACCTCATCGATGCGCAGGCGTCACATCAGCCACAGGAGCCCCAAAGGCCACCGGGTAGCCTCGACCGGGTGAGCGACCACGACCGCACCCTGGTGCTGATGCGTCACGCGAAGTCGGCCTACCCCGAGGGGGTCGCCGACCACGACCGACCGCTGGCACCGCGTGGTCAGCGCGAAGCCGGGCTGGCCGGCGACTGGTTGCGCGGCCAACTTCCGACGATCGATCTGGTGCTTTGCTCGACGGCGACCCGCACCCGCGAAACGTTGGCGCGCACCGGGATTGACGCGCCGGTCCGCTACGTCGACAGGCTCTACGACTCCACGCCGGGCATCGTGATCGACGAGATCAACGGCGTCGGCGACGAGGTCCGTACGTTGCTGGTGGTCGGACACGAGCCGACCACCAGCGCACTGGCGTTGGCACTCGCGGACCCCGAAACCACCAACAGTGATGCCGCCGAACGCATCTCGATGAAGTTTCCGACGTCGGCGATGGCGATGCTGCGTCTCAACGGCAGCTGGGCGGACCTCGAACTCGGGTCCGCCCAGCTAGTCGACTTCCACGTGCCGCGTTAACCGCGGCTACGTCGGGTTATTTGCAGATCTCGACGATCTTCTTGATCTTGTCGTCGAGATTCTGACGCAGCTCGTCCTGCGCGAAGTCCTGCGCGCCGGCCAGGTAGCCGATGGCAAGTTCCTCGAGCTGGGTGCCGAGCGCGTTCGCGTTGTCCGCCAGGTCTTTCGGAGTAGCTGGCTGGTCGGCGACCCGGTCGCGGAGGAAAGCGCCGCCGTCGTAGAAGGCGAATCGCTGGGCGGTCGCGACCGAGAGCGCACCGATTGGCCCGCCGTTCTCCGGGTTCTTCAGGTGGGAATTCCTGACCACGGCGCGGTCGACGATCTTGAAGGTCTCACAGATCTTCTTCTTGGCGTCGTTGCGCTGCTGGTCGCTGTACTTGCCCGAGGCAGCGGCGCTCGCGTTCGGGTAGAAATACCCGTACGCGGCGCCCGCGACGCCGAGGATCGCCAGCACCAAGGCCGCCACCGCGAGCCACAACGGCAGCTTCGACGGACTTGCATGCGAAGTCGTCGTAGTCGTTGCCGGCGTGGCAGTAGACGCGTGGGTGGATTCGGTGACGTCCTCGGATGCGGACGATGGCTCGTGTGAAGGTGTCTCAGACATTCGTCGATCGTATAGGGCTCGATGATGGGCCAGTGACCCTTTCGGGTGTCAATAAATTGCACTGGCTGTGAACTCCCTGTGGTTCACCGAAGGTCCGGCTGATAGGTGGCGGCGACGTGCCCGAATTGTGAGCAGCACCGATTCCCCGGCGCCAATCGCTACTGCGAAATCGGCGCTAACAACTCATAATCGACGCCGAGCAGGTGATACGTCGGTTCCGCCCGTCGATCGCAGCTGATGAGGGGCAGCCTGTGCTTGCGTGCGGCCGCGCCGACCAGGCCGTCGTAGATGCTGCCGCCGGCGAGCCCCGCTTGGGCCAACTCTCGTAACAGGGCCTTGGTGTCCGCTGCCGACAAGAACCGAGATTCCGGGAAATTCGTCTCCTGAAGCCGCAGCGCCGCAACCGGACTGAGACGCTGGGGTGCAGGCAATCGGGTCAGCACCGACAACAATTCCACCGCGGCGTGCCCGGCCATCCCACGCCGGCATCGAAGCAGTCTGGCTTTCGCGGCACGGTGAAAGGGATTCTCACGCTGCGCCAAGGCAAGTGCCGCGCTGGTGTCAACCAGCACATGTTCACCGCTGGTCGGCAAGGCGCAACTCCCTGACCGCGTCGGCGTCAAGCTCCTGGCCACCGCCGGGCAGCAACAGAAGCCCGTCCTCTTCGACAAGGTCTTCGGCAACCGGACTTTCGATGCGAATGGCGGCCCCGTCCAGCGACACCTCTACCTCACCCGCGGTGATACCCGACTGCTCGCGGAGCGACTTTGGGATCACCAAGCGTCCGGCATTATCGATGGTAGTACGCATACCATTAGATTACCATCGCCCTGGTATCGGATTCAGTTGCTTGGACTGAGGGGCTCAGTGCCATCGCCACAAAATCGAGACGCCACAATGGCTGAAACAGCTTGCGGGCGAATTTTTCGAAGTCAGCGCCGTTGCCGCGCTGTCCCTCACCGCGATTGCTTGCCAGCGGCGGTCTCGACCGTGCCGCCGCCACCGGCGACCGATCAGGAATTGGTGGAGAGCGTCAGCTCCATGAGCTTGAGCGCCTGCGCGCAGGCGTCGATACCCGGCACCTGAGGATTCACCCACCACCCGACCACACCGGCCGCGTCACTGGCGACGCCGCACGAGCCGTTGGGGTCGTTGGGCCTCATCACGATCGACGGCACACCGGCGATGGCCCGGTTTTCGATCTGATACTTCAAGAATTCGGCGACCTTGCGCTCGTTGTCCAGGCTGCCCTGCTCGAACCAGAACCGGGTGATGTCGATCAGACCACCCGGGTTGGCCGCCTGCCAGCGGCAGATCGCGCCGACGAAGGTGCTCTGAATGTCCTGCGGGTCGGCGCCGACGGTCTTGGCCAGCACGTCGGTGGTCAGTACTTCACATTCCTTCTGCAGGTTCGGGTACTGCTGCTCGGATGTGTTGTTGCGTGGCACGTCGCCGGCGCCCGCTTTCTGCGCGGTGCCGCCGACCGATCGGGTGCAACCGGTCGATACCGACAATGCGGTGGCCAATATCGCCACACCCACCAGAATCCTGCGACGCACGCTGAGACTCATTTGCCATTCGCAATCGTTTGGCGCGCAAGCTCTTTGGCGATGTTGCAGGCGTCAGGGTACGGCTTCTGGTTGAAGTTCACCGACCACTCGAAAAAGTCGTCGTTGAATTGGATGCCCACCTCGCACAGCGAATCACCCAATTGCGGGTCGTTGCCGATCGCGATGAAGCCGTTGTGGCCGCTGATGTTGAGGTCTTCGACGCTGGACCGCGACAGCTCCTCGGTCTTGCGCTCGCGTCCGATGGGGCTGCCGCGATACCACGAAAACGAGAAGTGCGGCCCCAGGATGCCACCGCCGGCCAGCCACTGGCAGCCCACCGAGTTTTTGGCGGTGTTGACCAGCCCATTGATCTGAGTCAGCTTGTTCACCGTCTCGTCGGTGACGCCGCCACACTGCGGAAACGACGGTCCATGGCTCCCGTTCCCCGACGGGGACGCGGTCGACCCGCCTGACTGGGAATGGTTGGAACCGGAATCGGAGCACGCGGCCGCCATCGGAACCAAGATTGCCGCCGCGCACGCAAGTGCCGCCACGTTACGTCGCACCGCTACCCGCACCTTCTGGTGATCACAGGTTGCACTGTAGCGGCACGACCTTTGGGCAACCATCGCACACGCGGTGAGCTGTGGTTTCTGGTGTGCAAGAGTTACCAGATGCTCGTGGCACTGCTGCGCCAGTTCGTGCGGCCGTACCGATGGCTGGTCGCGGCGGTGATGGTGCTGCAGTTGGTCAGCAGCCTGGCCTCGCTGTATCTGCCGACGGTCAACGCCACGATCATCGACGACGGCATCGCCAAGGGCGACACGGCCGCGATCGTTCGCCTCGGCGGGCTGATGTTCGCGGTGACGGCGCTACAGGTGCTGTGCGCCGTGGGTGCGGTCTACTTCGGCTCCCGAGCCGGCATGGGCATCGGCCGCGACCTCCGCTCGGCGATGTTCCATCGGGTCACGACCTTCTCCGAACACGAGACCGCCCGCTTCGGTGCGCCGACGCTGCTGACCCGGAGCACCAATGACGTGCGGCAGATCCAGTTCCTGGCCCAAATGGGATTCACGGTGCTGGTCGCCGCTCCGATCATGTGTGTCGGAGGTATCGCCATGGCAATCCATCAGGACGCCGGGCTGTCGTGGCTGCTGCTGGTCAGCGTCCCGGTGCTGGTGGTGGCGAACTACTGGATCATCTCCCGGACACTGCCGCTGTTCCGCAGCATGCAGCGGTTGATTGACAACATCAACCGTGTGATGCGCGAGCAGCTGTCCGGTGTGCGCGTGGTGCGCGCATTCGCGCGTGAGAGCTTCGAGCGTGAGCGGTTCGACGAGGCCAACGTGGCACTGTCCGGCACCGCGCAGGCCGCCGGCAACTGGCAGGCTCTGATGCTGCCGGTCACCACGCTGACCATCAACTGCTCCAGCGTGGCGCTGATCTGGTTCGGCGGCTTGCGAATCGACCGCGGTCAGATGCAAGTCGGATCGCTGATCGCGTTCCTCGTGTACTTCGCCCAGATCCTGATGGCCGTGCTGATGGCGACCATGACCGTGATGGTGTTGCCCCGGGCCGCGGTGTGCGCCGAGCGCATCACCGAGGTGCTGTCGACTGTTCCTGCCGTCGGCAACCCGTCGAATCCGGTGCGGCCGGCGGCGGCGTTAGGTGAGGTTCAGCTCGACGGCGCGTCATTCCGCTATCCCGGTGCGGATCGGGCTGTGCTGCAGGATATCTCGTTGACGGCACGGCCCGGCACCATGACCGCGATCATCGGCAGCACCGGTTCGGGCAAGTCGACGTTGGTGGCGCTGCTCTGCCGGTTGTACGACGCGACCTCTGGCGCCGTCCGCATCGGCGGTGTCGACGTGCGCGACCGCGATATCGACGAGTTGTGGTCAACCATCGGCCTGGTCCCGCAGCGCGGGTACCTGTTCTCTGGAACCGTCGCCGACAACCTGCAGTTCGGTGCGGCCGAGGGAAGGATAGTGACCGACGACGAGATGTGGGAGGCGCTGCGGGTCGCGGCTGCCGACTTCGTCAGCGCCCACCCCGACGGCCTGCAGATGCGCGTCGCGCAGGGTGGGATCAACTTCTCCGGCGGGCAGCGGCAGCGGATTGCGATCGCGCGGGCGGTGATCCGGCGTCCGGCGATTTATGTGTTCGACGACGCGTTCTCCGCGCTCGACGTGCACACCGACGCGGTGGTGCGCAGCAGGCTGGCATCGGTGGGCGGAGATGCGACGGTGATAGTTGTCGCGCAACGCATTTCGACCATTATCGATGCCGACCAGGTGATCGTCATCGAGGACGGGCGGATCGTCGGGGCCGGCACCCACGAATCGCTGATGACGGAATCGCCCACCTACCGTGAATTCGCCGAGTCGCAGTCGGTGGACGCCCAAGTGGGCGGTGCGCGATGACGACGGTCAAGCGGGAGGTGCCTGCTCCCCCGGCCATGCGGGCGCGGGATTTCAGGGGATCGACGGTCCGCCTGGTGAAGTTGCTTGCGCCGCAACGGCACACGGCCATCACAGTGATGGCGCTGAGTATCCTGGGCACCGTCATCGGGGCTGTGGTGCCACGGATTCTCGGCCATGCCACCGACCTGCTGTTCAACGGGGTGATCGGCCGCCGCTTGCCCGCGGGCATGACCAAGGAACAGGCCGTCGCGGCGGCGCGGGCCCACGGCGACAACGCCTTCGCCGATCTGCTGTCCGGAATGCACGTGGTACCCGGTCACGGCGTCGACTTCGATGCTGTTGCGCGCACGCTCACACTGGCGCTCGGCATGTATCTGCTTGCCGCGGTGATGATTTACGCGCAGGCCCGCCTGCTGAACGTCACGGTACGACGGTCGCTGCAGGCGCTGCGCTCAGATGTCGAAGACAAGCTGCACCGGCTGCCGCTGGCCTACTTCGACACCCGCCGACGGGGCGAAATCCTCAGCCGGGTCACCAACGACGTCGACAACCTGCAGACATCGCTGTCGATGACGATCACCCAATTGCTCAGTGCTGTACTTACCGTCGCGACCGTGTTGGTGATGATGCTGAGCATCTCGCCACTGCTGACCGGGCTGACCCTGCTGACCGTGCCGCTGACGATCGTCGTGACGCGGGCGATCGCCCGGCGCTCGCAGCGGCTGTTCCTCGCCCAGTGGACCAACACCGGCCGGCTCAACGCGCACATCGAAGAGAGCTACAGCGGCTTCACCCTGGTGCGGACCTACGGGCAGCGGGCCCGGACCGAAGACGAGTTCCGACGGCTCAACGACGATATGTACGAGGCAAGCTTTGGCGCCCAACTCATCTCGGGGATGGTGGCGCCGGCGACCACGTTCATCGGCAACCTCAGCTACGTCGCCGTCGCCATCGTCGGTGGCATTCAGGTGGCGACCGGGCAGATCACCGTCGGCAACATCCAGGCCTTCATCCAGTACGTGCGCCAGTTCCACGCGCCGCTGAACCAGGTGGCCTCGATGTACAACGCGCTGCAGTCCGGGGTGGCCAGCGCCGAGCGGGTGTTCGAACTGCTCGACGAGCCCGAGGAGCCCTTCGACAGCCCCGGCTCGTTACCCGACGGGCCAACGGGCCGAGTGGAATTCGACCACGTCAGCTTCGGCTACCAGCCCGGGGGCGTTAATGTCATCGACGACCTGTCGTTTGCCGCCGAACCGGGCAGCACCGTCGCAATCGTCGGGCCGACCGGGGTGGGCAAGACGACGTTGGTGAACCTGCTGATGCGGTTCTACGACGTCGACGCCGGCCGGATCCTGATCGACGGTGTCGACATCACCACGGTCAGCCGGCAGTCGCTGCGCTCACGGATCGGAATGGTGCTGCAGGACACCTGGTTGTTCAGCGGGACGATCGCGCAGAACATCGCCTACGGACGGCCCGACGCTTCCGACGAGGAGGTGGTCGCGGCGGCCCAGGCGGCCTACGTCGACCGGTTCGTGCATTCCCTGCCCGCCGGCTACGACACCCAGGTGAGCGACGGCGGAAGCAACATCAGCGCCGGCGAGCGGCAGCTGATCACGATTGCGCGGGCATTCCTGGCCCGCCCGCAGCTGCTTGTGCTGGACGAGGCGACCAGCTCGGTGGACACCCGTACCGAGTTGCTGATCGCCAAGGCCACCCATGAACTTCGCCGCGACCGGACGAGTTTCATTGTCGCCCATCGCCTTTCGACGATCCGCGATGCCGACGTGATTATGGTGATGGAGGCGGGCAAGATCGTCGAGCACGGCAACCACGGCGAGCTGCTGGCCCGCCGCGGCGCCTACTACCGGATGACTCAGGCCTAGCGTGGCCACTCTGGCCACACCAGCGCCGTCTCCCGACCATGACCTGTTTTTCGAAGTCGACGCGTATGCGATATCACGCTCGGGGCGGTGATATCGCATGCGCGTGCACAACGAAAAAAGAGTGTGCCCCCAGAATCTGTGACTGCTGAGGTTAGAGCTCCGGCCCTTCGGCGCGCAGGTCGTCGACCGCGGACATCGCGTCGCGCAGCTTAGCCAGCCATTCCTCAGTGTGCTCCCCGACCAACTTGACCGACCAGGCCAGCGCGTCGGAGCGCGACCGCGCCACACCCGCGTCGACCAAGGTATCGAGCACCTGGCGTTCCGGTTGCTTCAATCGGGTCATCACCGGAACCGCGATGTGGGTGAACAAGACCCGCTCGCCGGCCACCTCCACACCCCAGGAAACCTTGCGGCCGTAGCGGCTTTGCGCCTCGTCGGCGATGCTCATCCGCTCCGAACGCGTCTCCTCGCGGAACCGCGAGGCCCGGCCCTCGGCATGCGCTGGATTTTCGTCGCTCGCTGATCCTTCCGGCTCCGGCAGCTTTCCGATGACGGTGATTTCTTCGCGGTCGACCACGACGGTCGGGTCGCCGTCGAACCAGGCGTCCGGCAAGCGTCCAGCGAACCAGTCGGCCGCGTCGCCCGCTTCGGGTTGGCCGGCCTGCTGCCACCCGCCGGGGCGGCCGTGGCGCCTTCCGTGTCCATGATGTTGTCTCATGCTTACATGATTACACCATTACAACCCACGTCAAGGCGGTTTCGCTCCCCGCGAAAGCCGGGCGCGGTGGGCGTCGGGAGTACTCTTACACCCACTTATCACGCTAAGTGGGTGTAAACGTCACCGCCGCGCTTGCCGAATTTGCTGACCGCGCACGCCGGGGCGGCGCGCTTAACTTTCGCCGCGACGGGCGCGGAACAGCTTCACCTCGCCCTTGATGCCCTTGAGCCTCCGCGCGCCGGCGAACGACCAGCTGAAACCCGAGTCGTCGCCAAGCTCGTCGCGCACCGACTCGGAGGCCAACACCGCGCCGGGCCGCGACACCGAGGTCACCCGGCTGGCCATGTTCACCGGGCTGCCGAACCAATCCCCGACCCGGCTCACCGCCGAACCCGACGCGATGCCGGCCCGCAGCGACGGAAAGTCGTTGTCGCTGTCGGTCATGTCGACCAGCTTGAGCACGGCGTCCAGCAGCGGCGCCGGTTCGGTGCAGACGAACATCACCGCGTCACCGATGGTCTTGATGAACCGCACCGGCGGGGTCGCGACATCCCGCGCGAGACCGGCGAGCCGGTTGGCCAACAGCCCCAACTCCTCGGCCGGCACCTCTTCGCCAAGCCGGGTGAACCCGACGAGATCGGCAAAAGCGACGGCGACGTGTCGCGCGCCCGGCAACGGCGCCCCGGCGGCGCGTTCGCTGGCCGTCACGGCCTCGGTCTCCATCATGTTCCGTAGCTGCATGAGCAGCATTTCCTCGATCCACGGGCCCAGCAGCGGCGCGATCCGACTGACCAACGCGTGCGAGCGCTTGGCGACTTGCAGTTCGGTTGTGCCGGGTTCGATGACGGCCGCCATCGCGGTGTAGCGCATGACTTCGGCCGCGTGCGAAAGCCCCTCGGCGAGCACCCGCGTCACGAGTAGCAGGTTCTCGGTATCCAGACCGAGCTCGGAGAAGTGCCGGACGTGGGCGGCCGCCTCCACGTCGGCCCGCATGTGAACGGCCGCGTCGGGATCGTCGACCCGGGCCAAGCCGATCGCGCGCTGCACACGCTGCAGGAGGTCGAGATCGATGCCGTACTCGTCGGCGATCTCCCGGGTCGACACGTAGGTGCCGTCGTCGCCGATCACGCGACGCGTTGCGAGCAACAGCGGCGCCGACGTCGCCTCGATCTCCTCGGCCGTGATGCCCTGCTCGAAGAGCCACTCGATCAGCTCGGCGCGCTCAGCCCGCGCGTCACCTTCCAGACCGTCGAGCAGCTTCTCGATTTCTGCGTGGTCCACGTGGTCAAGTTATCCGATGGCAACGCCACTGCTCCATGGATTTGCGCCCGTCGTCGACCACACGGCACGGCTACTGATCCTGGGCTCGTTTCCCAGTGTCCTGTCGCTGGAGAGCGGGCAATACTACGGCAACCCCCGCAACGCGTTCTGGCCGATCACCGCCGAGCTGTTCGGCTTCGACGCCTCGGCGTCCTACGAAACCCGTTTGGCTGCACTGCAATCGGCCGGAGTGGCCCTGTGGGATGTGTTGTACGCGTGTCGTCGCGTCGGCAGTGCCGACGCAAAGATCGATCCGAACAGTGTGGTGGCCAACGACTTTCGTCGGCTGTTCGCCAGCTATCCGTCGATCACGAAGGTGTGTTTCAACGGCGGCGCCGCGCAGCAACTCTACGGGCGGCTCGTCGACGCCGACGCGCAGGTCGACTACCTGCTGTTGCCGTCGAGCAGCCCGGCCCGCGCGATGCCCGCCGGCCGGAAACTGCAGGCCTGGCGGATTATCGCGCCGTCATGACACCGGCGGCCGACGCTGCGCCCACGGCCGGGCAGCCTCGATCTGCGCTCCTAGCGCCACCAGCGTCGCCTCGTCGTTCGGACGGCCGACCAGCTGGATCGACAGCGGAATGCCCTTGGCGTCCAGGCCCCACGGCACCGACGCGGCGGGTTGCCCGGTCAGATTCCAGATCTCGAAGAACGGCACCCGCTGCGCGACCGCCAGCAGGGTCGCGATGCCGCCGAGGCGTTGGTAGGCCCCGATCCGCGACGGGCCGGTGGCGTTGCCGGGGGTGAGGACCACGTCGACGTCGTGGAAGATCGACTGGACGCGCTCGGCCACTGCCGCTTCCCCGGCGCGGACCTTGGCCATCCGCCCGTCGGGAATCAGGGACCCGACGCGGGCCATGTTGCGGGTGCGCTTTTCGAGTCGCTCTTGGTGCGGCATCACGCGGACGTCGTTGTAGATGCCGCGGAAGTAGCGCGGAAGGTAGTTGGCGTAAATCGCCGCCGGTGGGTAGTCCGGGTCGCGGACGACGACGTCGTGGCCGAGGTCGCGGAGCAACCCGCCGGCCGCGTCGACGGCGGCCCGCTGTTCCGTGCCCGCCTTGGCGATCAGCGGCGGCGGAACCTTGGTGCTCAACGCAATTCGCAGTCGGCCCGGGTTCTTGCCGACGGCGCCGACGAAGCCGCCCTGAGGCGCGGGCGTCGTGGTCGTGACGTCGAGGAACAGCGCGGCGTCTTCGACCGTCCGCGCGAGCGGGCCGTTCACGCTGAGCCCGCACCAGGCGTCGTGGTGCGGCGCCAGCGAAACCCGATCCCGCTGCGGTTTGATTCCGAACAGGCCGCACCAGCCCGACGGTATGCGGATCGAACCGCCGCCGTCGGATCCGAGTGCCAGGGGCGCGAGCCCGGCGGCCACCGCGGCCCCGCTGCCGCCGCTGCTGCCGCCCGGCGTGAACGCGGTATCCCACGGATTGCGGGTCGCCCCGAATGTCAGCGTTTCGGTGAACGGGAACATCATCAGTTCGGGCACAGCGGTTTTGCCGATGATCACCGCGCCGGCCGCGCGTAGCCGGGCGACGACTTCGGCATCGTGGGCCGCCGGGGTCGAGACCGCGCTGCTGCCGCACGTCGTGAGTTCGCCGGCCACGTCGACGTCGTCCTTGATCGCGACCGGGACACCGAGCAGCGGCAGACGCTCACCGGCGTCGAGGCGGCGCTGCGCGGCCAACGCTTCCTGGCGTGCGCTCTCGGCGAGCACGACACGGTAGCTACGCAACTGCGGATCGAGCCGCGCGATGCGATCCAGGTAGATCTCCAGCAGCGCCGGCGCGGTGATGGTGGCCGCGGCCAGCATCCGCGCTTGCTCGGCAGCCCCCGCGAAGGCCAGATCAGCTACGTCCACGTCGAGGCAGACTACTCACTTGACCCGAGCCGCGGACCGCTACCGTGTGACGTCATGTCCTGTGTGTTCTGCGCGATCGTCGCCGGCCAGGCCCCGGCCATCCGAATCTACGAAGACGACGGTTATCTGGCATTCCTCGACATCCGTCCCTTCACCCGCGGCCATACGCTGGTGGTGCCCAAGCGGCACACCGTCGATCTGACCGATACCCCGCCTGAGACGCTGGCCGGCATGGCGGCGATCGGGCAGCGCATCGCCAAGGCCGCGCGTGCGACCGAGTTGGCCGACGCCACCAACATCGGGATCAACGACGGTCCGGCCGCTTTTCAGACGGTCATGCACATCCATCTGCACGTGCTCCCGCGACGCAACGGCGACAAGCTGTCGGTCGCGAAGGGCCTCTTACTACGTCGCGATCCCGACCGCGAGTCGACCGGTCGCATCCTGCGGGACGCGCTGGCGGAGATCGACGCCGCGGGCTAATACTGGACGTATGGCACTCCCGCTAGAACAGACGTTGCTGCCTTACCTGCTGAAGGTCCACGACACCGTCTACCAGAAGACCAACGGCTGGATCGGGCATCGCGCGCTGGGTATCCCCAGCCTGCTGCTGCACACCGTCGGCGCCAAGACCGGGCAGGCCCGCACCGCGTCGCTGACCTATGCCCGTGACGGCGACGACTACCTGATCGTCGCGTCGAAGGGCGGCGACCCGAAGGCCCCCGGCTGGTACCACAACCTGAAGGCCAACCCGAGCGTCGAAATCAATGTCGGCCCAAAGCGTTTCCGCGTGACGGCTCATCCGGTGCTACCCGACGACGCCGACTACAAGCGACTGTGGCAGATCGTCAACAAGAACAACAGCAACCGCTACGAGGCGTATCAGGAGAAGACGTCGCGGCCGATCCCGGTCGTGAAGCTGACGCCGGCCTAGAACAGCTCTTTGGCCAGAAGCTCGAGCGTCTTTTCGCGCGCGGGCGAAGTGGTCGGGTCGGTGCCGCGGTGCGCCGACGCCACCGGGTGGATCATCACCTCGTCGACGCCGAACCGCTGCGCCAACGCGGTCACCTGAGCGGCGGCCTCCGCAGGCGACCCGACGACCGCCCGCTCCAGCCCGCTGTCGACGATGTGCTGCATCTGCGGTGGCAACGTGCCGCCCTCGACGTCCTCGACAAGCTCAACCGGACCCAGGGGTTGACCAGTCCGCAGCCGGGCCATCATGTGCAGGTTCGGCAGAATCAAAGCCGTTGCCTCGTCATGGGTTTCGGCCACTGCGGCGTTGACGGTCAAGAACGTCACCGGTTCGGCGGTCAGCTCGCTGGGCACGAACTGGGAGCGGTAGAGGTCGAGTGCCTCTTCGGTGCCCTGGCCGGAGAAGTGATGCGCGAACACGTAGGGCAGACCCTTGGCGGCAGCCAGTTGCGCGGAGTACATCGACGACCCGAGCAGCCACAGCCGCGGCTCGCTGGCCGCGGCCGGCGTGGCCTTGAGGACGTAGTCGCCGTCGCGCAGCTGCACTTGCACACCCTTGGCGCTCATCATCGCGCGCACGTGGTCGAGGTAATTCGGGAACTGGTCGATGTCCCGGTCGTCGCGGCCGGCGGCGCCGCGCAGCAACACCGATGTCACCGGATCGGAGCCGGGCGCGCGGCCGATGCCGAGGTCGATGCGGCCCGGGGCGGCGGCTTCCAGCAGGGCGAACTGCTCGGCGACCGCCAGCGGCGCGTGGTTGGGCAGCATGACGCCGCCCGAGCCAAGCCTGATCTGATCGGTCTGCGCCGCCAGGTAGGCGATGAGCACGGGCGGGCTGGTGGCGCCGACCGAGGGCATGTTGTGGTGTTCGGCGACCCAGTAGCGGGTGAACCCCAGCCGGTCGGCCGTTTGCGCCAGGCCCAGCGTGGCTTTTAACCCGTCCGCGGTGGTCTGGTCGGTGCGGACGGGTACGAGATCGAGGACAGAAAGCCGCATGAGGTGGTCAACGCCTCCCGTCTGTCGAACGTTCCCTACGAGATACCTGCCATCTTGCGTGCCTGCCTGAAGATGTCGTCAAGCATCTCGGGGGTCAGCCTGCCGGTGAACGTGTTCTGCTGGCTGGGGTGGTAGCAGCCCAGCAGCGTCACATCGCCGCCGGCGGCGCGCACCGTCGCGGTCGCCGCGTGGCCGAATTTCGGCTGCGGGCGCGGCACTTCGCCGCCGGCGGCGCGAATCATGTCGAGGGCTGAGCGCCAGCCGAATCCACCCAGCGCCACGATCACTCGGGTGTCTGCGCCGACCAGTCGCCATTCTGCGGTCAGCCACGGCGCGCAGGTCGACCGTTCGGCCGGTGTCGGCGCATTGGCGGGTGGCGCGCAGCGCACGGCGGCGGCCACGCGAATGTCGTTGAGCTGCAAGCCGTCTGCGGCGTCGACGGCGATCGGAGAGTTGGCCAGACCCGCTCGATGCATTGCGGCGTAGAGGAAGTCGCCGGAGCGGTCGCCGGTGAACACCCGGCCGGTTCGGTTGGCGCCGTTGGCCGCCGGGGCCAGGCCGACGACCATGATCCGCGGGCGGGTGTCGCCCCACCCGGTGACCGGCCGTCCCCAATACGGTTGGTCGGCGAAGGAGCGCCGCTTGGTCAGCGCCGACTCTTCGCGCCACTCGACCAGCCGCGGGCAGGCCCGGCACACCGATATCTCGGCGTCGAGCTGCTCGAGCGTTTCGGCGGCTCCGGCCATCGCCTCGACATGTGCCGCATCGGACGCGACGGCCGTGCGTGGGGTCGCCGGATCGCCGGGCCACCCGGCGCCCGGGGGAACCGGGGAGTCGAAGAGCGCGCCGGTACGCGGGTGGGCCAGATTCACAGCTCCACTGTGTACCTAATGGCACCGGGGCGGGAAAGGGCAGGCCCGTAGGATCGATGCATGGCCGCTGATGCGCTGGCCGGCCTGATCGCCGGGCTACCCGAGGGAATGGTCGTCACCGACCCTGCGATCACCGAGGGTTACCGGCAGGACCGTGCCCTGGACCCGTCCGCCGGGAAGCCGGCGGCAGTGGTGCGCCCGAAGCGGACCGAAGAAGTGCAGACCGTTCTGCGTTGGGCCACGGCCCACCAGATTCCGGTGGTGACCCGCGGCATGGGCACCGGCCTGTCCGGTGGGGCCACCGCGGTCGACGGCGGAATCGTGCTATCGACCGAGAAGATGCGCGACATCGTCGTCGACCCCGTCACCCGTACCGCGGTCTGCCAGCCGGGGCTGCTCAACGCCGAGGTGAAGAAGACCGTAGCCGAGTACGGCCTCTGGTATCCGCCGGACCCGTCGTCGTACGAGATCTGCAGCATCGGCGGCAACATCGCGACCAATGCGGGCGGGCTGTGCTGCGTCAAATATGGGGTCACCACCGATTACGTGCTCGGCGTGCAGGTGGTGCTGGCCGACGGCACCGCGGTGCGGCTCGGCGGGCCCCGCTTGAAGGACGTCGCCGGGCTTTCGCTGACCAAGTTGTTCGTCGGCAGCGAGGGCGCGCTGGGCGTGATCACCGAGGTGACGCTGCGCCTGGTGCCGGCCCAGCAGCCGTTGAGCACGGTGGTCGCCAACTTCGCGTCGGTGGAGGCCGCCGCCGAGGCGGTGCTCGGCGTGACGTCGCGGCTGCGTCCGTCGATGCTGGAGTTCATGGATTCGGCGACGATCAACGCCGTCGAGGACAAGCTGCGGATGGGCCTGGACCGCGGGTCGGCCGCGATGCTGGTGGGCGCGTCCGACGAACGCGGACGCGGCGGCAGCGAGGACGCCGAGTTCATGGCCGCGACGTTCACCGAATTCGGTGCGACGGAAGTGTTTTCGACCGACGACCCCGACGAGGGCGAAGCCTTTGTGGCCGCGCGTCGATTCGCCATTCCGGCGGTCGAGGAGAAGGGGCCGCTGCTGCTCGAGGATGTCGGAGTGCCGGTGCCGGCGTTGGCCGCGCTGGTCGGCGGGATCGCGCGGATCGCCTCCGAGCGTGACCTGATGATCGCGGTGATCGCGCATGCCGGTGACGGCAACACCCACCCGCTGATCGTCTACGACCCCGAGGACGTGGCGATGACCGAGCGGGCCCAGCTGGCCTACGGCGAGATCATGGACCTGGCTTTGGATTTGGGCGGGACGATCACCGGCGAGCACGGCGTCGGCCGACTGAAGCGGCCGTGGCTGGAGGGCTATCTGGGCCCGGAGGCCATGGCGTTGAACCGTCGTATCAAGGACGCCCTCGACCCGCAGGGCATCCTGAACCCCGGCGCTGGCGTGTAGATCAGTCGACGACGTAGCGCAGCATCACCACGGTGTTGAAGTGCTTCGTTTCGGCCAGCCGGAGCTGCAGCCGCTTGTCGAGTGGCGGGAAGAGCCGCGTGCCGCCGCCGAGCACCACCGGTGCGACAAACAGCTGGTATTCGTCGATAAATCCGTGTGGCATCAGCGAGGCTGCGAGGTGTGCACCACCGACTTCCATCACGCCGTCGCCTCCGGCCTTGAGCGTGCGGACCTCGTCGACCGCGTTGTCGCTGACCAGCGTGCTGTTCCAGTGGACCTCGGTGAGGGTCCGGGAGAAGACGACCTTGGGCTTGTCCGTCCACAGCCGGCCGAACTCACGCTGTATCGGCGGCGCGGTCTCCGGCACGTGCGGCCAATGCTCTGCCATCAGCTCGTACAGCCGGCGGCCGTGCAGCGAGATCTCGATCTCGCGGTACCGGTCGTTGTGGAATTGGTGCAGCTCGTCGTCGGGTTCGCTCCAGTCGATACCGCCCTCACTATCGTTGACGTAGCCGTCCAGGGACACGGTGAAGGGGTAGATCAGTTTCCTCATGACCGGGTAGACCTCCATGTCGCCGGGAAATGAGCGGCGTCGCCCGCTGGGTAGCATGCGACCAATGGCCATCAAACTCGAAAATGTCGGGATCGCCGTTCTCGACCTCGACGCGACGATCGCCTTTTTCACCGATCTCGGGCTCACAGTGGTGGGGCGTGACACGGTCAGCGGCGAGTGGACCGACACCGCCGTCGGCCTCGACGGGAACCACGCCAAGATCGCGATGCTCGAGACGCCGGACGGTCACGGTCGTCTGGAGCTCTTCGAGTACATCCATCCCCAGGCGATTGAATCGAAGCCGACTTCGCCCAACGACGTTGGCATGCACCGCGTCGCGTTCTCCGTCGACGACATCGACGAAGCCCTCGCAATCGCCGCGCGACATGGTTGCTATCCGCTTCGCGGCGTGGCGAACTATCAAGATACGTACAAGCTCACCTACGTCCGCGGGCCGAGCGGCATCATCGTCATGCTTGCAGAGGAGCTGCAATGAATCTCAACTCCATCAAGGACAACGGCGCCAAGCTGATGAACTTGGCGCACCGCGTCATTCTTGCGACTACCGGGAACAGGCTGCTGGCCAAGCCATTCGGGATGCCGCTGGTCGAGCTCCACACCAAAGGACGCAAATCCGGGCTCCCCCGGTCCTGCTTTCTGACCGCACCGATCCACGACGAGCATCGCGTAGTGCTCGTCGCATCCAAAGGTGGCGACGACCGCAACCCCGATTGGTACCAGAATCTGCGGGCTCACCCGGATGCCGAAATCGTGATCGACGGTGAGCGACACAAGGTTCGCGCGCGGACGGCCGACCCGACAGAGAAAGCCGAGCTATGGCCGCAAATCGTTGCGGCATATAAGGGTTACGCCGGATATCAACGACGAACCACACGCGACATCCCGGTGGTGATCTGCGAGTTCAGTTAGAGACGGCCGTCGGGTCGGTCAGGTATCGCTCGACCGTGAATCCGATGGAGGCGACCAATTGGTTAATGCTCGCGGAGGCAATGGGTTCGATCTTCAATTGGTAGCGTGCGAACGCGAGCCCGATCAGGTGACTGGCTACCAGCTCAAGACGTAATTCGGCGTCGGAAACCCCGAATTCGTTGCCGACCCGCTTCGCGAGCGGACCGACAAGGCTGCTGTGCAGCATGTTTCGTGCCTGTGGAAGTAGCGGTGCGGCGTTCCACAGTGCCACGAGAGGTTCGAATTCCGACCCGGCGTCCCAACGTTCGACGAATTTTCGTACCAGTCGGGGCCCGACATCTTCGGGCCCTTCGTCGAGCAACGTGATCAGCTGGTGCAGCGGGTGCTCGGGCCCGGTCACCGCGGCCGCGGTGAACAGACCCTCCTTGTTGCCGAAGAAGTAGTAGACCATCGCGACGTCAACACCGGCGTCGGCGGCGATGGCACGCACGGTGGCGCGCTGGTGCTGGAAGGTGTTTCGTCGCGGCATGAACACCTTGCGCGACAGCGGACGTCAGATCGGCGAGCGCATCGACCAGCTGCGCGCCGAGCCTGGCGACGACATCTTCAGCCGCATCATCCACAACGGGACCTCAACGGTTTCCGGCACATCCCCGCGTGCACAGACCGGAAGATGTCAACGAGTTTGACAGGGACTTGACCACGATGACCCAAGATGCACCGACACGATCAGCGAACTTGTGAAAGTTCCAGCGCCGCAGCCACAATGGGGCGCGCCCACCGCGGCGTCGAGCTCAAATCGGACGGCCCGACAATGCTGCCGCGCTGGAGGTGCAACACGAGGATCGGCTTGGGCGCCTGTCCGGTCGCGGGGTCGGCGACGGCCGAGTTGTCATACATCTTCAGCCCGGTCAGTGCCGGCAGCAGCTTGATCAGGTTGATCCGGCTGTGCCGATAGCGGCGGCGGATGGCGGCTTCGGGAATGTCGTGCCCGCCGGCGCGGACTCGTTGCCGCACTCGTTCGATGTGCGCCTCGGCGCTCTCGAGTCCGACGAAAAAGAGGCGAATCTCGACCCCGCGCTGCGCGGCCTCGGCCAGTAGCGCCGGCATCGTGTTGCCGCCGAGGGTGGTTTCGATGGTGAAGTCGAGCCCTTCGTCGATCGCCCGCTGCAGCAGCCTGCGGCCCTGTGTCCACGCGGCGGCGTTGGCCGCGGTTTGGCCGAGTCCGGGATTGGCCGCAATGATCGCTCGCGCGGCCTCGTCGGGGTTGTAGTACTCGCCGCCGTTGTCGCGGATGGTGGCGCCAACGATGCTGCTCTTGCCGGCGCCGTTGACGCCGGCAAGTACGTATATCCGCGGCGGGGTCGCGGAAGTATCAGACATGTGTCGCCGTTACGGGGTGCGTGCCGCCTTCACCGCCGCGGCACCCATCTCCTCAGGGGACGCATCGAATGCCGCCGCGACGCCGGCTTTGGCTTTCGGCGCCTGCATGGTGGCCAGCATCGTGTCGAAGCGCTCGCTGAGGTCGTCGAGCGCTGGGGTGGTCGAGGCGATCAGCGCTTCGAACTCGGCATACGACATCAGCACCGCCCGCGGGGTGTCGTGCTTGGTGATCACCACGGCTCCGTCGACTGCGGCCTGCTCGAAGACGGTGCCGAACTCGTTTTTGAGTCGGCTGGCTGTCACCACGGGGACGTCTACCAGCTTGCCGTCGCGGTTGCGGAACGAGACGGTCATGATGGTCTCCTCGCTCGTCGTCTACACGGGCAGTTTAGCTATTTTGTCCATTTTGTGCGAACCACTGCGAAGAATGTGCAGGCTGCTCAAGCGCGGGCGCCGGCCGACCGCCACGGTTCGCCACAAGCGAAACGGGGTTATGGTTCCGTTTAATCGCCGCTAGGTTCGGAATGGTGACAATCAAACTCGGCTATCAGATCCCGAATTTCTCATACGGCACCGGTGTGGAGGAGCTCTTCCCGACAGTCATCGCGCAGGCGCAGGAAGCCGAAGCCGCCGGCTTCGACGCGGTGTTCGTGATGGACCACTTCTACCAATTGCCCGGCCTTGGTGAACCGACCGAACCGATGCTGGAGGCATACACCGCGCTCGGCGCGCTCGCGGCGGCCACCGAGTCGGTACAGCTCGGCACGCTGGTCACCGGCAACACCTACCGGAACCCCACCCTCCTGACCAAGGCGATCACCACGCTTGACGTCATCAGTCAAGGTCGCGCGATTCTGGGTATCGGCGCGGGCTGGTTCGAGTTGGAGCACGACTCCCTGGGCTTCGAATTCGGTACGTTCACCGACCGGTTCAAGAAGCTCAACGAAGCGCTCGAGATCATCCTGCCAATGATCAGAGGTGAGCGCGTCACCGTCGACGGCGTTTACTACAAGACCAAGGACGCGTTCGCGAATCCGCGCTTGCGCGACCGCATTCCGCTGATGATCGGCGGCAGCGGGGAGAAAAAGACGATCCCGTTGGCGGTCAAGCACTTCGACCACCTCAATCTCATCGCGTCGTTGGATCAGCTGGCCAACAAGGTGAAGGTCGTGCAAGAACGTTGCGAGGAGGCGGGCCGCGATCCGGCGACGCTGGAAACCAGCACACTGCTGAGTGTGATCCACGATCCAAACGTCACCATCGACTCGGTGCCCCCGGAGTTCCAGCAGCGCGCCGCAGTCGGCACACCCGAGTCCATTGCCGACCAGATCAAGACCAAGGTTCTCGACGCCGGTGTGGGCGGGGTCATTTTCAACATGCCTGCCTACACTCCGGGCTCGATCGCGGCCGTCGGCAAAGCGCTCAAACAGGTTCTGGGACTGCCCGACTGACAACGTTGTCGCGCTAACGCCTTGGCGTGGGGTGAGCCTTGTCCCAGGCGGCCAGGAACTTTTCCGCCGCGTCCTGGCCGTTGCGGAATAGCGCGTCGCGCTGGTCCGTCGTCAGCCCGAAATTGGTGCTGGCGATGCCCATCGTGTCCACGAACACCGTTCGGGCGCCGACGCCCTCATCGGCCAGCGGGTAGCGGTTCCACTCGCCGATGGCCGTGTGCGCAATCGCGACGACCTCGTGGAGATCGCCCTGCACCGGCACGTCCGGGGTGTTCATCGCCGGCCGCGATGAGAGCTTTATCCCGAACGTCGGCCACCGGTTAGGCTTGCCGTCGGTCCGGTCGAATACGGTGACCGGGAAGTTCTGCAGCAGCCCACCGTCGACCCACGTGCAGATGCCCCGGGCCGTCTTCTGCTCGAAGGGTTGAAAGAAGAACGGGATCGACATCGAGGCACGGACCGCGTCCACGATCCGGTAGCTGTCGATGACCTCGATCTGCTTCGCCGCATCCCCTTGACCCTCACCGCTCAGCAGGTAGTAATGCAGGTCCCAAGGCAGCCGAACCAGGGTGCCGCGGGTCAGGTCCGAGGTATGGGTGACCAGCCGGTAGCGCTGGTACGGGGCCAGGGCGGTGCCGCTGTCCCCAGTGATCTTGAGGTCGGCGAAAGTGCGGATGCCCAGCGGCTCTAGCTTGGAGGTCAGCCAATCTTCAACGTAGGAACTGGCGTACAGGCCCTGGTGGCTCACCAGGGCTGCGGCGTTCCCGATCAGACCCAGGTGCTTCTCGGCCCAGGTCTTCTGCATGAACTGGGTGTAGTCCAGCTCGGCCATGTCCGTCTGAAGCTGGGTCAGCGGGACGTCCCTGACCTGATATGCGGCGATGAGGGCGGCCACAATGGCGCCGGCCGACGTGCCCCCGATGCGAGGAAAGACGTAGCCCGCCTGATGCAGGGCCAGGACGGCCCCAACCAAGCCGATCCCCTTGACTCCCCCGCCCTCGAGAACGAGGTCCACGCCCAGTCCGTCCTGCGCTCGCCTTTCAAGTGTCTTGCCCCGACCCGCCTGACTGCCTGCCTTTGCCACGTCTGCCTCCGCGGATGATTGGTCCCCGTGAAAATGTGACTCAAGTACAGGCTCAAGATCCGCGCGCTGTCCGGCGAATGCCGTTTTTCGCGGCCGGGCTGGGCAGCGTCCTGCACTGCGTTTCCACCCCATCGGCGTCATCGGAGAGCGACGTTGCTGATCTCCGAGTGAAAGATGTTCGCCTGCGCGCCAATCCGGCACCGTCTCGCGCTGCGAACGCACACCGGCGCCGTTAAAATCGGAACATACTCGTGCGGCACAGCCAGCCGCCGGAGTTCTTGTCATTTCGCGCGGGACGCAGGACCTCACCGAGGTCTGCCCTCGCATGATCCAAGGAAACTTGATGAGCGACCCTCTGTTTGCCGGCTTTTCGGACGCCGGCTGGGATCAGGCACCATGGGATGTCGAACCGTCATTCTCGGCCGAGGAAATGCAAACCCTGCTCAACCCAGAGCTGTCGGTCGCCGAGGCCGCCGACCGCGTGGGCTGCGCCGAACACGACGTGCGACGGCTACGGCGAGCAGCCTCCTAGCCTCAGCCGAAAGGGTCGCTGCCGCCCACATACTCGTCCTCTGAAGCGCCGCTTGCCGATGTGTCATGAGGCAGGACCAGCGGGCTTCCAACCATCTGGCGTCATCGCGCCCGCTGTGGGAGATTCGCACGAAAGCATCGAGTGCGGTGAGGGACCGAACATGGCGAGTCTCAAAGTTCCGGGTTGCGTGCTGCACTACGAGGTGCACGGCATCGGCGAGCCCTTGGTCCTCGTGCATGGCACCGGCACCGACTCCAGCACCTGGGATCCGGTCGTCGATCTGCTTGCTGCGGATGCCCGGGTCATCGTCTATGACCGCCGGGGATACGGGCGCTCCACGCATCCGCCGGTTCGCGATTACCGCATCCACACCAACGACCTCCATGCCTTGCTCGAGGAGGTCTGCGACCGCCCCGCTCATGTCGTGGGCTGGAGTTCCGGTGGAAACGTGTCGATGGCGCTAGCGGCTAAGGACACCTCGCGGATGCGCAGTCTGTGTGTGGTCGAACCGGCCTTTCACGGCCTGCGCCTCGGCGACCCCGCGGTGCTCGCGGTGACGACTCGCGTGAAGTGGCAACAGGTTCGCGGACGTCGCGCCGAGGCCGGCGAAGAATTTTTCCGTTTCGTCTACGCCCTTCGGTCAGGGGGCAACGCTTACGACCTGGCTGACGAGCGTGTGCGTGACGGCATGCGGCGGAACGTCGAACCGGTCATAGCTGAATTCGATCTGCACCCGTTCGGCGTCGCGGTCGAGCACGTCGCCACTCGGGCTGTCGCTGCCGCGCGGGTGCCCATGACATGGGTCCTGGGTGATCAGAGCCCGCGTTGGCTACACCGGATCCACGCCCGCTTCGCTCGCCACCGCAGCGACCTGCGCACAGTGGTGATACCGAATGTGGGACATCTGGCGCACGACCAAGACCCGCTGGCGTTCACCGAAGCGGTGAGGCCGCCCGCACAGTGACTGTCAGCTCGGAGGAATCTGCGTTTACTCGTCGTGCCGCCGGGCTGGTGTTGTCTGCCCAGAGGCCTCCCGGCGGTAGGGCGCAGACGGTGGCCGCTCGCCCACGTCGGGCCAATTCAGTTGCGACCGTGGCGCCGCCGGAATTGCCCGCGAGGTGAGGTCGATCGAGGCTTTGGGTATCGAGGTACTGTTCTGCGGTCGAAATCAGTGCTTCCGCAGCTTGATCCAGCCCTGCTCGCCGACAGCGCAGGTCCGCCACGACGTCGTGCTTTAAGCTTCCGGAGCCGACCCAGAATCGGGCGGCGATGCATCAAATCGGTTGGAGCGGTTGCCCGTTAGATGCTGGTGCTGGGTGCGGGTTTGAGGCCGGCAGCGGTCGTTGCGAGTTGCTCGCTGGTGAGGTTGTTGGATGTGAGGAATACCAGTGTTCCGTCGCGTTCGAGGTTTGCTTGGGCTTGGGGCCATTCGGCTGGGCTGAGTTTGATCGACGTCCCGTCGTGGACCACCGCGTGCCAGTCCTCATCGTTGATCATGCTCCCGAAGTGCGAAGCGCGATCAGACGCAGCCACCTGCGAGATTGAGATGCTCTGGTGCCCGTCCATCGACCGGTAGCTCAGCGCGACCTGCGCGGGCGATGGTGGCCGTGTGCTGGCTTCGATGAACATGCAGCGCAGCTGCCACCCTTCGGGCACGCGATCTGGCACAAAGACGGTGAAGGGGGCGCGCTGCTGCGCTTCAGTGACTGTGATGTGTTGCGGGCGAGGGCGAGTTTGGCTGAGCTGGATCTGTTCGCCGCCCGGTGGCGTGAACTGGAAGATCTCGGGTTCGATCGGTTCGTCGAAGCGAATGGCGAGTGTGGTGATCTTGTGGAAGGGCTGCTCGTCGCGAAAGGCGGTAACCGCCAGTAGCACTCCGCGGTCCTGGTCGACCTCGAGCTGATAGTGCTGGGCGCCGATGCCGAGCTCGTGAAGTTCGAAGCCGAACCCGCCGCGGCGCGGATCGTGGGGGCGGGCGGTGGCGTGCGCTGTCATGGCGGCTCGACCCGCGACCTGGGAGTTGCCAGTCACGCGAAAGCGCAGCGAGCTAAGCAGCGGAATGGGATTGAGCATGACTTGGAGCCGCTGCCCGACGGCGCTCTGCGCACTCGGATTGTCCTGGTTGCTCATGGCGCCCATCTGCTCGTCCCAGAACCACCACCGTGGACCGTCGGCGACGCCGTAGTAACCGTCCCGGCGGCCGCCATGCAGCTCTTCGCGGAAGCGCTGGCCCTCGCGCCAGATGCGCACCGTCTCTTCGGTTTCCGGGGGCGCGGGCTCGCCGCTACTGCCGACGGCGGCGACGGCGGCGAACGAAACGCCGCGACGCTTCTGGTCTTCGGTGTTGGCGCGGAAAGCCTCGTGCAGGCGCTGTTCGTGGCGCCAGGTGCGGTAGGTCGCTTGGACGGTTTGATACCGGTCATCAGTGCCGTGTAGCAGCGCCAGCAACGTGCCAAGCTCGACCTCGCCGCCAGTCGCGCGGTGCGGCACGTCGGACATGGAATCAAAGTAAACCGCGAGCCATGTCCACACCAGGCATCAGGACCGTAGGTCAGTGATAACTAATGCTTGAAAACCAACAGCGCTACAGCAGCACCGCCAGCCAGGTCACGCGCGCGAACACTGTTGACAGATGCCGCTATATGTCGTAATCATAAGACATGACTGCCACTTTGTCTCATACGCCGAGGTTCCAGCTGGCGACCGCGGAGACCTGGGCCAACCCGTGGCCGATGTACCGCGAGCTGCGCGATCACGACCCGGTGCACCACGTCGTGCCGCAGAGCAAACCCCACGACGACTACTACGTGCTGACCCGCCACGCCGACATCTGGGCCGCGGCCAAGGACCACGAAACCTTCTCCTCCGCCCAAGGCCTGACCGTCAACTACGGCGATCTGGAAATGATTGGGCTAGCCGACAATCCGCCGATGGTGATGCAGGATCCGCCAGTGCACACCGA
The DNA here is from genome assembly GCF_001673405.1 of Mycobacterium sp. 1245111.1. Classification (GTDB taxonomy): domain Bacteria; phylum Actinomycetota; class Actinomycetes; order Mycobacteriales; family Mycobacteriaceae; genus Mycobacterium. The sequence goes on along the minus strand of NZ_LZLV01000001.1, from coordinate 35,763 downwards.
GTTCCGCAAGCTGGTGGCCCGCGGGTTCACCCCGCGACAAGTCGAGGCCGTCGAGCCCAAGGTCCGCGAATTCGTCGTCGCGCGCCTCGAGCGGCTGCTCGCCAACGGCGGCGGCGACATCGTCGCCGAATTGTTCAAGCCGTTGCCGTCGATGGTCGTCGCGCATTACCTCGGCGTTCCCGAGGAAGACCGGGGCCAGTTCGACGGCTGGACGGACGCCATCGTGGCGGCCAACACCGCCGAGGGCGGCATCGCCTCATCGCTGCAAACCGCGGGCGAGGCCGTCGGGTCGATGATGGCCTACTTCACCGAGCTGATCGAAAGGCGCCGCACCGAGCCCGAAGACGACACCGTCTCGCACCTGGTCGCCGCGGGCGTCGGCGCTGACAACGACATCGCCGGCACGCTGTCGATCCTCGCGTTCGTCTTCACGATGATCACCGGCGGAAACGACACCACCACCGGAATGCTCGGCGGCGCAGTGCAATTGCTGCATCAGCGGCCCGACCAGCGACGTCTGCTCGCTGACAATCCCGACCTGATCCCCACTTCCGTCGACGAATTCCTGCGGCTCACCTCACCGGCACAGGCATTGGCGCGCACGGTAACCCGCGACGTCACCATCGGCGACACCACCGTGCCCGAAGGCCGTCGTGTCTTGCTGGTCTACGGCTCGGGCAACCGCGACGAGCGCCAATTCGGTTCGAGTGCAGGAGAGCTCGACGTCGAGCGCAAACCGCGCAACCTGCTGACCTTCAGCCACGGCGCTCACCACTGCCTGGGCGCGGCCGCCGCCCGCATGCAGTCGCGGGTCGCGCTGACCGAACTACTCACCCGCTGCCCCGATTTCGAGGTCGACGAGGCGGGCATCGTCTGGGCCGGCGGCAGCTATGTGCGTCGTCCGCTGTCGGTCCCGTTCCGGGTCGCGTAGATGCCGGCCAACGATTGGCTCGCCGAGCGGCGCACCGAGGTCGCCGCCGACCGCATTCTCGACGCCGCCGAGCAGCTGTTCACCCGCCACGATCCCGGCTCGGTCGGAATGAACGAAATCGCCAAGGCCGCAGGGTGTTCGCGCGCGACGCTGTACCGCTACTTCGAGAACCGTGAGGCGTTGCGCGCTGCCTACGTGGCCCGCGAAACCCATCGTCTGGCCGAGTCGATCGATGTCGACCACATCAAAGATCCTCAGCAACGCCTGGTCACTGGCATCGTCACGACGCTTCGCCTGGTTCGCGAAAGTCCAGCGCTGTCAGCCTGGTTCGCGACAAGCTCGGGCCCGCTCGGCGCCGAAATGGCCGAGCAGTCGGACGTCATTACCGGGCTGGCCACTGCGTTCGTCAGCTCGCTGGGCGACGACCATCCGGCGAACGTCGCGGGTCGAGGCCGTTGGCTGGTCCGCGCGATCACGTCGCTGCTGATCTTCCCCGGCCGCGACGAAGACGACGAGCGGGCGATGCTCACGGAGTTTGTCGCCCCGGTCGTGGTGCCCGCCGAACAGGTCAGCCGCGCACCCGGGTGAACCGGTGCAACAACCACGCCGGCGGAATCGTGATGGCCATCGTCGCTAGGAACAGCCCGCCCATCGAGCCTGTATAGACGTGGTCCTGCATGATGTAGACCATCGCGAATTCCATTGTCACCAAGTGGATCAAGAAGATCTCATAGGATATCTCGCCGAGCCACACCATCGGCCGGCTGGCCAACAACCGTGCGTATAGTCCCTCATTGTCGAGTGCCAACGGCGCAACCGCCAGCGCCGCGATCACCGCGTAGAACACCGCCTTGTACAGCGCCTGCGACATACCGAGCGGCGTGGTCGTCGGGTCGCCGGCCAGAGGCGTCGAGGCGATGAAATAGCAGATCGTCGCGAGCGGTAGCGCGACAAACCCGTAGCAGCGCACGCCCATCCGCTGCAGCACGGTCAGCGCCATTCCCGCGAGAAACCAGATCAGATAGGTGGGCAGCCACAGCCGGGCACCGTTGGGAATCGACGTGACGAGGTGAACCCCCACCAACCACGCCGGGGAGATCAGCGCCAACCCAGCGAGCCCGGCCAGCAACAACTTTGGACGCCATTGACGCCGGCACAGCACCACTAACAGCAGGTAGGCGAGCAGCGGAAGGATGACGTAGAACGACGCTTCCACCGCCAGGCTCCACATCTGGGTCAGACCCTGATGCAAATACCCGCGCATGTAGTTGAACGTGTAGATCTGCGTCAGCGTCAGGTTGCGCAACAGCCCTTCCCAGGTGTGGCCGTAATTCGGCCCGGCATGGCGAAAGTGGTAGATGACGTAGGCGGCGAGCACTGTCACGACGTAGGCCGGCATGATGCGCCGCACCCGGTGCCAGGCGTAGCGACGAACCGATGGCTCCGCCCCGCCCTTCGCAGCCGATTTCACCCACGGCCGAAACAGCAGGAAACCCGACAGCACAAAGAAAATCGGGACGCCAATCTCCATCCGCGAACACACCAGACCGTAATAGCCCTCGACGTATTTTCCGGTGGTGTAGGCCGCGTGCGTGCCCACCACCAGCAGGGCCGCGACGGCCCGAACACCGGTCAACGAGGCGACCCGGTCCGGCCCGGCTACCTGTTCGAGTCCGCCCTGGGCCGCGGTGTCGGCCTGGGTCATCCCTTGTGATCCCGCCGAGGTGCGCTACGACCGGCGCGGCGGTTCTTGTCAGGTGCGCGGTCCGGCTGCAAGTTGATCAGCTGACCGGAAATACGGGTCTTCTCAAGCTTTTTCAGCGTCTCGCGCGACAACTTGGCCGGCAATTCCACCAGGGAGAAATCCGGCTTGATCGTGATGTGGCCGAAGTCGCTGCGGTGCAAACCACCCTCGTTGGCGATGGCGCCGACAATGGCACCCGGCCCGATCTTGTGCCGCTTGCCGACCGCAATGCGGTAGGTGGCGAACCCCTTATTGCCGCCGTCGCCGAAGCTGCGTCCAGATTTGGCAGGCCGGTCCTGGTGTTCCCGCGACCGGCGCTCGGGCGGCGGCTCGGACATGAGGAAGTCTTCGCCGTCGCGGGATTGCAACGCCAGCGCCGCGGCGATGTCGGCCATCGGAACATCGTGCTCGCGTTCGTAATCCGCGACCAGACGTCGGAACAAGTCGAGCCCGGCGGAGCCGAGGCTGCTGGTGATGGAGTCGGCGAATTTCGCCACCCGCTGCGCGTTGACGTCGTCGACGCTGGGCAGGTGGGCTTCGGTGAGCTTCTGCCGCGTCGCCTTCTCAATTGACTTAAGCAAGTGGCGTTCTCGCGGCGACACAAACAGCAGCGCGTTGCCCGACCGTCCCGCCCGACCGGTCCGGCCGATGCGGTGCACGTAGGACTCGTTGTCGTGCGGGATGTCGTAGTTGACCACGTGCGAGATCCGCTCGACGTCCAGCCCTCGCGCGGCGACGTCGGTGGCGACCAGGATGTCGATGCCTTTGGCGCCGCCCTCTTTGAGGGCCGCGATCGTACGCTCACGCACGGCCTGTGGGATGTCGCCGTTGATGGCGGACGCGGAAAACCCTCGGGCGCGCAGCTTTTCGGCGACCTCTTCGGTGGCCTGCTTGGTGCGGACGAACACGATCATCGCCTCGAACGGCTCGACTTCGAGGACCCGGGTCAGCGCGTCCATCTTGCGCGGGCCGGAGACCTGGATGTAGCGCTGCGAAATGTTCTCGGCGGTCGCGGTTTTCGCTTCGACCTTGACCTCGATCGGGTCGTGCAGGTACTTGTTGCTGAGTTTGCGGATCGCCGGTGGCATCGTCGCGGAGAACAACGCGACCTGTTTGTATTCCGGTGTCTCGGCCAGGATTCGCTCGACTTCTTCGGCGAAACCCATCGTCAACATCTCGTCGGCCTCGTCGAGCACCAGGTAGTCGACGTGGGACAGATCCAAGGTCCCGCGCTCCAGGTGGTCGATTACCCGGCCCGGCGTACCGACCACCACCTGCGCGCCGCGCTTCAGCCCGGCCAGCTGTGTCGTGTAGGACGCCCCCCCGTAGATCGGCAGCACGTTGATCTGTGGCAGGTGCGTGCCGTACCGGCTGAACGCCTCGGCGACCTGCAGCGCCAGCTCCCGTGTCGGCGCCAGCACCAGCGCCTGGGTGGCCTTGCTGCCGGTGTCGATCTTCGACAGGATCGGAACCGCGAACGCCGCCGTCTTACCGGTCCCGGTCTGGGCCAGGCCGACCACATCCGAGCCCTCCATCAGGGCCGGAATCGTCGCCGCCTGGATCGCCGACGGCGACTCGTAGCCGACGTCGGCCAGCGCCTGCAGCACTGACGGGTGAATGTGCAGGTCGGCGAAGGTCACGGTGTCATCGTTCGGGGAGTCCATGTCGAGGGGAAGTTTAGTGCTTCGCTGCCGCTCGGCCACGCCTGCCACATCGACGGCGCTGGTCACGGTACGGTGCGGCGTTGTGTGGACACGAATGCGACTGAGCGGCGTCACCGCGGCGGCGCTACTCGCCGCGACGCTCAGCGGGTGCGGGTCAGGAGATTCGACCGTCGCAAAGACGCCGGAACCCACGACCCACTCGACCGCCGCGCCCCACCCGACGGCAGCACCGCCACCATCCGCAACCGCCGCCCCGACAAGTCCGGGCCCCGTCGACCCCTGTGCGGTCAACCTCGCCGATCCCGCGATCGCCCGTGGGGTGTCCGAGCTGCCGCAGGACCCGCGCAGCCACCAGCCGTGGAACCCCGAGCCGCTGGCCGGCAACTTCAACCAGTGCGCGCAGCTGTCCGCGGTCATCGTCAAGGCCAACACCAACGCCGAAAGCCCCAACACCCGCGCGGTGCTTTTCCATCTCGGCAAACTGATACCGCCGCAGGGCGTGCCCGACACCTACGGCTTCAACGGCCTGGACAACTCGCAGTGCACCGGTGACACCGTCGCGCTGAGCTACTCCGGCGGCATCGGCCTGCCCAGCATTGTGAAGTTCCGCTGGAACGGCAATGGCGTGGAGCTGATCCCCAACAACTGAGTCCGACCTGTCGGTCCGTCGGCCTACAGTGGCTCCTGTGTTCATGGCAGGCGACAGCGTCATCTACAGCGCGTCGGATCTCGCATCCGCGGCGCGCTGTGAATACGCCCTGCTGCGGGAATTCGACGCGAAACTCGGCTGGGGGCAACGCGTCCTCGTCACCGATGACTTGCTGGACCGCACCGCGACTCTCGGTGACGAGCACGAGCGGCGCCGGCTCGACCAACTGCGCGACGAACACGGCGGCGGCGTCGCGGTAATCGGCCGTCCTGTCCCCTTCACCGTCGACAACGTCACTGCGGCTGCCGCGCAGACTCGGCGCAAGATCGACGACGGCGCACCGGTGATCTATCAGGCCGCGATGTTCGACGGCCGCTTCGTCGGGTTCGCCGACTTTCTGGTGCTGCGCGACGGCAGGTATCAGGTGTCCGACACCAAGCTGGCCCGCTCGGCGAAAGTCACTGCGCTGCTTCAGATCGCCGCCTACGCCGACGCCTTGAGCCAGGGCGGCGTTCCGGTGCATCCGGAAGCCGAGTTGATACTCGGCAACGGCACCGCGGTCACCTATCAGGTCGACGAGTTGATCCCGGTGTACCGGGAGCAGCGCGCTCGACTGCAGCGCCTGCTCGACGAGCACTACGCCGGAGGCACCCCGGTCCGCTGGGACGACGAGGGCGTGCGCGCCTGCTTCCGATGCCCGGTCTGCGAAGAGCAGGTCCGTGCGAGCGATGACCTACTGCTGGTCGCGGGCCTGCGAGTCAGCCAACGCGCCAAGCTGATCGACGCAGGCATCCTCACGGTGGCCGACCTGGCCCGGCACACCGGACCGGTGGCGAACATGTCCGCCCGTTCGGTGGCCAACCTCGCCGCGCAGGCCACCCTGCAGATCCGCGAACGCGACACCGGCACACCACAATTCGAGGTCGCCGACTCGCAACCGCTGAGCCTGCTGCCCAACCCCGATGCCGGCGACCTGTTCTTCGACTTCGAGGGCGACCCGCTGTGGACCGCCGACGGCGTCGACTGGGGTCTGGAGTATCTGTTCGGCGTCCTCGAAGGCGGCACAGCGGGCGCCTTTCACCCGCTGTGGGCGCACGACCGCCCCGAGGAACGCAAGGCCCTGACCGACTTTCTCACGCTGGTGGCCAAGCGGCGCAAGCGGTTTCCCAACATGCACATCTACCACTACGCGGCGTATGAGAAGACGGCGTTGCTGCGGCTGGCCGGCCGCCACGGCGTAGGGGAAGACGAAGTCGACGACCTACTGCGCAGCGGGACACTGGTCGACCTGTATCCGATTGTGCGCAAGAGCATCCGGACCGGCAGTGAATCGCTCAGCCTCAAGGCGCTGGAGCCGCTCTACATGGGATCGCGGCTGCGGTCCGGCGACGTCACGACGGCCGCCGACTCGATCACCCAGTACGCGCGCTACAGCGAACTGCGCGCCAACGGCGACCTCGACGAGGCGGCGGCGGTGCTCAAGGAGATCGAGGGGTACAACCAGTACGACTGCCAGTCCACCCGCGCACTTCGCGACTGGCTGATCATCCAGGCCTTCGAAAGTGGCGTCACACCGATTGGCGCCCAACCGGTTTCAGACGGCGGTGCCATCGGGGCAGTCGACGACCTCGCGGCGACGCTCCAGTCCTTCAGCGGCGACCCGACAGACGGTGACCGCACCCCCGAACAGACGGCGGTCGCGCTGGTGTCGGCCGCGCGCGGCTTTCACCGACGCGAAGACAAGCCGTTCTGGTGGGCCCACTTCGATCGACTGAACTACCCTGTCGACGAATGGGCCGACGAGACAGACGTCTTCATCGTCAGCGAGGCGGAGGTCGAGGTCGACTGGAATCAGCCGCCCAGAGCCCGCAAGATGCAGCGGCGAGTTCGGTTGACCGGCGAGTTGGCCCGGGGTGCGCTCAACGCCGAGGTCTTCGCGCTCTACGAGCCGCCAGCTCCGGCCGGATTGACCGACGACCCTGACCGACGCGCCGCGGGCCGCGCCGAAGTCGTCGACTTCGACGATCCGACGGTGCCGACGTCAGTGGTGATCTGCGAGCGAACCCCCGCCGACGGCAACACTTTTCACAAACTGCCGTTCGCATTGACGCCGGGTGGGCCGGTCAACACCAAGCCGTTACGCGAGGCCGTCGAGTCGGCGGCGGCGGATCTGGCGGCCGCACTTCCGCAACTCCCCCGCACCGCGGTGCTCGACATCCTGTTGCGCCACCGGCCCCGGCCTCGCGGCGGCGGCGAGCTCCCCCGAAGCGGTGACACGATCGACGACATCACCGCCGCCCTGCTCGATCTGGATTCATCGTACGTCGCGGTACACGGTCCGCCCGGGACCGGCAAGACCTACACCGCGGCGCGGGTCATCACCCGGCTGGTCACCGACCACGGCTGGCGCATCGGCGTTGTCGCGCAATCACATGCCGTGGTGGAAAACCTGCTGCAGGGCACGATCAACGCCGGCATCGACCCTGCGCGCGTGGCCAAGAAGAAGGCCGACCGGGCCGACGTTGCGTGGCAGCAGATCAGCGAGAATGAGTACGCCGGATTCATCGGCGGCACACCGGGATGCGTGATCGGCGGCACCGCCTGGGACTTCGCCAACCCCGGCCGAGTCCCGCCGGGCAGCCTGGATCTGCTGGTGATCGACGAGGCCGGCCAGTTCTGCCTGGCCAACACCATCGCGGTGGCCGCATCGGCGGCCAACCTGCTGCTGCTCGGTGATCCGCAGCAGCTGCCCCAGGTCAGTCAGGGCACTCACCCCGAGCCGGTCGACGGGTCCGCGCTGGGCTGGCTGGTCGAGGGCCACCGCACGCTGCCCCCCGACCGCGGCTACTTTCTGGATCGCACGCATCGCATGCATCCCGCGGTGTGCGCTCCGGTGTCGGCGCTGGCCTACGAGGGCCGGTTGCAGCCCCACGCGGAAGTCACCGCCGCACGCCGGCTGGACGGGTATCCGCCCGGCGTTCACGTGCTTCGCGTTGCCCACGAAGGCAATTCGAGCGAGAGCCCGGAGGAAGCCGACACCATCGTCGAGCTGATCAACACGCTGGTCGGCTTGGACTGGACGACCGAGGACGGCACCCGGCCGTTGGCGTCGACCGACGTGTTGGTGCTGGCCCCGTACAACGCGCAGGTGGTGCTGTTGCGCAAACATCTGGCCGCCGCCGGGCTCGGCGACGTCCGGGTCGGGACCGTCGACAAGTTCCAGGGTGCCGAAGCACCCGTGGCCATCGTCTCGATGACGGCCTCGTCCGTCGACGACATCCCGCGTGGAATGCCGTTTCTGCTCAACCGCAATCGGCTGAATGTCGCGATCAGCCGGGCGCAATACGCAGCCGTGATCGTGCGAGCTGACGCGCTGACCGAATACCTGCCGTCGGCGCCGACGGGGCTGGTCGAACTCGGCGCGTTCCTGGCGTTGACGGCGCCTAAGACCTAGCGCCGCCTATCGGGTGGTTGACGGCGATAGCCGTTGCGCCGGTTGTCGTGGAAGCTCGAACCACCGTAGGTGTCGATGTCGTCGAAGAACGGTTCGTCGGGTTCGGCGCGTCGCTGGGGGCCTAACCGCAAGTCGTCGTCGACGCCAAAGCCGTTGTGGCCGTATCGGATTGGCTCGATTTCGGTGGTCGTGACCATGTCGTCGAGCTGGCTGCGCCACGACTCGGCCGGCGTGGGCCGGCGACGCTCCTCACGACGCGGCGGGGTGGGCGCGCGGGACGGCTGCGGCGGCGACAGAGTGTACTCGACGTAGTCGTCGTCATCGTCGAAGCCACCCCGGTAGCCGTCGAAGTCGTTCGCGAAACCCTCTGCGGCGCTTGGCCTTACCCGCACTCGCTTGGTCGGGGCATCGCCCGCCGCTGAAGCCGTCAACTCGTTGTCGTCCGCCGACCCGGTAGCCCCGACCAGGAACAGCGCCGCGCAAATCCCGAACAGCGCAACGAACGCCGGCAGCAGCATCGACTGAGACATCGCGTCGGCGAACGGGACATGCAGGAACTCCGGCAACTCCAGGCCCATTCCTGCGCCGCCCGGGGCTCCCGAGCCACCGTCGGGCATCGGGCCGAGCGCGGCGGTGATTCGCGACGTCATGAACGACGCCATGGCGGCGCTGCCCAACACGGCGCCCACCTGGCGCGTCGCGTTGAACACACCGGAACTGGCGCCGGCGAACCGCTGGGGCAGGTTGCGGGTTGCTGTCGCGGTGACCGGCGCCCAGATGAACGCCATCGCGACGCCCAGTGCGAGGAACGGCAGCACCAGCTGCCAGATCGGCGTCGACGGCGTCATCACGATGGACAGCCAGGTGAGGCCGATCGCGAGAGCCGAGAAGCCGAACCCGATCACCGGCCGCGGATGCGCCCTGTCGACCAGCTTGCCGGCGATCGGCGCGAGCACCCCGCTGGTGATCGCCATCGGCGCGGTCAACAGCGCGGAACGGGTCGGCGACAATCCGCACACCGCCTGCGCATAGAACATCAGCGGCAGGATCATCCCGGTCGCGGCGAAGGCGATCACCACCGCGGCGGCGTTGCACAGGCTGAAGTCGCGGTCGCGGAAGATGTCCAGCGGGATCAGCGGCTCGAAATGGCTGATCGACTGCCAGTAGACGAATGCCGTCATGAACCCGACGCCGGCGACCAGCACCGCCCAGATCCAGGGCGCCCAGCTGTGCGACTGCCCTTCCTGCAGCGAGAACACGATCAGGAACATCCCGAACCCGGACAGCGTCACCCCGACCAGGTCGAAGCGGTGCTTGCGGGTGGGCAGATCGGGAATCAGCCAGAACGCCAGCCCCAGGCCGATCACCCCGATCGGGACGTTGACGAAGAAGATCCACGCCCAGCCCATCGAGTCGACCAGCACGCCGCCGGCCAACGGTCCGACCAGTGTCGCGACGCCCGCGGTCGCACCCCACACGCTCATCGCCACCCCGCGGCGCTCGGCGGGGAAGATCCGGGTGATCAACGTCAACGTCTGGGGACTCATCAGCGCGGCACCGATGCCCTGCGCCACCCGCGCGGTGATCAGCATCCCGATCGTGCCCGACAGCCCACACCACAACGAGGCGCCGGAGAAGACCGCCAGACCGATCAGGTACAGGTTCTTCGGGCCGAATTGGTCACCGAGTCGCCCGGACACCAGCAGCGGGACCGCGTACGCCAGCAGATAGGCGCTGGTCACCCAGATCACCGTGTCGTAGCTCGTCCCGAGCTTGACCATGATGCTGGGATTGGCGACGGCGACGATCGTCGAATCGAGCAGGATCATGAAGAAGCCGACCATCATCGCCCACAGCGCGTTCCAGGGATTCACGTCGCCGGCGCGCTTGCCCGCCGCCAGGCCACCGCCCGGTCGCCGGCGAGCAGTCGCCGTGGTCATATCTCCACCTCGTTCGGTCGTTGCCGCCGTGCAAAGCCGTGCAGCCAGGACAGCTCGGCCTGCGTGGTCGCCAGCAAGTAGTCGAATGCCACCAGATACCCGGCGGGCGCGACGCTGGCGTCACGCAGCGCCATGAGCTCGGCAACCCGAGCCTCCAGCGCCCCAACACGGTCGTCTACCGCATTCGCGGCGACATCTAAACCCACGGTATCGATCTCGGCGAGTGCGACGGCGAACTGCGGAAACTCGTGCGCCGGCACGGCGATCAGTTCGCCCACCCGGTCGGCCAGCGCCTCGACTCCCGAGTCGGTGATCTCGTAGACGGCCCGTTCGGGGCGCTTACCGTCGCGCACGGTCCCGGCCCGGCGGATCAGCTTCTCATCGGTCAGCCGGTCCACGACGTGGTACAGCGACCCGGGCCGCACTTTCACGATGCGATCGGCGTGCCGTGCGACCAGGGTCTGGAACATCTCGTAACCGTGCATCGGACGGGCTTTGAGCAGCGCCAACACCGCGATACCCAACGAGGTCAGCTGGTAGGCCATCGACTGTCCGTTTTGCTTGGCGGGCCCGCCCCGACTCATCGTCGGGCGGGGGCGTGGACCCGCGTCGTCATCGCACATGTGTCCAACCCGGATTATTCCTAATGGACCATTTGTGTGCACGCCCGGCCCCACGTTTGCCGGCGCCGGCGCTAGCCTGAAGGCACGTACCACCTCATCAGGAACCGCCCGCACAGGAGCCGGGCAATCCACTACCGGAGGCATCCATGAGCGCCCGACGATCATCGGCCGACTCTCTGCCCGCGACTCCCGAGGGGAAGCCCAAACGGTCCGCGCGGGCATTAGCCAGCGTCATCGAACGCAGCTCACGCATCCAGGGACCTGCCGCGGCAGCCTACGTCGACCGGCTGCGCCGCGCGGATCCCGACGCCGGCCCGGCTGCAGTCGTCACGAAACTGGAGAAGCGCTACCTGGCCGCCGTGACGGCCAGCGGCGCGGCAGTGGGCTCGGCTGCAGTGCTGCCGGGGCTGGGCACACTGTCTGCGCTGTCCGCCGCCGCCGGCGAGACCGCGGTGTTTCTGGAGGCGACGGCGTTCTTCGCGCTGGCAATCGCGTCGGTGTACGGGGTTTCCACGGATGAGCGGGAGCGACGGCGCGCACTGGTGCTGTCGGTGTTGGTCGGCGACGACAGCAAGCAGGCGATGACCGAACTGATCGGTGGCGGCCGCACCAGCGGGGCGTGGCTGTCCGAAGGCGTCGCATCGTTGCCGATGCCGGCGCTGTCCCAGCTGAATTCGCGACTGCTCAAGCGCGCGGTGCGGCGATTCACGCTGCGGCGCAGCGCGCTGCTGTTCGGCAAGCTCCTACCGGTCGGCATCGGCGCCCTGATCGGTGCGATCGGCAACCGGCTGGCGGGCAAGAAGATCGTGCGCAACGCCCGCAACGCCTTCGGGACGCCGCCGGCGAAGTGGCCGGTGAACCTGCACCTGTTGCCGACGATTTCCGACGCCGGCTGACCGCGCCGTAACGGCGGACCGATCCGGCACGAAGTCACATGGCGGATCGCCAGCTTAGGGTTAGCCTTTATGAGGCGGGCTGTCGGAGCCGCAGGTCCGGCGACGATGCGGGCGGTCCGCGGAGGAGCCGGACAATCAGGGCGTCCGGCGACGACGCGGGCGGTCCCGCGGAGGAGCCGGACAATCAGGGCAAGTGACGCGCATTGACAGAGGAATCGAGGCGAGCAGCTGCTGTGAGCAGTACGAGTTCACCATTCGGCCAGAACGAATGGCTGGTCGAGGAGATGTACCGCAAGTTCCGCGACGACCCCTCCTCGGTCGACCCGAGCTGGCATGAGTTTTTGGTCGACTACAACCCCGAGTCGACGGGCGAAACCCCCGCTCAGGTGAAGCCGGCTCCCACTCCACCGCCCGCAGTGACTCCCCCGCAGGCTGCACCCGTGCCCGCCGCCTCCGGCAACGGCGCACCCAGCACCCCGCAGCCGGCGGCCCAAGCGCCGGCACCCAAGCCCGCGGGTCCCCCGCCTGCCGAAGGCGACGAGGTCCAAGTGTTGCGCGGCGCTGCGGCGGCCGTCGTCAAGAACATGTCGCAGTCACTTGACCTCCCGACGGCGACCAGCGTTCGGGCCATCCCCGCCAAGCTGATGATCGACAACCGCGTCGTGATCAACAACCAGCTCAAACGCACACGCGGCGGCAAGATCTCGTTCACCCACATCCTGGGCTACGCGCTGGTGCAGGCGCTCAAGAGCTTTCCGAACATGAACCGGCACTTCGCCGAGATCGACGGCAAGCCGAACGCGGTCACGCCCGCACACATCAACCTCGGCCTCGCCATCGACTTGCAGGGCAAGGACGGCAAGCGGGCCCTGGTGGTCGCCGGCATCAAGCGCTGCGAGGAGATGAGCTTCGGGCAGTTCGTCGCCGCCTACGAGGACATCGTGCGGCGCGCCCGCGACGGCAAGCTGACCGCCGAAGACTTTGCCGGCGTGACGATTTCGCTGACCAACCCCGGCACCATCGGCACCGTGCACTCGGTGCCACGGCTGATGGCCGGCCAGGGTGCGATCATCGGCGTGGGGGCCATGGAGTATCCCGCCGAGTTCCAGGGCGCCAGCGCGGAGCGCATCGCCGAGCTGGGGATCGGCAAGCTGATCACCCTTACCTCGACCTACGACCACCGCATCATCCAGGGCGCGGAGTCAGGTGATTTCCTGCGCACCATCCACGAGCTGATCCTCGCCGACGACTTCTGGGACGACCTGTTCCGCGAGATGGGCGTGCCATACCTGCCGATCCGGTGGAGCACCGACAACCCGGACTCGATCGTCGACAAGAACGCCCGCGTGATGGAGTTGATCGCGGCGTACCGCAACCGCGGTCACCTGATGGCCGACATCGATCCACTTCGGTTGGACAACACCAGATTCCGCAGCCACCCCGACCTCGAGGTGGTCACCCACGGGCTCACCCTGTGGGATCTCGACCGGGTGTTCAAGGTCAACGGGTTCGGCGGCTGGGAATACCGCAAGCTGCGCGACATCCTGGGCCTGCTGCGCGACGCCTACTGCCGCCACATCGGCGTCGAGTACACGCATATCCTCGACCCCGAGCAGCTGGCCTGGCTGGAAGAGCGGGTCGAGACCAAGCATGTCAAACCGACGGTGGCGCAGCAGAAGTACATTCTGAGCAAGCTCAACGCTGCCGAGGCATTCGAGACGTTCCTGCAGACGAAATACGTTGGCCAGAAGCGGTTCTCGCTCGAGGGCGCCGAGAGCACCATTCCGCTGATGGACGCGGCGATCGACCAGTGCGCCGAGCACGGGCTCGACGAGGTGGTCATCGGCATGCCGCACCGCGGCCGGCTCAACGTGCTCGCCAACATCGTCGGCAAGCCGTACTCGCAGATCTTCAGCGAGTTCGAAGGCAACCTCAACCCCGCTCAGGCGCACGGGTCCGGTGACGTCAAGTATCACCTCGGCGCCACCGGGGTGTACCTGCAGATGTTCGGCGACAACGACATTCAGGTCTCACTGACAGCGAATCCGTCACACCTCGAGGCCGTCGACCCCGTGTTGGAGGGTCTGGTCCGCGCCAAACAGGACCTGTTGGACAAGGGCGAGGGCGAGCGAGGCAACTCGGTCGTGCCGATGATGCTGCACGGTGACGCCGCGTTCGCCGGCCAGGGCGTGGTCGCCGAGACGCTGAACCTGGCCAAGCTGCCCGGCTACCGGGTCGGCGGCACCATCCACATCATCGTCAACAACCAGATCGGCTTCACCACCGCGCCGGAGTACTCGCGCTCCAGCGAATACTGCACCGACGTCGCGAAAATGATTGGCGCGCCGATCTTCCACGTCAACGGCGACGACCCGGAAGCCTGCGTGTGGGTGGCGCGACTGGCCGTCGACTTCCGCCAGAAGTTCAAGAAGGACGTCATCATCGACATGCTGTGCTACCGCCGCCGCGGGCACAACGAGGGCGACGACCCGTCGATGACGAACCCGTACATGTACGACGTCGTCGACGTCAAACGCGGTGTGCGCAAGACCTACACCGAAGCGCTGATCGGTCGTGGCGACATCTCGATGAAAGAGGCCGAGGACGCACTACGCGATTACCAGGGCCAACTGGAACGGGTCTTCAACGACGTCCGCGAACTGGAGAAGCACGGCGTGCAGGCCAGCATGTCCGTGGAGTCGAACCAGATGCTCGCCGCCGGTCTGGACACCGCGGTGGACAAGGCACTGCTGGCCCGCATCGGTGACGCATTCCTGGCTCTCCCAGAGGGATTCGCGGCCCACCCACGCGTCACACCGGTGCTGGAGAAGCGCCGCGAGATGGCCTACGAAGGCAAGATCGACTGGGCCTTCGGTGAACTGCTGGCGCTGGGTTCACTGGTGGCCGAGGGCAAGCTGGTCCGGCTGTCCGGCCAGGACACCCGCCGCGGCACGTTCTCTCAGCGGCATTCGGTGATCATCGACCGCGAGACCGGCGCGGAGTTCACCCCGCTACAGCTACTGACGGTCGACAAGGACGGCAACCCGACCGGCGGCAAGTTCATGGTGTTCGACTCGCCGCTGTCGGAATACGCCGCCGTCGGCTTCGAATACGGCTACACCGTCGGCAACCCGGACGCATTGGTGTTGTGGGAGGGCCAGTTCGGTGACTTCGTCAACGGGGCGCAGTCGATCATCGACGAGTTCATCAGCTCCGGTGAAGCCAAGTGGGGCCAGCTGTCCAGCGTCGTGCTGTTGCTGCCGCACGGGCATGAAGGGCAGGGCCCAGACCACACGTCCGGCCGCATCGAGCGCTTCCTACAGTTGTGGGCGGAAGGCTCGATGACGATCGCGGTGCCGTCGACGCCGGCCAACTACTTCCACCTGCTGCGCCGCCACGCGCTCGACGGCGTACAGCGTCCGCTGATCGTGTTCACCCCGAAGTCGATGCTGCGCAACAAGGCCGCGGTCAGCGACATCAAGGAGTTCACCGAAGACCGATTCCACTCGGTGCTCGAGGAGCCCACCTATTCCGAGGGCATCGGCGATCGCGGCAAGGCGACGCGAATGTTGTTGACCAGCGGCAAGATCTACTACGAGCTGGCGGCCCGCAAGGCCAAGGACAGCCGGGACGACATCGCGATCGTGCGCATCGAGCAGCTGGCGCCGCTGCCGTTCCACCGGCTTGAGGAGACGTTGGACCGGTATCCGAACATCGACCAGTACTTCTGGGTTCAGGAGGAGCCGGCCAACCAGGGCGCCTGGCCGCGGTTCGGTTTGGAACTGCCCGAGCTGTTCCCCGACAAACTTGTTGGCATCAAACGGATCTCACGTCGCGCGATGTCGGCACCGTCGTCGGGCTCGTCGAAGGTGCACGCCGTCGAGCAGCAGGAGATCATCGACCAGGCGTTCCGCTGAGCTGCTGAGTGGCCCAACGGGGCGCGCGAAAGCCGCTCAGCCGCAGAGGGTTAGCGGCGCAGCAAATGCTCGTACATCCGCGTCGTCGCCAACGGCGCGGTGACGTCGGCCTCGGCGGGTTGCCGCGGTGTCGGTGCCGGCGGGGGCGCCACGGGCCGCCGCCGCGGCGGACGCGACGCGACGTTCATCGGCCACCAGAACCAGCGCCCGAGCATCGCCGCGATGGACGGCATCAGGAACGACCGCACCACCAGCGTGTCGAACAACAGGCCCAGACCGATGGTCGTGCCCACCTGACCGACCGCGCGGTTGTCGCTGACCATCATCGACGCCATCGTGAACGCGAACACCAGGCCCGCGGCCGTCACGACCCGACCGGTGCCGCCCATGGCCCGGATGATGCCGGTCTTGAGCCCGGCGCCGATCTCCTCCTTGAACCGCGCGACCAGCAACAGGTTGTAGTCGGAGCCGACGGCCAACAGGATGATCACCGACATCACCATCACGAGCCAATGCAGCTTGACGCCAAGGATGTACTGCCACAACAGCACTGACATCCCGAACGACGCGCCCAGCGACAACGCGACCGTGCCCACGATCACCAGCGCGGCCACCAGGCTGCGCGTGATGAGCAGCATGATGATGAAGATCATGCACAGCGACGAGATGCCCGCGATCATGAAGTCGTAGTTCGAGGCTTCCCGCAGATCTTTGAAAGTCGCTGCGGTGCCGGAGATGTAGACCTTCGAGTCCTCCAGCGCGGTGCCCTTGAGCGACTCGTAGGCAGCCGTCTTGATGACGTCGATGCGTGACATGCCTTCGTTCGTCGCGGGATCACCCTTGTGCGAGATGATGAATCGCGCCGCCTTGCCGTCCGGCGACAGGAACAGCTTCTCGACCCGCTGGAAGTCCGGGTTGGCAAACACCTCGTGCGGCAGGTAGAACGAGTCGCCGGTCTTCGCGGCGTCGAAGTCCTTGCCCATCGCGGTCGCGTCGTCGCTGAGTTCGTTTGCCTGGTCGAACATTCCGGACGCGGTGCTGTGCAGGGTCAGCACCATGGTACGCAGGCTGCGCATGGTTTCGATCTGCGCCGGCAGAAGCGCGACCAGTTGCGGCACCACCGCGTCGACGCTATCCACGTCCTTGGTGAGCTCCTCCAGCTTCTGGCTGAGTTTGTCCACCCCGTCGGTGGCGTTGTAGGCCGACCGGATGCCCCAGCACAGCGGGATGTTGAAGCAGTGCTGCTCTGCGTAGAAGTAGCTACGCAGCGGACGGAACGTGTCGTCGAAGTTCGCGATGTCGTCGCGCACCTCGTTGGTAATGGCCAACGTGTCTTTGGTGACGCCGGCGATGTGGTGCGTGGTGCCGACCATCTGGTTCATCAGAACGTTGACTTTCTCCAACGCCTTGATGGTGCCGCCCAGTTGATCGGCCAGCTTGGACATGTCGTCGAGACGACCCTTGGCGACCTGCAGGTTCTGCAATTGCCCGGCGTTCTGCATGCTCAGCAGGAACGGGATCGAGGTGTGCTCGAGCGGGGTTCCCTGCGGCCGGGTGACGCTCTGCACCCGGGCAATTCCCTCGACGCCGAAGATTCTCTTGGCCAGCCGATCCAGCACTAGGAAGTCCGCAGAGTTGCGCATGTCGTGGTCGGACTCGACCATCAGGACTTCGGGCATCATCCGTGCCTGGGAGAAATGCCGTTCCGCGGCGGCCATTCCGACGTTGCCCGGAGTGTTCTTCGGAAGGTAGTCACGGTCGATGTAGCTCACCTTGTAGCCCGGCAACGCCAGCAGGCCGACCATGGCCACCGCGCACGTCGCCGCGAAAATCGGTGCGGGCCAACGCACTACCGCGGTACCCACACGCCGCCAGCCGCGCACGCTATGGAGCCGTTTTGGCTCCAGCAGACCGAATCGGCTGCCGACCGCGATGACCGCGGGGATCAGGGTGAGCGCGACGGCAACGGCGACCAGCATGCCGATCGCGCACGGCGCACCCACCGTCTGGAAGACCGGCAGCCGGGCGAAGCTGAGGCAATACGTCGCGCCTGCGATGGTCAGGCCGGACGCCAGAACCACATGGGCGACGCCGCGATAGGCGGTGAGATACGCCGTCTTGCGATCCTCACCGTCGTGGCGTGCCTCGTGATAGCGCCCGATGAAGAAGATGCCGTAGTCGGTTCCCGCCGCGATCGCCAGCGATACCAACATATTGGTGGCGAACGTCGACAGCTTGATGACGTCGTGCATGGCGAGGAACGCGACAATGCCTCGGGCAGCGGCTAATTCGACGCCGACCATGGCCAGCAGAAGGCCCACCGTGATGAACGATCTATAGACGAACAGCAGCATCACGAAGATCACCGCGACCGTGGTGATCATGATTTTCACGATCGTCTTGTCACCGCTGGTGAGACCGTCGGCGGCAACCGGGGCCGACCCGGTGAGGTAGGCCTTCACCCCCTTGGGCGCGGGAACGCTGTCGATGATTTTCCGGACGTCGGCGACAGAACTATTGGCCGACGTTTCGCCTTGATTTCCAACGAGATTCAGCTGAACGTAGGCAGCCTTGCCGTCGGGGCTCTGCGCGCCCGCAGCGGTCAGCGGATCACCCCAGAAGTCCTGGATGTGCTGGACGTCCTTCGGGTCGGCCTTCAGCCGGCCGATGATGTCCTGGTAGTAGCGGTGCGCGTCGTCGCCGAGCTGATTGTCGCCCTCGATGACGATCATCGCCATGGCGTCGGAATCCGATTCCCTGAACACCTTTCCGATGCGCGCCGCCGCGCGGACCGACGGCGCGTCCTTGGTGCCAAGCGACACGGCATGGTCGCGCGCGACCTGTTCCAGCGGGGGAATCGCAAGCGTCACGATCGCCGAGATCGCCACCCAGCCAAGGATGATGGGCACCGACAACTGGCGAACCAATCGCGCCACGAATGTCCCCGCGGCGTGCTCATGCCGGAGGTGATGGCTCGTCATGCGCTTTTGACCCGGCAGTACGTGAACGCGTTCACTTCGTTCGAGATCCTCTCGGCCTTGACGTGCCCGTCCACCACGATCCGGCAGCCAATGCTGTTGCTGTCACCCTGAGCCACAACGTTGCCCACGACGGCTGGGCTGTTCGTCGTGATCTTGATGGTCCACGGCAATCGTGCACTATCGACGCGCTGCGGGTCAGAGTTCACATCAAAATAGCTGATGTCCGCCACCGTACCTACGGGACCGAAGACCTCATATACGACCGATTTCCGGGCAAGTTGTCCGATGTCGGCGACTTCGGATTTTCCATACGGCGAATGCTTGTCAGAATCGGGAACGGCACGGACGCGCCACACCGTGAACCCTGCGCCGGCGACGACCGCCAACACCACCAGCGGTATCCATGCACGCCTGAGCACACCAGCGAACGCCATCTCTTGCCCGTCCCGAACGCCCGTGGCGCTTCGATACGTAAGCGACCAGTGGGACGAGTAAACCATGCTTCCCACACAATGTGTCAGGGGGTTTTCCCATGCATTATCTAAGAATTCAATCCGCTCGCGAAAGGCATTCTACCTGCGGATATACCGCGCAATATCGTTATTTCACCGGCAATCTATTTTGCGGCGCAGCCAAACGCATCCCGAAGCCAATTCGCTCTTATCGTGACGCATTCCGGCCACGCCAGTTGCGATAGCCGACGTGTACGTCTCGACGAGTAAACGCCGCTGCCAGCCACGTTGTCCGGCGCCGTCGCGCGTCTGTCATACTTCCGCGATGGCCACCGCGAACCGCCTGACCCGTCGCCCACTAGTTCATCGGCTCGTGATAAACCCCTTCGTCTTTCGTTTGATATTCACGTCATTCGCCACCACCCGGTTCGCCTCGCAAACGAAGCTGCTCGGTGGCGATGACTGGTTGTTCTTCAACTACGGATACGAAGAAGACCCACCGATGGGCATCCCGTTGGACGAGGCCGACGAACCGCACCGCTACTTCATCCAGCTGTATCACCGCACCGCGACCCAGGTCGACCTGGCCGGCAAGAAGGTGCTCGAATGCAGCTGCGGCCACGGCGGTGGGGCCTCATATCTGGTGCGCACTCAGCACCCGGCCTCCTACACCGGACTGGACCTGAACCCGGCCGGCATCGAGTTCGCCAAGAACCGGCACCACCTGGACAACCTGGATTTCGTCGAGGGCAACGCCCAGGAGCTGCCGTTCGCCGACGAGTCGTTCGACGCGCTGGTCAATGTCGAGGCCTCTCACCTGTACCCCGATGTCCCGAAGTTCCTCAGCGAGGTGAAGCGCGTGCTGAAGCCGGGCGGACATTTCCTCTACACCGACTTCCGTCCGCGCTCGGAGGTCGCCGAGTGGGAGTCGGACTTGGCGAACTCAGGGCTGCGGCAGATCTCCATGTCGGTCATCGACCAGAACGTGTTGCGCGGCAACGAGAAGAACACCCCGCGCAAGCAGGAACGGATCAGCCAGCACCACGGCTCGGCGGTCAGCCGCACCTTCGCGCGCTACGCCAGCGACATAACCGACTGGGCCTTCAACGGCGCGCTGCGCGGCAGCGAGTACACCTACCGCGTGTATCTGTTCACCAAGGACTGATCACGCGCCGGTACGGTGAAATGTGCTGGTAGATAAGTAGGAGGGGGGCGACATGGCAACGGCCACCACGGATCCGGTGCGGCTGCCGCCCACGCTGCGGCTGCCCAAGCTGGTCACCAGCGTGCTTTTCTTGACGTCGCTGCAGTACTCTGTGGCGCCCTGGCTGAGCCGGCATTACGGCGGCCCGTTCACGATCAACCTGCCTCTTTTCGGGAAGACGATCGTCATCCACGACCGCGACATCGTCAAAGAGGTCTACAGCACCAGCTTCGATCTGATCGAGCGGCCGACCAAAGTGCTCGGGCAGGCGTTCGGCCCCGGCTCGACGTTCAGCCTGCTCGGCAAGGAGCACTCGGAGCGCCGAAAGCTGGTGCTGCCCAACTTCTCTGGCAAGAAGGTGAAGAATTACGAACAACTCGTCGAAGACGAGGTGCTGCGCGAAACCGCGAACTGGCCGGAGGGCCAAGAGTTCGAGACCCTCGAATCGATGACCCGGCTGACGCTCAACGCGATCATGCGCGCCACGTTCGGCGAACGGGCCGACGCCCTGGACGAGCTCAAGGCCGTCATCCCATCGTTGATCACGCTGGGCTCCCTGATGCAGCGGATGCCCCCGGTCGTGCGGCGCGAGTACGGCTCCTGGAGCCCCGGCAGCAAGCTGGCCGGTTACCGTCGACGGTTCGACGCGGTGATCGACGAACTCCTCGCCGAGGCTCGCGTGGATCCGTCGCTGGCCGATCGCACCGACATGCTCGCGCTGCTGATGCAGGCCCGTTACGAGGATGGCTCGCCGATCTCAGACCGCCACATTGCCGACGAGCTGCTTACCCTGGTCGCCGCCGGTCACGAGACCACCGCGTCCCAATTGGCATGGGCCATCGAGCGGTTGCGCCGCAACCCCGACGTGATGACGCGCCTGACCGAGGAAGTCGACGCCGGCGGGTCCGAACTGCGGGCGGCCACGATCTACGAAATCCAGCGCGTCCGGCCCACCATCGCCGCGTCATTGCGGACCACCAAGACCCGGGTGAGGGTCGGCGAGTGGGTACTTCCTCCCGACACCGCCGTGATGATCGACTTCCAGCTTGCCCACGAGTCGGACGTCAACTACGACGACCCGGAGGCGTTCAACCCGGACCGGTTCCTCGGCGGCCCGCCGCCGTCGTTCCGTTGGGTGCCGTTCGGCGGCGGTATAAACCGTTGCGTGGGTGCGGCTTTCGCGCACATGGAGATGGACATCACGCTGCGCACGTTGTTCCGTGAATTCCGCTTCACGCCTACCGACGCACCCGACGAGGGCCGCAACTTCCGCGGGGTGGCGATCGCGCCGGGCAAGGGCGCACGCGCGGTCGTCTACCGTCGCCACCACGCTACGGCGAAAGATCGCGACTCGGTCTCGGCCGCCGACCGCAGCAGCTGACACGAACGCTTGCCTGGCATACTTCCCGGCATGCCTACGACTAAGGAACGCGTCACCGACATCGGCTACCGGGGCTACAAGGCCTTCATGAACAAGGTCTGGTACCCGTTCCTGACCCGTCGGCTCAACACCGAGGACGTCACCTTCCTCAACTACGGCTATGAGGGTGACCCGCCGCTGAACCTTCCGCTCGACGAGAACGACGCGGCCAACCGGTACTCGATCAACCTGTACAACCAGGTCGCCTCGCAGATCGACCTGGCCGGCAAGAAGGTGCTCGAGTGCAGCTGCGGCCACGGCGGTGGCGGGTCGTACATCATGCGCACGTTCTCCCCCGCCGAGTACATCGGGCTGGACTACAACCCGGACGGCGTCGCCTACTGCAACGCACACCACAAGCTGCCCGGCCTGAGCTTCGTGCACGGCAACGCCGAGGATCTGCCGTTCCCGGACAACAGTTTTGACGCGATCGTGAATGTCGAAGCCTCGCATGCCTATCCGAACCTGGAGAAGTTCCTGTCGGAGGTCACCCGGGTCCTGAAGCCGGGCGGCAGCCTGCTCTACGCCGACTTCCGCGGCCGCGCCGAATTCCCGGTCTGGGAGGGTGCTCTCGACGCGATGCCGCTGCGTCAGGTGTCCATGCGCGTGATCAACGACGGGGTGATCCGCTCACTGGACGCCAGCGCCCAGCACAAGCTCGACCTGATCAGCGCGCAGCTGCCGAAGTGGTTCCGGCCGTTCGGCCGTCACTTCGCCGGCGTGCCGGGCACCGGGATCTACAACGTCATCGAGAGCGGTGACGCGGAATACCGCATCTACCAATTCATCAAGGATTGAGCGCCGCTCAGGCGATCGCGTAGTCCGACATCGGGAAGGTCTCCTGCTCCTTCACGGCGCTACGCACCGAGGTCGGACGGAACAGCGGCGCCTCACCCTTGCCGGTGTGGTTGCGAAACCAGTAGGACCGCGAGCTGACGCAATTGCCGAGCTCGAACGCAGAGTCTTTCATCAGCGTGGTCATCCGCTCCAGGAAACGCGCGTTGGCGTCTTCGGTGACCTCGAAGGTGCGGGCCTGGCGCTGCTGCATTTCGCCGAACAGCCGTTCCATGTGCTTCATCTGGTACTCGACGGTGTTGAACCACGACAGGCCCACCCAGGCGTACGGGCTGGCCATCGACAGGAAGTTCGGGAAGCCGGGCATCGAAATACCTTGGTAAGCCTGGAATTGGGTTTCGCGCCACCACTTTCCGAGGTTCTTGCCGTCACGTCCGATCACCTCGATGGCGGGCAGGTTGGCCTCCCAGACGTCGAATCCGGTTGCCAGAACCAGGGTGTCGATCATCCGCTTGGTGCCGTCCCTGGAGACGATGCCGTCGGGCTCGATCCGGTCGATGCCGTTGGTGTCCAGGTGCACATGGGGTTTGGTGAAAGCCTGGTAGAAGTCGTTGGAGATGGTGGGCCGCTTGCAGCCGAAGTCAAAGTCCGGGTCCAGCTTTCGGGACAGCTCCCTGTCCCGCACCGCCAGCATCCGGTAGAGCCGGGAGAACTGCGAGATGCCCTTGTTGAAGAGCCGGAAGTACCGGAACTTCCACATCGTGAGGACCATCGAAAGTTCCAGGATCGCGTCGGTATACCAGCGCAGCGCGCGCTGGGTAACCGGGAACCGCGCGAAAAGGCTTTGCACCGGCTGGAAGAACTTCACGTCGAACTTCGGTAGCACCCAGATCGGGGTGCGCTGATACACGGTCAACTCCGCGGCGTCCTTCGCCAACGCCGGAGCCACCTGCACCCCAGTGGAACCGGTTCCGATGACTGCGGCACGGCGCCCGGCGGCGGAGAAGTCGTCATCCCACTGCGCGGTATGGAGGATGCGGCCACCGAACGTCTCAATACCCGGGATGTCGGGCATCTTGGGCTGGCACAGAAACCCGGTGGCGGCGATCAGGAATTGCGTGCTCAGCGTCCCGCCGTCGGCTAGCGCCAGGCGCCACAAGCGGGCCTCCTCATCCCACCGGGCCCCCTCGACGGTGGTGTTGAACCGCATGAACCGCCGGACGTCGTACTTCTCGGCGACGTTGACGGCGTAACTCTTGAGTTCGGAGCCGGGCGCGTACATCCGCGACCAGTACGGGTTGGGCTCGAACCGATAGGAGAAGGTGGGCGACGGTTGGTCGACCGCCAGACCGGGATAGTGGTTGACGTGCCACGTGCCACCCAGATCGTCTTCGCGATCAACGATCAGCACGTTCTCGTACCCCATGCTTTTCAGCTGGATCGCAGCGCCGATACCGCCGAAACCCGCCCCCACGATGATCACATCGAACTGCTGGTCATCCATAAGTTCTAAACGGTACCTTCCTGCTGCACGAACGGTGAAACGACGGCGAGCGAGGCCGCCGTCGCGCGGTCTAACGCGCACCCGGCGCGCGACGGTCGTGATGATCCCGTAGCTTTGTGACCCGGAGGGTCAACCCGCGGGCGGAGCGTGTGTACTGTCTAATGGGATTTGGCTGTTCGAGGGGCACACCCACGCTGATCACGAGCTACCCGGGGCTAAACAGACAGACATGAGAATGAGGCCGTTCCGTACTAGGTCTTTCACCCTCACCCGGTAAGCTCCCGTTCCGACTGTGCCCCATGAAGCGCATGTGCAGAAAGCCGCATGCTGAGCTGAGCCGGAGGGAGGCCTCGGTTTGCCGGTCACGCTGGCCATTTTCTTCATCGTGCTGGGCGCCGTCCTCTCGGTGAGCCTGCTGCTCCTGCTCGCGTTCTTCGGCGTGGTCAGACGGCTCAAGCGCAACATGGATGTCAGCGATGACACCGATTACGCCGCCACGCTGACGTCACTCTCGGAAGCCTCGGTCCGCCACTTCAATCCCTACACCGACGTCGACTGGGAAGCCCCGATCTTCTCGGTCACCGCGAACGACCCGCGGTGGGTACTGTCCACGTCGGATCCGCTGGGGAGCCACCCGTGGTACCAGGCGCAGCCACTGGACAAGCAGGTCGCGATCGGCATGTGGCGCCAGGCCAACATGGCCAAGGTCGGTACGCAGTTCGAGGGCATCCTGGTTCGCGGGCTGCTGCACTACGCGTTCTGGGTTCCCAACGGTTCGCCCGAGTATCGCTACTGCGTGCACGAGTCGATCGAGGAATGCAGCCACAGCCTGATGTTTCAGGAGATCGTCAACCGCATCGGCGTCGACGTTCCCGGGATGCCGCGCTGGCTGCGGGTGCTGTCACCGGTCGTCCCGTTCTATGCGGGTCCGCTGCCGAACGCATTCTTTTTCGGCGTGCTGGCCGGCGAAGTGCCGTTCGACTACCTGCAGACGAACCTGTTGCGCGAGCCCGAGCCGCGCTCGATTCACCCGATCATGCAGGACCTCATTGCGATCCACGTCGCCGAAGAGGCCCGGCACATCTCGTTTGCCCATGAGTATCTGCACCGGCGTGTTCCGCGGTTGAAGTGGTACACCCGGTTCTGGTTGTCGCTGTATGTGCCGATCGTGATGCGGATGCTGGGCCAGGCGATGGTGGTGCCCTCGCGTCGGTTCTTCCGCCAGTTCGGCATCCCCCGCTCGGTGCGCAAGGAGTTGTACTCCGACGGCGGGGAATCACGCCAGACGCTGCGGGACATGTTCGGTGACATCCGCATGCTCTGCGACGACCTGAATTTGATGAACCCATTCGCGTTGCTGATGTGGCGTATTTGCCGAATCAACGGCCCCGCATCGCGTTATCGCAGTGAGCCGCAGCGCACCAACGTTGCAACTTCGGTGCCCGCCGCTTAAATCCTTTGCCGCACAACTCGTCTGGAGTTTGCGCGACGCTTCATGACCACGTGAATTTCGGCCACGCCTTCACGGCAGCGCGAAAAAGGCATGCCACAACAAGCACACCCGACACTGTGCGATACTTCCTGCATGGTTCGTAGCCCTTCATTGGACAACGTCGGCGCAAGTCTCGTCTACCGCATCGGTTCGACAGCGACGTACAAGAAACTCTTCCGGTACTGGTACCCGCTGATGACCAAGCGGCTGCACAACCAGGACGACGTCCAGTTTCTCAACTGGGGCTACGAGGAGGACCCGCCACTGGGCCTGCCTCTCGACCCGGCCGACGAGCCCAACCGGTACAGCATTCAGCTCTACCACCAGTGCGCGACCCAGGACGGCGTCGACCTCGCCGGCAAGAAAGTGCTGGAGTGCAGCTCTGGCCACGGCGGTGGCGCGTCATACCTGTCCCGCACGCTGAAGCCCGCGTCCTACACCGGCCTCGACTTCAACGCGGCCGGAGTCAAATTCTGCAACGAGCGGCACAAGGTGCCGGGCCTGAGCTTCGTGCACGGCGACGCCGAGAACCTGCCGTTCCCGGACGAATCCTTCGACGCGGTGATCAACGTCGAGGCCTCGCATATCTACCCGCACTTCGACCGCTTCCTCAGCGAGGTCAAGCGCGTGCTGCGCCCGGGCGGGCACTTCCTGCACGTCGACTTCCGCAACCGCGACAACTTCGGTAACTGGGAGTCTGATCTCGCCAACTCGGGCATGCGCGAGGTGTCGCACCGGGTCATCAACGACGAGGTGCTGCGCGGCCTGAAGAAGAACTCGGCCCGATCGAACGAGATCATCAACACCCGCCTGCCGGCCTTTTTGCGTAAGTTCGGCCGGGAGTTCGCCGTGGTCGACGGGTCGTGGTTCTACAACGACCTCGAGCGTGGCGAAATCGACTACCGCGCATACCATCTCACGAAGGACTGACACCCGTCTCTTGCGTCGGTAGGTGTTCACGAGAGGGTTTGTCCGCATGACGCTGGCTCGCAGGCTGCGGTTTCGCGCCAGCCTGATGAAGGTCGGTGTCGACGGGGCGCTGGGGGTGGCGCGGGATAAGGCGACCTCCTACGGCTACTCATTGACCGGCCGGAAAACCGCGCCCCACACCGACTTCGACCCGTTTTCCGCCGAAGTCATGCACGACCCGTATCCGGGTTACCAGTCGTTGCTGAACGGCGATGACGTTCCAAGCGTCTGGTACAACCGCAAACGCAGCATCTGGATCATCGCGGGCTACGACGATGTACGAAAGGCGTTGCGCGACAACGAAGAATTGTCGTCGGCGCAGAGCCAAAGCCGATACCGGGTCTACCTACCGTCGATGAACGCCGCCGACCCGCCGGCCCACACCCGGCTGCGCAAGTTCGTCTCCCGCGCGTTCACAGCACGGGCGATGACGGCGTGGCAGACCAACATCAACGAGGTCGCCGACGAACTCGTCGACAACGTGATAGCCGAGCGTCACACCGAGGCCGTCAACGGCCTCGCCAAGCCGCTACCGACCCGGTTGATCGCCAGGATGCTGGGCATCCCGCAGCAGGATCAGCCGCAGTTCGTGGCCTGGTCGGACGACATGGTGGCGGGCGCCTTCGCGCCGTTGACCCCGCACGGCATGCGCCTGTCGGCGCGTTCCGGCAGCGCGACCGCGGCCATGCGACGCAGCCTCGACCCACTGATCGCGCAGCGACGCCTCAATCCCGGCGACGACCTGATCTCGATGATGACGCCGGCCGACGCCGACGACGTGCTCACCGACGACGAAATCTTTTGGAGCGCCGCGATGTTGATCGGCGCGGGCAGCGAGACGACCACGAACATGTTGTCCGGCCTGCTGTTGACGTTGGCTCAGCGGCCCGACCTGTACGCGCGGCTGCGGGCGCACCCGGAGTTGATTCCGGCGGCCGTCGAGGAACAGTTGCGGATGGGCTCGCCGGTGCAGGGTTTTTACCGCACCGCGACGTGCGACTACAAAGTGGGAGCCGACACGATTCCGGCTGGCGCGCGGGTGCTGTTGCTGTTCGCCGCCGCCAACCGCGACCCACGTCACTACCCCGACCCGGACACCTTCGACCTCGACCGCAATCCGACCGATCACCTGGCGTTCGGCGGCGGCGTGCACTACTGCCTGGGTGTGCCGCTGACCCGGCTGGAAGGGGCCCGGGTGTTCTCCCAGCTGCTGCCCCGGGTCGAAGAGATCCGTTTAGCCGGCGAGTACCGCTACCTGGACAACCCGACGATGCGTGGGCTGGAACACCTTCCGCTGGAATTGGTTCCCGCCAAGGGGGTCTGACGTACGAGGCTCAGAGCCCGCGGGTGCCGAACCAGGTGTGAATCCGCTCGGCGACATTTGCCCAGCCGGGTTCGAGCATCATGTTGTGTCCCATGTCCGGGAAGAACTCCGCCTCAGTGCCATAAGCGCGTGCGGTAGCAAGGATTTCCTTGCGGGTGTGCGCGCCGTCCTCGTCGGCTCCGAGCACCAGCATCGGCGCCCTCACCCGCTTGGGCCGCGGCAGCCGCAACAGCAGGCAGTCGATGCCGATGCGTGAGCTGTCTTCCTGCAGTCGGGCTGCGTACTTGCGGACGTCGGCTTCCGGTGTGTGCGACGAGAAGAACCGCTGCCGGGCCAGCTGCGGTGGATTGATATAGGGCAGCGCTTTGCCGGTGACGGTCATCTTGACGAAATCCGACGGACGTTCCCGGATCCAGCGCAGCGCGTTGCCGAGGTTTCCCTGCGGAGGAATCGACGTCATCAGCACGCCGGCCGGGGCGTCGTATCGCTCCAGGTACTTCTGCACGATCAGGCCGCCCATCGAGTGCCCGATGATCGCGGGCGGGCTGGGCAGCTGCTCGGCAACCGAATGCACGTCCTCGACGTAGTCGGCCACCGAGCACGCGCGAAGCGGCTTGTCAGTCGGGCTTTCGCCGTGGCCACGGAAGCTCAATGCCACCGCACGGTAACCCTTGTCGGCGAAGTAGCTGAGGAAATTCTCGTCCCAGCACCATGCGGCATGCCAGGCCCCGTGGACAAACAGCAGCGGGACCGGATGAGCCTCGCTGACACTGCCCTTTTCGATGACCTCTAGCACCGCGTCAGCCTATCCGTCCGTGTTACCGGAACCCGGCCGTGTCCAATAATCCGTATATCGCGGCGCGTTAGCCAGGGCGTCAATTGAGCTTCTTTCGCGCGTGCCGGGCAAGTAATGGCAGCAGTTGTTCGTGGGGCGCAATTCGACACAGCGCCGCGATAAGTCGATTCATCCGGCCCGGAACCACGCGGCATTTGCCGGCATCCAAACCGTCGATTGCGGCGCGGGCGACTTCGTCGGCCGGCTTCCACATGAAGCCCGGCAGCGTCGCCGCCCGCTCCCCCGCGCTGTAACCGGCCACGACGTCGAAGTCGGTGTCGACCGGTCCCGGGCACAGCGCGGTCGCGACGACGCCGGTGCCACGCAGCTCGTTGCGCAGACTTTCCGTGTAGGACAACACAAATGCCTTAGCTGCGCCGTATGTGGCCTGACTGGGTAGTGGGTAGAAACCGGCCAGCGACGACACGTTCAGCACGGCGCCGCGACCCCGCTCGACCATGCCCGGCAGGAACCTGCTGCACAGGTCCACGATGGCCGCGATGTCGACCTCGACGAGGTTAAGTTGTTGCTCGGGAACGGAATTCGCCACCGGAGCGCGGCCGGCCAGGCCGGCGTTGTTGATCAAGATGTCGGGCACTACACCCAGCGCGTCGACACGCCCAGGGAGAGCGGCGCGGTCGGCCCGGCTCGACAGGTCGGCCGGCAGCACATGCGCCTTGATGCTCAACCCGTCGGCGATCTCCTGGAGGCGGCCGGTCCGCCGGGCCACCAGCACCAGTTGGTAGCCACGTCGCGCCAACTCGAGCACCATCGCCTCGCCGAGGCCGGACGAGGCGCCGGTCACGACGGCCACTCGGTCTTCTGCTGGCGTCGGTAGGACCACGCGGACTGACCTTACCCGCGTTGCTGACGGTGGCAACACCAAACGACAGACGGCGCCACGGCCTAAATTCATACGCCGAGAACGCCTTCGGCGAGCGGCAAAGGTAGTACTTTGTAGGCGGACCGGGGGGATCAGTGGTGAATTGGGGTTCGATGGCGCCGTGGAAAGCCCGTGGGCTTGGCTTTGGATTGCTGGCCGGCGCGACGCTCCTCAATGCGGCCCCGGCCTTCGCGGACGACACACCTGACTACACCGCGTTGGTCCTCGGCCATGCCTACCTCTCGCAGCCCGATGCGACATACATGCAGGAGTTGCTCAGCACCTACGTCGATCCCGCAAATCCTTTCGCCGGGCAGCCGGTGTACCACATCCTCGGCGATCCGGTGAGCGTCTACACGCCCGAGACCGACTACAACACCGGACTCACGCAGGGTATCGCCGACCTGGATGCCGCGATCCAGCAACAGCTCACGGCAAACCCCGACGCCAACCTCGTCATCGCCGGCTACTCGATGAGCAACTCCGTCATCACCCAGGAAATGATCAATCTCGCCGCCACGAACACCGACATAAACGGCCTGAAATTCGTATTGGCCGAGGACCTCAATACCCCCGACGGAGGCATTTTTACCCGGTTTCCGGGGATGTTCGGGGTAAACCTTCCGTCCACTCCGGTGGACACTCCGTACACCACCGACATCTACAGCATCGAGTACAGCGGCGCCTCCGACTTTCCGCAGTACTACAGCAACCTGTTCGCCGACCTGAACGCCTCGAACGGCTACTTCGACCTTCACCCGTATCTGCTGCCCGGATGGCCGGCGTATTTCGATCCGTCGACGGTGGCCGATGCGGTCAAGCAACCCGTGACCGACGGCTACATGGGCAACACCGACTACTTCCTCATTCCGACCCAGGACCTTCCGTTGCTGGACGGGCTGCGCCTGGGCACCGGCGCGGGTTCGGCATATGCCGACTACATCCAGCCCGACATGCGGGTGCTGGTCGACCTTGGCTACAACTGGACGGGCGCCGCGAACGTCAGCACCCCCGCGGATATGACCGCCCCCGACATCGATTTCACCGCCGTCGATTCCTATCTGGCTGCCGGCGCCGACCAGGGCATGATCGCGGCCCTCGTCGATCTCGGCATCCTGCCGCAGAGCGATTTGGCGGGCCTCGCAGATCTCTATCCCTACGTACCGGACGTCGCCAACCTGCAGTTGGGCGCGCTTTCTGACAGCACGCTGGCTGCCCAGGACGCGGCGGCGTCGCTCAACTTGCTGACGGCCGACCTGGCCGCGTCGACGAGCCCGTTCGCGAGTGAACTCAGTGCGTATTTGCCTGGCCTGGCAACCGATCTCGCAGGCTTGTTCCAGAGTGCCGCCAGCCTGCTGTCCTTCTGATACCTCACCCGGCCGTCGGCGCACGCGGTTGATACCGTCGCCTGATGAATTCCAGCCCGGTTGCGCTGATCACCGGCGCGACAAGTGGCATCGGCGAAGCCACCGCGTACCGGTTGCAGAAGCAGGGTTACACGGTCTTCGCGGTCGGCCGTAATCCGGAAGCGCTGGACACCCTGCGCTCCAAGGGCTTGCAGGCACGGTCGCTCGACGTCACCGACGAAGCCGGCGTCGCTCAACTCGTCGACGAGATCAACGCCGACTACGGTGGCGTCGACGTGCTGGTCAACAGCGCCGGCTACCCGCTTGCCCGCCCGCTCGAGCAGGTCCAGTTGAGCGAGCTGCGGCACCTATTCGACACCAATGTGGTTGCCACGCTTCAGCTGTCGCAGGCGGTGCTGCCGGGTATGCGTGCGCGGGGCCGCGGCCGGATCATCACCATCGGCAGCACCGGTGGACGATTCACCAGCCCCGGCGCCGGCGCCTACCACACGGTGAAGTACGCGGTCGAGGCCCTGTCGCTGTCGCTGGGCGCCGAGGTCGCGCAATTCGGTGTCCGCGTCGTGCTGATCGATCCCACCGGCGTTCGAACGCCTTTCGTGGCTTCACAATTCGAGACCGAGCACTCCTACCCCGACGACGACCCCTACGGCCAGTTCAAGATCCGCTACTCGGAGACTACGCGCCGGCTGGCCACCACGCCCGGGGCGACGATCGACGCCGACACCGTGGCCCGCACGGTCCTCCGGGTGGTCAAGACCCGAAATCCCAAGCCCCGCTACATCGTCGGCGCGTCGGGTAAAGCATCCGTGTGGGCCCGAGCGCTGTTGAGCGATCGGATGTGGGACCGCGTGATGTCCACGGGGTTGCGCTAGCGCCGGCCGTGCCTAGAACATGCTCGGTACGAGCGTGCCGAGATCGGTGGCCAACTGTGTGCCGAACTCGGTGGCGAACTGCGTGCTGAGGTCGGTGAGCATCTGGCTCAGCGCTTCCCCACCCACGCTGGTGCCGAGGCTCGACAGCAAGCTGGTCAGGTCGGTCGAGAGCGCGCTTGGGTCGAAGCCGGCCAAGAGCGAGCTCAGGTCCGCGGTCATGCCGGTCGGGTCGGCAGCTCCCGCCGCCGTCGACGCGGCGCCCTCGCCCAGCAGCGACGCCAGCGCCGACGGATCTCCCGGGAAGGTGAAGTCGGTGAACAACGTTTGGAGGTCGGTTGACAGGGTCGGGTCCACATGGCCGGTGAAGCTGTCCTGGATGAACTTCACCAGGTCGTCTCCGACCAACATGTAGTTGTAGCCGCCGTATTCGCCGACGAGCTGGCCGGACGAGTTGAGCAGGTCCGGGTTCGTGGGATCGGACAGGTACGCAAGATAGTTCGGGTCGGTCAGAATGCCCATGTTCGTGTAGAGCGCAGGCAGCTCGGGGTTGATGTTGCCCAGTGCGGTGTCGACCTGCGCCAGTTCGGTCGGGCTGAAGTTGTACGACCCTGTCTGCAAAAGCGCTATCGCGTCGTTGATTTGGGGAATCGTCGCGTTGTTCTGGTCGGCGAAGTCACCCACGTAGCTGGCCAGCGAGGTGTTCGACGGATCCAGCGCGAGAACGTCTTTCAGCAAGTCCAGCTGCGTCGTGCCGGCCGGCAGGGTGTCACACAACGCCGGGCAGGCCGGGCTTCCCGCTACGAACGGGTCGAACGCGACAAGCGCACCGGCAGTGAGGTTTTGCAGCGACTGGCCGATATCCGTCAGGCTCGGAAGGTCGATGCCAGTGCCGTCGATGCCACCGGTCGGGGTTTCGAACAGGCTGTTGTAGAAGTTCTCAAACGGTCCAAACAGGTTGAGCTGGAATGTGTCCCCGGCCCACGGCATGTATTCGCCGGTGCCGGTGCCGTCGACGCCGGTGGTGCCGTCGAAGCCCAACGAACCGGTCACTCCGGGCGCGTCGGGGCCGACATCGGGGCTCGGGTCGAGCAGCCCCGGGTCGGTCGCTGGAGTGAAGGTGAAGTTGCCGCTGGTCAGTTCCGACAGCGGCACCTGCAGCCAGTTGGAGAACAGCGAGAACGGCTCACCGTTCGCGTCGGTGCCGTGTCCACTGAGCGCCTCGAGGAAGCCGATGTCGCGGTCGAGACCCGTGTTGCCGGTGATGACTTCCGGCGGCGTCATCGGGGCGCAGGCTTCCGCGTCACACGATGCGCTGGTGGGCAATTCGGCCGCGGCCAGCAGCCCGATCTGCTGCGCCAGGCCGGCCATGCCGCTCGCATCAAGCGTCGGGTCGATCTCGGGCTGCCCGAGTCCCGAGATCTGCGGCGCGAACGGAAGCAGCGTGTCGAGGATGCCCATGTAATGGCCCAGGTCCCCAGGGTCGGTACCCCAGATGTTGGTAGCACTGGGCACCCACCAGTCTCCACTGAAAAGCAGCGAATTGCCGAGGACGTCGATGCCCGCGAACTCGTTGTAGGGGATGTTGACGAAGTCGTCGAACAGGTTGATCGGGACATTGAGGAAGTCGGTCGCATCGACCAGCCGCGTTTCGATCTTGCGGACGGGAATGTGCGACGCCTTCGGAGCGGCCGGCGCAAGAACCACGGCACTGGTCGCCGCAACCGCTGCGGCAGCTAGGACGTACGTGCGCGAAGCAGCCTGCACGGCGGCCCCCCTTCACAACCTTCGGCTCTGATGCCAGCTGAACATACAGTGAAAGGAAGTTGAGATTCCAGCCGACCCATAGGCGTGGCCTGTGGATCGCGTAAGAAACTGCCAGCCTGTCAGATGCCGACCAAAACGCTGTGCGTTAGGTGTACGTCCACCGCAGCGGCGTCGAATCCCGTTCTCGCAGAACAACAATTGGGACCCGGCGGGCTAGTAGCCCATTGTTGGGTCAGGGCTTCGACCTCAGAACATGCTGAGCACGGACTGCGGCACGAACGACGCCAGGTCCGCGGTGATCTGAGCGCTGATCTCCGCGAGCGCTGCGCTCAGCGCGTCCGCGACGGTCGTTCCGCCCATGCTGGCCAGCAGCGCGCTCAGGTCGGTGGTCAGTTCGTTGACGGCGGAGGTGACGGTCGCCGTTTCGGCGGCGGCCTCGAACGGTGGCCCCAATACGTTTTGCGACGCCGGGTCGAAGAAGTAGTACAGCGTGTTGATGTTCTCCAGGGGCGTCAGGTCCCATTTGTTGTTGGTGAGCAACGTAAACCAGTCGTTGATCACCAGGTTGGAGTTCAGACCGCCGTACACCGGATCGAGACTCGTTGCGGTGCCGCTTGCGAACTCGACGTAGTTGGGGTCGGTGACGATCCCGTCGTTGGTGAACAGGTAGGGCAGTTCGGGGTTGATCTGGGCGAGGAGCGCGTCGTAGTTCAGCAGGTTCTCGTAGGACAGGTTGAACTGCCCGGTCTGCAGCAGCGCGACGGCGGCCTCCTGTTGGAGCAGCGTCGCGTTGTTGTTGGCCCCGTCCAGCCAGGCCTGAATTGTCGTGTTGCTCGGGTCCCAAGCCAGGATGTCCTGGACCAGGGCCGTCTGGGTCAGGTTGGCCGGGATGTCGCAGAGGGCCGGGCAAGCGGGGCTGCCCATGAGGAATGGGTCGAAGGCGATCACCGATCCGGCGGCGAAGTTCTGGAACGCCTGACCGATCTCGGTGATCGTCGGGATCTCGATCGGGTTGCTCGCCGGATCGGCAAGCAAGCTGTTGAAGAAGTTCTCGAACGGTCCGAGCAGGTTCAGCTTGAAAGTCACACCTTCCCAAGGCATGAAGCCGGCGTTGCCCTCGGTGGGATCGGTGGTGCCGAAGAATCCATAACCACCGGGCACTATCCCGTCGGGACCGGTGCCAGGGCTCGGGTCGATGATGCCGGGGTCGTCCTTACCGAAGGTGAAGGTGCCGTTTGCCAAGTCGGAGAACGGGACCTGGAACCAGTTCGAGAAGAGGCCGAACGGCTGGTTGTGCGCGTCGGTGGCCTGACCGAATAAGGCTTGGAGGAAACCAATGTTTCGGTCAAAGCCCGTGCTGCCGGTGATGATGTTCGGCGGCGTCATCGGATAACAGGTCTCTGCGTCACACGAAGCGCTGACCGGAAGTTCGGCCGCCGCGAAGAGGCCGATCTGTTGCGCCAATCCCGCCAGCCCGGCCGCGTCCGCTACCGGGTCGATCTCCGGTTGGTCGAGACCCGATATCGCCGAGAACGGGATCAACACGTCGAGCAGGCCCATGTAATGCCCCAGATCACCGGGATCGGTTCCCCACAGGTTCACCGCGCTGGGCACCCACCAGTCCCCGCTGAAGAACAGCGAGTTGGAGAGCACGTCGAAGCCCTGAACCTCGTTGAACGGGATGTTCAAGATGTCGTTGAACAGGTTCACCGGGATATCGGTGTAGTCGACGAGCCGAGTCTCGATGCTGCTGACGGGCGGGTGGATAGGTCGCTGCATGGCCGGTGTCGCGACGACGAGACTGGTCGCTGCGATCGCCGCAGCAGCCAGAACACTTCCACGCGAAGCGGCCCTCACGGCGGCCCCCTTCCCACCAAGGTGACTTGAGATCGCTGAGCCTACTCTGAAGAGAACCTGAGATTGAGCCAAATCGCTGCGCACGTGTTGAATATTTTTCTCGCGTGCCGACCGGAGGATTTCAACGCAAATCGGACCCCCAGCGGTGGGCTGGGGGTCCGATTTTGTCTTGGGCGGTTAGGCGCCTTAGAACATGCTCAGCACGGACTGCGGCACGACCGACGCG